>JBJKRL010000114.1:0-14865 GCA_046704745.1 Desulfocapsaceae bacterium | reverse complement strand
AGACGCGCGAAGAATTTTACCGCAGGCATATAATTGATATCGGAGTCAGAGTTTATGCCCGGAGGGTGTTTATACCCGCAGGGTGCTTACCTCCGAGGATAAAATTTTGAGCGCAACGACGAGTTAGTTGAAAAGCGCCGTTTTCGGATGGAAACCATTTATTATCCAGGCAGGCGGAGGTCGTCGTTTACGGCCGCATCGCGGATGCTCGAATGGGAATCACATCAGGCCCCTCAGGGGGTGCGGACCTCGACGTCCGCAACTGGCATCAGGCCAGTGACTGCCTGTCTGGCAGCCAGTGGTTAACAGGCGATTAGGCCGTAGAGCAGCGACAGGAAACGATGGCCTCCGTCGAATTATTGTTTTTAGTTTTGCAAAAGTACGCTCAATCCGGATGAACCTTAATTGGTTGGGCCGACTGGATCCCCGCCATGCTGAATCATGCGAAATCCGGACTGAATGGATGAAAATGGATATGGACCTTCCTGAGAAACTCTATCTCATCAATGAGAATATGTTCAACATGCGTGGCAATCCGGTCGCCTTCAGCAACGGTTAAGGTCCCATCAACTCCAATCGTGATATTTACAACGAGATAAGGCCCGAATTTATGGGCATGAATCTCCTCAATAGTTTTAACCCCCGCAATGGGAACCACCAGGGATGTAATCTGTCGGGCTAGGGATTTGCCGGGAATGGTGTCCATTAGATCCGCAGTGGAGGAACGGAGTATTTCTACACCGGTATGCAGAATAATCAGGGAAACGACGGCCCCGGCAAAAGGATCGACCCAGGCATGCCCGACCCTGCCGGCAAAGATTCCTATGGCTACAGCCGCCGAGGCAAAGATATCGTTACGATGGTCCTGGGCAAGGGCGACAACAGCACTGTTTTTCGTCTGTTCGCCTATGACCCGAGTCCAGACAGTGAGAAAAATTTTCATGACGATGGTCAGGATCGCCACCCAAAACGTCATGATGGAAGCGCCATCCGGCCCACTGTCAGCTTTAACCAATGTATAAACATCATTGATTGAATTCCAGAGAATGGCAATCCCTGTTGAGACAACGAAAGCACCGACAACAACGGCTGCGATGGATTCAATCTGATCATGGCCGTAAGGATGCTCTTTATCGGCAGGCTTACCGGATATCCGCATAAACAACCACATGGCAATTCCATAGGCCACATCTGATGTTGAGTTGATACCATCCGCCAGAAGTGCCGGACTGTGTCCGATTATACCTATCCCAGTTTTTATAAAGGCAAGAAAGGTGTTGGCTCCCAACCCGACATTTACCGCCAACATACCTCTTTTTTTGCGTTTTTCCTGAATTTGTGTATTGATATTTTCCTCACATCGGTTTTTTTCTGGACATCCGGCTCTCTTCTTCCTATGCTCATTGTAACAAAAATCAATTCAACATAAAACTTCTCTGAAGGACAAATAGAAAAGTATGTTTTTCTTGTTCTTCTCTGGGGAATAGGTATGCTGAGATGATTGTTTTCAACAGACCTTTTTATCACGGTTCATAACAAAAGAAAAGGAGAACACCAATGGCAACGAATGTCACTATCGACAAAGACGAATGCATCGGCTGTCAGAGCTGTGCCGAAATTTGTCCTGAGGTTTTCGGATTCGACGACGATGAAGAGAAAGCATACGTGCTCGACGACTTTGACCAAGATGCCGATTGCGCGGAAGAAGCGGCTGCCTCCTGTCCAGCTGATTGCATCGAAGTAGAATAATTCTTTCGGATCTATTTGATTCACAGATCTAGCCCTTTGTCAGAAAGAAAAATTACTCCCTGACAAGGGGCTTGTTTTTTCATTCTCTTCATCATAGGCAGGTGCCCCTGCCAAGACCTTGTTACTCTTTATGGCCGAAGAGCTTTAAGAATTCACCATACCCCTCTTTTTCAAGATCTTTGACCGGTACAAAACGCAGGGCCGCCGAATTTATGCAGTAACGCAACCCTGTAGGCGGAGGGCCGTCTTTAAATACATGCCCGAGATGAGAATTGCCTTTTTTGCTCCGAACCTCGGTACGTTCCATAAAAAGGCTTTTGTCGGTACGCTCGACGATGTTCCCCTCCACCAACGGACGGGTGAAACTCGGCCAGCCCGTACCGGAATCATATTTATCAGTCGAGCTAAACAGAGGTTCGCCTGAGACAATATCCACATAAATCCCAGGCTCCTTGTTATCCCAATAGGCGTTATTAAAGGCCGGTTCCGTTCCGTTTTCCTGGGTCACCTCATATTGCAGAGGAGTCAGCTTTTTTTTCAGATCCTCACCGCTTAGGCCTTGGGTCTCATTTTTTTTGTCCCATACCGACTCCAGATATTGATCACGGCCGGAATTGAGCCTGTAGAAGGTGTAGCGCATGGGATTTTTGTGATAATAATCCTGATGATACTCCTCTGCCGGCCAGAAGGTAGCGGCAGGTTTGATTGGAGTAACAATCGGTTTGGGGAAGATATGCTCACTGTCAAGATCGGTCTTCGATGCCTCGGCCAATCGACGTTGATGGTCGTTGTAATAGAATATCGCAGTAGTATAGGCGTGACCGCGATCCACGAACTGACCACCGGCATCGGTGGGATTTATCTGGTGCCAAAAGACATCAAGAAGTTTTTGATAGCTTATCTTTTGAGGATCGTAGACCACCTGCACAACCTCAATATGCCCGCCCGCGGCATAATTTTCATATGTCGGATGGTCCGTCTTTCCTCCTGCATATCCAGCAGTAACGGACTCGACCCCTTCCAACACCGAAAACGGTTTTTCCATACACCAGAAACAACCGCCGGCAAAC
The DNA here is from genome assembly GCA_046704745.1 of Desulfocapsaceae bacterium. Lineage (GTDB taxonomy): Bacteria > Desulfobacterota > Desulfobulbia > Desulfobulbales > Desulfocapsaceae > CAWGGS01. The sequence continues at coordinate 12,046 of JBJKRL010000114.1, read as the reverse complement.
ATCGCTTTGTCAAATCGAGTCGTTTTGCTGCTCATCCCTTTCTCTTGCATTGTTTGCACCTCACTGCCGATTGCAATGCCGGAGGCAAAAAGCATGACCACCCCCGTTATCATCGTGAGTAGGATTTTCATAACTTTCCTCCATGACAGAAAAAATATTTAGTAAGTAAGTTCATCCAATGTAAGCATACCTTGATGGACGAGGGAGACAACCCGGCAAAGTTCGTCGCATCCCGGGATATAGAGAGATATGCATAATACGGATGAGCAATAAATTACTTCGTATTTAAGCCATTCCCAACCCGCATTTCTTATGAACGTCCCATTCTCAAGGCGCGAGCACAACAAATGGTAATAATTGAGATGAGCTCGATGCCTGGGAGATGAGGGTAACCTTTTCGCAGGTGTTTCGCAGCCTGGGGCTTGTATACTGCAGTAAAAGATAAGTCTTTTTTCATAAAGGAGAAGGAGTGGTTAACGAATTGAAATTGAATGATTTTCTCAGAACATATGTAAAATCAAGATTCCTTGCCTTGCTCCCATTGGTACGATACAATTAGGTATTCTAAAAAAGTTGTCGGCATGATCCAGGTGTGCCATTCCCTGAAATTTCTGACAAAAGGGATCTCGACACCACAGCCTACCCTGACCTGTTTAACTTTTATACATTATGGGGATGCGGACTATGCGGATTTTACTCGTGGAAAGAAAGGTGGAGCAGGGGTGTTTATGTGCTTTACAGAACAGTCCGTTGGTTACCGCCATGAGGATTTGCGAATCTGCAGAAGAGGCATTGGAAGCACTTACCATGGCATCCCGAGATTTCGATCTTATCGCCGTTGACTACGACCTGCCGGGAATGTCCGGTCTTCAATTCTGCCGGCAGGTACTCGGACAGGGGATTTCACTTCCTTTTGTCCTCTTTGCCCCGGAAGGTTTCGAAACACTGCTGAACACAGCACTTCAGTCCGGGATCGAAGCCTGTCTGCTCAAGCCCACCAATTCAGGCCAATTTTCCGTTCTGCCGGCGGCCCTCCAGGAGATTGCCCGCCACCATCAGGATCGGCTGTTACGGGAAGAGGCAATCGAAAGTCTGCGCAATAATCTCAAAAGGCTGAAGCGGATCATAGAAGCCAGTACCATCCCCACCTTCGTTATCGATAATGAGCATCGGATAACCGACTGGAATAAAGCCTGTGCATCCTTAACCGGTTTGCCGGCCAAAAAAATGCTCGGCACCAAGGATACTTGGCGGGCATTCTACTCGTCCTCCAGACCTACCATGGTGGATCTCGTTGTCGACGGCCTGATCGAGGAAGAATTGGCCAAACATTCCTGCGATACATACCGTAAATCCCCACTGGGAGAGGGATATGAGGCAGAAGATTATTTTCCTGCCTTTGCGGAACGGGGCGGTTGGTTGTTTATCACTGCTGCACCGCTGCAGAATCGTTCCGGACAAACGGTGGGGGCTATTGCTACCTTGCAGAACGTTACCAAAAGCAAAATAGACGTAGAGAAACTGGAACAAGCCGCCACCTGGCTCACCCAGATTCTCAACAGCAGTACGGTGCCGACTTTTGTGATCGATAACAATCACCGATTGACCCATTGGAACCATGCCTGTCAGATACTGACCGGGGTTTCGTCCGAAAAAGTTATCGGTACGAGAGACCAGTGGCGCGCCTTTTATCCGCAGGCCAGACCGACCATGGCGGATCTGATAGTGGATGATGTCCTTGAGGACGAGATCGCCAAACACTATACCAGCGGTTATCGAAGGGCTCTGCTCGGCAACGGCTGGGAGGCCGAAGGATTTTTCCCCCATCTGGGAGAGGAAGCGCGCTGGCTCTTTTTCACCGCCGCCCCATTACGTTCCGCCTCAGGAAAAATTGTAGGGGCTCAGGAAACACTGCAGGACATTACCAACCACCGCAAAGCAGAAAATGCGCTGGCTGAGAGTCGGCACTGGCTTTCCCAGATCATTCAAGGAAGCGCTGTTCCGACCTTTGTTATAGATCAAGAGCACCGGGTCAGTGAATGGAATATCGCCTGCGAAAAGATAACAGGCATCAAGGCAGAGAAAATAATCGGTACACGCAACCAATGGAAGGCCTTTTCCGACCATGAGCGTCCGGTATTGGCCGATTTTATCCTTGATGCCGTGTCGGAAGAGGAGATCGCCAGGCAGTATGGGGATAAGTATCGTCGATCGCTGATTGGAGAGGGATACGAAGTGGAAGATTTTTTTCCGGCCTTGGGAAAAGAAGGCAAATGGCTGTTTTTTACCGCTTCACCCCTGCGGGATGCTACAGGAATGACTATCGGCGCCATTGAGACCCTGCAGGATGTCACCCGCCGCCGAAAGGCGGAAGACGCCTTGCGCGCCAGCGAACAGAAATATCGCGAACTCAGTATGACCGATGACCTCACCCGTCTTTTCAATGCGCGATATCTCTATCTCCGGGCCGTTGAGGAAATCGACAGGGCTGAGAGATATAAACGCCCACTGTGCCTGATCATGCTTGATCTGGACGATTTCAAATCCTACAATGACACCCATGGTCGTCAGCAGGGTGATCTTGTGCTGCAACGCCTGGCTCATACGATCAGGCGGTGTATTCGAAAAACCGACTCAGCTTTTCGTTACGGCGGCGAAGAGTTTATGGTCCTTCTGCCGGAAAGCACGCTTAACAAGGCGGTCGAGATTGCCGAGAGAATCCGCCGGGAATTTGCAGGCGAGACATTCACTCCGGATCCGGGAACGGTGATCAGAAAAACCGTAAGTATCGGCGCTGCCCAGTTTATTTCCGGTGAACAGGCTCAGACACTTTTGTCCCGTGCCGGCCGAAATATGTACCGGGCCAAAAGAGGCGGCAAAAACCGGGTGGATGCCGGTAATGTACAGAAATAGATCGGAATATCTTCAACAAGGTGATGTCTACCGTCTCCTCCCCTCGGGTTCAGCCGCCCACCTTCTCCTTCCAGACCGAAAGTATTCTATCTGCAACCTGTCTCGGACTCAGCCTATCCGTGTCGATTTCGTGTTGCGCCGCACGCATGTATTTCGGGGTCCTTTGCTCCAGGACCTCCGCCACCTCTTCGGTAAAGCTTTTGTCGGTGAGCGAAGGGCGCTGGGTGTCTGTCTGGATTCGAGAGACGATCACGTCAGTTGAGGCCTTGAGCCAGAAAACAAGGGATCTTTTCTGCAGAACATCTATATTTTCAGGACGTTCAATAACGCCGCCTCCTGTATCGATAAGTATATTGTCCCTTCCTGCAAGCTCGCAAGCCACATCAGATTCCATATCGCGAAAGAAGGTCCAACCATGCTTTTCCACTATTTCCGGAATCGACATGCCGGCCTTTTCAACGATTGTCTTATCCATGGAGATACACTCCATTCCAAGTGAATCGGAAACAAGCTTTCCCACAACACTCTTGCCGGTGCCGCGGTATCCGATGAGAACAATGTTCATGATTGTAAATGCTCCATGACCACACGCCGCATAACATCGACCGGCGCTTCAACTCCTGTGAATTGCTCAAACTGCAGTGCCGCCTGGTTTATGAACATCTCGACACCGGAAATCACCTTCAGGCCGCAGGACCTGGCCTCGGCCAGCAGCTTTGTCTCAAGAGGAGTGTACACGACGTCAAAGACCACCTGATGCGGCTGAAACAAGGCAGGCGGGATGAGTGAGGCATCAACCTTGGGATGCATGCCGATGGGCGTGCAATGGAGGATCACATCTGCTCTTCCCATAGCGTCAGCTAGCGATCTTTCGTTCATTATTGAGGCCGCAATCACCGCCTCCGTACCGGCCTCCAGGTCGGTTTTCAGACTGTGAAGCTGTGCCTCGTTGATATCGAGAAGGGCAAGCTCGTTCAGCTTGGTGCTCAGGGCAAGGGTAAAAGAAACCGCTCTCGCAGCACCACCAGCCCCCACCATCAGGACATTCTTCCCGTTTAGGGACACGCCGTTATCGGTCAAGGCCTTCAATGCACCGGCACCGTCGGTTCCCAACCCGATCAGTTTGTCCCCGTCATGAATAACCGTATTGATCGATCCGATCTTCCGGTCCATGGGCGAAATTATATCCACATACTTCATGACCTCAATCTTGTGGGGAATGGTAACGCTCATCCCGCGAAAATTTTTTAACGCCCGCATCCCTGCCATGGCACCTTTGACATCCTCGACCGGACAGGCAACATAGACGTAATCCAGGTCCAGGACAGCAAAAGCGGCATTGTGGATAGCCGGTGAAAGGCTGTGCCCGACCGGGTTTCCGATAACGGCACAGACTTGCGTGCTACAACCGATTGATCTCATCTCTTCAGTAACCTCCTTTATTTCGTTCTCATAATAGCATGAATATTCATCTCCGCATCAACAAAATACCTTACCCACATGGTCTTCAGCACACCAAGGGGCTAGACGGGATTGTCAAGATACCTCTACAAGATCCTAACTTATATCTCAAATATCCGAAGATCCTGCAAGGAGTCTTTGTAAGTAAATACATAGTCTTACCTGGATGCTATCGGCCGGCCGTCGCACTGTACGGTGTCGTCGCCGTCAACTGCGGTTGTCGCATGCACGATGCCGAAATAGTCGGCGCCGGCGGAGACGCCCGGTGTCAAAGTGAAGCCTTGGAAAACGTTTTTATAGTCGAACCAAAGAGCAATGGCCAAGGACACCCCCTTGTCCAGTTTCGCCTTCTTGCGTGCCAGGGCCACCAGATCGTCGACACCGAACTGCATGCCCCAGACGTCACCGCCGATCTTGTTGTTCTGACATACCCAAAACCCGACATCGACTCCGGCGCCGGCAGCAAGACCCGGACCCCAATCATAACCGCCGGATGCGTAAGCATAGACCGGACGACGCCCTTTCAGATCGATCGCAGCGCCCGCCTCACCTTCACCTCCGATGATAAGAAACTTGGCACCGGCGGTGGCGCCGATGGTCAGTGTCCGGAAAAGATAGCCGTCCGGCTGCAGTCCGGCTGTAGCATCTGCCGTATTAATCGCCTGGGAAACCCGGGCATTGTTTCCAGCCTTCAGGGCCATACGTATATTTCGGTTGGCGCTGACCTGACGACTGAAACCTATTTTTGCTACTATGACTTGACTGAGTTCGGCCAGTTTCGCCTGAGCAATCCGGCGGCGACGAGCATCCTGTGGCAAGGACGCCAAAGTGCAACTTCTATCCTTGACCACCCATTCGCCCCACATACCGCCCAGCCCTTTATTTATGCAGGAAGAAGGCTGGGACGTTGCATAACCGGCGACTGTCTCTGGTGCATGCCGGCAGGCCTGAATCCAGGGAACACCGGCCGGAATATCCCAGAGGCGGGCATAGTATTTGCGATAGTGGACGGCAACGCATTTTCCTCGTACAATACCTGGGTTGCCTATGACATTCCCCCAATAGGGGCAACTCGAATCAGGAACGTCAAATTCTCCCCACATGCCGCCTATGCCGAGGTTCCGGCACCGGGTCGGTGATCTGAAATGATGCCCGGCCACGGTGGCGGCAGCCCTCTGGCAGGCACGCATCCAGTCGCCTTGAATGTCCCAGAGCCGCGAAGAGTACTGGCGCACACCGGTTCGGACGCAGGCATCGCGTTTGAACGCACCCCAGTGGGCTCGGCACGAGGCATCAGGAACGTCAAACTCCCCCCACATGCCGCCCACACCGAGGTTCCGGCACCGGGTTGGTGATCTGAAATGATGCCCGGCAACAGTGGCGGCAGCCTTCCGGCAGGCACGCATCCAGTCGCCGCGAATATTCCAGAGCCGCGAAGAGTACTGGCGCACACCGGTTCGGACGCAGGCATCGCGTTTGAATCGCCCCCATCGCGGCGAGGCGCCAGCAATTGCGGGTGACACGACTGCTATGAACAGAACCATTATTAAAGAAATTATACGAAAATTTTTCATGATATTTCTCCTATAATCTGACAAAGTAATTTCTTTCAGATAAGGCAAAATGGATATGGAGCAGCTCATGAACAAACATAAAAGGAACATAATCTCTCTCCTCTTTCGTACCGTTTATCAGGTAACAATAGTTAGGGTGCCCTAATTTTCAACCCTCCAATAGCAGATATACCGTGCTGATCCAGACCGGCAAGCTAGTAATCTTCTTTGCATCGGCTCTGTAGTTCTTGATAGTTGCTTCATCATTTATTGAGCTCGCGGTGCCGCGAGAATGGACGTTCATGAGAAATCCGGGTTAGTTCGTCTGCCAAATATCCTCATTATCGACAGGATACCTGCTCGCAGCTCCACAGTGGAAATAGCAGATTGCATCAAGGGGTATTTTCGGCTAGTGTTGATCTTATGAAAAGCCTGCAACCGGACGGATGGAATTCCGGAGAACGGCGGAAACAACCAACAATCAAAACGTGTGAAAAGGTGGGTTTGCTCAAAAAAAGAGACGCGCCCCCTGACGACTCCAAGGTGATCCGATGCAGGAAAAGAATAGATTTTCAGGGGAGATAACCGCCTTTTTGGCACTTTTTCTCGATAATCTCGGCGTCCTTGTCTTCCTCAGTTCCATTCTGATTTTCACCTTCCACTATCCGGCCGAAATCATATTCAAACGCATGATCCCCGGAACAGCGCTGGGCGTGCTGTTCGGCGATCTGGTCTACACATGGATGGCACTGCGTCTGCGTAAAGCAACCGGTCGCACGGATATCACCGCCATGCCTCTGGGTCTGGACACACCGTCAACCATCGGTCTTACCTATGCGGTCCTGGGCCCTGCCTATCTGGCAACCCATGATGCCCAACTGACATGGCAGATAGGGATGGCCACACTCTTCATGATCGGCCTGATCAAATTAGTCATATCCTTTTTCGGGGCTTGGGTGCAACGGGTGATACCGACCGCCGGCCTGTTGGGGTCCCTCGCTGGTGTAGGCCTCTTGCTGCTGGGTTTTCTGCCGCTTGTCGAATCCTTCAACGAAATAATTGTCGGTCTGATTGCTCTGGGATTGATTTTTTCTGTATTGCTCGGTGGCATGGAACTTCCGGGCAGAATGCCGGGTGTATTGACTGCGGTGCTGGTTGGGGCGGCCATCCACTTCGGCCTGGGGTCCGCCGGCCTGCTGCCTGACTTTCAACGGCCGTCTTTACATCTGTCGCTTTCTCTACCGATTTTTTCCATAGAGTTTATTAAAACATTGCCGAGAAGTCTGCAGTACCTGCCCATTGCCATCCCTTTCGGTATTTTGACTATCATCGGAGGGATCAACAACACCGAAAGCGCCCGTCTGGCCGGTGATGACTACAAGACCCGTGAAATCCTGCTTACGGAGGCCCTCACATCCCTTATGGCCGCCTTTTTCGGCGGAGTCGCACAGACCACGCCGTACATCGGCCATCCAGCCTATAAAAAGATGGGCGCTACCCACTGGTATACGCTGGCGACCGGCCTGCTTGTCGGTATCGGATGTATGGCAGGACTTCTTTCAGTGATTGTCGGCATCATTCCGCGCGCCGTCCTGGCACCGATCTTTATCTTTATCGGCTTTGAAATTGTAAGCCAGGCCTATCGGGAATCGCCCAGTCGGCATTCGGCAGCCGTAAGCTTCAGCTTCATGCCGGTTATCGCCAATCTCATCATGATCTTTCTAGCCCAGTTCATGGCGGCCGGCAATATCCTGCCCCATGCTCTTCCCTCCCATCTACAAACAGTTCTCCAGTCGCTGACAATCCTCGGCAACGGCTTTATCTTGACAGCCTTGCTCTGGGGCAGCCTGCTGGCCTTTCTCATCGACCACAAACCTGGCTGGGCCGCCTTCTATTCGTTCGTATGCGGACTTTTGGCCCTGTTTGGAGTGATTCATTCGATAAAACCATCGGGGGAGGTGTATCTGCCATGGCAGGCCGCATCATCGCTGCCCTATACAATCGCCATTGCCTATTTTCTCATGGCAGGCACTTTTCTGATGTTCAGGCGGAGAACCTGACCAGACGTGTCGGGTCTGTAACCCTTAAAGTTCCAAGACTATGCGACTCCAATTTCAGGAGGCCGACAAAACGCTTTCACTTCACGTCATTGAGATTCCAATTATAGTCGAGATATTCGATGTCGATTTTTCCTGCTGCAACGGCTGCGCTCTGCTCTTTGTCCAACCCGAGGCTGCTGCTGAAAAGGACGAAAAATTGTCCCAGGCTCGTCGCCCCTCGCCAGCCGCTTGTAAAATCCCCATGATACCATTTGAAAATCTTGCTTACTTCTAAGGTGTTGCCTTGAAAACGGTTTTTTGTTTTGTCCGAAAGAAAGAGTCGAGCGGCATTTTCCAGTTGCTGGTTGAGAACACTCCCGCGATACGCCCTGTTTTGCAGGGCCGGGCAGCCGATGCTGGCACAATTCACCGCAAAATGAATGCGCGGGTCGTTATACCTCCCGGAGCCACGGATAAGGCCTTGTTCGATATCATCCAGAGACATGGTTTTTCCAAACAGCGGAATAAATTTCTTGCTCCACGGAGAACGAAACCAGGAACCTAGATCTTTAATTGAATGCAGATTTGGATAACTGCCGACTATCAATTGCACGGTCCAGGCGTTGTAAGCGTTGATGAGAAAGGCAAGCTGGTCATCTTTTGACCACTGGTCAAACTGATTGCGACTTACTTGAGACAGGCTATGAAGGTACTGGGAAAGTTTCGGCTCATCCGCCTTCATGGCCTTGTAATCGACCCGGCTTTCTTTGCCTCCGTCGATCATCCGGACATTGACCTGCAACAGTTTGTCCCATATTTGGTGATTGAATTCGGCTTTGGCGCCATTTACGCAGGTCAATACCAAACAGAGGCTCAGGAATACTATGCGTATCATAATCGGTCTCCTCTTTCAGAGTAATGCATACCTTTAGGAAAGATATACATCTCAACTATTATCGCAAAGGTTGAAAAACCTGTTGAGATGGACCTTTCAGTCAGGACAAACCCATCCGTTCGGTTTGAATTGGCTCACTACCGTGTCTCCTGCATCATGCTTGTAACGTTTACGGATTACTGCGGTAACCGGCCACGGTCACAAGTGGATCTCAGAGATGGGTTTTCAAGCGGCTGTCTCTTAATCAAAGATGGTGCCGAACCATTTCTGGTAAAGGGGTCCGACCAGCGGCATCGGTTTCATCTCCCCTTTGATTGCAGCAATCAGCCCCATGATCCAGAGCACGAACATGCAGATGTAAAACAATGGTATCAGGAGCCAGCCGATGATTGGAATGACAACGAGGACAAAGAAAACGAGCAATGAAAGCATAAAACCCAGCATCTGCCGAAGGTGATAGGCGCCGAGCTTTGTCTTTTTATTACTGTGGATGATGACGGCGGCAATGAAACCGATCAGTGTAAGATAGGCAACAACTGCCACTGTTTTGTCTTCTTCGGCAGGTGGAGGAGGTGGGGCTTGTACGGGAGTCGTAGTTTCCATAAATTGAAGTGAGAGAAAATGATGAGAAACATCTTTTCAGGCAGGTCGTGAAAGAACCCACCCGGCCCAAACTTTCAGTCAGCTTCTGTTAAGCCTAGCCGATCAATGTCAGAATAGCAATATGTTCTACTCATTTGTTTGTTTTCTTTCGCTTAAATGCTTTTGTTCCGGGGCAACGGCTCACCGGGCAAAAATTCTATTGATACTGTTTTACGACCTCAATATCGGTTTTTATTTCCGAGAGTTTTTTCAAAATGTATTCAATATCCTCTTTGTCCTCATACATCTGCAGCTTGAAATTCAGGTTTTTTATGATATTACTCAATGCTCTGTGGAGCTTTTGAAATTTCAGTCTTGCCTTTTTATCTCTTCGTATTTTATCTTCAATGGCATCTTGAAGCTGGAGAGCAGCCATTTGTAAAGTTATAGTTTGGACGGAAATAAAATCGTATGCGTCCAGATCATCGCTGCTTTCATTCGATATATTCTCCCACAATATTTCTATCTTAATCAGCGATTTTTTTAATTCATTCTCGATCATTTTCTTCCTGGAAATGAGAAAGCCACTCGTTTGTGGCTGCCCTGAAATGAAAAGCACAGCCTATTATCTTGGAAAACTTGGTGAACCTTTCCCATCCTTTCAAGCAGCGGTTCTATCGTTATTCTTTAGCGTGTTTCGGCTATCTGGGTTTTGCCAAAAATGCCTGCTTTGCATGCCTATGAAATCCCGCAGATTCATAGAATCTGTAGACGTCTTCACTCATCCTTCCTGTCAAGAGCATAACCTGTGACATCCCTTGCTCCAGGCATAGCTCAATGTATGCTTCAGAACATTGCGGCCATACCCCCTCCGCCGATGAGCACGATGGGTCACGACATTCTCAATAAGCAAACAACTCAAATCGTATTGCATTGGAAAAAGAAGCCTCGATGGCATCTACCAGCAATGAGCCGATTCCTTTCCGTTGAAAATCCGGGTGGACGATAAGCCTTCCTATCCGGCATGTACCGGCATCTGAGAATGCCCGTACAGACCCGACAATTCGAGCTTCCAATTGTGCTTTCAGAAGTACGCTGTTCTTGCACTCTGCCTGAATTTCAGAAAGCGTTTGAACCAGAGGGGGAAGAGACCAGTCGTTATATAAAATGGCCTCTTTTTGATAAACGAGTTTCTGAAGATCTACGATTTCAGGGACATCATCTATTGTAGCTTGAAGTATTGTAATATCCATATGTTATATTAACAAATATTAGTTCTGCCAGTGAGCTTTAGTGAATCAGGCAAATTCAATAGGCTACTCTTTTGTTACTTATTTATCACGATACCATTGAAATTTGTCTCCAGTTTCAGAACCGAGAGAGAACGATTTATGTCAACGATAAAATAGAGTAATCCGACAATTGATGAGACCATGCAACCGACAAATAATGAAATAATAATAATCGTTCCCTTAAAATTTAGAAGAGCAAAGACAAATAATGCGATAATGAGGGGTGCATCAAACAGTACGCTCAGAAAAATGAATGCAATTGCCAACCTCAACAAATGAGCTCTTCGCATCATGATAATCATCTGCTCTTTAATGTGATGTGTTTTGTTAACGGATTCTCTTTCTGCAGATTCAGCCAGGATTCTTGAACGGTCTATGATACGCCCGAATCTATTCGTCATGGATAAGAGCAGCAATCCTACTCCCGAAATAATTATAACTGGTCCAATTGCCAATTGAGGAATTGGCATAATTTTCTCAAAATGCATTTTCTTCCTTTCGTTTTTTAATAACCCAAGGGTAACGTGGGAGTTCTGCAAGAGCCACGCTCTTTGCAACTTCCACGGGGACAACATGTTGTTGTTCGAGTTATCACTTCTTAATTACTTTTCCATCAACAAGGCACATGTAAGATGAAAGAAGAACGATTTATCCAACTAACCTGGATTTCTCATGAACACTGTGTCAATTTGTCTCCACGGCAGGAAGAGCAAGACATTTTACAGAAACAGGAACGTTATTAAATTTCCACAGTGTTCACCAAAGGTCAGTCCAGGCAGCGCCATCTCCTTCAGTGTTTTGGCAATGAACATAGTTTATTATAGTCCATTGCCAAAAACTTCGAACCTGACGCTGCGTGGGCTGATGAGAAATCCGGGCTAAATCTGATTTGAAAAATTAGATTTTTCATTCAAGATCAAGAAGTGAAGAAAAATTTATCTCAGGCACCCAGCAAGAAATACCCGTGGGGCGCGGGTAATATCGGAGTCGGGGTTTGTGGTAATTCTCGGTAGAATACTGCAAAAAGGATGGCTGGTGAATGCACCACAGCTCACAATTAAGACAAACAGAAGCTAACATAAGCAATAACACACCACATCATTATCTTGAAATTTAATCCTCAACTTTCCGGGTTGTGGTAATAATTTGGAATACTATCCAATTTTGGGGACTTCCTGCAGTTAGTTCACAAGGAGCCAGAATCCAGGAGTCAGAATTCATGAGAAAACCCTTTAAAATCAAGTAATCTGGATTCTGGCTCCTGGCTCCTGAATTCTTTCCAGCAGACAACTTGTCTGTTGATCACCTCGA
>JBJKRL010000113.1:0-46924 GCA_046704745.1 Desulfocapsaceae bacterium | reverse complement strand
TTGCTGACAGCCAATCCGGCTTTAGAGCATATTCGCATTATGCTGCAGCAATTATCGACACGAAAGCAGATAAGTACGAATATGACAGCAAGGTTATTCGAGAGATTAATAATAATAGATTGAAATTCAAGGAAGTTCCTATAAAAGTGAGATACACGGAATATTCGATGGGAAAACCTCACAAACAGGGGTTTATAAACGGTATAAAGACTCTTATTCGCATGATTTGGAGCATGTTGGTGTAACGTTCAAAAGAAAGAAAAATGAAAATACATATTTATCAGATTGCCATAGTCGGAATTTCGTCTGTAATGTTATTCCAGGGGTTTAAAGAGTTTTTTAAACGAGAAACCGGACAAACGTTTCTTAAATTGGCTGTACGATTGATCGTCTGGGGGGGAATGGCTTTAGTGGCAATTTATCCGAACATAACGATAATAGTCGCTAAGTTAATGGGCATTGAGGGGAATATAAATGCTGTAATTCTAACAGGATTTCTGCTGGTATTTTTGATCATTTTCAAGCTTCTTTCTGCTATTGAAAAAATAGAACAGAATATATCGGAATTAACGAGACGTGAGGCCTTGTCTCATCTCGTGGACAAAAACGAAAAAGAAAAAAAGGATGATAATTGAATAAAAGATGGAATATTTTTATGTTGCTTTAGGTATTTTTCTTTCAGCCGCAGCGCAGGTTTGTTTAAAGAAAGCAACTTCTTTTAAAATGTGGTCTGCTACCTGGAATGGCACGATTGGGCTCAGCCTCTTCTGTTATTGCTTCTCTTTTATTCTCTATTATTTAGCTTTGAGGTCATTACCCATTAGTAAGGTTTCTCCTGTGATGACTGTTGGTGTCGTTGTATTGACTGTTTCTTTTGGAATTTTTTCAGGGGAAACCCTGTTGTTGCGCAATATTGTCGGCTTGTTTGTAGGTATATGCTCGATATTACTTATAATGTCCTAAGAAAATTACTAAGTTTATAAAATGATTTCGATTGTAATTCCAGTCTATAATGAGGAAAAAAATATATCTGTTCTACATGAACAGATTAAAGAGGTTCTTTCAAGTTCAGAGGAGTATCAAATAATATTTGTCAATGATGGAAGTGTCGACAAAACATTAGAGAAAATAAAAGCAATACATGCTGTTGAAAATAACGTATTTTACTTATCTTTTTCAAGAAATTTTGGCCATCAAAATGCACTACGTGCCGGCTTAGACCACTGTTATGGAGATGCCGTAATAACAATGGATGGCGATTTGCAACAGCCTCCATCACTCCTACCGAAAATGATCTCCTTGTGGAAAGAAGGATACAAAATCGTATATACGGTAAGGGAAGAAAACCAAGAGATTGGGCGGGCAAAACAATGGACCTCTAAGTGTTTTTATAGAGCAATTAATTTAATTTCAGACGTGAATTTGAAACAAGGTTCTGCCGATTTCAGGTTGTTAGACAAACTCGTTGTAAAAGAATTAAGAAAGTATAAAGAAAAAGATGTCTTCTATAGGGGAATAATTTCAGGTCTTGGTTTCAAACAATGTGAGATATCATATGTTCCAGACGTTAGAAAATTTGGAAATTCGAAGTATTCGCTGGTGAAAATGGTTGGTTTTGCTTTAAGTGGTATCACTTCATTTAGTATAGTGCCTTTGCGAATCTCGACATTGTTAGGATTTTTGATTGCATTCCTGAGTTTGATTTACGGGTTTTATGCAGTTTGCATTAAAATTTTGGGCATCAATGTCGTACCTGGCTGGGCCTCGATTATGGCTGGTATCTATTTTATCGGTGGTATTCAGCTGATCGCATTAGGAGTCTGTGGAGAATATATAGGGAGAATCCTGCTCGAAGTTAAAAAGCGCCCAAATTATATCATCCAGGAGGCTCAACTTCCTGGTAAAAAATACGAGCAAATTATCAAAGAGCAGGTTGATCAGATCCGAGATTAATGATGTCGAGGCAGACAATGTCTGTCTTCTATGTTTACTATGAGCCTCTTGCAAAATGGCATTTTTGCAAGAGGCTCTATTTAAATTCTTTGTTTATAAGAAGTTACGTGCTGAAAATCCGCAATGAAAATTGGCTATACTGTTAACAATAAAATTTTGCTGGGCTTGCTGTTGTCTTTTTGGTGTAGTGCCGTTCTTGTTTTTTTTCATTACAAGAGTTGTTCCCCTAACTTACGTTATACGCGCGTTGCAGAAGGCAATATCTCTCAAAAGATTAGAGGCATCTGGAAGAGTGGTATGACCTCCTATATTGCTATATTAAAAGATGATGCTGACAATGCTGGACGAATACGACCGGTTCATTGGCTTTATTATAACATACCTTTTTTTTTAACATTAGTACGTAATGGTGATCTGTTTTGGGCAGGTGATAAGGTTCCTATTTGGCAACGAATAAATGGCGATTTGCAAACACATAATTTGTTTTTATGTGCGAGCCTGGCTGTGACAGCTGGGCTCATTTCCTGGATGATTTGGGAGGCTACAGGCAGCTTATTGATATCACTTCTTTTTCCATTGTATTTTTTCCAGTCTCCCACGATATGTGAAAATTTGTTGGTTTACTATAGTGATAGTCAGGAAATTCCACAGCTCTTGTTCTTGGTCTGTTATTTATTCTTTATACGAAATATATTTTATCTGCGTTCACCAGATTGGAAACAAGAGATTTTAGCCTCAATATTTTTAGTTCTTGCCTACGGTACCAAAGAAACCACAATTATAATTCTGCCGGTAATAGGCATTGTTTTACTCTGGCAATTCATTGATCAATTTAAAACGAATCATACGTATAATCGATTTTGCCTTCGGCATTTGGGTTTGAATGTTTTTTTTGCCGCTGGTTTGTTGACTATGGTATGGCATTTTCGATCCGGAGCTTATGTTGCAAATAATTACATTGTGAATTCAAGTATTATTGAAAAATTCAATTTTGCCGAAAATATTATTAAAAACAATGTCCCAATACTGCAGATGCTTGTCGTCGGAGGAATATTTACAACACTCTATTTCCTTCTCTCCTTCAAAAAGTACTCCTTCACAAAAACAAAAGAACTGGTGCTCCTTTTATTGGCCATGGTCGTATTGTTTTTAGGATATTTTATAATAAATTTACCTTGGGATGTAAAACTTATTAAGTACTACCTTCCAGTAGTCTTCTTCGGAGCATGCAGCATAGTTTTATTGCAGGCCTTGTTTTTCCGCGTGTTGTCTTGCCAAGGACTTAAGATTGCAGCATTCATATGGATAATCGGTACAAGTTGTTTTATGTTAAAAGATTTCAATCAGCAGCGCATGGCTATAATGCACTTCTATGATGCAAATTATGGATATCGAAGTTCCGTTCCGATTATTTCACGTGATATCGCCTCAGAAGCTAACGCCTCAAAAAGACACACCAAGGTTCTTATAATAGAATATTACAAATGGCATTTTATGAATGGGGATTTACCGTTCTTGAGATACGTCAATCATATCTATCACATTAATATCTCCAATAATGGTGAGATGGTACACTATATCGATAATAACGAACGAGATTATTTTAGGATTTTTCCCAAAGAACCGTCTGTGAAGATTTCGCTGCAGCGAATGTTGCCAGCAAGGTTGGATTTTGATGAAATTTATGTGTTAAGAGGAAATATTCCAAATGCTGACAAAACTCTTTTGGACAACCAGGGATACAAAGCCACAAAATTTTGGAATGCCGACACTAATGAAGTAGATATTACGCGATTCTCCTGTAACGCCCAATGCCCGCAATAAAAAACGAGTTGGATTTTTGGGCGGTTTGCAAAAAATATTTATCCAAACCAAATAGTTTGGGAAATTTCACTAATGAAGCAACACGTCAACTTGGAATTGAGATTTTTCTAAATTAGATGGATTTTTTAAATTCAAAATTGATAAAGCAAACAGTTGCAAGCGCTTACGTTGTCATCGCTCTATTTTTTCTCTATAGCTGTGATCGTATGGAACCTTATGTAGATTCAAGGGTCGATCAATTACTGCCGGGTGGATTACAGGCTAGCTATTATAAGGGAATAGATTTTAATAAACGGATATGTAAAAGAACAGAGCGTAAAATAGATAGGGTTTACACTGATTATCCGGCGGGTTGCATTCCCAAGGGTTCGTTCTCCGTGAAATTCGAAGGTTATCTTTCTGCACCTGCAGATGATATATATTCGTTTAAAATGCAATCAAACGGAGGTTCACGTATTTTCTTAGGCGGGAAAATGATACTTGATAATTGGGATGGTAGAGATTTTATTCCAAAATCTGAAGATATCAAAATAAAAAAGGGAAGGCATCCGATCATAATAGAATACTTTTACAATTCTATCGGGGAAGCCAGGATCAGGTTAAAATGGAATGGTGAAAAATCAATGATACCTCCAGGTTCAATATTAAGCGTTCCTTATATATCGAAAAAATAATTGTAGAAGGGTTGCTTTCTCATTAAGCCTTTCCGCTATCTTCCTTATCTTAAATATCTTTTAATTTCAGAAAATCCTCTGGGAGAATGATTAATTCAAATTTATTACTAACGATTTTGTTGTCGTTTTTTGCCTCTTTCACGCTCGCTCTCTACGGAAGAGTAGCATTTAAATTCATGAAAATCGAATGTAATGGAATAGTTATATTCGAATATATTTGGGTTGGATATGTAATTACGGTTTCTCTTATAAGCTTAATCAATTTATTTACTGGAATTAATTATATCGTCACTCTAGCTATTTTATTATCCGGTCTTTTTTTAAACCTTTTTATAAAAGGAAAAAACACTGACAAACTCACCTATGTCTTGGTATCTTTGGTATTTTTAATTGTGGTAATATCAATTGCAAACTATTTTATGGTTCAAAATATTTATGATGATGAAGGTGGTTATCATATTCCCATTTTAAGACTGATGAATGAATTGCCGGCGTTGAAAGGTATTGTAAATATTCATCACAGATTAGCATCTCCATATGCAAGTATCGATTTTGCTTCTTTTATAAGCTTTTTTCCATTCGCACCCAGGAAAATTCTTATAAAATTTCCCAAAATATTTTTACTGAGTTTGATTTTGGTTCAGTTTCTCTATGCAACAATAAGAAACCTTAAAACAAAAGAATATTTAATTGCAGTTTATTGCATTTCATCTGTTGGTTTAATTTTTCTTTATCATAAAGAATTCTTCTACCTTGGTGATCTCGATGTTTTTATATTGTCTTTTCTCATAATTTATTACCTCTTGCGTTTTATCCATGTGGCTGATGACGGTAAATTTTTTATGGTTGCAATGATGTGCTATGGAATAAGTATTTCTAAAATGTCCGCATCTGTTTTCAGTGTAACGGCTTTAGCTTTGGCTGTACTTATTTATTTAAAAGCCAAGAAAAATATGAAAGCCATCATAAAAATATTTGTCTTGCTGGTAATTTTATTTTTACCTTATGTCGCAAATAACATTGTTAAATCCGGTACTCTCCTGTTTCCAATAGAAAAAACCTCGCTCAACGTAGAATGGGCTAACCCAAACCAAGTAAAAGAGAATAGAATGTCGGTTACTGCCTGGGCAAGAAATCCAGGACCGAGATATTTAACCTCTATGAAAGACAACATCTCCTGGATTGCTCCTTGGTATAGGAAAAATAAAAAGGAAGTAAATTATCAACTGAAACTTATTTTAGTGAGCTTGTCACTTTTTTTTCTAACCCTACCGATAAGATCAAAAATTAGAAGAAGCACGTTATTATTCCAATTTTTTATAGTATATTTGCCAGTGATCGTCAGCATGATCTCTTGGTTCTTTACATTTCCAACCATAAGGTTCGGCGGCACTTTCTTGGGATTGTCCATCGGTCTCCCCATTTCATTTCTACTCTATTATTTGTCGCAGACAGGGATTATTAATAGATTCATTGTAGTTAGTTCTGACAAACTCAGGTTATCACATGAAAGGCTAGTCAACTGCACAGCCTTTTTTATAACGATTTTCTTTTTTACGGGGTTGATTCATTTTTTTTATCCACTTTTAGCTTCCGCTAAATTTATTGAAATTCCAAAGGCTTCTGTTGCCGCTTATCATACCCCAAAAGGGAAAATTATATATTATAACACTAACAAAAATAACGGAAACTGTTATGATACTGATAAAATTCCATGCGGTCAACATGAATATTCTGTTAGGCACGTTGAATGGATAGGAACAGAAATATCCGATGGGTTCAAAACAACAAAGTAAGTCAAAGATTGCTAAATTCTCAAATTAACTTTGGGCGCAATTTGTATCTGAACCAAAATAACTCAAGCGTTTATTTCCTATTCCCTCGGAAGAATTATATATACCGTGTTCTAGCCAGCACCAACGTTAAATATATACAAATAGACAAACTGAACCGAAGGCCTATAAAAGACGAAACTAAAGTATAAATAGTCGGGACGGTTATTGCTAAAACATGGAATAACAAAGGCTTAGTAATACCCAAAAAGTCCCATCTTCGATAATATAAAACTTTCAACACTATGTAGTATTTAAGTGGGTAGCCGATCTATGGATGAAGACAAAGGAAGATTTTCAAAACTCTCGATAGTGGTTCCGGTTTTTAATGAAAGGGAAACAATAGAGAAAATAATTTCGTATATCAGGCGGGTTGATCTTCCGCTTTCCAGACAGATTGTTCTTGTCGACGACGCTTCAATTGATGGAACTAGGGAATTACTTCAAAGCCTTCCCGAACAGGCGGATATAATCAAAATCTATCATCAGATAAATCAAGGGAAAGGAGCTGCATTACGTTCAGGATTTGCTGCTGCCACAGGCGATATTATCCTCATTCAAGATGCTGATCTTGAGTATGATCCACAGGAATATCCTAGATTGTTGGCGCCAATACTCGAGGGAAAGGCCGATGTTGTATATGGATCGAGGTTCCTTGGAGCCGGAGCTCACAGGGTGATCTATTTCTGGCATATGGTAGGCAACAAGTTCCTCACCCTTATCTCGAACATGTTTACAAACATCAATCTGACTGATATGGAAACATGCTATAAAGTCTTCAAGAAATCAGTTCTTGATAATATCACCGTGTGCGAGAACAGATTCGGTTTTGAACCTGAAATAACAGCAAAGGTTGCTCGACAAAATTGCAGAATATATGAGATAGGTATTTCATATAGCGGCAGATCTTATGAAGAGGGGAAAAAGATCGGATGGCGTGATGGCTTCAGGGCTATCTGGTGTATATTGAAATATAATATATTTAAGTAAGTTAGAAGGTTACATGCCAAAAGTTAGTGTTGTCATACCGTGTTATAATCAAGGAAGTTTTCTTGAAGATTCGGTGAGTTCTGTACTCTCTCAGTCTTATCAAAATCTCGAAATAATAATTGTAAACGATGGTTCTAACGATGAGGCGACAAATACGCTTTTAAAGGACTATAGCAAACCGAAAACAAAGGTTATTACCACCGATAATCAAGGCCTTGCTGCTGCGAGAAACAATGGGATTGCCGTGGCGGAAGGCGAGTATATCCTGCCCTTGGACGCTGATGATAAAATAGGATCTGCCTATATTGAAAAGGCTGTTGCAATCTTGGGGAGTCATCCTGAGATCGGAATAGTCTATTGCAAAGCGATGCTTTTTGGACATATCGAAATGGAATGGATATTGCCGGATTATTCACTCGATGACATGCTTTGTGATAATATCATTTTCTGCTCGGCGTTCTTTAGAAAACAGGATTGGCTTGAGGTGGGGGGATATGATACTGGAATGCGATATGGCTGGGAGGACTATGAATTTTGGCTGGCACTTATTGAAAAAGGAAAAAATGTTTATAAAATACCGGAGGTTCTCTTCTTTTACAGAGTCAGCTCTGACTCAATGGTGAGAAGCAAGGAAAAATCACAAAAAATTTCGATGTTCAGGCGGATTTTTCAGAGACATCAAGATCTTTTTCTCAACCATATCGAAGTTTGGATAGATAGACTCTTGGCTGCCCAGGACAAGTATTTCACAGCCAGATTATATGTCGACACAGGGCATGGTACCAGTGGAGATGAGGACAGCGTAGCCCGGAAAGTTGAGAAATATACATTTCGACTCATCTTTAATGTGGAACATTATAAAAAAATAAAATGTCTTCGATTTGATCCGGTTGATACATATGTTGTAGTAAAGATAGGGAAAATATCCTTGATTAAAACAGATGGGACAGAGATTGAGGTAGATCGTCTGATAACTAATGAAACATATCGACAAGAGAATTATTATCTCTTTACTACTGACGACCCACAGTTCTTATTCAACTTTGGTCCGGAAACATATGTTGATTTAAAAGAAGTTGTCGTGGAGCTTTCATTTCAAGCGATTGGTGAGGAAGCACTTGTTGCTATTATGCGTTTTCAGGAGGAAATGATAGCAAATCAACATGTTGATATTGAGGATCTAAAAGAGATATTAGAAGAAAACCGGAGAATGGGTATAGCAACCGTCGTTAAAAATTCACTGAAAAAATTAGAGGATGAAACTTCGAAACGTTATATTAAGAGACATTTGAAATCTTTCATAAAATAAGAAATTATCGCTAATAGATACAACGACAAATTTCCCATATTGACAAATAAAAATCTAGAGATACGCAAATGGCAGGATTCTCCTCCAAAAAAATATCGCCCTTGGCCATAATTATTCTCATAGCGATGGGGCTTTGGATTTTATTTAATCCTCTTGGAAGGAAACGGAATGATCCGAATGCTCAATCCAGAGCAGTAACAGCCAGGGGTAATCTCGCCGCCGAAGAAAAAACCACAATAGAAATATTTAAAAACACATCTCCATCAGTTGTTTTTATAACAAGTATTGCCCTGCGGCGAAGTCTGTTTTCTCTAAATGCCGTGGAAATACCACAAGGAACGGGGTCAGGATTTGTCTGGGACAAAGAGGGACGTATCGTCACGAATTATCACGTTATAAGCGATGCAAATCGCATTCAGGTTACCATGGCGGATAAGAGCGTTTGGAAAGCGGTTCTTGTGGGAGCTGCGCCTGATAAAGATCTGGCAGTGATCCAGATTAATGCCTCATCTGGCATATTGAAACCCATATTGGTCGGAGAATCTTCGAACCTGCAGGTGGGCCAGAAAGTTTTTGCCATCGGCAACCCTTTTGGGCTTGATCATACAATGACCTCCGGAATAATATCTGCTCTGGGACGTGAAATAAAGGCAATAACAGGGCGGGTAATACGAGGAGTAATTCAGACAGATGCCGCCATTAATCCAGGGAATTCCGGGGGACCTTTGCTTGATAGCGCCGGGAGGTTAATCGGTATCAACACGGCCATCTACAGTCCATCCGGAGCCTATGCCGGGATTGGGTTTGCCGTTCCGGTGGATGAAATCAATAAGGTCGTTCCTCAGCTAATAAAAACCGGTCGTGTGATTCGACCGGGAATAGGGGTATCCCTGGCTGATGAGCGTGTGAGCCGAATGCTTGGAATTGACGGTGCATTGATCATAGACATTGAAAGTGGGAGCCCTGCAGAAAAAGCAGGACTCCGGCCTACCAGGCAATACCAAGGTGATATAATTATCGGCGATGTCATAACCGCCGTCAATGGGAAAAAAGTCAGTTCCTCCGACGACCTCGTCAGTGAACTTGAGAAATTCAAGGTTGGAGATACGGTAACTCTAACAGTGGCGAGAAACGATCAAGAGATTCAGAAAAAAGTCGAGTTGGAAGCTGTCGAATAAGCATCTTAATTTTCTTTCTTTTTCTTCCGCGATTCCAGAGTCAATCGTCTGGCGAGTTCACGCATATCGCGAGTTTTATCCGATTCATCAATAATCTCCCGGCCGACAATTTCTTCAAGAACATCCTCCATAGAAATAATTCCGGTCATGGAACCATATTCGTCAACGACAACAAAAAGATGTTGCCTGCGGTCGAAAAAGTCGATGAGAATCCGGTTTAATGGTGCTGTTTCCGGTACAAAATGAACTGGATGCATAAGTTTGGACAACTGTAATTTATATTTCTTTTCTGCAGCAGCACAGAGAACATCCTTGCGCATGATGATTCCGCTGACATTATCCGGTTCATTGTCGTAAACGGGAACCCGGCTGTGACTATTGAGCTCGCCCACACGTTTCATGGCATCTTCAACTGTAAGATGTTCGTTAAGAGAAAAGGTTACAGTTCTTGGAGTCATAACCTGACGGACGATTTTGCTTTGAAGTTCAAGGACATTGGCAATAATTCTTTCCTGATCCGCCTCTATTCCCCCAGATTTCAGCGATAAGGCAGCGATAGTTTGAAGCTCTTCGGCAGAGTAATTTGTGTCATCTTTACGTTGAGGGAGCAGCCTTGTTATGAATCGACAAAACCAGACTATCGGTTTAAGTACAACGACCATCCCTTGGAGAGGTGGAGCAATTACAGGAGCCAGTTTAACTGCAAAGGTTACCCCTAGAGTTTTCGGAATTATCTCGGAAAGAAAAAGAATAGAGAGGGTGAAAACAGCTGAAAACCAGATTAGATATTGATCTCCGAAAAGCCTGGCCGCAGCGGCACCTGCAATGGCGGCACCAATTGTATTTGCGATGGTGTTGAGCGTCAGGATCGCTGTAATGGGTTCATCGATATCAGTTCTGAGCTCATGTAGGATTTGAGCGGAAGAATGACCGGATTTCTTTAGCATTTCGATTTGGCTTGAAGAGATCGAATATAAGACTGCCTCACAGATCGAACATAATGCAGAGACGCAAATTGAGAGGATGACGGCAGTAATGAGTGTATTCAATGTAAGGTCTCCATTAAGATGAATATGGTGTTACTTGTCAATAATGCTTAACAATACTCAAATATGGGGTAACAATCAAATTGTTATGTGGTTACCGTTAATGTTCAGGATTTATAGAATATTCAATACGAGTAGGGATAACAATGGAATTTACTCATTTTTTAGTGACTAAAGAGAAACCCGAGAAATTTGAGGGTGATATACTTATTTACTGTTGTGATCAATCAAACAATGGTTTTCCGGAATATAAAAAGAAGATGGGAAGATTTTTAAAAAAGGCTTTTAACCTTGGTGATTTTTCAGGGAAAAGCGGTGAAAAGATTTTTTATTATCCCGACTATGATCTCGTTAAACCGGAATTACGTGTAAAACGTGTAGCCTTCTTTGGTATGGGAAAAGCGACAAAAGACAAGGCAAAAAACGAGGTTCGAGAGATTCTGAGAAAGGTAGGCGGGGAAATTGCTAAAGCAGCGGAAGCAGTTAAAGCTGAACGAATTATGATTATTCTGCCCGCGGAGAACAGCATCGACTTGACACAAAAAGCTGAATGCATCTGTGAAGGCGTAGCTCTAGGCGATTATCGCTTCACAAAATATAAAAAAGTTGATCCGGAAGAAAAAACCTATAAAGGAATTCAAGAGGTAAAAATATATGCAGGTGCCTCTGAATCCTCTGTCAGCCTGGGAATGAAAAAAGGCGAAGTGGCCGGCAAAGCAACGTGTCTTGCCAGGGATATGGCTAATGAACCTGCTAACGAGTGGACTCCGGAAAAATTTGCAGTAATTGCTCACAAATTGTCCGAAAAGTATGGCCTTAAATGCCGTGTACTTGAAAAGAGGGATATGAAACGGCTGTCGATGGGAGGGATAATCGCTGTGAATAAGGGTTCGTCGGATCCGCCCAAGCTTGTAATTCTTGAATATCGAGGGAAAAGGAACAAACAGACACTTCTCGTTGTCGGCAAGGGGATTACATTTGATTCCGGAGGGATCAACCTTAAGCCTTCGGCAGGACTGGAAGATATGAAATATGATATGTGTGGAGGAGCTGCTGTGCTTGCTTTTATGCAAGCCGTTGGAGAGGAAAAACCGGATCTGAATATCATTGCTATGATTCCTGCTACCGACAATATGTTGGGAAGCTCATCTGTGAAACCAGGCGATATCATTCTACATTACGGAGGAATTACCTCAGAGATTGTCAATACCGATGCAGAGGGGCGATTAGTTTTGGCAGATGCACTTGCGTATGGAATAAAAAAATTCAAACCTGATTGTGTGGTAGATATCGCTACTTTGACCGGTGGTGCTATTATCGGTTTAGGTCATCATTATACTGCATTGCTTAGCAATAACAATCAGTTCGTTGATAGGTTGATTAATGCAGGTTTGAATTGTGGTGAACCGTTGTGGAGACTACCATTGGGAAAAGATTATGCAAAACAGATGGAGTCAAGGATTGCCGATATTAAGAATGCAGGAGGCAAAGAAGGCAGTACGATTACAGCGAGTACCTATTTGGAAAAATTTGTTGGTGAGACTATTTGGGCGCATCTTGATATAGCAGGAACCGCCTGGGGTTTCACTGAAAAATCATATATTCCAAAAGGTCCTTCAGGTATAGGGGTGAGGACGCTTCTCGAGTTGATACGATCCTGGCAGGAGATAAAGAAAGAATAAAATTATAACGTGTTGACATCAAGCTAAAGCCAAGGGAGAGGAAAGATGCGTATCATACGATTCATGAATACCGAGGGACAAATTTATTACGGATGTCAATATAATGGAACAACAGCCACAATCATCTTGGGAGATATTTTTACGACCATGGCTATGACCACAAGAAGAGTTGTGGTTAGAGAATTCTCCGAAATCCCTCGTTTCGGTATGGAAACTATCTAAGACCTTGAGATGTACTGGAAACTAAAATTTAGAATATTGGAAGGATTTTGAATCAGATAACTGAGGAAAAGGATATTTAAAAAGAAAGTGGCTGTCAGGTTTAACTCTTAAAAAGAGAATTCAACACAGGAATTCCTCTATTTATAGAAGCGTTATTTTAAAGTATCAGATTGGGGGGTATTTTAAACAAAAGATCTCTTATTACTTTGAAAAATAAGCAAAAAGATGAGATATCGAAAAATAATGCCTGCCATATAAATGTTGTTTTGCGATACGGGCTGCTGTTAAGATTCTGATACGTACCTTCAATTAAGATAAGGCTAGACCAAACCGGAAAAATAGCCGCAAGCCAACTCAAAGTTCTTTGGTATTTGTAGAAAATATAAGTGGAAATAATGAAGAGACAGAGAGATAATTGAATGAAAGACAAGGGTACAGCTTGGAGCAACGTAAAATAGCCTGCATATTTTTTTTCTTGACGCCTTGGCACCCTCTAATCTACTGATTATAATATTAACAAATTCATTACAAGTGCAGAAAAATCGAAAAACCTAACCAAAGAAGCTTAAAAGTAGTTGTTCACTGTTTGATATCTCAATAATATTGCTTAATTTAATAGGAAGTAACACTTTAAGCGGAATTCATAACATCAAAAGGTATCTGCGCAGACAAGGTCGGTGTTATAAACGGATCTTGGTACCATTCTTCATTTTTCCATAAATAATTCATAGAGGAGTCATATCGTCATCTTCGAAAAATATTGATGTCTGTCTCATATTGGGGCTGCTGAAATATTTTCAGAGTTGGTGTTGATATCGGTTCTTTCAACCAAAACGGTATCTGGTTTTATTCTTATCAATGAGAAGCCAAAGCCATATCGTATTGAGTTGGGGAATATTAATTAATAGTTTTGCTGATGGTCGGAAAAGAGGAGTTGAGCGAAGTGTTAGGGGTTGTACTATTCTACTAAATTAAAAATTTGAAAGGAGAAACCATGATGAAAAAAATTGTTGTTGGAATTGGGAGCATGATGATATGTCTTGCCATGACGACCTTGTCGTTCGGCATTCAGTTAACTCAGGAAGGTGCTGCTACTCTCAAAAGTAGCATAAACGGCACTTATGTGACTGATGTAAAAGACGGCAAGATTTCCTATTCACAGGCATGTACGGCATTTAGCCCAGAAGATTGGGATACAATTCTGAAAGGCTACGGTCTGCCAGAAAAAATGTCTAAATCGAGTGCCGCAACTGCATATTCACCAGAGGAATACAATGAAATTTTTATAAGCTATGGCTTACAGCTCGATCCTGCATGTATTCAATCGACAATAGGAAAGATTGACTACGCGGTGCAGGTTGCAAGTGATGGCAAGGTTACTTTGGGGGATATCCCTACTGCTTTCACTGGTGAAGAGTATGCGGAAATATTGGCATGTTATAATTTACCGGCAAAGCCCATGATGATGAAAGCTCCTGTTAAAACAGAACATTGGGTCATGCCATCAGATACCCTCTTTGATTTTAATAAGTCCGTTATCAAGATGAAGTACTACGGTAATCTGGATGCTATTGCCGCCAAGATCAACGAGGACCCGTCTATTAAAAAAATTGAAATCCAGGGACATACCGATAGCATAGGTTCTGAAAAATACAACATGGCTCTTTCAAAAAGACGTGCAAATGCCGTAAAAAATTACCTTGTCAAAAAAGGTGGAGTCGCAGCTGACAGGTTGACGGTGGTCGGATATGGAGAATCCATGCCGATAGCATCAAATAAAACGAAAGAGGGAAGAGCTAAAAACAGAAGAGTAGAATTGAAGATCACCAGGTAAGGTGTATTGACTGAAAAGGAGGATGCCCTTCCAAAATATGACTGAAGTGTGTTAGTATTAAGAAGTTGAAATATAGCTATCAGGGGAACGACGAAGGAAAGGGGTTTTCGTATGTTCCCCTGATTTTTATTTAGGCATAGCGACATAAGTGTGAGGAATTGTTAGGGCATGGAGCAGTGCGAAGAGCCCACGCAGCATACACGATAGTAGGTGAGTAGGCACCACATTAAGAGCGACGCGGCATGGTGAGATGGATCGCACGTATGTTGCCGTGTATGGCATCTAAAAACCAAGGTTTTTACTTCGTAAAATTTGAATCGACTGCAGAGTATTGGATACACAATGACAAAAATTGAAACAGCGATAAGAGAAAGAAGAAGTATAAGAAGATTTAATGCCCAAAAGGTTGAAACCTGGCAATTGATGAAAATACTCGAATCTGCAAGATGGGCACCTTCTTGGGGAAATAGTCAATGCTGGCAATTCGTCATAATCGAAGAGGATGAAAGAAAGGAAGAGCTTTCCAAAACCTTGTCGCAAAAGAATCCTGCAGCGCTCTCAGTTAAAAATGCCCCGCTCGTTATTGCCGTTTGTGGCAAGTTGAAAACAGCAGGATTTTATAATGCCAGCCCGATGACACGATACAAGGATTGGCTCATGTTTGATCTTGGCTTAGCGACCCAAAATATGTGCTTAACGGCTTATGATCTGGGTCTGGGATCGGTGATAGTCGGTGCATTCGATCATAACGCCGTAGAGGAGTTGCTCGAAATCCCGGAGGGATATGCAATAGTTGCTTTGCTCCCTTTGGGGCATCCCGATCATTTTCCTACACCTCCGAAAAGGAAAGAATTAGATGATTTTGTACACTACGAAAAGTTTAAAATCTGATTCTGGTCTTGAAACAGAGGTTTCACGACAGGACAGGATGTCCTGTCGTGAAAGGGTGAAGATTACGTGATTTAATTAAATACGGGACGGGGAAGGACCTTGGCCTGTTCGGCGATCTCGGGTACTTTATGCTCCCACTCGATTGCCATGAGATGTACGCCGTCAACGCCCTTCATTTCCTTGAATTCTTCGATCTGTTCGCAGGCGATGTTGATGCCTTCTTTGGCGACATCCTTTTTTTCAACTCCCTGTAGACGCTTGATAATCTCGTCCGGAACATCCATTCCCGGTACCTTGGTTTTCATATACTTTGCCATTCCAACACTCTTCATCGGAGTAACACCGGCCAGGATATGAATTTTCTCGGTAAGACCTTCTTCGTTTGCAAGTCTGATAAATTCACGGAACTTTTCCATGTTGTAGATACATTGGGTCTGGATAAAGTCTGCGCCGGCCTCAATCTTTTTGGCAAGACGGTGTACACGCCATTCAAAGGGGTCGGCAAAAGGGTTGCTGGCAGCTCCGATGAAAAACTTCGGAGATCCGTGCAGTTCCCCGCCACTCAGGAATTTACCTTCGTCACGCATCTGCTTAACCATGGCTATTAACTGAATGGAGTCGATATCAAAAACCCCTTTGGCATCGGGGTGGTCCCCGAATTTCTGATGGTCACCGGAGAGGCAAAGCATGTTCCGGATGCCTAACGCAGAGCCGCCCAAAATATCTGCTTGCATGGCAAGGCGGTTCCGATCTCTGCATACCATTTGGTAATTGGGTTCAAGTCCTTCCTGAATGGCGATCAGGGATGCAGCCCAACTGGACATTCGAACCATTGCAGTCTGATTATCAGTAATATTAACCGAATCGACATTTCCTTTGAGAAATTTGGCTTTTTCTCGTACCTCATTGACATCCGATCCTCTTGGGGGGCCTAATTCACCAGTAAAAGCGAATTGACCCGATTTGAGGACTTTTTCCAAATTGCTTCCAGATTTAAATTCTGTTTCTGTGCTCATATCTAATCCCCTAAACTGTATGGAGGGTGTTATGGAAAAAAGTTTAATTACAATTGAGTATAACAATTATTTTGATGAAACCTCGGGTTTCTTATAACCTGGCTGGATAAGGTTTCTCGGTATTTGATCGTTCCATCCACGGGTGACATTGATCTTCTTAATGGAATCAAGACGATTTTGGCCTTTCAGTCGTTCGTAAATCTTAAACCAGGCGCAGGGTTGCTCATTGCTGATTTCGCAATTTCCTTTATTGGTGCCACCACAGGGACCATTGTAAAGGCCTTTGGCACACATAGTGACAGGGCAGATTCCACCGGTATAGCCAAGCACGCAATTGCTACAGGAGCGACATCGCTCTTCATACCAACCAACAGCCTGATTGACTGCAAGACCTGTAGTGTCAACTGCGGGAAAGGTCGGAATGAGGGGGTATCTTTCAGCTAAAAACTGAATGCCGACGCCACAGGCCATTGACATCAGAGCGTCGAACTTTCCTTCCTCAATGATTGAATCGAGTTCGGCAAGATATTCTCTATCACATTGCCGTTCAATGGTATGGGCTTGGATTTCAATGGGATCGTCGTCAAGTTTTCTTGCCATGTCGATTTGAGTGTTCAGCACAGCAACTTCTTTTTCACCACCGGCCAGACAAACAGACACGCATGTGCCACATCCGACATTTAAGACCTTTTTATAACCCTGCAACATTGCCTTGATCTCGGCAAAGGGCTTTCTTTTGGCAACTATCATAATTTCCTCCGAAAAGGGCCGAGACAGTTAAACCCGGCCCAGGAAAGACTAGAGTCCGACATTGGCAAGATCAGGACCTAGATATACTCGTTCGTTTTCACCCAACATGTCCATGGAGAGACAGATGAGAGTCCAGAGATGTACGGTATGCCAACTGCCGCCATAATGTTCTTTTAAATCGTGAATTTGGGCATGGCAGTTATGACAAGGAGTGATGGCATATTGGGCGCCCGTTTTCATAATCTGTTCAGCTTTGAGCTTTCCGTAACCTCGCCGTGCCTCGGGAAATCCAGACTGCAGAAAGCCACCGCCTCCACCACAACAATAGTTGTTTGACTTGTTGGGAGTCATATCAATGAAATTTTCTTCACCCACAACCTTTTTCACAACATAGCGAAGATCGTCCGCCACAGGGTCACCGAAGGACTTTCTGACGAGCTGGCAGGGGTCTTGTACGGTGAATTTTACCTTCAAATCCTTATTCCAGTCGGAACTTACCGGAAGCTTTCCTTCACGGATCCATTTTGCATAATATTGGATTATACTGGCGATCTCAAATTTGTGTTCAATATTGAATTTTTTCAGTCCGGCCCGGACTGCAAAGAGTTCGTGGCCTCACTCGGTGTTGAGCCACACCTTGCAGCCCAAATCATCCACAGCCTTTGCCTTGACACGGACAATATGCTCCCAATTTGGATTATCGGCCAGGAAGAGACAATAATTCTCCGCGGCCCATCCTTTGGAACCGTAGGTCCAGTCTGCTCCTACCTTATTTAGTATCTTCCACAATGGGATCATCTCATCGGGCTCGGTTACCGGCTCTCGGGAATTCTGGTTCAAGAAGAAATATGAGCCCTCCTTGTCCATCGGGACCAGCAGGTTCTCCCAACCAGGTTGGGTCTGCCGTACTTCCTCTGCCACGTCTTCCACCACGAACCGCCAGTCTTCCTCGGTGGCTCCCATGGCGCTGCAGGTATCATTGCGCAGTGCCATATCGCAGGAACCTAAAATTCCTTTTGGACGTTGATCACGTGGGCGCTGGCTCCTCAAATTGAATATCAATTGGGGAATATCGATTTTCATCGGGCAAACGTAAATACAGCGTTGGCACATGGTACACATCCATGGCCAGTCGGAGGCCAGGAGTTCTTCATCCATTCCCAATGCCGCCATACGCAGCACTTTCCTGGGGTCCAGTCCCTCCAGTCCGGTAGCAGGACAACCGGAAGAACAGGCACCGCAGGTCAGACACATATCAAGGTTTCCGCCTTCCGGCAGAATTCCTTTGACGGTGTCCAGAAACCTGCTTTTCTTTTTTCCGCCTATTTTTATTGATTCATCAGACATAGTAAACTCCTCTAGGCATGTACTGCCTTCTTCAGCTTATCCTTCAAAGGGTTTGGCCCGAGTGACGTGATGTGCTCGGTCATTTCCTGGGCATATTTTGCGAAGGTAGGGCCTTCACCAGACGACAGATTGTACATCCTGACGCGGTCACCTTCGATACCGATTTCTTCTAAAAGCTCGTGGATGTGGCCGATGCGTTCTCGGCATCGGAGATTTCCCTGATTATAATGGCAGTTGCCTTCAAGACAGCCGACACAGTAGACACCGTCGGCCCCTTCCTGGAAACACCGCATCAGGTGCATTACATCCACTTTTCCGGTACATGGTACGCGGATTATCCTGATATTTGTGGGGTATGTCAGTCTCATGGAACCTGCCAGGTCCGCAGCAGAATACCCTCAGTAATCACAGCAAAAAGCTATGATGGTCGGTTCGAAATCAGCCATTGCATACATTCCTTTTAACGACAAAGTAAAATTTGGAAATACACCGGAAGGATTTTTACAGCACATATGCCGCTTTTATCTTATCCGGCGACGCTTATCCTCAAGTTCGCTGGCAAATAATTATCCAACTTGTGTTTAGCAGGATGCGCGACGATTTTTTATTTCCTCTTTCCTTTTGGTCATATCCTTTTTAGCACCTGATTTACTTTGTCCTGGAACGTCTGCAGCCTTCTTGCTTTTTGCCTTTAAAGGATTTGGTCCAAGGGAGATGATATGCTCTGTCATCTCCTGGGCAAATTTGGCAAAGGTTGGGCCTTCACCCGACGACAGGTTGTACATCCTGACGCGGTCGCCTTCAATGCCTATTTCCTCTAAAAGATCATGGACATAACCAACGCGTTCTCGGCAACGGAGATTGCCCTGATTATAATGACAATTCCCTTCAAGACAGCCGACACAGTAGACACCGTCGGCACCTTCCTGGAAACATCGCATCAGATATATTACATCCACTTTTCCGGTACATGGTACGCGGATTATCCTGATATTTGTGGGGTATGTCAGTCTCATGGAACCTGCCAGGTCCGCAGCTGAGTACCCTCAGTAATCACAACAAAATGCTATTATAGTAGGTTCGAAATCAGCCATTACATTCCTCCCGCCAGAAGTGTATCAATCTCACATGTGAGCTGATCGTCTTCGTAATTGTTCAGCCTGATGGTCTGCCGTGGACATACGCATGCGCATACGCCGCAGCCCTGGCAAAGTGCCGGATCGATCTGAATCTCTCCTGCCTCAACATTAAATTGCGGAACTTCAAACGGACAGGACCGGACGCAAGTCAGACATTTTACGCAATGATCCGTATCAACCTGGGCCTTTATGGCCGAGAGTTTGATTTTATCCTTGGAGAGAAATGTCACAGCACGGGATGCTGCCGCATTTGCCTGAACGATAGTTTCAGATATGAGTTTGGGACCATGGGCGGTACCGCATAAGAAAACGCCGTCGCTTCCCATATCGACTGGTCGAAGTTTAACGTGGGCCTCAAGGAAATATCCCTCTGAGTTCGTGTTCAACTTCATCTTCCTGCCGATCTCTTCTGACCCCGCAGGGAAGACACCTGCAGAGAGTGCCAGTATGTCTGAACGTATTTCAATGTTTCTTTGAAGAACGTGGTCTCTGACCGTGACAAGAATTCCTTCTTTAGCGGCTTGAACCAGAGGGGGATTCTCTTTCTGATATCGTATGAAAATAACACCTTGTTTTCTTGCTTCAGTGTAGTAGTCTTCCATCAGACCGTACATGCGCATATCACGATAAAGGATATACACCTGGGTGTCGGGGTTCTGTTTTTTGATAGCCAGAGCATTTTTCACCGCGGACTGGCAACAGATTCTCGAACAGTTGGGGCGCTCTTCATTTCGGGAACCAACGCATTGAATCATAACAACGGAATCCAGATCTGATGCGCCTTTTTCTGCCAGTTTGTCGCTCAGTTGTGTCTGCGTTACAACCCTGTCATCTTCGCCATAAAGAAATTCTTTTGGTGTGTATTCACCAGCACCTGTGGCGACAATGATAACACCGTGGTGAATTTCCTCGGTCTGATCGTTGCCGTTGACCTGTACCACCGTCTTGAAATTCCCCTGAAAACCTTCAAAATTGACAATCTCGGAATCAGTGAGAACGGTGATCTTCTTGTCGGCGGTAACCTGGCCGGTCAACTGATCAACATAGGCTCTAATATCAGCACCTTCTAGTGTGTGGTGGAGCTTGCGCCCCATACCGCCCAACTCGGTGTTCTTTTCAATCAGCGTGGATTCAAATCCCTGTTTGGAAAGATCAAGAGCGGCATTCATGCCGGCAATACCACCACCTACAACCAAGGCCCGTTTATTTACAGAAATAATCTTGCCTTTCAGAGGCTTGAGCCGTACTGCGCGGGAAACTGCCATCCGTACCAAATCTTTGGCTTTTTCCGTGGCCAATTCGGGGTTATAGGCATGAACCCAGGAATCCTGATTCCTGATGTTGGCCATCTCGAAGAGATATCTGTTCAAACCGCAGGCTTCCAAGGTCTCCATAAACATGGGGGCATGGGTTTTCGGGCTGCAGGAAGCAACGACTACCCGGTTGAGTCCATGTTCGATAATCTTATCTTTTATCTTGGCTTGGGTATCCTGGCTACAGGTAAACAGGTTGTTGTCGGTAAAGACGACTCCCGGCAGCGTGGAGGCGTATTCTTGCACCTCCGGAACATCAATGACACCGGCTATGTTTATACCGCAATTGCAGACGAAAACACCGACACGCGGTTCCTGCCCTGAGACATCAATCTCCTCCGGGAGTTCAAGAACCTTGGTGTCCGTTCCTCTGGCTTCGGCTATCTGACAACCGGCAAGTCCTGCTGCAGCGCTCGCCTCAGTAACTGAGGAGGGGATATCCTTGGGTCCCTGGAAGGTGCCGCAGGTGAAGATACCAGGTCGTGAGGATTCAAGCGGTGAGAAAGGTTGACTCTCAATAAATTTATGCTTGTTGATATTGACCCCAAGTCTTTGGGCTAACTCGAGTGAAGTAGCAGGGACCTCAAGTCCCACGGAAAGGACAAGCATGTCAAATTCTTCTTCAATGATCTCGCCGTTCTCATCGGCAAAGCGCAGGATGAGATTTTTATTCTCCGGGTTTTCGATGACGGAATGGATGCGGGCTTTGACAAACCTGATGCCTTCACGTTCCTTGGCCCGGTTATAATACATCTCATAATCCTTGCCAAACGATCGAATATCCATATAGAAGATCGCGGCATCGAGATCGCCGCCGGAATGCTCCTTGGCAATCATCGCATCTTTCATGGCATACATACAGCAGACCGATGAGCAATACGTATTTCCACATTTATTGGTGTCTCTGGAGCCGATACATTGAAGCCAGGCGATTTTTTTCGGCTCTTCATGATCAGAAGGGCGAACCAAATGCCCCATGGTCGGGCCACTCGCACTTAAGAGACGCTCAAATTCCAAGCTGGTCAGAACATTTGGGTTCTGCTTGTACATGTAAAGGTCTGCAACAGGTGACGGATCGTAGGGCTTTGCACCGGAAGCAAGAATAACGGATCCGACACTAAGCTCTTTGGTCTCGGGGACCTGCGTATGGTCGACCGCCTTGGCAAGACAGACCTCGACACACTGGTAACATTCCGAACAGATGCCGCAGTTCAGACAGCGTGTTGCCTCATCTTTAGCTTCATTTTCATTATAGCCATAAGAAACCTCTAAGAAGTTGCATTCCCGGGCCTTGGGATCGAGACAATTGACCTTTACCCTGTCTTTTTTAGCAACGCCCTCGATATCATCTGGTCTTACAAACTCCCAGGTTTTGTCTCGGCCTTCACGAAGATCAATTCCGTTGATGAAACGATGGATGCTCTCAGCTGCTTCCTTACCGCAGGAAACGGCATCGACTACCGATTTCGGTCCGTAAAAGGCATCACCGCCGGCAAAAACCCAGTCGATAGGTGTTTGCAGGGTTACTGAATCGGCCTCCAGACCACCGGGCCGGGAGATGGCGATGCCCTGTTCTTTTATGCCTTCAAGGTTTGTGCTCTGACCGATGGCCACGATAATTGTGTCGCCGAAGAAGGGTTGGCAGACAGCCTCGTCATACTGCGGGTTGAAACGACCGCTATCGTCAAAGACATTGGTGCAGCTCTTAAACTCGATACCGGAGACCCGTTGGTCGTCCTTATCGATAAAGAAGCTTTTGGGGCCGAAGCTGTTGACGATCTTGATATCTCCTTCCAGGGCCTCTTCAATCTCATGCTCCCAGGCAGGCATCTCTTCACGACGTTCGAGACAGAGCAGGGTGACATTTTCAGCCCCGAGTCTCTTGGCGGTCAGTGCAACGTCAATGGCAACGTTTCCGCCGCCGACAACAATGACATCACGGCCAAGTTCGGGTTTTTTGCCCATGGAGGCATCACGCAGGAAATCCACACCCTGGAGAACGCCTTTGATGTCTTCGTTTTCTATGCCGAGTTTCCGACCATTATGAAGACCGATTGCCATAAAGAGGGCGGAGTAGCCGTCTTTTTTCAAACCATCCAAAGTAATATCTTTACCGAAGGTCACACCACATTTGATTTCGGCGCCCATTTCTTCAACGACCTTGATCTCGCCGGCCAGGATATCTCTTGGAAGACGATACTCAGGAATGCCGTAGCGCATCATGCCGCCGGGCTGATCGAGTTTTTCAAAGATTGTTACCTGATAACCCTGCTGGAGAAGATAGTAAGCAGCGGTAATTCCGGCAGGACCGGAACCGACAATGGCTACCTTTTCAGATCGTTTCTCAGCCTCAATCGTTGGGATATAATATTCCCCTTTTCCCTTTTCGTAGTCGGCCAGGAATCGATGTAATTCGCGGATAGCAAGAGGTTGATCTACCTGAGACCGGGTACATTCTCCTTCACAGGGGTGATGGCAAACACGACCGCAGATACCAGGGAAGGGATGCGCCTGTTTGAAGAGCTTGAGTGCCTCGTCGTATTTTCCTTCATTGATCAGAGCAATATAGCCCTGAATGCTGACATGTGCCGGACAAGTGGCTTTACACGGGGCGGTGCCTCGTTTTGTAATGCCATATGCGCCGGGAATAGCTTGTGGATATTGTTTGAAAATCGCCCTTCGGAAGTCAATTTTTTCATTGTACTCGTTGGGAAGGGGAACAGGACAGACCTTGGCGCACTCACCGCAGCTTGTGCATTTAAGAAGATCTACGTAACGTGGGGTTTTGTGAATTTTAGCTGTGAAGTTTCCGGGATCTCCATCGATTTCCAGAAGTTCAGTGTTTGTTAAAAGCTCAATGTTAAGGTGACGGCCGACCTCGACCAGTTTAGGTGAGATTACTCACATCGCACAGTCGTTGGTCGGGAAGGTCTTATCGAGCTGAGACATAACTCCGCCAATGGCGGAGGATTTTTCCACCAGATAAACGTAGTAACCGGATTCAGCAAGGTCAAGCGATGCTTGCATCCCCGCAATCCCAGCTCCCACAACCATAACCGATCCACTCTTTTTGTTCGTGCCAGATCCCATGATGACTCCTTAAAAATTGTGCTGATGGTTAAATGCTACGCATACCTCTGAAAAGTTTTTCAGCTGCAGCGAACTATTATGAATAATGGGTAAAATAATAACTCATATAAAAAGTCACTGTGCTAAAAATACAAGATTTTTCCTTATAAAATTTTACCAACTCAATTGCTTAACACAATCAAGTACAAAGTTCAAGGTGAATGGTAACAGGAAAAAAGGCGGGTGGATTTAGCAGAATGCTACAAAGTGGTAATTTTCGAATCATTTCGCATGCAATACTTTTCGAATCATTCCGCATGCAATACAATTGGCAGGAAAATATTTTTTATAAAGCTGGGGGAATGTATGAGCGGTACTAGCATTTACAGATGTATCGGAAAGCCTCTGAGATTAGAGCATAGAAAACATCATCGGCAAGGCGCAGAGAAAAAATCTGCTCCTTGCCGATAATTTTTTACCTTCTATTTCTGGATATTTTCTAATGCCTTTAAATAATTAGGCTCCTGGGTGATTTCAGGTACGAGTTCCGTATACGATACCTTCCCCTCCTTGTTTACGATGACGATTGCTCTTGCCAGCAGTCCGGCGAGAGGGCCATTGGTGATGGTAAGACCGTAATCGGAACCAAAAGTTTGAGAACGAAATGCCGAGAGAGGAATTACATTTTCCAAGCCCTCTGCTTCGCAGAATCGTTTGTGGGCAAAGGGAAGGTCTGCGGATATACAAAGGACAATGGTGTCTTTAAGACTGCCGGCTGCCTCGTTAAAACGCCGAACTGAAGCAGCACAGACGGAGGTGTCGATACTCGGAAAAATATTGAGGATGATCGTTTTGCCTTTAAAATCTTGCAAACCGGCTTCAGACAGGTCTGACTTGGTGAGCATAAAATCAGGCGCTGCTATATTTGGTTTCGGGAGGTTTCCTATAGTAGATATCGAGTTTCCTTTGAGCGTGATCAAGGCCATAATTTTTCTCCTGATGTTGATTTTTTCTCAGTACCTGCAATTTGTTTCAATTGATGCTAAACTATTTCTTGAGGTGAAAAGAATGAAATCCAACTGAGTTGTCATGATAACGGCTATGTAACCTCTGGAATGGAACAAAATCTAATCATTATCCAGGAGAAAACGAGGTAAAAAAGTATTCACGGGAGATTGAACTTCAATCTCATATCAGGTTGCCGCTAATGTTCAGCTACTGATCCAGGGAGAGAACTATTCGTTTCCCGGAACGGCTAAACCTATCCATGGGGGCAATGTTTACGCTTTCCAGGCTGCAGAAACCTGGAAGACGAACAGGTTTTAACCTTCCCATTCCGATAGGCCGGCTGAGTTTCTATGGTAATCAGAATATCTTGTGTATCAGGTGGGATTCATGACCGCCGTCAACCGACGAAGGCCGTCTTTTTTTCCGATGACAACAATGACATCACCGGCATCAAGAATTTCAGAAGGCATTGGATTGTATATCATTTCATTGGTGATTTTTTTTATTGCTACAATAATAACGCCAAAATCCTGGCGAATATTGCTGGTTACTATGGTCTTCCCTATCAACGGTGATGCTTGTCCTATAACTGCCTCTTCCATTTTCAGGTCGAGTTTGCTGTTCATCATTGTATTATCAATAAAATCAACTACAGTCGGTCTACGGAGTATCTCCGCCATCCTTCTGCCTCCCATCTGATATGGACAAACAACCCGTGATGCTCCTGCGCGCAAAAGTTTGTCTTCGTTTTTGGTATCAGAAGCCCGGGCCAGAATAAAAATATCAGGCCGGAGACCTTTGGCCGACAAAGCAATAAAAACATTATCCGCATCGGAACTTACTGCAGTTACCAGTCCTTTTGCAGTATGAAGGCCTGCTTTCAGTAATGTAGACTCAGCGGTGGCATCTAAATTTAAATACATAAATTGTGAGGCATCAATCTTCTCAATATGTTCAGGTGCCTGTTCGATGACGATAAAGGGGATATTTTCAGCTGCAAGCTCCTTGGCGATGGTGCTGCCGATTCGACCAAAACCGCAGATAATGTAGTGGTCCTTAAGTCCGGCTATTTTCTTTTCCAATTTTCTTCTCCCGAAAATCTGACGGATCTCTCCCTCAACAAAAATCCTGGCTACTTGGCCAAGACTGTAGGTCAAAACACTTATTCCTGAAACGATGATAAAGATCGTTAATACCCTTCCGGCTGGAGAAAGGGGCTTTATTTCGGAGAACCCAACAGTACTAATAGTAATCATCGTCATATAAAAAGCATTGAAGGCTGACATCCCTTCAATAACACGATACCCAAGAGTTCCGACCACAATTATCAGCAGCAGAAGAAAAAGAGAAATTTTCAGTCTGGAATAATCCATTTCGTAACCTTTTCCGGATCACAAGGAGTTGAAGCCTTGGATCTGTAGCCAGAAAGCGGTTGGGTTTGCAGGCATTAGTTGCTTTTATTTTCAGAGGCTTGTTTTGGGCTCTATTGTTTTACAAACGATGGGTTATTTGTTTTTCTCCAAGAGCGAAAGAATTGTGTTGGCAGGTAGATACCCGACATGAACTTTTCCATTTGGAAAGATCAGAGTAGGTGTGGAATCAATACCCAACTTTTTACCCAGTTCTTTGTTTTGTTCCACCTGATCAGTTTCGCAGAGAGGGGGAGGAATCGGTTGTCCGTTGAGACTTTGTGCAAGCAATTCATCGGATTTGGTGCAGATAATTGTCTTTGCCCTTTCATAGGAACCTGGATGACTTTGGAGGGGAAACATTTTTATGTAAAAGGCGATATCTTTGTGCTCACGAACTATTTTTAACATTTCCGGATGGAGTTTTCTGCAAAACGGACATTCGGGGTCATCAAAAACGATTATTTTTTCAGGTGCAATCGGATCCCCTAGAACAACTGCGTCTTGAAGTGGAATACTGGAGAAATCAACCGAGCGTTCGGGGGGGTGTTCGTCGGCACGTGCAATATTTTCCCAATCCTTGAGACGGATCACATTGCCGCTGAAGAGATACTTCTTTGAAAAATCAAGATAGAGAGGTAGTTCCTTTCCCTTGTATACCGCATCAATAGACCATAGTCCGGGGACTTCACTCAACTTTACGTTGAGCACCTTATCGATTCTTCCCTTAAGAATACCTGCTGCTTCCTGCCTGGTGAGTGAATGACAATCTATACAGTTTCCACTGCCGCAGCCGTCTTTTTGAAATCCGTAAACAGTGGAAGTAATAAACAGAAAAACGAGTGCAAACAAGATTGATTTCATTTGGTTCCCCTTTGAAAACCCCATAATTGACAAGATACCTTTAATCTAATGTATAAACAGAACCATTATTACCATCAAATCGACGAAAGAATAGCAATAAAAAATAGAATTTTAATTTCATTGAAAGGTAAATAATTCTTTAGCAGATATCATACTGAGATAATAAGTTGTAAGGAAATTATGAACAATAGGCAAAAATTGTAACGAGAGCGAGAGAAGAGCCTTCCATCTATACCTTCGGAATGTCATTTTCTTCTTTGGCCTGAGTATCTCGATAGAGATTTGCTGCGGCAAGAGTCAGGGCCACTACTGACGGACCCAATATAAGACCCCAGAAACCAAATGTGGATATTCCCGCCAAAATTGAGAGAAGGATAAGAATGCCGTTCA
This sequence comes from Desulfocapsaceae bacterium, assembly GCA_046704745.1. Classification (GTDB taxonomy): domain Bacteria; phylum Desulfobacterota; class Desulfobulbia; order Desulfobulbales; family Desulfocapsaceae; genus CAWGGS01. The sequence goes on along the minus strand of JBJKRL010000113.1, from coordinate 19,184 downwards.
TTGTATATTCAAAACCAAAGGTCTTTTTCAGGTAACCGATAAACAGTATGCGCAATATGTTATCGAAGAAAAACACCATTACGACCCAGGCAAAAATCAGGATAATGAGTGCATTGAAGTAGTGTTTCGAGAAGAGTTCTATGGCGATTACCGGGATATATACCGGCGCAGCCCCGATAATCGGAACAATCGAGCTGAAACCAGCCAGGACTCCGAGATATACGGCATCATAATCACCGATAAAACTCATTAAAATTCCGAAAGCAAGGCCTTGAGCCGCCATGTTAAACAGTGTCCCATAAAAAACAACAGCAACAGTGCCTGTACATTCTCGATAGAGGTATTGTTCGTCCTTGAGATTGGTCGGCATGAGATTTGCCAAAAAATACAGTATCTTATCTCCATAAATATTAAACAGGCAATAAAACATGAGGATCCAGCCGATCTGTATTACCAGTCCGCCGACGCCGGAGGCCGTGTTCTCTATACCTTTCAAGATGGTTTTCAAAGACGACGTGTCAATCAGAGAACGTCCCTCTTCTTTGAGATGGGTTATTGATTGGTGGAGAGCCGGTATGCTGTCCAAATAACTTGTAACGTTGTTCCACATTGCCAGTATTATCTGTTTAATATGCTCTATGTTCAAAGTGGATACGAGATGGGACGTCTGGATGATCAGATACAACAACGGGAGAAAAATCATCATTAGAAAGAAGGAGGTCAGTAAAAAGGCTGCAAAACTCCTTCTTCTTTTTTTGATCCACTTGGGAAACTTTGAACGGTCCACCCAGGAAAGAAGAGCAATGAACCCATGGCTTGTGGCCAACGAGAGTACACCGGCGACCAGTATATAATGTAGAAACGAAGAGAATATCCAAAGTGAGGCAATAATGAGGGCAACAGTCAAGGCCGTAATAAAATTTGCACTATTAGAAAAGCCATTGTTCGACATTCTTCTCTACCTTAGTTTTCCTTGATGCCCATTTTTCGTTGTAGTTTTATCAATAATAGGTTTCTGAAGGTTTTGTTAAAGGAAACAAATTTTCAAGACATCTTTAAAAGTACTGACAAAATACGGAGTAATGCCTTCTTTGATGTGGTCAGGCAACATTTCGAAATCCTCTTGGTTTTCTTTTGGCAGGATTACTTTTTTAATCTTTGCTCGTGTTGCAGCGATGATTTTTTCTTTTACACCACCAATGGGCATAACCAGACCACTTAAGGTTAGCTCTCCCGTCATTGCCGTGTCGCTGATCATCGGTTTACCGACTGCCATTGAATATAGAGAGCAGGCCATCGTTATCCCGGCAGACGGCCCGTCTTTCGGTGTCGCCCCGGCGGGGACATGAAGATGGATAAAATTTTTCTTGAAAAATTCTGTTGCGTCGGTGTCTTCGGTGAGATAGGAACGGACGTAACTATAGGCTATTTCAGAGGATTCGACCATGACATGGCCGAGTTGTCCGGTTTGTTTAAACCCTGGTTGTCCCGTTGGCACGGGGATTGATTCAATATGGAGCGTTGCACCTCCCAGGCTGGTATAAGCAAGACCTGTAATAACTCCTATTCTTGGTCGTTTAAAGGCGTTTTCTTCCGTGAAATAACGTTTGCCGATAAGCTCCGGCAGATCATCCTTGTGAATTTTTACAATCTTGCCAGGATCACTCACTATTTCCTTTACAGCTTTGCGAAGGATTTTCTTTATGCAATTTTCCAAAGAACGAACGCCGGCTTCTCTCGCCCAACCATCGATAATGGCAGCTAAAACAGGTTTGGAAATTTGTACCTGTTTGCTGGTTAGGCCGTGCATTTTAAGCTGTTTCGGGATGAGATGACGGCGTGCAATCTCAACCTTTTCAGACTGAATGTAACCAGGAAGTTGAATGACTTCCATCCTGTCAAGCAGTGGGCGGGGAATCGTTTCTATCTGGTTTGCCGTACAAATAAAAAGTACTTTGGAGAGATCGAAGCGAACATCCAGATAATGATCAAGGAAATTCTGGTTCTGTTCAGGATCGAGGACCTCGAGAAGGGCCGATGCTGGATCACCCTGAAAACTCGCCCCTATTTTGTCAATCTCATCCAGCATTATCAATGGATTTGATGATTTACAGGTTTTAATTGCCTGAATAAATTTACCCGGGAGGGCTCCGATGTAGGTTCTACGATGTCCTTTTATTTCCGCTTCATCCCGCATTCCCCCCAATGAAAAACGATAGTACTGGCGTCCCAGGCTTTTTGCGATGGACTGTCCGATAGAAGTTTTGCCGACACCTGGAGGGCCGATAAGGAGGATAATCGAACCGGAGAGATTGCCTTTGATGATGCCGACCGATAAAAATTCAAGAATACGATCTTTGACATCTTCAAGACCGAAATGATCTCTATTTAAGATTTTTGTGGCTTTCTGGATATTGTAACTGTCTTTTGTGCCTATTCCCCAGGGAAGTATGGTCAACCAATCCAGATAAGCCCTTGTTACATTGAATTCTGCAGATGAAGGTCCCAGGAGTTTCAGCTTTTCAAGTTCTTCTTGGATTCTATCGTTTGCTTCTTCTGTTAGGGTGAGTTTTTGTAGACGTTTCTGAAATTTTTCAATTTCACTTTCAGTGTCATCCTTAGCAATACCAAGTTCTTTTTTAATCTCCTGGAGTTGTTGTTTGAGGAAAAACTCACGCTGCTGTTTGGAGAGCTGTTCTTCTATTCTTTTGGAAATCTGAGCCTTAAGTTTGGAGATTTCTACTTCTTTTTTCAGCAAAACCAGAACTCTTTCAATCCTGGTTTTGACATCGGCAATCTCAAGAATCTCTTGAAGTTCCGCCCCAGATGAGGTCGTCATTGAAGCGGCGAAATCGGCAAGTGCACTTGGATCACTGACATTGATTCGTTCGATTAGAAGAGACAGACCTTCACGAAAAAGAGGATTTAAGGTTACCAGTTCTTTAATGCAGTCAATAATAGCCACTGAGTAAGCTTTTATTTCTTCTGTGTTTTCAGTGCGTTTCTCAAGCCAGTAATGGACTCTGGCTGTAATGAAGGATTTTCCTATAGCAAGTTCGGTAACATCGAAACGCTCCAGTGCCTGAACGAGGATCTGCAAGGGGGTATCTTGCGATGGGGGAGAAATTCGCACAAGCCGAGCTACAACTCCTACCTGAAAAAGATCGGATGCGCTTTGGGGCATGTGTTGCATGCCGTCTTCGGTAGGGCGAACAAGTAAGAGTGCAAGATACATCGGTTTTGATTGCTCTTGGGCTTCGAAAACTATCTGTTGAATCTGTGGATTCTCAATGATTACAGGGCCCATCATTTTTGGAAACATAGGCCGATCATATAGGGGGAAAACAACAAGAGCATCCGGCAAGGCATCTCGTGCGAGAATCAGGGATTTATCGCTATTTTCAGCGGCGTTTTCGTTTGGAGATTCGATTGATTCGGGTGTCAAAGGGGTTGCATCTTCAGACATTTTTCTTCTCCTGGATACTGGTGAGGCCTAAAATATGATAGGAAACATTAGGGGGTAATATGAATTCCCCATATGCTTTTATAATTCAGTAACGTAGTAAATTTTTTAACAATTCATATAAATAAATAATTCATACAAATAAATGTCAAGAGCAAATTGCTCAAAGAGCAGAATGTTCAATACTATTAATCAGGAATGGATTTTTGTCACCGTTGAACTTACCGAAATAGTAACGTTGAAAATAGCAATGAGTTGGAAATACAAACCAAGACAATATTTCTTGAACTTTTTGCCTGAACTCTATTATAATGCTTTATCTTAACGTTAACGTGACTTATGTCGGTTGTCTCTGTTAATAACTTAATATAACAATAATAAAATTATTAAGTAAAGAAATCTGCCAGGGGAAATAATGTACATCTTACGTAAGGGTAATAATATCACAAATTTCCAGAGGTCCAAATGAAAAGATTACTTGTAACTGATAGTACAGCCGATATTCCTGAGGAAATAGCCAACCAATTGGGAATAAAAATATTACCGGTAAACGTGGTCTTGGATGGGAAAAGATATAAAGACGGAGTAGATGTAACACGAGAAGAGTTTTATAAAAATTTCCACACGTATCAAACCATGCTCACAGAGGCGGTGTCCTATGAGGATTATGCCCTGGAGTATTTGCAATGGATCCAGTATTATGACGAAATCTTGATCATGCACTGCAGCAGGCATCTCTCTGAAACCTATTCTGTGGCCACCAAAGTGAATGAGGAATTCGGCAATCCGAGATGCCGGGTGGAAATTGTTGATTCGGGTCATTGCAGTATGAGCCTCGGAATGGTGGTGATAGCAGCTGCAAAAGCCATAAATTGCGGGAAACCGCTTAAGGAAGTTATGGACGAGGCAGCAAAAATCCAAAGCAAAATGAAATCATATCTTGCTATTCCAACGCTAAAATATTTAAAGAAAAATAAAAAGATTAGTGGCTTTAAATCAATATTCGGGCTAGCTTTAGGCGTAAAACCTGTTCTTGAGTTCAATAACGGTCGAATGGAGATTAAAACGAAACTTTTCGGAAAACAGAAAAATATGATTCTGACAATGATGGAGAATATAAAAAAGGATATTGGGATGAACACAATTGATCTTTCCATCATTTATTCAGGTGATACCAGTCTGGTTGAAAGACTCGAAAATGTTTTTCAGACGACATTCGATTGTCGTGATGTTTATATTGCCAGGTTTGGTCCATCTATTGCCATAAATGCAGGACCGGAAAGTTACGCGGTATTTTTTTCTCCTCGATAGATAGAAAAATGATGGGAAAGGTATGAAAATTTATACAGGTACAGGGGATAGAGGAAAGACAAGTCTTTTCTCTGGCGAGCGCATTGCTAAAAATGATCCTCGTATCGAGGCATATGGTACAATTGACGAGTTGAATTCCCTCGTTGGTGTTGTTGTGGCTTCCTTACCAAACACATCGAAAGCCGATGAAATTAAAAAAGATCTCACTAGAATTCAGGCAAGTCTTTTCCGTGTTGGGGGGATATTGGCAACGACGACGGATTCAACGGCAAGTACCTATCTGGATGCCATTGATGAGAACGACAGCAAATGGTTGGAAGAGAGGATGGATGCAATGTCGATGGTTCTTCCTGAGCTAACAATTTTCATTCTTCCTGGAGGGCATCTTTCGGCAGCTTGGTCTCATGTAGCCAGAACCGTCTGCCGCCGGGCGGAACGTCGAATCCTCACCCTTTTAACAGATGAATCACTCAGTTATGATAATGGGGATTTTCTCTTGACTTATATCAACAGGCTTTCAGATTATTTTTTTGTTTTAGCCAGATATTGTAATCACTTGGCGGGGATTGCGGAAAAGGGTTGGAAAGAGTAATCGTTTAATTTTCAGTGACTTTTTTTATGGAGAATGAGACTTCGGATTCCTTTCAAACAGAAATAACCGCCAGAAGCTGGCTCACCGATCGGATTTTTGAAATTTCTCTCAAACGTCCCACTGGTTTCACTTTCATCCCTGGCCAAAAAGTAAGGGTGTCAACCTTTGAGACAGGGAGGGAATATACATTAATCAACGCACCAGATGACTCAAAGCTCATAATCTGTGTCCGCTATATCGCCGACGGAAAATTTACTCCGGAGCTTGCTCAATCGGAGATTGGTTCAACATTGACCCTTTCGGCACCAACCGGCTTTTTCACCTATCAATCACAGGATAAAAAAGCAATTTTCGTTGCTACCGGAACAGGTATAGCCCCTTTTCTTGCCTTTACAAGAGCCGGAGTTGCCGACTTTATACTGTTGCACGGCGCTCATTTGGAAAATGATTTAATCTATCGTGAAGAAATTTCAGCTTCCGCATGTCAATACATTGCGTGTGTAGCAAGACCTGGGAACGTAAAACCGTTCTGGAAAGGTCATGTTACAAATTATATGGAAGAATGCGTACCAGAAGGAAATTACGATTTCTATCTTTGTGGTAATAGACAGATGATACGTGATGCCTTTCAGATAATTGACCGGAAATTTCCCGGATCAAGGATTTTTTCGGAGCCTTTTTTTTAGGCAGCCTTGGGAAGTTGCCTTTTCTGCCTCTCGCCTGCTTGTTCACTAGTCCCAACTCTGCGCTGAGGAGAAGTAAATATACTTTGAATACAGTGACATAAACAAAAAGAATGCATCATGCAGGATGTATGAGGTGAAATTTTTCCATGCGCCTTGATCTTCAACGGAAAATCTGTTTTTTCAAGACAGCCTTAAATTTTTTACCAGGTTCTAAATCTTCCCGTGTCGAGATGAACGAAATCTGAATGGGGATAATAACCAACGCCTCCACGGCGAAGCATCATTGCGATATAACGAATCTTTTTCGTTGAAAGGTCTGTTAAACGAATATCAATAGCTCTTCCTTTCATATGCAGGCTATGGCAGGCAACACCGGAACTCTTAAGTCGCAAAAGACGATTGGTTGCAGGAGATCGATAGCCGGAGATGATTTCAAAGATACCGGTGCTGCCGCTTATTAATTGGATCTGAGAGAGGATTCCAAACAGACTCGTGTCAATTGGATGGACCTCTTCCGTTCTGAAATCCCTTAAAAATTCGTTAATCTTATGTCGGGTTGAAAGGGAACAGTCTTGTGTGAAAGAATAGTCGAAAGTAAACTTTTCCCCGGTATGGGTATGGTAGAAGGAGAGGGGATGATAATCTATCTTCTTGGCAAAACAATCAAACGAAGTAGAACATAGAAGGAGCCCGACGGCTATTTGGGCTGAGGTTAGCAGGAATTTGCGTCGGTCCATTATGCTATCTTATTGGTTGAGAATCTCAAAGGCATTACACCTCATTTATGGATATCCGTCTCAATTTTATCGTAACTGCTCTGCAACTCTTTATATAATTTTTCATCTCGGCCGTAAATATCTTTATTAAAATGGATCCGACCGTCTTTGTCAACCCAAGTCGTCTGGTACGTTATATGAATTGGAATCGGGGAAGTAAGACGAATTATCATTCTTTTGTCGGAATAAAAATAGGATTCAACCTTTTCTTTCGTCCAACCCTGTCCCTGATCTTCCAAGGCAAAAATGGCCAGGGCTAAAGGGTTGCTCAACCGAATACATCCATGACTGAAGTCTCTCTTATTGTGGGCAAAAAGATCTTTTGTCGGGGTGTCGTGCATATAGACTGAATATTTATTGGGAAAACCGAATTTTATCCGTCCAAGAGCATTCCAGGGACCTGGATCCTGACGAAGCTTAAAACCCGCAATTTGCGACCGGGTTACCTTTTGCCAATCGATTTTGGTCGAGTCCAATTCTATGGCATCAGTTCTCCAACCATTAAAGAGGCGTACGTGTCTATTGGCAAGATATTGTTTGTTTTTTCTCAGATTCGGCAGTTCTTCGTTTTTAGCGATATTTGGAGGAATGGTCCAGAACGGATTGAATTCAATATATTTTATACTGTCACTGAAAACTGGGGTTTGATGCTGCTGTTGACCGATTATAACCGGAACGCTCAGGACCATTTTCCCATTATTAAATGCCGTGAGAGTAAAATTAGCAATATTGATCATGACATACTGGTTCCCAAGTTTATGTGCCTGCCATCGCCACCTGGCCATATTAACAATGATCTGCTCTACTAATCGGGATGCTGGAATATTCATTGCGGCAAGTGTCTGAGAACCGATAATTCCGTCAACCTCAATCCCATTAAGACGTTGAAAAATTTTCACCACTTCTTGCATTTCAAGTCCGTAAACAGTGCCTTCCAGAGGAGGAATTGAACGAATTCCAGGAGAAATAAGTCTTTTATATATAAGTGGAAGACGTGCATCTTTATCCCCAGGATGTATCGTTTTACCTTGTGGAATTTGTTGCCACCCACCAGATGCTGCTATGGCTCGATATATTTTAAGAGCAGCTTTCAGATCTCGGTAATAATGATGAGAGGGAGCAAGTGAGATCAGATAAGCTTTAAGGTCTGAGGCATTTAAAGCTGATTTTATTACGGAAACAACATTGAACAGAGTCTTTTTATTATCGGTGAATTCAGGAATGTCTGATGGGGGCGGTCGGATACTTCCATAAGTGATATCGTGGATGTATTTAACAAGATTATACGTCAAAAGCATATCGAGGCGAGCGAGGGAAGCTGGATTTTTTGTTTGCCAAAGATTTGTTATTTCATCAATGTCATATCTTCTGGGATCAAGCCCTTCATCTTCGGAATATTTTAAGAAGTGGAAAATAATTTCAGCATGAGGACCTGGTCCCGTTGCAGAGACCCAGAGAGGGATGAAACCTGTATTTTTATAGATTTCAGCAAGGCAGAGATCTTTATTGAATAAAGGAGGAGACGGTTCGATTTGTGTTTTGAGATCTGCTGCGGTTAATATAAGTTTTTCCTTGAGGGCAACATTTAGTTCCTCTTGCGCAGTCAATGCATGACTATCGGTCAAGAAGGGGAGATAGAGGAAAAAAAGAGAAATGAGCATGAATAAAACTTTCATGAGTGGATGTGAGGCAACAAAAGGCAAAACAAAAAACTGCTGATCCGAATGATTCCGGCAGGATATCTCATTGAAAATACATATGGTCTTTAGCAGTGCAAATTAAACTATAACATGTATCATGTCAGATGGCAAAATGGAGAAGGACGATTGCAATCAACAGGGGAGAGGAGTGTAGATCTCTCGAATATGATACCGTACTCACGCCTATCTAAAGATAATAGATAGAAAAAAAATTACCTCAAGTAACGTTTGTTATCGAGGTTGTTTATCTCGTGAGCCAAATACCAACTTTCCTCCAAGAAGTCCGGTTATGCTTGTCGCTACCAGCATAATTAAACCGATTAAAAAGTAAATCCATCGGGTCTGCGACGTTGAAGCAACAATGCCCGGATCAAAAAACCGCCAGCATGCAAGGATGATGATTGTGGTCAATACTATCAAACTACAAGAGATTTTTGCTATAAAAATAGCAGTTTTTGCGCAATTATAACGTTTTTTCCACTCTATGTAGCCGGTAAACATAACAGCCGGCATTGCTATAAGCAGGAAGATTAAATTGTAAAATGAGGCTAATTCAATGCTCTGTATCTGCAAAAATATTCCGAGAAACATGAAAACAACGATTACCGGGATCAGTCCGTTTGGCATATGGACGAGGATAGGGTGAACATGATGGTGGAGGATAAATTTATTTAATGCATTCTGTTTTTCAAGATTTGCGGGCGCGTCCGCAACCGATGGAATTGATTTGGAGGTAGATGCAACCACCTCACCATTGCTATCTATCTCGACGAATTTGTCTTTCGGCGCCTTACATACCGGGCACACATCCGGTGGTTCATCTCCTGTATGAATATATCCACAGACAGTGCATTTCCATCTTTTCATATCTTCCTCCACCGTTGTATTGAAATTTAAGCAGGTTGTTTATTTTTTAATATAACAAAAGAACGTCTTAAAATATCTAAAAAAAACAGATCAAATAATTATTCGTTACCCCCCGAAAGAAGGAATAAGAATCAAAAATCAAATTATGACGCATTTTGCTATTTTGTTAATTTAGATAGAAAATGTCAAGGAACTCTATTTGCCCTAACAAATAGTCAGGATGCAATTCCAAGAGAGGCGTGTCATCATGGGAGTAGCTGCAGATATTGTAATTATTGTCGTTGCTGCATTAGTGGGGGCCATCATTGCCCAAAAACTGAAACAACCTCTCATTTTAGGCTACATTTTAGCTGGAATTGTTGTTGGACCTTATACCGGGGGAATAACCATCGGTGATATTCACGAAATTGAACTTCTCGCTGAAATAGGAGTAGCCCTTCTGCTTTTTGCTCTTGGATTGGAATTTTCCATCAATGAATTGAAATCCGTACGTGCTATTGCCCTGCTAGGTACTCCCCTGCAGATATTTTTGACTCTCATTTTCGGTTTTTTTCTTGGACGATACATGGGGTGGCCGTTAACCGAATCGCTTTGGTTTGGATCGTTGATCTCTCTGTCCAGCACGATGGTGACATTGAAGACCCTGATGAATAGAGGATTGTTAGGGACGCTTTCCAGTAAAGTAATGATAGGAATCCTCATAGTGCAGGATTTAGCAGTAATACCGATGATGATTATCCTGCCCCAAATGAGCGATCCTAAAACGGGCTTACCTCTATTGGCCTTAGCTGTAGTAAAATCCGTGGTATTTATAGCCTTTATGTTTTTACTTGGAAAGAAACTCCTGCCACGTCTGCTTTCCTATTTGGCGCAATGGAATTCTAGAGAACTATTTATTTTATGTATTACTACTATTGGACTTGGGATCGGTTACGCTACCTATCTCTTTGGATTGTCTTTTGCTTTCGGTGCATTTGTCGCGGGAATGGTCCTCAGTGAGTCGGATTACGGACACCAGGCTCTAAGCGATATAATTCCCTTACGGGATATTTTTGGACTTTTGTTTTTTACTTCTGTGGGTATGCTTCTCGATCCTGTCTATATACTAAGGAACTGGCAGGTGATCCTTTTCCTTGTATTGATCGTAATGCTTTTCAAAGGCGGTATTTTTGCCATACTTGCAAGCGCGTTTGGATACATCAATATCATACCTCTAGCAGTTGGACTCGGACTCCTTCAGGTAGGTGAATTTTCTTTTGTTTTGGCCAGAGTAGGTTTGGATACCAAAGCAATCGATAAGAATATGTATTCGCTTATGCTTGCAATATCGGTTATTAGTATGATGCTCACCCCGTTCGCCTCCAGCCTTGCCGTTCCTCTCTATAAAATAAAAAAGAGGTTGTTTCATAATGAACCGCTACAGGTTGAAAATGTAGCCGAAAGCGAACTAAAGGAGCATGTAGTAATTGCAGGCGGTGGCAGAGTGGGGCAGCATATAGCCCAAGTATTGACCCACATCAACATACCTTTTATCATTATTGAACTCAATCATCAGCGCATGCTTGAGTGCAAGAATGCTAAATTTCCGGTAATATACGGTGATATGAGTCAGCCAACGGTACTTGAAGCATCGAAAGTCAAAGGATCAAGACTGCTCCTCATTACCACTCCTTCCCTTATTACTGCGAGGGAGATAATAAAACAGGCTTTGAGTATAAAACCGGACCTGCATATTGTGGCAAGGTCTGAGGGGATAGAGCAGATGCGGGCCTTATATGAAAACGGGGTCTATATGGCTGTGCTTCCCGAGATGGAGGCCGGTTTGGAAATTGCACGGCAAGCACTTTTACATATTGAAATTCCGGTTGTGACAATTCAACAATATACCGATGGCTTAAGACAAGAACTCTATGGATCGATTTTTGAATCGACCAACAATCAACAACTCCTGTCGAAATTTGATAATATTAAGAATATTCTTGAGATAACATGGGTAACTCTTGATTCAAAGAGTCCTCTTGTAGGAAAAAATATACAAGAGGCAGCAATCCGGACCAAAACGGGTGCCTCGATTGTCGGCATCATCTGCGGTGATGTTGTTTATTCAAACCCTAAAGTTGATTATCGTTTTAAGGCTGGAGATCTCATTGCCGTTGTCGGCGACCAAAAAGAGCGACACGAATTCAAGGTCATTGCAGGGTCTTTATAGAGACGTAAGTGAGTAAGTGAAATTAAGAATGGCTTCAAAAAAAGATTAGAGATAATCACTTAACAACAGACAAGGAGAAATAAGCTATGGGCTTACAGGATGACATCAAAGGCGAACTCAAGGTTGCCATGAAGGCCAAAGAAACTGAAAAGGTGGGAACAATACGCATAATAATGGGAGAGTTCGGTCGTCAGACGACGAAGGATTTGAGCGACGATCAGGTGATTGCCATTATCAAAAAATTGGTTAAGTCAGAAAAGGAGCTTTTGGCATCTTCGGGGAAAGAATCCTCTGAATATCTGAGCATCCTGGAAGGATATCTTCCAAAACAGGCAAGTGAGAAAGAAATTCGGAATTGGATTGCAGAAAACATCGATTTTGCCACCTTTAAAAACAAGATGCAGGCCATGCGCCCTATTATGGCCCATTTCGGTCCTGCCGCAGATGGCAATATGGTTAAAGAAATTTTGCAAACCATGTAGGGCTAACTATCTTAAAAAATACGGTAAAACATCTTAAGTTGTTAACAATGATCACCTATAAAGCGCTCATTTCCTCAGATTGGAATCAATGTCTTGCTCCTTGTGGTCCTTTTGATGTGATAACCTTCACCTATCCTGAGTTGACTGCTGAAATTGAAGCCATTTTTAAAAATTATACAGGAAACAAGATCCCTTTGGGGATAGCTGTCTCAAAGATCAACTCGTTGCTTCCAAAGCCGATATCGATTGAACAGATGGATTGTTATCTCGACAGATCGTTTGAAACATATCCAGGTGTAGCCGGTCTTATTGAATGGTGTCTGAACAAGGACTTCCTTTTTATGATTAATACAACCGGACCAATCGGTTATTTTCAACGGGTGTTTGCTAAAAAGCTGCTTCCCAGGGTACCGGTGTTGGCGGCAAACCCGATAATTCAGTACCCTTTATCCAAAGAGAGCCCCCTTTTTTATGAGTTGAGGGAAACACAGGAGAAGGGGGAGTATACGGGCCTTGTATTGAAACAACATGAGATCGCTTCCAAAAGAACGATTATAATCGGCGATAGTGGAGGTGACGGCCCTCATTTTGAATGGGGAGAGAGAAATTCTGTTTATAAAATTGCCAGCATGACAAAGCAGTCCCTACTTGATTATTGTTCCTTGAACAATATTGAAATAAATCTTAGGTTCGGTCTTGTCTATGGCAAAGGAGAGCAAAGGGATTTAGGCGAAGAGATGTCTGTTGACTTTTTGCAACTTCGACCGATATTTGAACGGATTTTTTCCTGATAAGTGTGGGTTAGTAAAGTATCGTATTGCGATTTATGGAAATGGAATGGACGTTGACACCTAGTTAATGTGGGTTATTTTTCCACGTTGAACACAATTTTAACTTGGCAATTTCAAAGAAAGTTCTCTTTAAACTCTACTTATATATTCACCTTGTATCCGGAATATTCATTTGTCTCCAGGTATTTCTCATTGGACGGGCATCGACTTCATTATATAGATGAGGGGAAAGGACCTGTCATTGTAATGGTCCATGGTAATCCTACCTGGTCCTATTATTACCGGAATTTAATACGAATACTTTCCTTGGAGTTTCGGGTCATAGCTGTTGATAACATAGGATGTGGGTTATCGGATAAACCTCAGGACTATCCGTATAGATTACAGAACCATATACAAAACCTTACCACTTTCCTTGAATTTCTTGAAATCGGAAAATGCTCATTAGTCATCCACGATTGGGGGGGCGCAATTGGAATGGGCTATGCCGGGCGGTTTCCCGAAAAAATCGAAAAAGTTATTGTCTTAAATACAGCGGCATTTCTTTCCTCTAGAATTCCTTTTAGGATTCGCATTTGTCGCTGGCCGTATCTAGGCGCGTTTCTGGTTCGAGGATGTAATGCCTTTGCCGGACTAGCTCGTTACATGGCAGTTGTAAAGCCTCTACGAAAAGAGATAGCTGCAGCCTATACTGCCCCTTATGATTCCTGGGAAAACAGGGTGGCAATTTACGGTTTTGTCCGCGATATTCCACTTAATTCAGATCATCCATCATACAATACGCTTATTCAGGTAGAGAAAGGCCTGACACTGTTGGCAGAAAAAAATATTCCTCTATTGATCCTTTGGGGAGGAAGAGATTTTTGTTTCAATAAATATTTTTTCGATGAATGGTGCAGACGTTTTCCCAAGGCTGAAAGATATTATTTTGAAGATGGCGGCCATTACGTATTAGAGGATTGCTTCGAGAACATTATTCCTCTTGTACAACAATTTTTCGGAAATGGAAAAATGCAGGAAACCAGGAGCTTTTTGTGAAGGGAAATATTGCCGAGACCCTCATAGAAGTTGCAGAAAAATATGGGGACAGAACAGGACTTATCGAGGCAAAAAGCGGAAAATCTCTTAGCTTTTCCCAATTACAGCAATACTCGGATGGGTTGGCTTTTTATCTCAAAGATAACGGCGTCCGGATAGGGGATAGGGTCATGTTGATGGTTGCTCCATCTGCAGATTTTATCTGTCTTGCGTTTGCCTTGTTTAAGATAGGTGCTCCTGTAATCCTTATTGATCCCGGCATGGGATATCGAAATCTCTTACGTTGCATCTCTGGTGTACAACCTAAAGTATTTATCGGGATTCCCAAAGCACATCTATTTCGCAGATTTTTCCCCAAACCTTTTTCGACTGTTGAAAAGGCATTTTGCTGCGGTACTTCTTATGGGTTATTTGGTTTTGATATTAGGAAGAAAGTGAAAACAATCAATAAAAATTTCCCTGTTTTCCAACCTACCGACGACGACCTTGCGGCAATAATATTCACTACGGGTTCAACAGGACCACCCAAAGGAGTGCGGTATGAACACAGCATATTTGCCACTCAGTTGGATATGATTAGAGAGTATTATGGGATAACCTCCGAAGATATAGACCAGCCTGCTTTTCCTTTGTTTGCTCTTTTTTCCGCAGCCCTTGGCGCCTGTTCGGTCATACCTGATATGAATCCTGCCCAACCCGCCAAGGTGGATCCCGAGAAATTTGTGCGGTCCCTTAATCGTCATATGGTTACGTATTCCTTTGGATCGCCTGCCATATGGAATGTCGTCAGTAGATATTGCATTGATAGGGGTATTGTCCTCACTAGCCTGAAACAGGTTTTAATGGCCGGAGCACCGGTCTCCGGCGAATTGATAGAACGAGTAACATCAATACTTCCTACAGACGCTAAAATTCATACACCATATGGAGCTACCGAGAGTCTGCCAATCGTCTCCATGGAAGGCAAAGAGATTCTCAATTCAACATGGCAATTCACCCGAATTGGGAAAGGCGCATGTGTTGGGAGACCACTTCCTGGAATTGATATCAAAATTTTACGCATTTCTGATGACGTGATTGAAGCGTTTCATGAAGATCTTGAACTGCCTGTTGGTGAAATAGGGGAAATTATCGTTCGAGGTGGTGTGGTCACAAGAGCCTATGAAAACAATGACAGAGAAACCCAACTCTCCAAGATTAAAGATCAAGAGACCTTCTGGCATCGAATGGGTGATACCGGTTATCTCGATGAAATGGGAAGATTATGGTTCTGTGGACGTCGTGCCCATCGGGTTATAACCCAAAAAGGAGTTCTCTTTACAATACCTTGCGAAGCAATCATCAATACACATCCAAATGTTTTCCGTAGCGCGCTTGTCGGAGTCATCGATACGGATTATCCTGAATATCAACTCCCTATACTCATTATTGAAAAGATGAAGAAGTGCAAAAGAAGATCATCGGAGATTTTGAAGGAAATAAGAGAAATTGCAGGAGACTATAGTTTAACAAAAGATATCGAACATTTTTTATTTCATGATGGATTTCCTGTCGATATCCGCCACAATGCAAAGATTTTCAGGGAAAAACTCGCTCTCTGGGCCGATCTGGAGATAAACAAAAGATGAAAAAAGTTCTTATCACCGGAGGAGGAGGGTTTGTCGGCAAGGAACTGGTAAAGGGTTTGCTTGCCAAAAATGTGGGCTGTGTTGTTGTCGGAAGAAATCGTTATCCGGAACTGGAAAAACTCGGTGCTGTTTGTTGTTATGGGGATATTCGTAACAGAGAGTTTTTAGTACATTGCAGCAAAGAAGTCGATACGCTGTTTCATGTCGCCTCTCTCACCGGAATATGGGGAGGATGGTCTGATTATTATTCCATAAATGTCCAAGGGACTGAGAACGTTCTTCACGCCTGTGCAAAAAACGCAATCCCAAGGCTTATCTATACCTCGACACCCTCGGTTGTTTTTAATAGAGAAGATATTTGTAATGGTGATGAAACGCTTCCGTATCCCGAAAGCTTTTTGTGTCATTATGCACATACGAAAGCACTTGCCGAAAAGATGGTTTTGAGGGCCGCCAGCGATTCATTTTCGACCTGTGCCTTGCGTCCTCATCTTATCTGGGGACCAGGAGATCCACACCTGATCCCGCGTCTTATTGAACGTGGAAGGAAAGGGCAGTTGAGAATTGTTGGGAGCGGAAAAAATTTAGTCGATATCTCCTATATCGATAATGTTGCCCATGCCCATCTTCTTGCCGCCGACAACCTTGAAAGAACAAAAACTGCTTCCGGCCAGGCCTATTTTATCAGTCAAGGTGAGCCTGTAAATTTATGGCAATGGATACAGGATGTATTCCAACAAACAGGAATACCTGAAGTGAAAAAGAGGGTCTCTTTCGGTTTGGCCTATATCGTAGGTGGAATTCAAGAATTGGTTTACAAAAGATTGCGGCCGGGCAAAGAGCCGAAGATGACCCGCTTTTTGGCGGAACAATTGGCAAAGTCCCACTATTTTTCCATTGAAAAGGCTCAAAATGATCTTGGGTATATGCCCATTGTGTCTACTGCAGAAGGTATGAAAAGACTCGTAAGTTGGATACAACAATTATGAAAACATCAGCAAAACATTTCATTATTTTGCTATTGGCATTCGGACTGATAAACATGAACTGCCTTTCGTCTGCCTATGGTTTTTCCATTGGTGAAGAACGTGAGGTGGGGGAAAAGCTGCTGTTTACGGTTCGATCCTCATTCCCTCTTCTAAATGATCCTGATATTTATCAATACATAAATAGCCTCGGACAAGAGATATTAAGTGTTGCCGGTCCCCAGTATTTCGATTTTCGTTTTTTTATTATTAACGACAAAGAATTCAATGCGTTTTCAGCCTTTTCCGGAATGATTTTTTTCTATTCCGGTCTCATCGAAATGATGAATTCGGAAAACGAGTTGGTAGCGGTTATGGGCCATGAAATAGGCCATTCCGTGAAAAGACATCTGGCAACATCTATAGAACAAGGAAAGGCCCTTTCCATAGGTACCATTGCCCTGGCCCTTGCTGCACTCGCAATGGGAGGAGGGGTCGCAACCCAAGCGTTGCTTTCAGGGTCAATTGCCGCCAATCAAAGTCTTACTCTGCATTTCAGCAGAAAAAATGAGAATGAAGCCGACCTCTTGTCGTATAGTTGGATGAAAAAACTGGGAAGGAACCCGGTAGCGATGGAAAAAATGTTACAAACCATGCGACGCATTACCCGATACAGCAGCGACAAAGTGCCGCAATATCTCCTGACCCATCCTGATCCAGAAGCGCGTCTGGACTATGTGGAGTCACTTTTGGTACACGATAAAAAAATTCTGCCAACTTTAACTAAAGGCGATAATTTTGCATTTCTCAGGTTCAAATACCGCATAATGTCGCTCACAGATGACGGCTCGACATTCAGATCATACCTGGCGGAAAAATCGGCTAATCCACGATCATCAAAGCTTGATGTTATCATGGCCAAATATGGTCTTTCCCAACTGGATAAAGAGGAAAATAATTTTGATAGCAGCCTTGAGGAAATTAATGAAGTTATAAAAGCTTTCCCTAACAGAAAAATACTTTTAGATGATAAAGGAGCAATCGAGCTAAAAGCGGGTAAAACCGAAAGTGCATTATTGATACTCACGCAAGCATACCAACAAAATTCAGGTGATTATTATGCAGCATATTTACTTGCTAAGGCTCAGATGGCTTTAAACAATTTAACGGAGGCAAAACGTCTCATGAAGATTGTTGCCAATGAAATGCCCGAATATGCCCAGGTGTATTATGATCTCGGCCAAATCAGTGCCAATCAAAAACAGGAGGCGGATTCAACCTATTATCTCGGGGCTTACTATTATTACACAGGAAAAATAAAACTTGCCAGAGGAACATTGAAAGAAGCGACCAAAAAGAAAGATCTCCAACCGGATCTGAGAAGGGATGCCGAGAAGAAAATAAAAACCATTGACCACATTGAAGGAAAAACTGACAAAGAAGGGAAAAAGAACAAGGGCCTTCTATTCAAAGATAACTCTAACTACCGGTAGTCTCTCCTCGTAGAAGAATCAGAAATTCTTTATTACCTTTTGATCCCCGTATTGGGGAATCTATGATCCCATCTGATTTGAGTTGATATTGCTCGGCAAACGTTAAAATCGCATCCAGTGAGTGTTGATGGTGCTGAGGGTCTCGCACAATTCCGCCTTTGCCAACCATTTTCTTTGGTAGTTCAAATTGCGGTTTAATAAGAGCGAGTAAGCAAATCTCTTTTCTATAAAAAGGGAGGATGATGGGTATAAGTTTGGTGAGCGAAATAAATGAGGCATCGATGACAGTCAGATCTATATATTCGTCTATTTGAACAGTGGTGAGGTTTCTTGCATTAAAGCGTTCAATGACCACCACCCTTTGATCTTGGCGCAGTTTCCAATCGAGTTGGCCGTAGGCGACGTCTACTGCATATACCTTTGCTGCACCATTTTGTAATAAACAGTCGGTGAAACCTCCACTGGAGGCGCCGACATCGATACAAACTTTATCTCTGATGTCAAGCTGGAAATGGTTGATAGCCTCCTGGAGTTTAAGACCACCGCGTGATACATAGGGACGACTGGTCTTTAGTCTGATAACAACATCTTCATTAACCAGACTGCCTGCCTTATCTACAAGCTGGTCATTAGCATAGACCTTTCCGGCGCCGATAAGAGCCCTGGCGGCAGGGAGATCGTCTGCAATCTTGCGGATGATCAACAGTTCGTCCAAACGAAGTTTCAATTTATTCCACGAGAAAACAATACCAGCACGGGTTTCACATCAGTTCAGGCTGTGTCGGGTTCGAAGTTTTGGCAATGAACGAGAGCAGACCCTGAACATTGCCAAAATATAGAAGATAGGGGCGCCACCTGGCTGAGTTTGGGAGAACCTTGTGAACAGTTGATGACACAATAGTTATCTCACATTGTCTCATTCTTTGTAAAATTGAGACAAATTAACTCTGTAATTAATAAATATGGGTTAGCGCGGATTTCTCATCAGCTTAGGCGGTATCAGGTTCAAAATTTTTGGTAGTGAACAGATAAGTGTAGACTTCGATAGTAGGCTATGTTCATTGACAAAAAACTGAAGAAGATGGCGCCGCCTGAACTGACCCTTGGTGAACACTGTGTAAAATTGGTACTATATGAATTGTCTTAACATTCGTTGGATCTATTGTACTTAACCAAAATTACA
>JBJKRL010000112.1:0-26211 GCA_046704745.1 Desulfocapsaceae bacterium | reverse complement strand
TTAATCAGCAGGTCCCCGGTTCGACCCCGGGACGGCCCACCAGATAGAAGAAAGGACTTGGAGCATTTCGCTTTAAGTCCTTTTTTGTTCAGACCATCTCATCACGTCTTCAATACAGCAGCATGTCACATCGAATAATTTAATGTCACATGAAAAGTTCACGAAATAACAATACGTTGAAAGTTTCCGATAAGAACAGATAGTGCCTGCAGGTGTGTCTCATCTCCCCAACGTCCAAGTCCGGGTTCCTTCATAACCTTTGAAGATGTTTCATTTTTACATCAATAACAAATATCTTTCACTTCTGTTTCCAAGGTTCAACACATTATCTTAGCCCGGATTTCTCGCGAACTGAAGCGGCTGCATATCCGATAAGCCGGTCAATACGCTATAGTATACCTATGCGTATAGCCTGGCGACGAAGGAGATGCGGTTGAATCAATTCGCCTTTGGCGATCATTGTGTTGAACAACTATTTGCGGTTTTCTAAACTCATTTCCAAAATATTTCCTAAATTATCGGGTGTTCGGCTCAATGTTCATTAGAAATCCGGGTCAGGCTCTTCCATATCCCATCCTGGTCCTTTGAAAAACAGGCCATATAATCGGAACCCGAGATAAAAGCCAAAAGAAGATTTGACCCCTTATATTCCGCTTGCCAGTGGACACCGACTGCAGTATGATTGCCTGCTTTGCTCCAAAGACTCTGGAAAGGTTGGTGAATCACCATGTATGCGATACGGAAAAAACCGATATACGCCTATCTACTGGTATTGACGATCTGCTCAACTTTAGGATTGCAGGTCTGGCGAACACTATTCGACAACTTTTCCGTGCATGTAATCGGGCTCGATGGTGGTCATATAGGCCTGATCCAATCGATCCGCGAGATTCCCGGACTCCTCTCCCTGTTGGTTGTCTATGTCCTTTTGGTTGTACGGGAGCATCGTCTTTCCGCACTTTCCGTGTTGTTGCTGGGAATCGGAGTCGGTTTGACCGGCCTGCTCCCTTCCTTCACTGGAATCCTATGCACCACCCTGCTGATGAGTTTTGGCTTCCACTATTTTGAAACCACCAATCAGTCTCTGACTCTGCAATACTTCGACAAACAGCAGGCGCCACTGGTCTTTGGCAACCTGCGCTCCATCGCATCGGCCAGTAATATCATGGTCAGCGTCCTGGTTTTTGCGCTGGCCCCGTTACTCAATTACACCCAGATCTATCTGGTGTTCGGTGTAACTATCATCCTCGCCTCGTTCTGGGCTCTTACCCGGAACCCCACGGGCGAACTGACCACCGTGCAGCATAAGCGAATGATCTTCAAAAAAAGATATTGGCTCTTCTACAGCCTCACCTGCTTGGCCGGTGCACGCCGCCAAATCTTCATGGCTTTTGCCGTTTTTCTCTTGGTCAAACGATTCAATTACTCCATCCAGGAGGTTGCCGTTCTCTTTTTGATCAACAACGGCATCAATTACTTTCTCTCTCCTTTCATCGGCAGATGCATCAACCGATTCGGTGAACGCAAGGTCCTGTCGTTGGAATACTGTTCCCTCATCTTCATTTTCATTGCCTACGCTTATGTGGACAGCAAAATACTGGTGGCCCTGCTCTATATCCTCGACCATATCTTTTTTAATTTTTCCATTGCCATCCGCACCTTCTTCCAGAAAATCTGCGAACCGAAAGACATCGCGCCCAGCATGGCGGTCGGGTTTACCATCAACCACATTGCGGCAGTAGTCCTGCCTGCGGTCGGCGGTATGCTCTGGATCATCGATTACCGGATACCATTTCTCTGCGGCGCAGCGCTCAGTGCCGCATCCCTGCTTCTGGTGCAGTGCATCTCTTGGCAGATAGCAAAACATGGTAGCACTGCCTGCAACAGCTAAACCAAAGCGAACCATTTCACGAGCCCGCAATTCTCGTGGACCTTCACAAGGCTTAGGAGCTGAGGGGTGACCATTTCACAGGTGTCCCGCAGCCCGAATGGCGTATGCCTTGCCCCCTGGGAAGGGTTTATGGCATCCTGTGAAAAGGTTCCCTCCCAGCTCTTATCGGTTTTCTCATGAACACTGTGTCAATCTGTTCATACTGATCATTTGTTTTCTTTCATCTTCTCCCAGTTCTTATCGGCTTTATTAATATTGCCCGGAATATCTTCGCTCCATCTGGCAAACGAGGCCCGGCTGCAATTAAGGTACAGCTTGTCATCAACGATCTTCCACACTTCGGGGTTGGTGGGAGCCTTTTCCCCACTGATCATGGCCCAGGAACAATACCCATCGTATTGCGGTGCGTATTTCTCCGGATTTTTGACAAACAGGTCCTTATCCTCTTTATTTTTAAAATGCCACGTCAAATCATGCCATTTATAGGAGAAAGACTCCTTTCCCTGCACGGGCTTTCCCTCTTTAAAGTAGGCAACGGGATCATATCCTTTTATGGCGATATCATTATACCAGAGCGACCATCCCGCAGCTGAACCGCAAAAAACAATCGCCAGAAATAAAAGAGAGAATGAGACTATTGCAAAGTTCTTACCTGTATTTTGTTGTTTCATATTGGTCCACCTTTTTGTTCGGTTACCCCTGACGTTCATGAAAAATTCAGCAAAAAAACGATCTTATCCTGTAAATTAAAAAGCTAAGAAAAGACGATCTGCCTGTATCCCGGTTACAATTTTTACCTGGAGAAAAATAGGGTGAAACAGCTGCTTTTTCCACCCTCCGGAAGAGACGAGGCAGCCCGCGGCCCCGCATCGCTCGTGAATTTCACATACTGGAATAGTGAACCTCACGACTCCAAGGCTTGCACCCCAATCGACTCTTGAACGTCAGGTTAATACTCTATCACTACATATAACAACGATGCGTTGAGGAACCAGCTTCTTCCGCCAAAAAATCAAAGAAATAGAGAAGTCCTGAGCTTATTCAGGTTGTTGAACGTTAGGTTAAAACTCTAAAAATGAGTACATTCTAACGATAGAATCTGGATAAACCGAAAGTCCTGCAGGCCCACGATCCGGCATCTTATTCCACTGGCCGATCCGTTTCTTCTTGCTCCATCAGCACCACATAAGGCTCGGAATCTCGATACTGATGAACAAGCTTGTCCAAGGTGTTGGATTTGGAATTGGAAAAAACTCGAGAGATCGCACTGATAACGGTTCGTTTATTGATGCTCCTCACGGTGAGATCGTGGGCATCACCATATCCCGGCTCAATGCCTTGGGGTTTTGCCAATAATACCACCTTGCTTGACAGAGGAATTGTCAGATCCAAATCACTTTGTAGAAAATCAGAGTACATAAAATCACTTGTTGAACTCTGAATGTAAAAATACATGGGATTATCAGAGGTTATATATTCAACCCCTGGGTTTGAGAACAAGAACCTCCATTTCAATTTAACCAGTTTGGGAAATACGGCATAGGCTATGGAAAACATGTGGCTGAGGCTCTCGAGCGCCCCTCGGCTTGAGCTTTGTTCCACTAAATCATATTCCGAAAAATCCAGCTCTATCCCCAGTTCCTTTTGAAACGTCTCAATGGCTTTCCCAAAATGGTTCACTGTTCGGTTGATGCCGATATGATCTGTATGTGAT
The DNA here is from genome assembly GCA_046704745.1 of Desulfocapsaceae bacterium. Taxonomy (GTDB): domain Bacteria; phylum Desulfobacterota; class Desulfobulbia; order Desulfobulbales; family Desulfocapsaceae; genus CAWGGS01. Next base: position 22,606 of record JBJKRL010000112.1, on the reverse strand, counting down.
GCTGCTCTTTTTTCCAGATCGATTCCGAATAGTGGGATACGTGTCAGCATGAAAGAGAGGAACAGCGCCAATTCCATTTTGTGGATATCACTGAACCTATTACGTCTATGAATACCTTCAAGTAGGGTCTTGGCCCTCTTCTCAATTCTTGCCAGATAATCCTCAATAGGAGTTCTCTCATTGTCTCCAACATCTTTAAAAAACACATGGTAAAAATTATGGCTTCCCTCTGCAAGCGAGGAGGTTGGCCGACATCCGGGATTTCCTTTCCTGTAGACCCAAAGCTGATTTGATTCGGTATCTGTAAAACCATCCAGATAGAATCGGGGCAATGAATGATATTTCTTTTCAGGTTCCTTCATGTTCTTCCGGTTTCAGCAAGCTCTTTCATGAAAACTGCAGAGAGGACAGAAATTCCTTTTACCCGTTTCGTTTATTAGGCCAATACGGGAAACACTTTGCAAACGAAGGCAACCCGACCGACACCTCATTTCACCTCGCAGCCACCGGAAGATTGTGTGATAGGGATGCGTCCAACGGAAGTGACCTTGGGGTACGATGCACGGCCTGCCGGCGTGCACATCGATATACCCAATATAATTCCACTTTCCATTCTGATCAATATGTGAGAAAAGAAGAATTCATGGACTTATCTTTTAACCGATGGGAGAGGTCGTTCCGACAACCATGATCAGAGTTCTGAAATATGTGCCGATCCGATAAATTGAGGATCGAGGATAACCTCTTCTTCCTGGCGTGAGGTTAAATATACCAGGACATTCTTTCGTTCAACATCAACGGTAAAAACCTTCCCGCGTCCCAACTCGAATTCGTTCCAGCGCTCCTCAAATTTTCTGGTTTTTTCTCTGCTCAAAGTCCAACTCAGTCCCCTGGACACCCCAGTGATGGAAATCCTGTACACGGTTGCCGACGTAAAAGGAATCGGGGCACCAAGAACGAAAAGTCTCTTTCGGTCGCAGCAGTTGAATAGATTTTCCCAAACGGCTTGATCACCGCCGCTAAGAAAAGGCGAGTTGGTCTTGGAATAGAGCGTAAGAACCGCTTTCTCGTAAATGTTTTTGTCCTTGAACGCCCGGTCATTGTTAAAAAGAAATTGGATATGGTCCCGTTTGTGCAATCTCATCATTGCCGCTAGAGGATCCTCTTCCGCCTCGAGCTCCTCTTTTAGGGCTTGGACCTTTCTTGCCTTGAGTTCGTCATGTCTTGCCTGCATTTTTTCATTGTCGAACGTACCAGCAAAGATATCGGGTGGATATAACAGTTGCATATTCGCCAGATTCCAACGCATATTCCTCTCCTTCTCCTTAACCTGGATTTCTCATGAAGCACAAGGCCGGACTATATTGGCCACCTTTTTATCCGCTTTGGGGTGCAACAACATAATAAACATGGCATCTACGGGAACCGCCCTTACTATACCATCTATTTTCGGATAAACACTGTGTCAATTTGTCTACCTTTCAGAAAAGACGAGACATTTCAAAAAAAAATGATCGAGTCTTCAAATTTATCCAGTGTTCATGAGAAACCCGGGTTCGTATCAACCAATCCATTACCTACCGGGATCATACAACAAATAAGGATTAATGGCCAGGCAAGAAAGTTATGAAGTCGACCGACTTGATGGTTTATCACCTTCGAACAAGCCGGTCGAGCGAGAGGAAAGGGCAGCTAAAAAAGTTCCCTGTGAAATCAGCTTACCAGGCAGCTCTGGTCAATGTCGAAGACCTGCATCATGATGGAGTGGTCAATCATGCTGACACCCTGGGAAAGGGCATCGACCATATCCCTATCCTCCCAGCCCAGCTCCTTGAGTTTCTTGATATCCTTTTCACCCACCGATGCCGGATCTTTCACCGCTCGAACGACAAAATCCAGCATGGCGCTTTCATTATCCTCTAAAAGCGACCGCGATGGATCCCGCTCCATTTTCATAATGTCTTCATCGCTTACCCCCTGTTTCTTCAGCATGTATTTATTGAAATCCATACAGAATCCATAATCCAGGTTATGGGCCACGAGATACCTGATATGGGCCAGTAAGGCAAAGCTGAGCTTCGGATGTTTGGCGAAATACCGAATTCGCCGGTACTGGACATCGAAAAGGTCTGGGCTGGCACTCATCATCTCCATGGGTTTTGGTATCATGCCAACATTTTTCATGAACATCTCATAGGCCTCTTTAATAGACCCTTCTGCTTTGTCGGGTGCAACTGTACTGATCAATGCCATGTGAACCTCCTTTCTCATACCTGTTTGTAGAAAAACGGAACGTACTTGAAAAACACAATAACCTGTGTGGGCCTTTCTCCGGCGCATTCATGGGGAATAGGCGGAATTAAATATGTCTTGGAAAATACCTCAGTACGATGTATTAGTAAAATTAATTAATTTTATTACAACAATTAGAAATTATAATTATAATCACATGAACCATATAGAAATTAAACACTTACGGATGATCCGATCCATAGCTGAAACAGGCAATATGACCAAGGCCGCCGACAGACTGTTTCTTTCCCAATCGGCCCTGAGCCAACAGCTCAAAGATATCGAAAATAAATTAAATATCGACCTGTTCTTTCGCACTCCGAGGAAAATGATCCCTACCGCGACAGGCAAAATGCTCCTGAAAACGGCTGAACAGATCATTGACACTTTGGAAGATACAGAGCTTGAAATCGCAAAAATCGTCTCTGGAGACAAAGGTGAGCTTAAAGTCGGCACGCAGTGTATCTTTTGCTATAAATGGCTGCCCCGGGTTATGCAGATATTTCAAAGTAAATTTCCCAACATCGAGTTCGAAATCGGTAATTCCGACGACATGATTCAGGACCTCGAAAAAAAAAGGTTTAACCTGATTATTACTGCAGGAGCAATTCCCGATGATACGGTTGCCTCTTGGCGACTCTTTCAAGACCAATTGGTCTGTATCCTGCCGCCGAACCACTCGCTAAGTACTCTGCCCTATATTCGTTTGCAGGATTTCAAGAAAATAGATCTGTTATCGCATGCTGAAAGGAGTAAGAACAGATTTTACCAAATGCTCCTCAAACCCAAAGGCATTGAACCGAAGAAGCTGATGACCGTAGGTCAGCCGCAAGCGATAATCGATTTGGTTGCCTCGGGCTTCGGGGGCGGCGTGTTTCCTCAATGGGCCATAAAAAGTACCATTACCAAGCCCGGGATCGTGGCCCGTCCCATCACCAAAAACGGTCTACCCGTCACCTGGTATGCCGTTTCGTTAAGAGATACGAATACACCAATTTTCCATTGTGAATTTATCAAGATAGTCGAAAAATTAAACGTGGTGGCCTCTATCTGAACCTCTGTGTAATCCTGGTTCTATCTCGAAATCGCAACCTGATTAAGGAGAAGAATATCTATAATATTCAGCAGGTAAGAAAATTTAATTATCGATTGACATTACAGTGGTTTTTGTGTACCGGTTCTAATTATAGAGAATTTTTTCGTTTTTCATAAAGAATACATCACAAGCAATTTGACACCACGATTTCAAATACTTTATTATTATACTAGATCCGTAAATGATAGTTTTACACTCGTATGTTTCCCTTACGGCTCTGCAGTCCGGAAAGGTTATCAGAGTGAGGTACAAACAGCCTCCACCTGCCACCGTTCCCTTTGGGTTCAACCTCTCCGGACAATAACTGAAATGAAATAAAACCCTGGTTGGCGTTTCTCCCGAGAAAGATCCGGGAGGACACAAGACAAGGGGGCGTTAGTCTTTTATTATAAATTTCGTATACTTGTTTCAAGCGGTGTTCTGTTTTCACGGAATACCGTATTCAATTATCTTGTGTTTGCGAGGAAACGGAAGAGTGACGAAACTACAAAACGCCCGATTCAGAAAAACGAATTTCACCTCCCATGACGAGACGGTCTTTGATACCGACATGCTCAAACTCCTCATGGCAATCGACGAAAATAAACCAATCCTCGATATTGCCAAAGAGATCAAGATGGACCCGGCCGTCTTCAGAGAAAGTTTTTTGCGATTATTCAAACTTAAACTCATAGAAGAAGTCAAACCCAAGGTCGTATACGTAGAAGATTCATTCATAACAATCCTACGCGAAACACTTATAAACCTGACAGGACCTTTGGGAGAAATGCTGATGGAAGAAACGGCTGAAAAGATGGGCTTTAAGATGCCGAAGGTCCCCAAATCCACGGTAGCGGATTTCGTCTACCAAATTGCCCAAGAGATACCGGGAGACAAAGAACAGGCCGAATTTAAAAAAGTAATGATCCAAGAGATCAAAAATCTTTAGCTCTTGCATAACGGGTCAATTACAAAATAGAATATACGATCAAGGGAGACACCACTTCTTCAGAGATTACATGTAGAAGCTCTTAGGCAGAATAGATTAGAAGATCCGGGGATCATTGCATATCATGTAATCATATCTAAAGCGTGTGGGGTCAGACATTTTCAACCGGGCACTAGGGGGAGGGCGCCAGCCCATTACATGAAGGAGACGAAATTGACACTTAAGAAATTGAAATCTACGTATCGTTTGAGTCTGCTCTTTCTGTTTTGCCTGCTGCTATTGTTCCCATCCTCCCCAGCGAAGGCGGCGGATCAATCGGAGCTGACCAGTTTCGACCTCCAGGTTAAACAATGGGCAATGAGTTGTCGGGATGAGGTGGTCAAGGAATTTAATGATCTCCTTGCCACACATCAGTTAAGTTTGAGCCAGTTATTCGACACATTCTATATCCCCATCCCCAATACCTATCCACAGAAATATCACACCCAGTACGACAAGCTCACGGATAAAAACATCAGAATCATCGAGGATAAATATCTCGATATGGATAAACGGCTTCTGTTCGTTGTTGCGGTTGATAGAAATGGCTATTTACCAACCCACAACTCAAGGTATTCCAAACCGTTAACCACCAATACCGATTACAACACGCTCAATAATCGGACCAAGAGAATCTTCGACGACAGAACCGGACTGGCGGCGGCGAGAAATACCGAGCCGTACCTGCTGCAAAGATACCATAGGGACACCGGGGAGGAGATCTTTGATCTCTCCGTTCCCATCTTTATCTCCGGAAAACATTGGGGAGCCATCCGTATAGGATATAAGCATAAGTAAAAAGCGAGCTTCTTGCAAAATGTAGGTTTTTGTTCAAAATCAAGGCACACTGCAAGAAGTTCAGGTGAAATAAGATTCTCCGGGGAGGCGTAAGGGCGAAAGAAGCCTCCGGATGATATTGTAATGTGAAACCGGTTGGGCATAAACATGCCGATCGGGGTAAAATTGCGGACCATGGAAGGAATCCGGAAATAGAATGGTCCGCGTGATTTTATTTCCGGAATTAAAAGGGGAAAAATTGACATGGCGAATTTTATTACCGGAAAAATGGGTGTCAAGGTATCGATTATTGTTAATCTCTTTTTGCTCATTGTCATGGCTGCCGGAACGTATATCCTCGTCAATAAGCAGAGTGAAAGCCTGGAGGCGGAACTGTTGAGCCGGGGACAGATGCAATCCATCATCGGGGCCAAGATTATCGGTAAACTCTTTGATGAGGCTATTGATAACGGCGCCTTACGGGTGGCCGATGTCTTTGATACAAACTACGTCGAGTTCGGAAATTTCAATCCGCCGAAATACCATACAAAATACGACTCCTATACGGATAAGGCCTTCCTTGGAATCGAAGATGAGTTTCTCCTGGACAAAAGTGTCATCTTTGCCGTGGCGGTTGATAAAAACGGCTATTTACCCACCCACAACACCCGATTCCAGCAGCCGATAACCGGAGATCAAAAAAAGGATCTGGTCGGGAACAGAACCAAACGTGTCTTCAACGATCCGGTCGGACTCAAGGCGGCCCAGAACCTGAAAAAAGGATTCAGACAGATCTATTACCGGGATACAGGTGAGATCATGTGGGATATCTCCTCCCCGATCTATGTGAAAGGCCAACACTGGGGCGGCTTCAGGATCGGCATCGAGTTGAGCACCATCCAACAGGCCAAAAAGAAGCTGATGCTCACCCTTCTTGCCATAATGGGCACCATCCTTATTCTCTCCATCATTCTGACCTCATTCATCGTCAGCCGTTCCCTGGCCCCAGTCCGGGCAATGTCCAACAGGGCCGACGAATTGGCCCATGGCCGGAACCTCCTGGAAGAAATCGAGACAACACGCAACGACGAAGTCGGCGAACTTCAGGCATCCCTCAACCGCCTGCGGCTGAGCATGTTGATCGCCATAAAGAAAAGGAATAAATAACGTCGCTCTGTTCATTCCCCGGTCCTTGACCGTATCCGTCAAGGACCGAGGAGAGTTTGCTGACTGGTTAATTGACTTTTTCAACGGTAAATCCTTCCCCTTTCCAGGCAAAAATTCCGCCTGGTTGTCTATAGACATTGGTATAGCCCAGTCTTCTTGCCCATAACGCCCCGTTATGGCTTCTTGTGCATTTTACAAAACCGCAGTAGACGACGATCTGCCTGTTCTTGTCGGGGCCAAGGAGTGTTTTATAGTTTTCCAAGGTCTTACCAGCAGTCTCGTTGCTGTTCCACGTCGGCATTTCCGGAATAGGAAAGAGGAATTGCTTGGCCCCCGGTATATGTCCTTTCTTATAACTTGCCTCAAACGGCATTGTATCAATGATCAAAATAGCCTTTTTCGATAGGATCAGATCATGCAGCTCTTTTGCTGTAATTATCTTGTAATCTCCTCGTGCCACCTCCCTGGCAAGTTTGACGGCCGAGTTCTCTAAATCTGCCTCTTTTTCGAATTTGTTTTCCCCAAAAGCAAACGAACTGCTAGATAAGAGCAATACAATCAAAAAGGATAGAGCCACTGCTTTGTACAATCTGTTACCTGTTGTAATCATTTTGTTCCTCCCTCATTTTCAATCTGTTCAGCCAGCCATGCCAATAGAGATAGGCTACGGGCAGCAATAAAAAAAGGTCGCGAACCAATGCGACCTTCAGGTTATGAAAAAATGCATATTCGGGATCTGCTGCGCCGAAGCATCCGCAGTCTATATCCAGTCCCAACCACAATCCGTAGCTGAGCATAGCGATGAATACAAGCAAGAGACAGAGGAGGAGTGACAACGAAACCATCCGGCTGCTTTTAAAGAAGAGTCCCACTGCACCGATAACTTCCAGGCAGACCAGGGTCACTGCAACAGGGAAAAGGAATCTGTCAGGTAGGATACCATAAGCGTCGATGATTGAAACAAAGGCATCCAGATCGATGAGTTTCGGGACAGCGGCATACAGAAATACAAACGCCAGCAATCCACAACAGGCCCATGCCAGACGATCCGCACCATTTCCTCTATCAATAATGCTTGTCATTTCTCTTCTCCATCAGTGACTATGAACTGAGAAAAAAACAGGAGAGAAGAAGATCTCTCGAGTGAATACAGAGAAAAAAAATCCGAGTATCACATATCTCAATTTACGAGACTCCAGGATTAGACGAGCCTAAAAGCAAATTACTTATTTGTCAAATAGGTTTTTCCTATATTTTAACTTTAATGGATGAAGCAAAAGAGATGCTAGGAAGGAAAAGAAAATACTTTTGTAACGATCACAGAAAATTCTGATTGCCACCGAAACTTAACCTGGACTTCCAAAAATTGATTGGGGTTCGTCCCGAAAGAGATAAGTGCGGCCTTGAGTGTTCTTGGGGTACGGACCAATATGACCTGCTATCCCGCGTCTCTTTTGCGAAAAGCATGCCTAAGTATTGCCTTTTGCAAGTCGCCCGGTCTAACTGACCATCTCAATGCAAGAAATATTCGGGAGAGTGGTAATCATGAAGGAAATTTGTGGGTGAGATTTTGCTCAATTCTGAAAAATTGAGAACTTGAGTGCGTTAACCAGATTGTATCACCAGGATGTAAAATCACGTTTGTTCTGTCAGAGGCTGCAGAAATATTCTCTCCCCATCGCCCCTTTTTAAGATCACCCTACCCGTGGGTCCCTCGGATACACGGCCGATGACGACCGAATCCTTGCCGCAGGGAAGCGAGCGCATAAGCTCCAGAATATCCCCGGCATGCTGAGCCTCACAGATCAGGATACAGACCCCTTCATTCTCCAGATACAGGGGATTGTGGTTGATTATACTACAGAGATCACGGATCTCTTTTTTAATAGGTAAACTCTTTTCATCGATCTCTAGACAGACCGCCGAGGAAGAGGCTATCCAGACGAGTGAGGTAGCCAGTCCGCCCCTGGTCGGATCGCGCAGAGTATGGACCGAACTGGGAAAGTTTTCGATGATGCTCTGAATCAAAAAATGCAGCGGTTGGATATTGCTGCAGACAAACGGCTGGTTGGGACAGCCGTTTCGCGTGGACAAAACGGCAAGGCCGTGCTCCGCCAGGCAGCCTGAGAGGAGGATCACATCCCCCGGCAAGGCTCCGGCACCAGAGATCTCCTCACCCAGAGGAACAAGGCCGATGCCTGAAATATTGAGGCAGATCCCGTCAACTTTGCCCCTGGCAACCACTTTGGTATCGCCTGTGACAACTGCAACTCCCGCCTCCACTGAGGCCTTGCCTATGGAACGGACAATCTCGTCCAGCTCCGCCACTAAAAACCCTTCCTCAATGATCACCCCGAGGCCTAACGCCAACGGCATGGCCCCGCGCATGGCAAGATTATTAATCGTGCCGTAAACCGCTAACGTACCGATATTGCCGCCGGGAAAGAAAAGAGGATCCCCGATATAACTGTCGGTGGAAAAGGCAATCCGCCCCGAATGTTCTTCAAGTAAAGCGCTATCCTCAAGGGTGTGAAGGACGGGGCTGGTCAGATGTTTTAAAAAGATGCCGCTTAAAAGCTCCTGACTGGCAACACCACCCCTCCCATGGTCCAACAAAATTTTATCCATACGATACTGTCCCGAAGAAAGGTTATCCGAGCCGTCACTCCTCTTCCGCCTCCTTTTTCATGTCAGCGTATTGCTGGGATTCCGTGACCTTTTCGCTGTTGATCCGATCGATCTCCTCCCGATTAAGGTGGAACATGCCGCAAGCTGGACAAGTTGCGTCGAATTCATCGCCGACGGCACATTCCTTTAGTTCATCGATGGTCATATGGTCAATGAACCCGCAGGCTCCGGTCGGATTCTCCGCCCTTACCTTCGGTCTGCCGAATCTTCCATTTCGAGTTGCCATTTTCTTCTACCTTGTAAACTTTTCACTAGACTCTATATAAATAGATTTTTTTCGTATCTCATCGACCGGCAATCATTATCCGGAAACAAGCCTGTCCACCTCGGCCCCATCGGCATCCATGATCCTCACCTCCATCGGTATACCGCCGTCCAGGCGGTGCGTCGCACAGGACAGTCAGGGGTCATAGGCCCGAACGGCCATCTCCACCCTGTTGAGTAGTCCCTCGTCCCAGACGCCGCCTTTAATCAAAGAAGACGCTGCCTGTCTGACGCTCATATTCATAGGCGCGATATTGTGGGTCGTACCGACTATCAGATTGGCCTCGGTAATGCAGCCGTTGCGATCGGTTGTATAGTCATGTATCAGGGTACCACGCGGGGCCTCGACGATACCTATCCCCCGACCGGCACACGGGACGGCCTCCGTCCTGACCATGGGGTCAGTGACTTCGTCCTTTACCAGCAGTTCTACTACGCGCTCGCAAACGTAGATAAGCTCGATTAAGCGCGTATAATGATAGAGAAGGGTCTGCTGCGCCGGTCTGCCGAAACGGGCGCGAAACTCTTCCAGTGCCTCTTGAGCTCTGGGAGTCGATATCCTATCGCAGACATTGATTCTAGCCAGGGTATTGGAACGGTAGATGCCGGCGGGAGCATCCGGATCCATGGAGAAGCCCTCTTTCCAGGCCTTGGCATAGGGCATCTTGCCATAACTCCAGTCCTCCACATGCTCGCCGATATACTCCGTGTATCTGTTGCCGCTAAACTCCTTGGTACTGCCATCAGGATGCATCAGCCGAAGTCTACCGTCATAGAGCCTGAGCGAACCGTCTTCTTCGTCCACCGTCCCCAGAAAACCTGTGGTGATCGCTCCCAGATCCGAGATCACATCCATGTATCTTGCAAAGACGTTTTTCTTGGCATAATCAAATGCAAAGCAGGAAAAATCCAATAGTGTCTTGCCTGCCTGCAAAAGCTCCCGGCGCTCATCCTCATGCATGGGCTTGGAAAAACCGCCCACCACCCCGGCCACCGGATGGATGGATCTGCCGGCAAAATTCTCCAGCGTCATCTGGCCGAGTTGGCGCATCTTGACGACCCTGGCGGCAAGTTCCGGCTCCGCCTTGACGATGCCCATAACATTGCGCACCGAATAATCGGCATCAGGCCCGAGGACGAAATCAGGGGCTGCAAGAAAGAAGAAATGCAGGATCTTGTCGCTTATATGGGCAAAAAGTTGACAGATCTCCCGCAGCAGATGCCCGGCAGGAGGAGGCTTGACCCCGAAGGCCGCATCAACGGCCTTCACCGCCGCCAGGTGATGCATCCAGGGACAGATGCCGCAGATACGGGTGACGATGCGCGGTATCTCCTCGGCAGGCCTGCCTTCAACGAATTTCTCAAACCCACGCAGAGACTGGATATGCATATAGGTATTCGCCACATCTCCCTTATCATCCAGGTGGATGGCGATCTTGGCATGCCCTTCAATACGGGTGACCGGCGCTATAGTGATGACCTTTCCCATTTTTTCCCTGCTATTTCTTCTTGAGCGGTCGCAGTCGGCCGTGTGCTCCGGAAAACCTGAGCAATGAACGGCGATCGAGCACAGATTTGAAATCAATTCCGTTGCTGGCCAGGGCATTCATCATATCAAGCATCTGATTGCCGTCCTTGCGAACCGGTCCGTAACAGCCACGGCACGGGACCCTGGCATGGATGCAGCGCGGCAATCTTTTGCCTGCACAACCGGCAGCGGTCACCGGCCCCATGCACATGAAACCCTGCTCCAACAGGCAGCGCATCTGCGCAATGGGACCCTCGTCTTGTACATTACTAAGAAAACGCCTGACCTGGGAAACAGCCCCCTTCCCCTCCCGTTTCACCGGACAGGTATCGCAGACGCTTTTTCCCGGCAGCACAGGCTGCCTCTCTTCCACAGCGGCCGACAATACCTCGGCAATGAGCTCCGGGTTGGGCGGGCAGCCTGGCAGGTGGATATCGATCTTCACCTTCTCGTCCAATGCATAGACACGATCCAACGGCTCGGGCACCTCCTTATTGGGGAATCTGCTTCCGGCATCCGTTGTCCGGGTGGTAAAAACTTCATTCAGCCCCTGTCGCAGCCCGCGGCCGTTCATCAAAGCCGGAATCCCGCCATGGGTGGCGCAGGTTCCTATGGCCACCAAGGTCCGGCATCGTTTACGCATCTGTTTTACAACCTCCAAGTGCTCGGCGTTGGCAATTCCTCCGGATACCATCCCCACCTCGGCTTCCGGGATATCAAGCTCCCCACCGCCGCCCTCCTGATCCAGGAATTTATGATCCATCAACATCGGGGCGTGAACGAGCTTAAGGCGTTCGGTCAGAAGGTTTATTAAATCCTCACCGATGTTCAGTATTGCCATCTCGCAACCGGAGCATGAGTGGCACCATTCCAGAGCGGCACGCACAGCCATGGGCTCACCTCTTATCCGGCGGAGTCCTGCCCATCCGCAGGACCCATATTTCTGATGCGTTCAGTCATATCGGAAAAGGCCTTCACCAACTTGTCCGGCTCTGAGGAGGAGAGCCAGGAGATTGTGTAGCGCTCCTTCTCAAAGCCGAAATCCTCTAAAAGCTCCGTAATCATATCGGAACGGGCCAAGGCCTTTTTGTTGCCGTCGACGTAATGGCACTCCCCGAGATGACAGCCCAGGACCATCACCCCGTCGGCACCGCCGGATAAAGCATCCACGACCAGCTCGGGATGCACCATGCCCGAACACATAACCCTGATGATCCGCACGTTATGCGGGTACTGCATCCGGGTTGTCCCGGCAAGATCGGCTGCAGCATACGAGCACCAATTACAGCAGAAGGCAATGATTTTCGGTTCGAACCCCATCCGGAAAGCTCCTTTTTAACCCTATATAATCAAAAGAAATTACCTAAATTATGTTTATCTGACTCAAGCCTGCTTTCAATAACCCGTGAGGCGGAGACCCGCCGGTTATTTCTTTTCAGCTCTGTCACCCTCCTTCCCGAATTCTTAGCACCTTAGAAATTCATACTTATTTTTACAGATGAAATTCGTGAAGGTACGTATACCCCTTGCGGAATGTCATGAACCAAGAGCCGCCCGCACCTGGTTTTTCAATTGATCCAGGGTAAATCCAGCGATGACGACCCCCCTCTTGGGGCAGGTTCCCTGACAAAGACCGCATCCTTTGCATTGCGCCTCATTGATCACGGCGATCTTTTCCGGCTGCCCCTCGGCCGTCAGCGTATCCTTTTCCGTAAGCGTTATGGCATGGTACGGACAAACATCGAGACAGAGGGCACAACCATCACAGAAGACCGGGTCGATGATCGCCCGTACAGCATCTAGGGGAATCGTGTCTCTGGACAGAAGGGTCGCCGCCCTGGCAGAAGCGGCCAGGGCCTGGGCAACCGACTCGTCCACGGGTTTTGGATAGTGGGCAAGACCCGCCATAAACATCCCATCCGTCATAAAATCCACCGGGCGCAGTTTGGCGTGCGCCTCCTGGAAAAACCCGTTCTCCTCCACCGGAATGTTATAAAGTTTAGCAAGTTCCTCCGCATCCTTGTTGGCAACGATGGCCGCGGCCAGGATCACCATATCAGCCTTGATCAGCAAGGGACGGTGCAGGACGTGGTCCCAGACCTCCACATCGATGGATTTGCCGCACTGGGTCACCTTGGGCTTGCCGTGCAGTTCATAGTTGATAAAGACCACGCCCATCTGTCTGGCTTTCTTGAACAGGGATTCGCGTTCACCATAGGTCCGCATATCGCGATAAAGGATATAGACATTGCGGGAGGAATCTTCCCTCTTAAGTTCTATGGCCGACTGCACGGAGTGGGTGCAACAGACCTTGGAACAGTACATTCTCTCCTTTTCCCGCGACCCGACACACTCGATGAAGACAAAAGATTTTCCCCTTTTGACTTGGGTTTCTTTTAAATCGTGGAGTTTATCGAACTCAATGGAGGTGACCACCCCCTGGATCGACTTATACCCGTACTCATCGGGGGAGTAGATCTTGCCGCCTGTTGCCATGATACAGGCGCCATGCTCAATGGTCCTGGTCCGGCCGCCCACATGTTTTACTGTGGTTCTGAAATTGCCGACATGTCCATCCACTTCGGTAACCACGGATTCCTTGTGCAGGATAACCTTGTCGCTCACGAGGATCCTGTCGATCAATTTTGCCACTTTCATCGGCACATGCTCACCCGCGTAGGTATGCTTCAGGTTCAATGAATTGCCGCCGAGCTTATCGGATTTTTCTACCAGATGGACCTCAAAGCCCTGATCGGCAAGGCTCAGCGCCGCCGTCATCCCGGCAAGCCCGCCGCCGATAACAAGACCTTTTCGCACGATGGGCACGGTCAGAGAGGATAAGGGAACAGAGGAGGAAATCTTGGCGACAGCCATGCGGACAAGATCCAAGGCCTTTGCAGTTGCCTGCTCCGGCGCCTCTTTATGGACCCAGGCATCCTGGTTTCTGATGTTGGCAATCTCCATCATATATTCATTGAGGCCTGCAGCCTTGAGTGTCTGACGGAAAAGATGCTCATGGGTCCGGGGGGTACAAGCGGCAATCACAACCCGATTCAGACCCATCTCCCGGATCCTGTTGATTAAGATCTGCTGACTGTCTTCGGAACAGGCAAAGATGTTACGTTCCACATGGACGACCTCTGGCAGAGTCCGGGCATATTTTTCAACCGCTGCAACATCGATGACACCCGCGATATTCGAGCCGCAATGGCAGATGAAGACACCGATTCGCGGGACCTCTCCTGTGGTGTTCTTCTCCTGCGGATAGACTTTTTTTCGGGCCATCTTACCACGAACCTGCACCAGCAGATGGGAGACTGCTGCGGCTGCCGCCGAACCTTCGACAACTGATTGGGGGATATCCTTGGGACCGGCAAAGGTCCCGCAGGTAAAAATCCCCTCCTTGGAGGTTGCCACCGGTAAAAAGTCCGACGCGGCGGCAAAGTCGTTGGCACTCATCTGAATGCCGACCAGATCGATCATCTCCTGCAAATGCCTGGGGGGCTCCATGCCTACCGACAACACGACCATATCATAGTACTCTTCAACCTGGCGCCCCTGCTCGTTAATATAGCGAATCCGCAATTCACCGCTTTTACCATGCGGCTCCACCCCATGAACCCGGCAGCGGACAAAACGGACCCCCAGCTCATTCTTGGCTTTCTCGAAATACTTATCAAATCCTTTGCCATGGGTGCGGATATCCATATAGAAGATGGAGGTGAAAAGCCCCGGCATGTGCTCCTTTGCTACAGTAGCCTCTTTTATTGCCGCCATGCAACAGACTGAAGAACAATAGCCTTTCCCGCATTTATTCTCGTCCCGGGAACCGACACACTGGAGAAAGGCCATTTTTCTGACCGGTTTTCCGTCGGAAGGCCGGGCCAACTGCCCGTCCGTCGGCCCGGTGGCAGACAGGTACCGCTCCAGTTGCAGAGAGGTAATGACATTGGGAAACTTTCCGTAGCCCCAGATACCTATGGGTTCGGGATTAAACGTCTCAAATCCGGGTGCCAGGACCAGAGCCCCGACGGAAAGGGTATGCACCTTCTCGCAATCGGCAAAATTGATCGCCTGTGCATCACAGACCTTGGCACACAACCCGCAACTCCCCGGCTTTTTGATCTGTAGGCAGGCATTCGGATCGATCTGATATTTTAACGGAACCGCCTGAGGGTACTTGACATAGATTGCCTTGCGTTTACCTGTGGCCGCATTGTACTCATCCATGGTCTTCTTCGGGCATTTTTCCGCGCACTGACCGCAGGCAATGCATTTATCCATATCAACATAGCGCGGCTGCTCCTTTACCGTGACGGTGAAATTTCCCGCCGAGCCGGTAAGCCCCACCACCTCAGACAATGTCAGTATGCGGATATTCAAATGCCGTCCGCACTCAACCAGCTTCGGGGCGATGATACACATGGAACAGTCGTTGGTCGGAAAGGTCTTGTCCAACTGGGCCATGGTCCCGCCGATCGCTCCTGATTTCTCCACCAGATAGACGAAGTATCCTGCATCGGCAAGATCTAAAGCCGCCTGGATTCCGGCAACGCCGCCTCCAATAATCATGACCGAGCCAATCTTTTTACTTTCCACTGCCATTGATTTTCTCCACAACTCTCGTCTTCATAATACATTCTTTCTACGCCCGGAACTCCTGTCCGGTTTGTCCAGCAAGACTCTGCTAACCAGGTATTATACCACAAGGGCATAAGTTTCGTACGAGCAGGCAAGCTGCTCAACTCAGCTTTATCCCACTGATATTTCCTCGCCTGGATACGTTATGGCCAAGGAATCGGCAACCAGTTCCCACAGGTATTTGACCTGAATGCCCAGGTTATATTCTTGATTCAATGATTTTTTAATTTGATCCCGGCAATTATGACACGAAGCAATAACAAGTTTTGCTTCACTTTCCGTTATCTGCCGGGCCTTCATCCGTCCGTAATAGACCCGCTCATCGGCAAAAGGCATGGCCCAGGCCCCGCCTCCGGCACCGCAGCAATAATTAAGACCTCGATTAGGCTCCATTTCCACCAGATCGCGGCAGCAGGCTCGGATGATGGTCCTGGCCTCTTCATAGTAGGCCTGCCCAAAGGCCTGCATGGATTTACGGCCGTAATGGCAGGGATCGTGATAGACCGTCGTTTGCGTATGGATGGTATCATCGACTTTGATCTTTCCCTTATTCAAGTAATTCAGCAATAAATCGAATATGGTGCAGGTTTTGAATTCCTTCAAGGCCTCGGGATACCACCTGTTCAGACCGTATCGGGTTGCATAGTAAGCGTGTCCGCATTCAGGGAGCAGAAGCGTCTCGCAATTTAAGCGACGCATATTGTCGACGATGCGTCCAACCACGGTACGCATAGACTCATCGTCCCCCGAGTACATACCCCAGTTGACACCTTCCCAATTCTCCGATGTAAGCGTCCATGATTCACCGGCGGCATAAAGGATTTTCCACCACCATTTCATCTCGTCAGGTTCGGCAAAGGGCTGACGCGAATTGACCGTCAGCATGATCCTGGCTCCGTGCACATCCACCGGGGTTACAAACCCCGGGCAGGACTCTTCGGCCAGTTCTTCACCCAGTTCCTCGACAAGGTGGAGGAAATCTTCCTTGGGAATGCCGATATTATTTCCCCGCTCAAGACAGGTTACGACCCCTTTGTGAATAGGGCCTGGGACCCTGTCTCTTGCCCTGCGGGAACGGATCCGCCGCATCAATTGCACTATCTGGATATTTGCCGGACAAACATCCTCGCATTTTGCGCACATGGTGCATTTCCAAGCCCAATCCGAAGTGATCAGATCTTCCTCCAGTCCCAAAAAAGCCATGCGGATAATCTTTCGCGGATCAAGACCGTCGACACCGGAAATGGGGCAGGCACTGGCGCAGGTGCCGCAGGTCAGACATTCATCGGCCCACTGGGTATCGTCGTACAGGGTTTTGAGCTTTTTCCCCAATTCAAGGGCCGGAGTCCGCTCTTTTCCGACCTCCAGGGACTTTACAGTCTCCAGATCCACGTTGCTGTCCGGCCGTATCAATGGTTCACGACCAAATTTTTCACAAAGTACCTGATAATCCTCAAATTTCATCAGATACTTGCGCCCCGGCCCTTCCTGCGCCGGGAGGGTTCCGGCATTGATCCAGTTGCGAATGGTATTGCGATGAACGCCGAACTCTTCGGCCATCTCGCTGACTCTGAATTCATACATCATAAACTTTTACCCAAGGTCTTTTGCTCTTCGGAAAGAATCCGTAAAATTTTGTGGCAAGCCGATCCGACGGCAGCGCTCATGGCCGAAGACAATCCCGGAGATATCTCTGTCGGGATCGATTCAACCTGAGCCGCCAGGACGTCAATTTTTATCCCCGTATGCTCTTGCAACTCCAGGAGAAGATTAATGGAAGGAAATTGATGAAGCGAAAAGTCATGGATCTTCTTTGCAGGTATCGATGAGATATCTATAGGGAAGACCTCTCCCGGCCTCCGGTCGGGAAAATCAACGGCATCGAGAATAATCAACCTGTTCGGGCCGAATTGGGGTGCAAGAAGATAATCGAAAAGATACTCTCTAATGCCGGTCCCGGCATCAATAAGGACAACATTATCCGGCAGGACAGACGAAGTCTCCAGCGCCTCAATTACTGCAGGCCCGAAGCCGTCGTCTCCCAGTATTATATTGCCGCATCCGAAAATGACAGTGGAATCTTCACCTGGCGCCATTGTGCAAACTATGCCTCAAATATAAACTAAGGTCATAAGTACCACAAGGAACCGCAATAATCAAGCACATCTTCGCACAATTATTCTAATGCTATGCGAATTGTGCGAAGATCTTTGAGGTGAGGAATAAACATATCCTACCTTAGATAGGGAAATTATACAATATAATAGAGCTGTCTTCCAGATGAAAGCTATTTCCTTGTGTTGCTGTTGTTTTGAAAAGGTGCCGGCAAGAAGATAAAAAGAGGACGCTTCTGAGAAGCATTTATGTAACACGGGGAAGAAATGTATCGCCTATGGGCGCATCGAGGAGGCCCGGCAGGGAACCACAGCAGGCCATGGATGGTCTGTCTTCCAGCTGTGGCGTAAGTCGTAAGACCGAAGAGCAGCGGCTGATAGCGATGAACCTCGCCAGGTGGCAACTTTCACCTTTACCAAGGTACGCATTGGTCCGGATGGGCCTTTTTATGACACCCTCAGTATCCATTGGGGTTTTGCATCTGCCATCTCCAGGCATCCTCACACATCTCCCTGAGTCCGCGTTCGGCCCGCCAGTCCAGCTCACGCTCGGCCTTGGCCGGATCCGCGTAGCAGGTTGCAATATCACCGGGCCGCCGCGAGGTGATTCGATACGGAATCTCCCTTCCCGAAGCCCTGGAAAAAGCGGCCACCATCTCCAGCACGCTGTAGCCTTGCCCCGTCCCCAGATTATAGATGAAAACGCCGGGCTTTCCGGCTATCTTTTCGATTGCCCGGATATGTCCTAGCGCCAGGTCGATTACATGAATATAATCGCGTACTCCAGTCCCGTCCTTGGTGGGATAATCATCGCCGAAAACAGAGAGCACCTCAAGTTTTCCCACTGCGACCTGGCAGATATAGGGCATCAAGTTGTTTGGAATTCCGCTGGGGTCTTCGCCTATCAGACCGCTTTGATGCGCTCCCACTGGATTAAAATACCTCAGCAGTGAAACGCTCCACTGCCGATCGGCTGCGGCAAGGTCTTTTAAGATCTGCTCGATCATCAACTTGGTATACCCATAGGGATTTGTGCAGGAAAGGGGGCATTCCTCGGTGATGGGAACCTTTTGCGGATCACCGTAAACGGTGGCCGAAGAGCTGAAGACCAGGTTTTTGACCCCGTGACGGGCCATTGTTTCACAGAGTACCAAGGTACCTGTTATATTGTTATGATAGTATGCCAATGGCTTATTCACCGACTCCCCCACTGCCTTCAATCCGGCAAAATGGATTACGGCATCGACATCGACATAAGAAGAGAATATCTCTTCCAACCCTGCCCCATCCAAAAGATCCGCTTTATGAAAATCCAAGCTCTTGCCGGTGAGACGACAGACACGCCGCAACGATTCTTCATCGGCATTGCTCAGATTATCGATCACGGTTACCCGATGTCCCGACTGGAGGAGTTCAAGACAGGTATGGCTGCCGATATATCCGGCACCGCCTGTTACGAGGATATGCATAATTTTCTTTCCTGACTTTAATGTGAAATTCTCTTATTCTTCCATGTCTTGATGCAAGAAACTCGTTATTACAAGGATAGTTGTATTTCAGCATTTGATCAACAGATATTGCCTGCTTTTTAACACCAATTCCCGGGCAGGGTGTCATTTCAAGACCGCATTTTGACTGTGAAACTGGAAAAAGAAGAAAGTTATAGCCAAAGTTTTCTTGGTGATTACAATGAAAAAAGGTATATTGGCTGTCTTGAAAAACCAAAAATACTAGAGGAGAAGCACATGCCGTATGTCAGCATCCGCGTTGCCGGAACACTCACCAGAGAGCAGAAACAAAACATCAGCAAAGGCGTTACCGACGTTATCGCTAAAGAGGCAAACAAGCCCCCCGAGGCCATACTGATTTTTATTGACGAGGTCCCGCACGAGAATATTGCCAAGGCCGGCAATCTCCTTAAACCACCCAAATAACCTTGTCGACCTCGGCCGAAAAAAGGATTAAGGAACTACAGGAGCTTCTCCGGGAACATGCATACAGGTATTATGTACTGGACAACCCGGTAATCTCAGATGGCGAATACGATCTGCTCTTTAAAGAGTTGCTGAAGCTTGAGGAGAAGTACCCCCAATTCATAACTACAGATTCCCCCAGCCAGAGGGTCGGCGGCGCCCCCTTGGATAAATTCGTCCAGATCAGGCACCGAACCCCGATGCTCAGCCTGGAAAATGCCTTCAATGAAACCGACCTGGCGGCCTTTGAAGAACGGTTGCTTCGTTTTCTCAACCGAACCGGCCCACCCAGCTACGTGGCCGAGCCGAAACTTGACGGTCTGGCCGTGGAGATCGTCTATCAGGACGGCCTCATGGTTCAGGGCTCAACCCGAGGCGACGGCATTATCGGCGAGGAGATAACCGCACAGTTACGGACGATTCCGGTAGTGCCCCTTCGTCTGCGAGGGAGTAAACAGGGGATTTTCGAAGTTCGCGGCGAGGTTTTTATGGGCAAAGACGGCTTCCGGCAGCTTAACGAGGAACAGACCCGGGCCGGCAGGCCCATCTTTGCCAATCCCCGTAATGCAGCCGCAGGTTCGCTCAGACAACTGGATCCGAACGTTACCGCCTCCCGGCCGCTTCAATTCTTTGCCTACGGAGTCTCCAATCCGGCATCAACCGGCTGTCTGTCCCAGTACGAACTCCTCGGCCGCCTGCATGAATTTGGCTTGCCGGTAAACGATTTGACCCGCAGGTGTGCAACCATCTCGGATGTCTTGCGCTGTTTTAGCAATCTCAGTGAAATACGCCACTCCCTCGGCTACGAGATAGATGGCATGGTAGTCAAAGTGGATTCTTTTGACCTGCAGGACAGGCTCGGCAGTAAGGTCCGCGCCCCACGGTGGGCCATTGCCTGGAAATTCCCGGCCACTCAGGCCACCACCAAACTCATACGTGTTGAGTTCCAGGTCGGCCGTACCGGCGCCGTGACCCCGGTTGCAGTCTTGACCCCGATCACTGTCGGCGGAGTGATGGTAAGCCGGGCAACCCTTCACAACCAGGACGAAATTATCCGTAAGGATCTTCGTAGAGGCGACACAGTTCTTATTCAGCGGGCAGGTGATGTGATTCCGGAGGTAGTTAAATCGATTGCCGATGAAAGGGATGGGAGTGAAACTCCTATCACAATGCCCGATCGATGCCCCGCCTGCAGCCATCTGCTGGACAGGCCTGAAGGCGAGGCCGTTACCCGGTGCTTCAACCCACTCTGTCCTGCCCAGCGAATCAGGGCTCTGATCCATTTCACATCCAAGGCAGGGCTCGATATTGAAGGTCTGGGCAAAAAAATCATGGAACAGCTTTTTGAATTGAGTATCATTGACAGTATACCCGATATCTTTTTGCTGACTGTCGAGAAACTGACGCATCTTGAAGGATGGGGAGAGAGATCGGCGCAAAATGTCGTGGCAGCGGTGGAGGCTAAAAAGCGGCCTCCGTTAAACCGGTTCCTGGCGGCATTGGGGATTCGATTCATCGGAGAAGTGACGGCGCAGCTTCTGGAAGATAATTTCGGCTCAATCGACAAACTGGCATCGGCAAAACTTGAGGATCTCATGGAAGTCAATGGGATAGGCATCCAGGCGGCTGCCAGCATCGTCGAATATTTCGCCGATGAACAAACAAAAAAAATGTTCTCCCGCCTGCAGGAACTTGGTGTTGCCCCCGTCGTTGTAACAGACAGGCCGAAAGATCTCCCCCTTTCCGGCCTGACCTTCCTCTTTACCGGCACCTTGAAAACCCTGTCCCGGGATGAGGCCAAAATGTTGGTAAAGGCTGCCGGCGGCCAGATCACAACCACTGTCAGCAGCAAATTGACACACCTGGTTACAGGAGAGAAGGCAGGATCAAAATTAAAAAAAGCACTGGACCTGAAAAAAACAGTCATATCAGAAGAAGATTTTCTTGATATGCTGCATCGGTGAAATTATGCTCAAGGTACTGATTGTAGAAAATAATCCGACCCTTATCAAACTGATAACACATTTTTTTACTGCCGAAAATTGTGAGATCCGTTGTGCCGAAGACGGCCTGCAGGCGATGCTTGCCTTGGAGAGTTTCATCCCGGATATTTTGTTCACCGATATTATCATGCCGAAGATCACCGGGGACCAGCTTTGTCGTATTATTCGTTCCAACCCGGAATTACAAAATATTTTTATCGCTATTTACTCGTCCATTGCCCTTGAAGATGAATCGCATATATTTGATCTGGATGCTGACATCTATATAGTAAAAGGCCCATCGGCCACCGTCCAGAAACATGTTCGTCTCATCCTCGATCAGTTCAACAGCGGCAAGCGCCGGGAGCACGTACTGCACGGCGGTGACGGGCTCTTTACCCGCATGATCACCAAGGAACTTCTGGTCTCGAAAAAACACAATCGGGCTGTTTTCGAGAATCTGGTCGAGGCGGTTATCGAAATGGACGATGCCGGCCTGATTGTTCAGGCCAACAGGGCCGCCCAGGAATTGCTGGGGCGCGATCTGGCCCACCTTGCTGCCACAAAACTGACGGAGTACCTGGCACTTGCCGGACCTGAATATTTTCAGATTGAAAAATGGTTTACCGATATCACCGAATCGGGAGCTAATGATTTCTGTTCCGATTACGGCCATCCTCTGCTGATAGGGAAGCACAAAGTGCTTCTCAAGCTCCTGAAAGTTCATGAAAAAAATGGATTCTTTCTCATTGCCATTTTGCAAAATATCACCTCCATCAAGGAGACGGAGAGCAAACTGGCCCTCACCCTCAACGAGTTCAATGCCGTCATGGAGGCCATCGACTACGGAGTCTTGTTTATGGATTCCGAACTTAAAGTTCATATTGCCAATCGGGCCTTCCGCAAGATGTGGGGAATTCCCGACGAATTGTTTGACAAAAGAGTGACTTTTCGGGATATGATCAACTTCAATCGCTACAAAGACATTTATGATGTCCCGGAAGAAGAATTTGACGACTATCTCGAAAAAAGGGTGCAGGAAATTAGAAACAGCACCAGCGAGCCCAAAGAATTTCGCCGCAGGGACGGACTTGTCTATCATTACCAATGTGTCGTC
>JBJKRL010000111.1:0-46012 GCA_046704745.1 Desulfocapsaceae bacterium | reverse complement strand
CGCCGCTTTCGATGCGCCAGCAACAAACCATAGGCGATTACAAGAAGAGGGAGAACCGGGGTCAAAAAAAGAATCTCGACCAACTTTTTCAGCTTAAAGCCCAAATTTACATCCATAGGAATATTCTCATCGGTGTCAGACAAAGAAAGACGTCAGTGTACTTGCACTCGACGGGATTTCTTGTTTCAATAGTAGTACAGCTTAAAAGGAGAACCAAGGATAAATCCTGTTTATCTTCTTAGTACTTTCAGTCATATTGCGAGGTAATGCAACGATTTTCCAATATGAGGCTTGTAGCCAACATATTTAATTAACGTATGGATGATCAGAATAATTCAAAAAAATACACGTGCAACGACTATAGGGAAGAGATGATCCTGGTAAGCCTTCACAAACAACTCGCCCGAACAGACCTGTCCTGGGAAGAACGCCGTCATCTTGAAAAGGAAATTCGTAAAATAGAAAAGCAAATCGGGTTATAAGCGCATGGATTGCAACATATCCGGAAGAGAGGAATTTCAATGCGATGGCAATCTCTTGGAGCGTATTAAAGACAATTTATCAAAATTCACTTTAATACCGCAGGAGAGGAATGGTCTCAGGCGTGCCGCGGTTGCGATCACTATCGTCGATATCGACCATGATCCGGCATTGTATGACATCCCCTATCATAACGAATGGAAACGAAATGCAGCGGTGATTCTGACCCGAAGGGCCCTCCATCTGAAAAAACATGCCGGCCAATGGGCACTTCCCGGAGGTAAAATAGAAGGTGGAGAAACGCCTGAAGATACGGCCCTGCGAGAGCTTTCCGAAGAAGTTGGAATCCATCTCGATCCAAACCGTATAGTCGGCCGACTGGACGATTACAGCACGCATTCCGGTTTTGTCATAAGTCCCGTGGTGGTCTGGGGTGGTACGGGACAATCACTGATGGCAAACCCCTCAGAAGTTTCCTCGATTCATCGCATACCGCTGTATGAGTTTCTGCGAAAAGACGCCCCCATCATCAAAAATTTGCCTGGCAGTGACAACCCTGTGCTTCTCATGCCCGTCGGCAGAGGCAGCATCGCCTCTCCCACTGCCGCCATTCTCTATCAGTTCCGGGAGGTCGCAATTTTAGGTAATTCAATACGTGTATCCCACTATGAGCAACCTCTTTTCGCCCGCAGTTAAGAGGGATGGAGACTTTTCCGACGGATATCTTCAGCTTCCATCCTTCTTAAATGCCGGAGAATCTTCGCAGGGAACAGCCAGGCAGACTCCTGATTTAAAAACTCTTGAAAAATGACCCGACGTCCGATAGTCTCGGCTGACGGGTAACGTATAAAATTTATTCAAATCTATTAAGTTATGAAGAACACACAAGAACCCTTATGGGATCGGACTCTGCGCCGGATTCGACGTATCTGGCCGGTGGGAGATTCCGGAAAACTTAAGCATCTCATTGATACGGATTTGCCGGAAGGCGATCTGCAACTCCTGCGCGAAAAGATCGATTCCTGTCTGCAGGGACACGGCGGCGAGGTTTCAGCGAGAGCCCGGGCAGCCGAACTTGGAGAAACATATCTCGTATTAAACAGTGAAGGTCGCCGCCGTTTTCTGGAAATTCTGGCACGAGAATACGACATTGACAATGATGCCTTAGAAGAGGAAATCGCGCTTCGCCGGGAGGCAACCGACGCCCTTGAGCGGCAGGAGCATACGCGAAACCTGCGAAACCTTCTGGAACCACCAAGGACTAAACTCTTGCGTCAATTCAATGAGTTGGAAGAAGGGGTCAAGTTCCTGGTGGATCTTCGTGCCGAACTCATCGTCTGGGCTAAAGAAAATCCAGAACTGAAGGCACTCGATCAGGATGTGTTACGGCTCCTCTGCTCCTGGTTCGATGTCGGTTTTCTGGATCTACAAAGAATTACCTGGAAATCTCCTGCCGCCCTTCTGGAAAAACTCATCGAATACGAGGCGGTCCATGCTATCCGGTCATGGAATGACCTTAAGAACAGGCTGCGAGAGGACCGGCGCTGCTATGCCTATTTTCACCCTCGCATGCCACAGGAACCGTTGATTTTCGTGGAGATAGCTCTAGTCAATGGAATATCTGACAATATCAACAACCTTCTTGACGTAGCGGCCCCACCGGTCCGTCCGGATAAGGCTGATACAGCTATCTTCTACTCCATATCAAACTGCCAGGCTGGTTTAGCAGGCGTGAGTTTCGGAAATTTCCTTATTAAACGAGTGGTTCGGGACCTTGTATCCAAGCTCCCGAATTTGAAAACATTTTCAACTTTGTCGCCGATTCCCGGTTTTGTTAAATGGCTGCAAAAAAATCCTGATGACATACAATTCAACGAACAGGAATCAGCTGCAATTCGGATTCTTCAAGACGATGGTACTCCTGATTCCTCCTATTCCCAACTCTTGCAGAACAACACCAATGGACAGTCAAAAGACATCAGGAAGCTGCTTGAACCCGCACTCTTGGGCCTCTGCTCACGGTATCTGTTGGAAGCCAAACGAGGCCAGCGGGCTCTTGATCGTGTAGCTCATTTTCACCTCACCAACGGTGCCCGGATTGAACGGATCAATTGGGCCGCCGATTATTCGGAGAACGGGATCAAACAATCCGCCGGAATGATGGTCAACTATCTCTACAATCTTCCTGATATTGAAAAAAATCACGAGAACTATTCAGGTGAAGGCTATATTTCATCGTCGTCTTCGGTTCGCAAGTTGTTAAAAAACTCAATTACAAGATAATATCGCTCAACGACGACGCCAACCTTGAAAATACGGCACACGGTGTCAGAGGCATTGAAAGGTCAAGGTGTGATCACCATTCTTACCGGAGCGGGATTTCCACCGACAGTGGCATTCCGGCTATCCTCGGTCCGGAAGGCTGCTGGGCCATCCGCTTAAAATAATTGCACCATCCCTACCATCTCTCGAAATCACCTGTCGGATAGAGGCTTCGGACACAGTCGGGACAAATGCTGTGGCTGAACTTTGCTTCCGAATTCATATGGATATATTCTTCCATTCGATGCCATTTCCCATGTGCATCACGTATCATCTTGCAATTGGCACATATGGGCAGGCTCCCACGAAGTATTCGGATCTCCTTCTGGGCCTTTTCCAGCTCCGTTTTTTCTCTAATAACCTCGGCCAGCAATGCATCTTTTTCCTGGCGCTCTAAAAGGTATTGACGAAAGACGACATGGATAATTATTCCATTGAACACCAGACAGAGAATCAACGAGATGCTCATATCTAAAAACCTCTGCGTCCGGTTTTCATATCCTATCAAAAGAGAAGGATGCAGGAACTCAAAGCAAAGTAGACCACAAATGGTGAGAACAATAGCGATTATAAACCATGGCATAGGTTTGGGTAGCAGGAGGATCCCGCAGGTCAAAAGCAGAAAAAAGAAATAAGCGTCGGCGCCATTTGTCCCAGCATTGACGATCCAGCCGATGATCATGATGAGGAAAAAATAGAGAAGTGTCGGGTAAATTAACGGACGATGGTCTCCTGTTTTTCTCGAATATCCATAGATAAATCCTGTAAACACAACGCTTGAGGCCGAACAGACCGTTATTATGAAATAATTATTCAGGATAATATTATATACCGTTGAAATAAGGCCTGTTATTGTGATGAGAAACATTACCGAATTAAAAATCCGGTTCTCAAACATGTGTGATTCCGGAAAACCGAGGATCGAATCGAGCGTACCGAGCATCTTGTCCCTCAAAAATAGTGTTATTCATGTTTGTAGAGTATTTTATAAACAAAACACATGAAATCTTTTATGATAAAATATCTCTGAAAGATACGCAGTAAAAATATGTTTTGCCATTTCGTCCGCAGGTTGTTCTTTATTTCCCGGTCTAGTGCTCATCGGTCTTTGATGACAGCCTGATAAAAAAAATCGTTTGGGGCCTTTTTTTCACGCTCAAGAATCACGAAAATCTCCATTTTTCTACTTTTCAGAATTATTGATACATTTTATAAATAATTTGAAGCAGGAAAAATTTTAACCTATCTTTCGTGTACACTCGTTACCCAGCTCGTTACGCTTGTTAATACAATCTTTTTGTTTCTAAATACTTCTGAATCATTAATGGTCTGACCTTTCTGAGTAATATTGTTACCTCAGCTCTATTTCAATAATTTTTAGAAAAATTTCTGTGAATTGTTCCTAAAAACATGCTTGAGTTTTTAAAATGTCTCTGGTAATCATCTTCCAGGCCACTGAATACCTATTCAGTGGCCTGGATTTTGTTCGATCTTTTTATGCATTGGTTAAACGGAAATACAAGGAAAGATCGGGCCGTTTTTCAGACCAGGTCCCTGTATTTTTTTCCTGAACATTCCGTATCGGAAACCGTCCCATCCTTCGCTTTCTACATTCCCCATCATGTACGTAAGCCTGGCAAGACGACGGCACCGGGAGTCCGATCAGAGGTATCGGGCTACTGTTTTTTAACTGTTTTAAAGAAGAGAGTAACATGACATTACCAATCAACGCCCAAAATGTATCAATAGTGTCGATTGAAAAGATCAAGAAGTTGAGCGGCGAAAATGTAAAACTTTGCATGCAGTGCGGCACCTGTACCGCCGCCTGTCCCATGGCTGAGGAAATGGACTTTTTCCCACGCAAGGTTATGCACTTGAGCCAGTTCGGCATGTTGAATCTGATGCAAGACATTAATACGTACTGGAAATGCGCTTCCTGTCACTCCTGTAGTGTCAGATGCCCGCGAGGCATCGATATCGCCAAAGTGATGGAAGCACTTCGGCAGCTCATTCTGAGAACCAACCAAAACTATATTGAACCATCCAAGATATCAGCTGAACAGATCAAAGAAGTTCCGCAGATCGTGATGGTTGCAGGATTTAGAAAATTGACGAGTTAAGGAGAACGATGAAAATCAGTTATTATCCAGGATGTACCCTCAAACTGAAGGCCAAAAACCTTGAATTGGCCGCACTTGCCTCCCTTCAGGAATTGGGTGTTGAAGTGGAAGAAATGGACAGATGGAATTGTTGCGGAGCAGTTTACTCGCTCACCGACGATGATCTTATTCATCATGTCGGTCCTGTACGGAACCTGGTTCGAGCAAAAGAACGCAACGCCGATAAATTAGTCACCCTGTGCTCGATGTGCTACAACACCTTGGCACGAGCCAACAAACTTATGAAGACCGACACGGTCAAACGTGATACGATTAACAGATTCATGGACGACGAGATCGACTACATGGGCGAAGTGGAAGTCATCCACTTCCTCACCTTCCTCCAAGAGCATGTCGGTTGGGATAAAATTAAGGAAAAAGTTAAAAAGCCCCTGACAGGATTGAAAATAGCCCCATATTATGGCTGCACACTCCAGAGACCGGTCGATGTCGGCATCGAGCCCATGGGCAATTTCAGTCTTATGACGAAACTTCTCGAAGCTATCGGAGCCACGTTGGTACCGTTCAACGCCGCCGATAAGTGCTGCGGTTCCTATCAGGTGCTCAACACTGAAGCCGGCGATAACGAAGCCGCTGCCAATGTTATCAATACAGCTGCTGCTGCCGGTATTGAAGCGCTGGCGACCAGCTGTCCTCTTTGTGAATACAATCTCGGTAAACAACAGGATGCCTTTCTTGCCAAAGGAAAAATCACCGCCGGTGTGCCGACATTCTATTTCACCCAACTTCTGGCAATGGCCCTGGGAGTGAATCCGGAATTATGTCATTTTGAGATGAATGACGTCAAGGCCGTAGCGCTGCTTACAGCCAAAAACCTTCAGGTGGCCGTCTGATCGCATGGCTTACTATTTACGACATTCTTGTCTACAAGGGAGATTATAAATATGTGTGAAACAACAAAACAGCCCGAAATCAAAGTAGCTACGGGTGATCGAGCGATCCTTCCGGAAGGAGCCAAGACCATACCGATTTTTGTCATGGGCAAAAAATACGAAGTTCCTGAGACGTTGACCATCATGAAGGCCATGGAATTTGCAGGCTTTAAGTTCCTGCGCGGCGCCGGTTGCCGCGGTGGCATCTGCGGTGCCTGCCCCACTGTCTACCGTATGGCCGGGGATTACAAACTCCACTTCGGGCTTGCCTGCCAGACGGTCGTTCAAGCCAATATGTACCTGGCCCAGATTCCCTTCTTTCCGGCCAACAGAACGAGTTACAGTATAGAGGAAATGAGCGCGGCCGCCGAGGCCATCCACGCGCTGTACCCTGAAATCTTCCGTTGCGTGGCCTGTAATCTATGCACGAAGGCCTGCCCGATGGAAGTCAAGGTTATGGACTATATCGCCGCCCTTAAGCAGGGACAGGTCGAAAAAGCCGCCCGCATCTCCTTTGATTGCATTCAGTGTGGTCTCTGTGCCAGCCGCTGTATGGGCGAGATTCCCCAGTACCATGTCGCGCAGCTGGCTCGCAGGATATTCGGTAAATACATTCAGCCGCGCTTTGAGCATCTGCAAAGCCGGGTCAAGGATATAGAATCCGGGAAATATGATCAGATGTTGGAAGACCTGACCAAAATGGATCGAGAAGAACTCAAAAAACGTTATGTGGAAAGGGAACGTGAACCGGATCTCTCTGTTTTGGGAGAATGGAAACCCAAAGAGACCCAGTACCTTTAATCCGACATTCATCGATCATTTGAGAATTAGCCCAGCAGAGCTGGATAAGAACCTTAAGACAATTTGTTTTCCTAAAAAACAAGGAATGATGAATTTCTAAGGCACGAAGGAGACGACAATGGCGTACACACCAGAATTAAAAGAACTTATAAAAAAAGTCGAAGCTACAAGGCCGGAGCGCCTGGAAAGGGCTCGACGCGGTGAGAATTTCCCCGCGCTCACCATGGATGAGCGAGAAGAGGTTTTAAGCAAATTTCACCCCGATTACCAGAAAGATGCCAAACGCATCGTCAGGGTCGGCCCCAACAAAGGTGATTCCCTGCAGGATCAGGTTGTCGGTCTGCTTGAATCCAAATCCGTAATCCGCCCCGACAAGGTCGACCTTTCCAATATCACGTATGAAACCGATGTTCTGGTCATCGGTGGCGGTGGAGCAGGTTCATCCGCGGCACTCATGGCCGAAGCCGGCGGCTGCAAGGTTATCATCGCCAACAAGCTGCGTCACGGCGATTCCAATACCATTATGGCTGAGGGCGGCATCCAGGGTGCTACCCAGGAAGGAGATTCACCTTACTATCATTACCTGGATACCATCGGCGGCGGTCATTTCACCAATCAACCCGACCTGGTCGCAGCTCTGGCAAAGGACGCTCCCCTGTCCATTGCCTGGCTCGAATCCTTGGGCATGATGTTTCTCAAGCAGGATGACGGCCGTTGTGTGACCCGCCATTTCGGTGGATCTTCAAGAAAACGTATGCATTCCGCCGGTGATATGACAGGCGCCGAGATCATGCGCGTCGTTCGTGACGAGGTAAGAAATCGGGCCAATAACATCACCGTCCTCGAATTCAACCCGGCGGTCGAGCTGCTCCTGGATTCCGACGGAAAGTGCGCCGGAGCCATCCTCTACAATATGGAGACCCACGAATACTCCATCGTCAAGGCCAAAGCAGTCGTTATATCCACTGGCGGTTTCGGTCGGCTGCATATCAAGGGTTTTGCCACCACCAATCACTACGGCGCCACCATGGACGGTATCGTCATGGCCTATAGGGCAGGTGTTGCCAATAAACTGTTGTACTCCACCCAATACCATCCGACCGGTGTTGCCTATCCCGAACAGAATGTCGGCCTGTTGATCACCGAAAAGGTTCGCGGCCTTGGCGCCCATGTTCTGAACAAAGACGGCGAACAGTTCTGCTTCCCTCTGGAGCCGCGTGACGTCGAGTCCGCCGAGTTGATAAAAGAGGCCATGGAGAAGGGGCTCGGCATCATCACCCCGACCGGGCGCGTCGGCCTCTGGCTCGACTCGCCGATGATCGAAGCACTGCATGGTGAAGGTTCGGTTCGAAAAGAGCTGCCCGCCAAGTTCATTCAGTTCGAACGTCACGGCATCGATATCAGCAAGGAGCCGATGCTTGTCTACCCGACCCTGCACTATCAGAACGGCGGCATCTGCGTCAACGGCAACTCCGAGACCATTATCCCGGGACTGTATGCCGCAGGCGAGGCCATCGGCGGTGTGCATGGCGAGAACCGTTTGATGGGCAACAGCCTCCAGGACATCTTAACCTTCGGCCGTCGAGCAGGAAAGAATGCTGCAGCCTACATCAATGGCGGAGTGGAACTGAAAGGCCTGACGCTTGACCATGTGGTCAAGTTCGAGAAAGAACTGGTCGAGGCTGGAGTAGAAAACCCCAAAATTGCTCCGATCCTGCTGCCCGACTACTCAACCGACGAGGTTGCCGCCAACAGATGGCCGGAGGCCGTTACTGAAAAAGCATAGCCTCAAGAGCCTTTTGCAAAATGAGGATTCTCGGAGTCTATGCTTACCGGTTAAAAATCAAGGCATGCGAAAAATTTTAACGCAGGCGTCCGCAACTGACGGCAGGCCAGGAACGGCCTGCCGTCAGCCGTGAGTTATCGGCGACAAGGCCGTAGAGAAGCGACCGAACGCAATGCTCTCCGCCGGATTGTAATTTGCAGCTCTAAAAAAATACGTTTACGAATGAGCACCGTTTCTTTCCTCTTTTTCAAGCTTAGCCTTCTTGCTTTTAATCCATCCCAAGCGGATGAAATATCGCTGGCCGCATTCGGTCCAGAACTCACAGCTGTCGGCATGCAGCTTCATGGGATAGGGCTTAGCGTTTTTCTCCACCCGGCATATGCCGGAATGGATGTCCTCCAGCCTGAAATGCTTACAGCCGAGGCATGTCTTGGTTTCCTGTTGCACTGTTTTCCCTCACTTAAGTCTACGAAAGAATCAGATTTCTAAAATCCGGCGCCTGTCCAGCTGCATACGCATCGCAGTCGAAAAGATCGACCAGACAATCAGCAAATCCGAAGCGCTTCAGATAGGAAGAGAAGACTTTCTTCGAGTCTTCGACAATACGTCTGTTCTCCTCCCCGACCCTGTTGTAAATTATTCCTTTAACCGTAAGTCCTCTTATCTTCGCCAGTTCCAAGGCGGCGAGCGTATGGTTGATTGAGCCCAGTCTTGGGCTGCTGACCAGAATCAGCGGGTAGCTCTGTTCCTGCAGATAATCAAGAAGCGTCACTTCCCGGGTCAGCGGAACCGACAATCCGCCGACACCTTCCAACAGGACATATTGATACTGTTGCTGCAGAGAACGGGTCGCAGCAGTAATAACCCGGCAATCGATTGTTCCGCCGACAAGAGCGGCAGCAAGATGGGGTGAACACGGCTCGGGGAAAACATAGGGGCAAGTAGTCCCATTGCAATCGACATCTTCAAGCTCCACTTCCATGAGCTGCCGATGTTTGAGGATATCCTCACTCAACTTCCTACAGCCTGTCTGAACAATCTTCTGGGTGATAACCGTTAGGCCCTGCAACCTCAGCCATCGTCCCATAAGTCCTGTAGCTACGGTCTTTCCGATGTCGGTATCTATTCCGGTGACAGCTATCACGATCCCTTCAGGCATGGTTGCTTCCTATTTCTTTGAACCGACAATGTATGAAGTGACATAGGTAACCGGCACTCCGGCCGGGGTCCCGAAGAGTCTGATATAGGCTTCCTCAAATTCACGAAGCCTCCTGCCGGTCCAGCAAAAACCGCCTACCCCGCCAACTCCCGTCGCCTGCAGATGCCTCAATACTTCCCTTGGCGTGGTAAAATACAGCCGGTGCTTTTCTGTATCAACAAACTGGAGGACAAATTCTTTTGCCAGAAGATCCAAGACATTGCCAAGAGCCGAATATGACAGCCCTATTCCAGTCAACTGCCTGAATTCGGTCAGCGTTCCAGGTCCGAAGAATGAAAAGGCGAGATACCCATCCTTTTTTAGGGATGCGGCAATCTTGGCAAATGAACCCGGCAAGTCTGTCAACCACTGAAAGGTCGAGCTTGACAAGACGAGATCGAGATCGCCCGGCAGATCAATATCCTCGATATCGCCGAAGAGAGGCTCAAGTTTGAGCTTGTCGTAATCGGGGAGGCGTTTGCAGACCAAATCGTAAAATTCCGTTACCAGATCGTTGAGATAGAGCTTGCCGACCTTGCGGCCGACAAGAAACATCTCGGTCATCGCCCCTGTGCAGCATCCGATCTCCAGAACACGATCATAGCGAAGTTTGGGATAATCATCGAGCATGTCGATGAGCCTGCGCCCAACCTTTTGCTGCACTTTGGCATGCTGATCGTAGGTTCTTTTGCCTTTGAGAAAACTTTTGGCAATTTTTGCCTTATCTACGCTCTTTTCCATGTATCCTGCAATCCTTTTCCAACAGACGTTCTCCCGCTTATGCTGTTTTGTCCCAGGTCGTTGAGCAGAGTGTTCCAACTGTTCCAATCATAAAACAGAAAGTGGGCTCCGTCGATTATACGGACATTCTTTTCCCGCCAAAATTGCAGTTGATTTTCTGTCAACACGATAGAATCGTTTTTCGAGACGATGATGTCTGTAAAGATCGAATCCTGGGCCGGGCAGCAGTCCGTCTGGGCAAGAAGGCTTCCGAGTTCCTGTTTTTGATCGTCGACCGACCTTTGGGGTTGATGGGCAAGAAAACGGTCCAGGATCTCACGCTCACGGCACATGCGTCGGTAAAATTTCAGACGTGTAGCCCCATCATAGCCGGCATGCGTTGCCTTAAAGATCTCCACAGGAATGCCGTAACGGTCATGGATCGGACAATGGGTTCCGTTCACCGCAATTTTGTGTTTAAATCTCTGGACCATGGAAGGAAAAAGATGCTGGGCAGCCCAGACACCCATGGACCAGGCAATAAGAGAAATTTCATCATAGCTATTCAAAGCATCAATAAGATCCCGGGATAGAGTAAGATCAGAATAGTTATAGAGGCATAGAACATCCAGGTCGGAAGCCTTGAGGAAAACAAAAGGCCGGGCATCCATTCCGGCACCATTGCAGAAGACCAACAACCGGTTGCCTTGGTTTTTATAGAGCCAAATGTGTTTCATGGGTTCGAGCTTCGAATATCCTTGCCGCCACCTCTGTTGTCGGCGATGCACTTCGGCAACTGTTCGATGTCCGGCCAGGTCATGTCCGCGGTAAGGGAAAGGCGGAAACGGGCGGTACCGACGGGCACAGTCGGCGGACGGACCGGAAAAATCAGGTAGCCTCTTTCCTGCAGCTTCCCGGCAAGATCAACGGATGCCTGATTGTCTCCGATCATAACAGGGACGATGTTGGTGTCTCCCCCAGTCGTAAGTCCGTTTTCCGTAAGAGATTGCCGCAATCTTCCAGATATCTCAGCAAGGTGTTTTCTTCTTTCATGCATTCCCAACATCTCATTGAAGACAAAAAGGTTCCAATTGAGAACCACCGGCGGCAGGGCTGTGGTGAAAATGAGAGAGCGGCTGGTGTTGATCAGATAATCACGGATGTCGGCACTGCAAAGGACAAACGCTCCGATGGAGGCATAGGCCTTGCCAAACGTTCCCATCAGAAGATCCACATCTTGGATCACTTCCATCTCTTCCGCCTTTCCGAGTCCTTTTGCGCCGTAGAGACCGACAGCATGCGCCTCGTCTATATAGAGCAAGGCATCATACTGCTTCTTAACGTCTGCCAGGCGCTTCAGATCGGCCACATCTCCGTCCATGCTGAACACTGATTCGCTGACAATAATGATCCTACCGTAGTTCTTTCTATTCTTGTCCAGGAGTTCCTCAAGATGATCGTAGTCGCGATGGCGATAGCGCTTATGCTCGGCCCGACAGAGTTGCATCCCGTCATGAATGGAGGCGTGATTCAGTTTATCCGACAAAACAAGGTCGCCTTTTTTCAAAAGCGAGGGCAAAATCCCGATGTTGGCATGGTATCCGGAGTTAAACAGCAGGGCTGCAGGCCGTTCATAAACACGGCAGAGTTCCGCTTCCAGCTGATGGGCTCTTTCTATATCCCCGGTTAAAAGCCTTGAAGACGCCGCCCCCAATCCATAGCAATCTAAGAGATTTTCAGTGTCGCGAAGGCTGTAGAATTTTTGCAGAAGTTCTTTATTACCGGCTATTCCCAGATAGTCGTTGGAGGTGAGGTTGAGAAACCGCCTGCCCTGATAACTCACCCTGCAGCCGCTCCGGGCGGCAAGCGGCCGGAGCCGGCGTATACTCCCCATACGTTCCAGATGGTCCAGGCTTTCACGATAATCTATACTCATACACTCCCCTCCTCGACAACCACCCTGACCAGGGCTGAGGTTAACCGGGAAATATCCTCATCATCGATACAGTATGGCGGCATCAGATAGACAAGTTTACCGAAAGGACGAATCCAGACACCCTTACTGACAAAGGCTTCCTGTATCCTTTCCATCACCACAGGCTTCTTCAATTCAACCACACCGATAGCCCCGAGCACCCGCACATCGGCAACGTGGTCCATTTCCCGGCACGGGTCAAGTCCTTGGGCCAGTTGCCTCTCAATGGTTGCGATCCTGTCCTGCCAGCTTGATTCGAGCAACAACCGGATGGACTCGATCGCCACCCGGCATGCCAGCGGATTGGCCATAAAGGTCGGACCATGCATAAACACACCAGGATCACCTCCGGAGATACCTCGACCAACTTCATCTGTCGCCAAAACGGCTGCAAGCGTCATATAACCGGCAGTCAGTGCTTTGCCAAGGCACATGATATCAGGGGAAATCCCTGCATGTTCACAGGCAAACAGCCTGCCGCTGCGGCCGAAACCCGTGGCAATTTCATCAGCGATGAGCAGGACGCCAAAGCGATCGCACAGGCCTCGTACCCGGCGCAGATACTCAGGATGATAAAACCGCATCCCGCCGGCCCCCTGAACGATGGGCTCGAGGATGACGGCGGCAAGCTCGTCGTGATGCTGCTCGACCAACATCTTAAACGATGTAATGTCGTTTTCATCCCATGGTTGATGAAAGCGTACTTGCGGTTGTTCGGCAAAGAAATATTTCGGAAGATTTTCCGAGAAGATATGGTGCATGCCGGTGACAGGATCGCAAACCGACATGGCATGAAAGGTATCACCATGATAACCGGAACGGATGGTGAGAAAACGGTTTTTTTCCGGGTGGCCTGTGGCCTGCTGGTACTGGAGGGCCATTTTCATGGCCACTTCTACGGCAACCGATCCGGAATCACAGAAAAAAACACGGTTTAAATCCTTCGGAGTCAGAACCACAAGGAGCTGGGCGAGTTCAACAGCCGGCTTATGGGTAAGCCCGCCGAACATCACATGGGAAAGCGTTGCAGCCTGATCCTGTAAAGCCTGAGTCAGAACTGGATGGTTATAGCCATGGATGACCGCCCACCAGGAGGCCATCCCGTCAATCAATTCCCTGCCGTCGGCAAGACGAATACGGCAACCCGATGCCGATTCAACCGGATAGACAGGCAACGGCCTGGTAATCGATGTGTACGGATGCCAGATATATTTCCTGTCGAAATCCAGTAACTTTCGCCAGTCAGTCTTCACTTTTTCGGATTCCCGTCCTGAAATTCAAAGCCGAGGTCACGGATTTTGGCAAGATCGTCGTCCAGGCTGTTGCCGGCAGTGGTCAGGTAGTTGCCGACGATGGCTCCGTTGGCTCCTGAGGTAAAAAAGAGATACTGATCGTCATCCATTTGGCTGCGTCCTCCGGCCAGACGAACAACGGCACAGGGATTTATGAACCTGAACAGGGCGATGCAGGTCAGGATATCGGAGAGCGGTAAAGGTGCAAGATCGGCAAAAGGAGTATTGGCAATGGGTGTTAGAATATTAATCGGGATCGACAGCACATGAAGATCACGGAGTTCAAAGGCCAATTCCAGCCTGTTGTCCAGGCTCTCACCCATGCCGATGATTCCACCTGAACACACCTCCATTCCCGCTTCCCTGGCTATACGGATTGTCTCGACCTTTTCCTCCCAGGTATGGGTAGTGCAAACCTTGGGGAAGAAGCTCCGGCAGGCCTCAAGATTGCAATGGTACCGTTCCACACCGAATGATTTCAGGAGGTCGGCTTTCTCTCGGGTCAACATTCCCATGGATGCGCAGAATTTCAGACCTGTTTTTTCATGCAGTTCTTTATAAATCTTGCCGTACTCTTCGAGCTGGGCAAGACTTGCCGTGCGCCCGGCGGTAACAAGGGACAACCGCTTGATCCCGTGGGCATCGTTGTCCTGGGCCTGCACCAGGGCCTCCTCGCGACTTACGATGTCATAGGTTTCTATTTCGGTGGCATAATGACCAGACTGGGCACAGAATCTACAATCCTCCGAGCAACGTCCCGACCTGGCGTTTATGATCGAGCAGAGGTCAAAAGCGTTTCCGTGGTTCATTCGCCGTAAGGTGTCGGCAGCCTTAAAAAGGTCTTCGGGTTTATTGGTGGCAGCCAGTTCTTTGGCCTGTTCGAAATCTATATCCTTTCCGCTTTTGATCTGTTCGAGAATATCCGTAATCAACATCTTTTCACATCAACCTTTCTAAACATTTGGCCAGGCCCGCCGGTGAATCTACCTGCATGGCCTGATAACTATAGCCATGCGGCACGATCTTTTTCATCATCCCGCTCAAAACATTTTTTGGACCGATCTCGACAAATGTATCGACACCCGAGGCAATCATGCCGTTAATGATCTCAAACCATCTGACTTTGGACGCAATCTGTTGCGCCATCATATCCTTTATGATCGCCACATCCATTTCGATTGCAGCTGTGACATTGAAAAAAACAGGACTCTTCGGTTCCTGAAAGAAAACACCCTTCATATAATCGGCAAAATCGGGAACTGCCTCGGCCACAAGAGGGCTATGATTGGCCACACTGACATTTAACGGGATGATCTTGCCTCCCGATTCCGTCACCTTGATTCCCACCTCATCAAGGGCGTGAAGTTCTCCGGAGATGACCGTTTGTTTCTCGGTGTTGTGGTTTGCCGCGGTCACGATCCCGCGGCCATTGTACTCGGTAATGATTGCCTCCACCTCATCGATACTCAGCCCCAAAACCGCCCGCATGCCACCGGGTTTCTTCCGGCCTTCCCGTTCCATTAAAGCGCCGCGTTTGGCAACCAGACGTATGGTATCGGTAAGAGACAGCACGCCGGCGGCGTAAAGTGCCGAATATTCGCCAAGGCTGTGCCCGGCAAAACAGCTGACAGCCATATTTTTGTCGAAAGCCTTTTTTACGGCCTGCCAGCAGATCAGATTTGTCGCTGTAATCGCGGGTTGAAGATGAACAGCACGGGTCAATTCCTCCATCGGCCCTTCCTGGCATAGCTTCCAGAGAGGAAAATCACAGACCGATTCAGCCGCTTCCAGAATGGCTGCGCAGTCAGGATCGGACTCGACAAACTCTTTGCCCATCCCGACATACTGTGATCCCTGTCCCGGAAAAAGCACTGCGATTTTCATGTATCACTCCTGTTATTTAACTGAGATTTCTTCTTCTCTTCATAGATATTCATGAACAGGAAAAGGATAACTCCTACACATATTGCCGAATCGGCAATATTAAAAGTCGGCCAGTGATGTATCCCGATATGGATGTCTATGAAATCAACTACTGAGCCGTAATGCAGTCTGTCGATAACGTTGCCGGCAGCTCCTCCTGCAATGAGAGCAAACGGCAGAGTATAGCCGTTGCCGCCTCTTTTCATCCGGAAATGGGCAACGGTAAACCCCAGGACGGCAAGTATGTTGATTCCTACAAAAAGGTAGTGCCTCCATGGTGAATCATAATAAGCGAACATGCTGAAGGCAACCCCGGTGTTCATTGCATATATAAAATTTAAAAAACCGGGAATGATCTGCCGTGACTCATAGAGCTGGAAGGAATGCACGACCAGAAACTTCGTCAGTTGATCCAGACCTACCACCGTTAACAGTATGCTTAAATACCACATGGAGGGCTAGTCGACGTTGCCGCCCATCTCGGCAAGGATATCGCAGCAGCGATCGCAGATGGCTGGATGGTCGGCATTATCACCAACCGAAGGTGAACGCGTCCAGCATCGTTCGCATTTCTCCCCTTCGGCCGGCCGAACCATGATAGATAGCCCAGGTATCTCGTCGCTGACGAACGGGGCAAGCCCGACATCAGGTATTTCCTTTACACCATGTAAAGCAGAGACTATTGATAACTCTTTTAAGAGCCCTATCTCCTGTTCTAGGAAATCGCCCAACTCTCCGGACAGTCGTATCAGAACCTCAGCTTCCAGGGGATGGCCGATGATTTTCTCCCGCCGGGCTATCTCCAGTGCCTTGGTCAGTTCTGAACGTACGGTTATCAACCGTGCCCACCGGGCCTCGGTCTCCTTGTCCATGAGTTCGGGTATTGCAGCAGGAAAATCAGCGAAGAAAACGCTTCTGTCCAACTTCGCCGTCTGGTCCAGATTATACAGATGTTCCCAGGTCTCGGCAGCGGTAAAACTCAAGATCGGCGCCATTAAACGGGTCATGCCGTCCAGAATGAGAAACAGCGCGGTCTGAGCAGAACGTCTGGCACGGGAATCCGTGGCCGAAGTATACAACCTGTCCTTGAGGATATCGAGGTAGAACGCACTCATGGTTGTGCCACAGAAGTTATTCAAATTATGATAGATCGAATGAAACTCGTATCGTTCATACGACGTGACAACCTTTTTGCGCAATTCCTCGAAACGCATCAGTGCCCAGCGGTCGAGTTCGGGAAGGTCGCTGAGTTCGACCTTATTTTTTTCCGGGTTAAAATCGCTGAGATTGCCAAGCATGTAACGGATAGTGTTGCGTATTTTCCTGTAGGCATCGGAGATCTGGCGTAGAATCTCGTCTGATACTTTGACATCGTCGCGGTAGTCTTCACTTGCCACCCAGAGACGCAGGATCTCTGCTCCGTATTTCTCGATGACCTCGCCAGGTGCCACCACATTGCCGATTGACTTGGACATCTTCTTCCCCTGCCCGTCTACCACATAGCCATGAGTCAACACACCCTTGAACGGAGCCTGGTTGCGAGTACCCACCGACGCCAAGAGCGAACTCTGGAACCAACCACGATGCTGATCGCTTCCCTCCAGATAAAGATTGGCTGGCGAGGAAAGCTCAGGACGCACTTCACATACGGCGGCATAACTCACTCCCGAGTCGAACCAGACATCGAGAATATCCTCTTCCTTGGCAAACTCGGTTCCACCGCATTTGGCACAGACAACACCTTCTCCCAAGAAGTCACTTGTCTCAAATTTAAACCAGGCGTCAGCGCCTTCCTGCAAAAAGAGTTCATCAATCTTTTTGACAAGTTTTTCACTTTTTACAATCTCGCCGCAGGACGTGCAGCTGATAACGGTTATCGGCACTCCCCAGGCACGTTGGCGTGACAGGCACCAGTCAGGACGTCCTTCGACCATTGAAAAGATACGCTGCATCCCCCAAGCCGGTGTCCATACCACTTTTTTGATCGAGGCGAGCGCCTTTTCCCGAATGCCGGTATTTTCCATGGAGATAAACCATTGCGGGGTTGCCCGGTACATCACCGGTTTTTTACATCGCCAGCAATGCGGGTAGCTGTGGTTGATGGCACCCTTATGAATCAGGACCCCGGATCTTTCCATATCATCGTTTATCTGGTCATTGACCTTTGGGACCTGTTTGCCTTCATATGGGCCGGCCTCGGCCGTATAACAGCCGTGATTGTCCACAGGAGACAGGATATCCAGACCGTAACGAAGCCCGGTCAGATAGTCATCCGCACCGTGACCGGGAGCCGTATGGACACAACCGGTGCCGGCATCGATGGTCACATAGTCCGCTAAGACCAGCAACGAATCACGATCAAGGAAGGGATGACGGCATCGTCTGTTTTCCAAACCGCGAGCGGAAAATGTTGCTATCACAGTATAATTGCTTTGCCCAACCTCATTCATCACCGACTCGACCAGGTCTTTGGCCACTATCCAAACCTCTTGGCCGACTCTGACGGCTGCATACTCAAAATCCGGGTGAAAGGCCACGGCCAGGTTGGCCGGCAATGTCCATGGTGTTGTTGTCCAGATGACTATGTAAAGATTGCCGCTAAGGGCTGGATCGATATCTGAGAAATCTTCAACTACCGGAAACTTGACGTAAATGGATGGTGAAGTATGATCGTAATATTCTACCTCCGCCTCGGCCAGAGCCGTGGTGCAGGTGGAACACCAATACACAGGTTTCTTGTTGCGGATCACCGAGCCCGACAAAAGAAATCTGTTAAACTCTCGCGCAATGGTCGCCTCATACTCATAATTCATGGTGAGATACGGTTGATCCCAATCTCCCAAAACACCTAAACGCTTAAACTCATCTTTCTGGCTTTTTATCCACTTCTGAGCGTATTTGCGGCAGGCTGCACGTTTCGAAAGCTTCGGTATCTGATCTTTTTTCTGACCCAGCTCCTTGTCGACATTATGCTCAATGGGCAGGCCATGGCAGTCCCAACCGGGTATGTACGGGGCATTGAATCCTGCCATACGTCTCGATTTCAGGATGATGTCTTTTAAAATTTTATTAAAGGCGGTACCGAGATGGATATGACCGTTGGCATAGGGAGGTCCGTCATGAAGAACAAAGAGAGGTTTTCCTTCACCGGCTGCCTGAATCTGTCCGTAGAGATCCTCTTTTTCCCATCTCTTCAAATAAAGCGGCTCCTTCTGAGAAAGGTTGGCCTTCATATTGAACTTCGTCTGGGGCAAATTGAGAGTCGCCCGGTAGTCCATATTCTTCTCCTTTTTATAAAAAAACCGTATGTAATCAAACAACCGGACCGTTGATTATCCCGGTAGAGGTTTAAATACGTCATTTCTCCAAAGCAAAATTATAAAGATTACCAATTGGAGGTTAACTTGCAAGCTCAAAATTCGGGAACATCTTAAAAACCCGTAAAACTGCCAAAACGAGCTGTCTGCCTGCTATCGCGCACCAACAATAAGGCTGCACAAGCGACCTCAATCAATACCCTCCGCGTTCAGGGGCCTGGCTCGCATATCTCAAAGTCGATGTGGACTTCAGGGCTTGCAGACCACGCCGTCAAGGTTTCACACCCGGCTCCGGCCTCGATCTTATTCGGCAGGTATTTGTTGCGTCTTGATATCTTTTCGCACTATTGCATCCTGCATTTGCAATAAATTTGACATAATATGCAGCTCTTATTAAACTGTTTAAGTTATTATTCATCAGGCTCTTTTTTTTATGAGAAATAGAAAGAGAACAACGGTCCTGCTTGGCATATTGTATTTCGCCGTAAATACGTTATCTTTCCCAAGTAAACGGTTTTTGTGATATAAGTACGGAATTTTTGGGACCAATAAGTAAACCTGGCTCTTACCGATTACCTCAACTTATTGTCATAACTGATATATTTAACTTAGCAGGTCAGTTGCTTCTCTTTTCAAAATCTACGATTCACATATTCTAAATATCATTCTGCCATGATGGAAACCAACTCACTAACGACGCCGATCATGATCGAGATGATCAAGGTCACCAAGAATTACCCGCCGGATGTTAAAGCCCTGGCCGATATATCGCTCACAGTAACCACAGGAGAGTTGTTTTTCCTTATCGGCATGAGTGGTGCGGGCAAGACAACGCTTTTAAAACTCATCTGCAACATGGAGACTCCGAGCAATGGCCTCATCGAGGTTGCAGGGCAGAATATCCATCAATTAAAAGGAAAAAAACTAGCCCGCCTTCGACAAAAAATAGGTGTTGCCTATCAGGATTTTAAACTTTTGACTGACAGAACCGTAGCGGAAAACGTTGCCATCTCCATGGAGGTTTCTTATAAAAAACCACCCGTCATCGTCAAACGAGTCAAAGATCTTCTGGCTCAACTGCAACTTTCTGATAAACATGATACCATCACAGGGGAACTCTCGCGCGGCGAACAACAGCGTGTGGCCCTCGCCCGTGCTGTGGCCAACTCTCCAGCTTTGATCCTCGTAGACGAACCAACGGGAAACCTGGATGCAGCCACAACGGAAAAGGTTATGACTGTACTTAAAAAGTATAATAAATCAGGGGCAACGATCATCATCGCCACTCATGACGAGTCCATTTACCGCCAGGCCACCCACCGAATTGTTGAACTTAGAAAAGGCAGAATCTACAGTATCACTGAAGGAGAACAGATATGAACTTCTGGTTTGCCGTTTTTCGACAGGTTGGCCGCAACCTTCGTCAAACCTGGCCTTCGCAGATAATGACCTTGCTTACAGTCAGCCTCTCCGTTTTGATCTTTGCCTTTTTTTACCTCGTCTATGCCAACATGCTCACTGCCGGGGACAGGATGGGAGATGATCTTCGTCTGATTGTCTATCTGCAAGACGAACCCGGTCCGGAAATGCAGCAGCAGCTCCGGAGAAAAATAACCGATTTCGATCAAGTGAAAGAAATTCGATTTATCTCTAAAGCTGAGGCATTTCAACGTTTTGCTAAACAATTGGGAAAAAACAAAGATGTCTTAGACGATATGCCGCCCGATTTTCTTCCAGCCTCCATCGAGGTCGTACCGATGAAAAATCTTCGCAGTCTCAACCGGATTAAGCTCTTTTCCGAATATCTGAGTAAACTGCCCGGTACGCTGAAGGTTCAATACGGACAGGATTGGGTGGAACGCTTTTTTTATTTTACCCGCCTGCTGTCCATTGTCGTGATCCTGAGCGGAAGTCTTCTCATTCTAACCACCTCTTTTATGGTAGCCTATACCATCCGTCTGACTATTATGAGCAGACAGGCAGAGCTTGAGTTGCTGAAGCTGGTCGGAGCCACCAACCATTATATCAGGACGCCCTTCATGCTGGAGGGGCTGCTTCAAGGGCTCTTCGGTTCAACGGCCGGACTC
Source organism: Desulfocapsaceae bacterium (assembly GCA_046704745.1). Taxonomy (GTDB): domain Bacteria; phylum Desulfobacterota; class Desulfobulbia; order Desulfobulbales; family Desulfocapsaceae; genus CAWGGS01. The sequence continues at coordinate 25,059 of JBJKRL010000111.1, read as the reverse complement.
ATCTCGCTTTTTGCCCTTTTCCAATGGATCAAGATACGTTTCAGCGGACCTGGAATCCTAAATTTGTTCAACTTCACATTTTTCTCTACCGAGATTCTGGTTGCGATCATTATCGCCTCCATACTGCTCTGCACCGTGGGCAGCTTTTTGTCAATGCAGAAATCCTTACGTATCTGAGATTCCATGGGCAGATATTTCACACGAAACAGTATCCGGAATGTGCCTTTAACTGTCCAAAAGATAAAGGCAATGCTGTTTTCCTGTCTTTTTCTGTCTATAGTCATCTGCGGTATTGCTCCACCCTTTATCAGCACCACGCAAGCAGCTACCACGGAAAAAGAAAAGCAGAAACTCGAGGAAGGCATTACCCGATACAGAATCAATATAAGCCGGTTACAAGAGGGGATAAAACTACAGCAGGAGGAATTGGAGCACAGCCTCAGCCAGGAAAAAGATCTGCTTACCCAGTTAGAAGACCTGGATACACGCCTTGCCCAGCAACGTGAAAAGCTCAATGTCTTGCGGGAAAAAATGAAGGCCCAGCAAGATCTCATCACCATCAAAGAAAAGGAACTTGAACAGGTAAGACATAATAAAAACGCCGTGCAACTCCATCTGCAAAAACGACTGAGCGCCTACTATAAAATGGGGAGAATAGGCTTGATCAACGTTGCCTTTTCCGCCCACACTTTGCCGGAACTTTTGTCGTTTCATGATTCTTTTCAAACACTGATTCGTTATGATCAAAATCTGATTGAAACCTACCGGCACTCCATCGACGAGTTGGAACGGGCCCAAAAAGCCTATATCCTTGAAAAATCACTTCTTCAGGAGTTCATTGCTCAAGAAGAAGATGAAAAAAACCAGATCGATGCCACTATCTTGGACAAGAAAAATCTTCTGGCCCTTATCCGGACAAAGACCAAACTGCACCAACAGGCCATCAAGGAGATGAGGGACGCATCCGAGAATCTTACCTCCTCGCTTGTGGTCATGCAGAAAAAAGAACAACTTCTCGATCAAAAGTTTTTGCTGAACCGTGGAAAGCTGATACCACCCGTTGACGGAACGGTTGTCACCCTCTTTAATCAGGTAAAAACAAATAGACTGGGAATAACAAGCAAGTCCAAAGGAATTGCGATCACGGCGCCGAATGGAACAAAGGTCAAAGCCATTTTTGATGGGACGGTTCTCTACTCCGGCTATGTCAGAGGGTATGGAAACACGGTCATTGTCGATCATGGCTACGAGTATTATTCTATCATATCAAGGGTGGAAAGACTGCTAGTGAGGACAGGCGACAAGGTCAAAACCGGTGATATTATCGCCGTTATGGGAGACACCGCCACCTTGATCGATGACGGACTTTACCTTGAAATTCGTCATGGCAAGCAAGCACTCGATCCTTTGAAATGGCTGGATACGAATCAACTGTCCATTGGTTCTGATCATTCCATTAAGAACTAATTGAAAACCTATTCGATAAACAAAACGGCAGGAAATTATGTGTAAAAAGATTAATCCGATTTTCAGAATTGCAATCGCAACCCTTCTGGCCCTCTCCCTCATCACCTGCTCTGCTCTTGCTGAAGTCTCCCAAAAAGAGCGCGAAGATACCTATAAGCAGTTGGAGCTTTTCGCCAATGTCCTGAGTCTTCTCCAGGAAAACTATGTGGAGAAGGTCAATACCAAAGAACTCGTTGAAGGAGCGATAAACGGTATGCTTCTCTCCCTCGATCCCCACTCCTCCTATCTTAAACCAGAGAACTTCCAAGATCTCAAGGATGAAACCCAAGGAAGCTTTACTGGTATTGGTATTGAAATTACCATGCGCGACGGTATTCTCACCATCGTTTCGCCTATAGAGGGAACACCGGCATACCAGGCCGGCTTGAAGGCAAAAGATATGATCATAAAAATCGACGGAGAGCCGACCAAGGAAATGACACCGATGGATGCTGTTAAAATGCTCCGAGGCCCAAAGGGCACCAAGGTTACGATCTCTGTCCACCGTGAAGGATGGACTTCGCTGAAGGATTTCACCATAGTACGGGATACCATCCCGATTCAATCAGTCAAGTCGTATTTCCTGGAGCCGGGCCTTGCCTATACCAGAATAACAAATTTCCAAAGCCAGACAACAGCCGACTATAAAAAGGCCCTCAAAGAAATGAAGGCTACTCATCCCATTAAAGGGCTGATACTCGATCTTCGCAACAATCCTGGAGGCCTTTTGAATCAGGCAGTAAGCATTGCCGACATCTTCATCGACCATGGGCTGATTGTTTACACCAAAGGGAGAACGGATGAACAGAATATGACGTTTAAGGCCCACAACAACGATGGGGAAAATAATTACCCCCTTATCGTTCTTGTCAACGAAGGGTCCGCAAGCGCCTCCGAGATCGTCGCAGGGGCACTGCAGGATCATAAGAGAGCGATTATCGTCGGAACCCAGACCTTCGGCAAAGGCTCGGTCCAGACCATCATTCCGCTCCCCGACGGGGCCGGGCTGCGTTTGACGACCGCCCGGTATTATACGCCTTCAGGCAGGTCCATTCAGGAAAAAGGCATCACACCGGATGTCGAAGTTCCTTTCATGGCCTATGACCTGCAAAAAGAGGAAAAGAGTAATGATGCTGATTTTATCCGTGAGATCGACTTAAAAAATCACTTCAAATTCAATGACATGCGGCAGAAAAAGGCCAAGACGCCTCAGGTCAAACTCACTCCTGAAGAAATAAAACAGAACAAAAAAATAAAGGATCAATTAAACAAGGACAACCAGCTGCGCGCGGCTTACAATATCCTGAAAAGTCTTGAACTGTATTCAGACTATCGCCAATCCCTTGCGCATGAGAAAAAAATGTGATGGAGTACGTGTTATAACAGCCCAAGTTCCTTTAGAAAACGTTCGTCCTGGGACCAGTTTTTCTTAACCTTCACCCAGAGCTTTAACATCACCTTCTTCTCAAGCATTTGTTCGATATCCTTGCGGGCGGCGATACCAATGTTCTTCAGCGTCTTGCCGCCTTTGCCTATCACTATCCCCTTCTGGGAAGGCCGCTCCAACACAATCGTCGCATGGATGGTCACCAGGTCCTTTAGCGGATCTTCTTTGAACGATTCGACAAGAACCGCGGAACAATAGGGGATTTCCTGGCCGGTCAACAAAAAGATTTTCTCCCGAATAATTTCTCCTGATAAAAATCTCTGGGTTGCATCGGTTGGGATGTCTTCGGGAAAATAGCGGGGTCCCATGGGAAGTATGGCCAGAAGCTCAGCCACCAGTTGATCGGTTCCGTCCCCATGTAACGCCGACAAGGGTAAAACCGTTTTGAAAGGATACATACGAGAATAGGCTTCAATGAGAGGAAGAAGCTTTTCCTTTTGGATCAAGTCCACCTTATTTAAAACGAGGATGGCAGGCGCTTCCATCTGCCCCATATATCCAGCCAGTTCTTGTTCCTTCTCATGTTTTAACTTTTCAGGTATGGTCTTTGACACATCGAGAAGAAAGAGCACGGCATCTACGCCCTGCATGCTCTCCATGGCAACGCGGACCATCTCTTTATTCAACAGTTGATCGGTTTTATGTAATCCCGGCGTATCGAGAAGTACAATCTGATGTCCATCTCCATTGACCACACCGAGTATTCGGTTGCGGGTCGTCTGCGGTTTATGGGTCACGATCGATATCTTCTGACCCAAAAGCGCATTCAACAATGTGGATTTACCGGCATTGGGCGGTCCAACTATAGCCACCATTCCGGATCTGATTGGTGTGTCAATAAATTCCATGAATAAGACAATGCAGGACACTTTTCTTAAAATCTGGCATTATAGTGGGTGCCCAAATCTGAAATTCACACTATATTGCTAAGAACTACTATGTATTTACTTAAGACCAACGAATATATACCATCATCCAACGATTATTGCGTATGATTTTTCCCTCTTCAACCGATTTTACCAGATCCAGCTCCTTCCTGAACTGCGGTGAAAATAACAAATGGTTCACATGGTAACCTCAGGAAAGATAATAGAATATCTGGATAATGGGCGATTTGTCTGCGCATTTGTTACTGAATGCCAGAATAAGCGCACCCGCTCCCTCAACCAAAACGGCAGAGAGGTGAACCTGCCCTTTTCCCGTATAGTTCATTGTTCCACGGCTACCCTCTCGACAGCCTTGAGCCGCGAAGAACTCATCAAGACCCTGAAATCAACCAACGAAAAACGTAATTCCCTGATGGAAAAGATCGATTTGGAGGAGATTTGGGAGCTTGCCAGCGGCGAAAATTCCGACACGTTCGAGCCGACATTTTTAGCTGAGCTGATTTTCTCAGAAGAGATCAAAGATGATATTGTCTCGGCCTTCTTGCGCTGTGTTTTCAACGACGGTCTCTATTTCAAATATAAGGAAGGAAAGATCAAAGCCCACACACCTGAGCAGGTGGAACAACTCCGCCAACAGATAGGGTTGGAAGAGAAAAGACGTATCTTGGTAGAAAAGGGAGTGCAATTACTGACACAGCTGAAGGAGGCAAACAACGATATTGCCGCCAGTAATCAGGATTGCCAAAAATATCTAAAAATGATCAGGGATTACTATCTCTATGGAAGCGACGCCGAAGACGCAGGTACCACCCGACAGATTTTAAAAGAAGCTGAGCTTTATAGACCGCATGATCCTTACCATCTGCTGGTTAAAGCAGGAGTCTGGAGCAAAAACGAGAACATTCCACTCTTACGTCAGGGACTGCCCGTGGGCTTTTCTCTTGCTGCCCGCCAGCAGGCTGAGGGACTGCTACAGAGCAATGTGGAGACTCTTCTTGAAGATCCCCTGCGGGCTGATTTCACCCATTTGTCTCCGCTTACTATTGACGGAGCCACAACCCTCGACTTCGACGATGCTCTGACTTTGGAAAGAGAGGGAGAAAATTACCTCGTTGGCATCCATATCTCCGATGTAGCCCATTATGTCCATCCTGGAGATCCTCTTTTTCAAGAGGCTATGGCACGGGGAACTTCAATCTATTTCCCCGAAGGCCAGATTCCCATGTTACCGCGTCATCTTTCCCAGGGGATCTGCAGTTTGATCCAGGGCGAACTCAGAGCAACTTTCAGCTTTATGATCCTGCTTTCACCCGATGCCGAAGTCCTGCGTTTTCGAATCACCCCTTCGGTCATCAGGGTTGCCAGACGTCTCACCTACGAGGAGGCGGATGAATTGATGGGGAACGACCCAGAGCTTCTTATCCTTGATATGCTGCGTAAAAAACTACGCGACAAACGGATTGAATCCGGTGCACTGCTACTGCCTTTTCCCGACGTAAACATTTTCATCGATGCAAACGGCAAGGTCCATGTATGTCTTAATCCCTCCGACACTCCTTCCCGTAATTTAGTCTCTGAGATGATGATCTTGGCAAACGTCGAGACCGCCCGATATGTTGCCGACAGGATGGTCCCAGGTCTTTTCCGGGCCCAAGGTCCTCCCAAACAGCGGTTGATCAGAAGCAACGATACAAGCCTCTTTCTTAACACACGCCAACGCAAACAGCTAGCCCGGGGTGAACTGCTGACCTATGCCAAGGAACACAGCGGTCTCGGGGTCGGCCAATATACGACCGTCACTTCACCTATTAGACGGCTCCTTGATCTGGTAATGCAGCACCAACTTCATTCTGTAGTTAAACGAGAAAATATCCGGTTTTCCGAGGAGATGTGTAGGGATTTCATAACCATTATCACCAATACCCTGGCCAAAGCCAACGGTGTGAAACAACAGCGGCACCGCTATTGGTTATTGAAATATCTGGAAGATCGTAAGGGTCAGTACATCGATGCCCTGGTTATCGACTCCGGACCAAAACGCGTGGGTCTGTTGCTGACCGATATCCTACTTGACGTTGATCTCCCAACCCCCATTGGTGCCAAACCTGCCCCCGAGACCATAGTTAAGATCAAGGTGGCCAAGGTGGATGCCCTGGACAACACCCTTCAGATGGAGTGGTAGATACTTTCCCTTTCATTCAATCAAAGCTTAAAATGTTGCCACTGATAATAACCACTTTATTTCATCGAGACATGAGCATATGTTAAAAATTCGTCACTATGAAGAACAAGATTGGCCGGCAATCTGGCAAATACTAAAACCTGTTTTTCATGCTGGCGAGACCTACGCTTTTTTACCCGATATTGAAGAAGAGGAGGCACACCGAGTCTGGATTGAGATACCTGAAGCCACTTTTGTTGCAGGTAATGGAACCGGCGAAATCATTGGTACTTACTACATCAAGCCGAACCAGCCAGGCCTTGGAGCTCATGTATGCAATTGTGGCTACATCGTTTCAGAAAATTATCGGGGAAAAGGTGTAGCATCCGCCATGTGCAAAGACTCTCAACAAGAAGCCGTATCCCGGGGGTTCCGAGCCATGCAATTCAATCTGGTCGTTTCTACGAACGAGGGCGCCGTACGTCTTTGGAAACATCACGGATTTGATATTGTTGGAACGTTACCAAATGCGTTCAATCACACCAGGTTTGGCTTTGTAGATGCTCTTGTTATGTATAAACAGATTGTGCCATAATCACTCTTGGCCTTTCTAAAATATGAACACATTGACACGGTGGTCATGAGAAAGCCAGGATAGAGAATTCAACATGCGTGTAACCATGTGTGAAAGCAATGCAACTTCATGCCATGAATCGTTAGAAAAAACCCGAGTGTAGACAAAGAAGATAGCAACCTTTATTTTATATTGGAGGACACTCCCATTACCACAGCTTTTTACGGATACCAAACCCAGCAATAATGGAGAACCCATGGATTCGATAGAAATTTTCACAACAGCCCTGGAATACGAAATAAAAATCCGTGATCTGTATACGGATGCTGCAAGATCCATTGACGACGAACGGGGAAAGGCAATTTTCCATGCACTGGCTGTCGACGAACAGGGACATGTTGATTTTCTCAACTACAGTCTGTCCCAATTGCAAAATAACAAGACAATCGATATCAACAAATTGTCTACCACTATTCCCGATCGGACGAGCGTAGAGAAAAATCTCGAACACTTAAAAGCCCAAATACCAAGACAAATGTTGGGTGACATCAAGACGGTCTTACGAAGTGCTCTTACCATGGAGAAAGAAACATCGGAGTACTATCGCCGGTCGGCAGCCGAATCCGAAGGAGCGATAAAGGCGATTTTACAGAAATTCGTCGCCATTGAGGTCCGACATGAAGATGTGGTGCAGATCGAACTCGATCATGCCATACATAACGGAATATGGTTCAACTTCATGGAGGTCGATCTCGAACAGCCTGATTGAGGATTTTTTCTTGAGTTGATTGACCTGCAGGTAACTCTCCCATCACTTTTTTTAACAAAACACCGCAGTGTCTCTCCCACTGCGTCTACATGCCGACAGATACCATCTTTTGGGATGAGCACTCCTTTACATACGCCGCTACCATGGTTTTAAGGTTTAAAAAATAGGCATCTGAACCAAAAATACTTGTCAAGCCGGATCTCTCAAATTCAGCACGGACTTCATCCGTCATCTCACAAAAAACAATCCTGATATGCATTTGTGCATATATATCATGCAAAAGTCTAAGTGTGTCCGCTGCAGTGAAATCCACATCGTTAATAGCTGAAGCGTCGACACAAAACCACTTGAGAGGAGGATCCGATCGTTTAGCAAGATTGACTATCTCAGACATAAGTGTCTCGGTATTGGCATAGTACAGATTATGCATGAAGCGGTAGATTATAAGACCTGGCGCTGCATGAGCAACGGTTTGCACCGATTTTTCCAGCCAACCCAATGCATCGTCATAAACAAGCAACATATTATGCGGTCGATAGCCATGCCGGGTATGCACCACCAAGGACATAACGATGGCCAGAATGATGCTCTGTTCAACTCCCACAAAGACAACGACCCCGGCAGTGATAACAGCCACCCAGAACTCCCATGGCCGTTCTCTGTAAATCCTTTTTAATCCTTTAATATCAACCAATTCAAGGCCGATTAGAAAAACGATTGTGGAAAGAACCGCTTGAGGCAGGAAAGCAAGGGGCCGGGTAATAAACAGAAGGATAATCATGACGATAACGCTGGTTATGAGCTGGGCAAGTTGGCTGTTCCCCCCGGAACTTTCTACCATCTGCGTCTTTGTCGGGCTGCCGTTGACAACGAAGGTTCCGGTAAGACCGGCACCTATATTTGCCATTGCCAGGCCGATCATGTCGGTATCCTCGTCGAAACTCTCTTCATTTCTAAATGCATATGCCCTGGAAGTCACGGCACTTTGGGTAAGAATGACCACAAACATAGACAAGGCGATGGGAAAAAGATTCTCGAGAAGCTTCAGGCTCCACGCGACATGCGGCAATCCGAATCCGGGCATACCCTGCGGAATCCTGCCGAGTACTGGAACTTGGTATTTTGTAAGGTCTAGTGCCCAGGTGAAGACGATGGCACCGATAACCGCAATGATGGCGGCTGGAATTTTTTTCGATATCCTTCGACTGCCGATGATAATAATCAGCACGACAAGGGAAATGGCAATGACAGTACCGTTGGCTGTCGGTAACTGAAGCAGGTCGAATCGTATTTTCTCCATTGTGCTGTGACCGCCGCCGGGCAGACCCAGCATACCTGAAATCTCTCCTGCCGCCACCTGGATGCCGACCCCGGTTAAAAAACCGATAAGAGCTGTGCGTGACAGAAAATCGGCCAGGAAGCTGAGTTTTAGGAGCCGAGCGAGGAACATGAGCACTCCAGCCATCAAAGCCAGCACCCCCGCCAAGGCAACCCATTCGGCTGATTTGGGAACGGCCATAGAGGCAAGCCCTGAGGCGAGGATGGCGGCTGTGGCCGAGTCCGCACCCACCACCAGATGACGCGATCCTCCAAACATCGCATAGAGGACCATGGGGATCAGAATGGTATAAAGACCTGTTACGACAGGTGTCTGAGATATCTTCGTATAACTCATCACCTCAGGAACCGCCAGCGCCGCCAACGTAATGCCGGCGATAATATCAGCGGGTATCCGGGATCTGTCTATGGGCAACAATCCCTGGAATATCAAGGACAGACGTCGTGTATTATTGGTATCAACGCTCATGTGGCAGCCAGCTCATTCTCTACGATGCTTACCAAGAGGTGGGACAGATTTCATTGCTATTTTAATACCGGGCCTCTTGCAAAATGAGCCTTTGGCTCTCATAATTTGTTATGTTTAAAATTTTATCCTCGAAGGCAAACATCCTTCTGGTCAATCTTTACCAAAGGTAAGGAGAAAAATTATATAATTCAACGATTGAGGAGAAGAAAAAGAAGTGCTTTCTTGAAGAAGAACCTTTCTCTTTTCCCAGTGTTATCTAAGCAGTAGCTTTCTCTTTAATTCTTTCAGATAACGTCTGCTGACCGGGATTACCCTGCCGGACCGGGTCTGAATCTTGGCCAGCCCTCCTTCATGCAGAATTATCTCGCTGATCGAGTCGACATTGACAAGGAACTGTTTATGACATCTGAGGAGCAGGCTGCGTTCTTCAAGCACCTTAAGTGTAACCTCGGTAAAATACTCATGATCGTCTGTGACCACATTGACACCGGTAGGCGTGGTGGCGATGTATTCCACCTCATGCATTCCAATGAGTTTTATCCGGTTGCCAAGCAGACAGGGAATACGCAGAATCTCCTCTGTCTCGTAGACTGGTGGCCGTTTTTCGACAATGGTCTGCAGCAGTTTGGCGATCGTCTTGGACAGACGATCACTGTCCACGGGTTTAAGCAGGTAATCAAGGGTCTTCTCCTCAAAAGCCTTGAGGGAATACTGGTCAAAGGCGGTGACGAACACAACATGCGGCATGATAGCGGCATTAATCATGTTTAATAATTCAAAACCATTGATAACCGGCATCTGAATGTCGAGAAAAAGAACTTCCGGCCTGAACTTGTTGATCATCTTCAACGCATCGATGCCGTTGCTGCAGGAACCGACAAGGGTTATGACACCGGTCTCGGCAAGCAGCGCCTCCATCTCCTCTCGGGCATGAAGTTCATCGTCGACTATCAGAGCTCGAATCATGGACTTTTGCATCCTTCTTCCGGTAACTTTATCGAAATGACCGTACTCTTGTTCGGAATACATCTGATTTCCAGGCCGTTATCTCCTCCGCAGAGATTCATAATTCTTTTCTCGACAATATTCATCCCTAATCCTTTTTTATCCCTTTCGACAAAATTGCCGGCATTATCCTCGACCGTGATCCGTACACACCCGGGCTCCCGTCTAGCGGATAACCGAATAAATCCCTGGCCGAGAATGTTGGATATCCCGTGTTTTATGGCGTTTTCAACTATGGGCTGAAGGGTAAATACCGGTATTTTCAAGGAAAGAAGACTGGGATCGACGTCCATTTCCAGTTGCAGTCTATCCTCGAACCTCGCCTTTTCGATAATCAGGTAAGAATTCACATGATTGAGTTCGTCCTCAATTGTAGCCAAATCTTTGGTATGTTTTAGATTTTTCCTGAAGAAATTTGACAAGTGCAAGAGCAGATCCCGGGCACGATCGGAATCTCTTCGAATAATGGCGATGATGGTCGTCAAAGCATTGAACAGGAAATGGGGGTTGACCTGGGCCTGAGCAATCCGCAGCTCGGACTTGATCAACAGATCCTTTTGTTCAATATATCGGGAGTACAGGATCTGATCGGCCAGCAGTTTGGTAATTCCCTCGCCAAGGCTTTTATTTGTGACCAGAAAAAGTTTGTCTTTAGGTTCGAGCAAATTGATGGTACCAATCAGCTCGTTGTCGACCCGCAACGGGACACAGAGTATCGAGCCGAGCGGACAGCCGTCCCAAAGATTGCAACGCCATTTCTTTTCCCCACCGTCGGCAAAAACAATCCTATCTTCCCTGATGGCCTGCAGGGTCTGAGAGGAGCTGATCCTTCCCCCGATCACATGGTGGTCACTGCCAAGGCCGACAAATGCCAACACCTTTTCCCTATCTGTAATGGCTACAGCGCCGACGCCTGTCTCATCACGAATTACCGATGCCACATCCTTGGCCGAATCCATAGTGAATCCGCGGCCGAGAACAGCCAGTATCTTTTCCGCCATTTGTAAAGCTTTGGCGGAAAAGATGACCCCCAGGTCATCATGCATCTTGCGTTGATCCCGGATGATGCTGACGAAGATAGCAGCACCGGAGCTGTTGGCCAGGATCATCGGCAGAGCGATGATGCGAACCAGAGCCAACGCCTGGTCATACGGCTCCGACATGAGAAGGATAATAATCATCTGGAGACATTCGGCAACCAAGGTCGTCATAAAGGCGACAAACGGACTGAGAAGACGATGTTTCTGGTGGGTACGAACCAGATAGAGATGTACAAGCCCTCCGGCCACGCCTTCGACGGTAGTTGACAATCCACAGGAGAGGGCTGTAAATCCGCCGAGAAAAAAACGATGGAGCCCAGAAGTCAATCCCACTGCAAGCCCAAGTGGTGGTCCGCCGATTATACCGGCCAATACGGCTCCGATGGCACGGGTGTTGGCAATCGCATCATGAATTCTCAGACCGAAGTACGTTCCAAGAATCGAGAAAACGGAAAAAATGAGATAGAGTGATATCAGTTGCTTTTTATGAAGGGTGTGAAGCTGAAAAGACCTAAAAAACAGGGTTTTCGTTAAGAGATACGCGATGACAAGGATAATCGACATCTGCTCCAGCAGAGCGAAAATATTGTGAAATGAGAAGGTAAATATATCCATGGCGTCTTTGATATCAGAGATCCCATGGTAATTGATAGTTCAGTATTTCAAGAGCCCTTTTCAGCGAAAGGCCGTTTTCAGGCGGCAACCGGCAGAATGCACCGGTAAGCGGTATGTCGGCCCCTATCACCTCCTCTCGGCCTCCATGATCACCTCGCAGAGATCACCGGCAACCTCCTCGATAATCTTTTTATCCTGCCCTTCCACCATTACCCTGATAACAGGCTCGGTCCCCGAAGGGCGAACGAGGATCCTGCCTGTTTTGGCCAGGGCTTTTTCATGTCGGGCGATGGCTTCGGTCAGACCCGGGATCTGCCCCACATCCATCCGTTCGGAAGTTCGGACATTTTTCAGGATCTGCGGAAGGCTCTCCATGATGCCGGCAAGTTCTGAGAGCGGCCTGTTTCGTTTTCTCATAATGGCTAAAAGCTGCAGAGCGGCCAAGATGCCGTCACCTGTGGTTATATGATCGAGAAATATAAGATGCCCCGATTGTTCTCCCCCAAAGGAATATCCTTCTTTTCTCATACATTCAACCACATACCTATCACCCACTCCGGTCCTGACCATGCTGCCACCCATTTTCTCCATAGCGATTTCCAAACCTATGTTGGACATCACCGTTGCGACCAGGGTCTTGCGGTTCAGCTTCCTTTGTTTCAGGAGCTCCTGTGCACAGATGGCCATGATATGATCACCATCCACGATGTTGCCATTTTCATCGGCAACTATCAACCGATCGCCGTCGCCGTCCAAAGCAAGGCCTATATCGGCACCCAGTTCTTTGACCTTATTGGCCATCAACTCCGGGTGCAGAGCCCCGCATTGCAGGTTGATGTTTTTACCGTCCGGATTAACCGATAAGGCCGTTACCTTTGCCCCCAGCTCCTCAAAAACGTGGGGTGCAACGCCGTATGTTGCTCCGTTGGCACAATCGAGGACGATATGAAAATCATCTAAAGTGTAATCCTTAGGGAAAGTATTTTTCAGAAATACGACATACCTTCCTCTGGCGTCATCGATCCTGGCAGCCTTCCCCACCTCGTCAGCTACAGGCCGTAACGCTTCCATTTTCTGAGAGAAAATCAAATCCTCCATGGAGGCTTCGACCTCATCTGGGAGTTTGAAACCGTCATGGGAAAATATTTTGATGCCGTTATCCTGGAACGGGTTATGGGAGGCGGAGATCACAACCCCGGCATCCGCACGCATGGAGGTGGTTATAAACGATATCCCGGGTGTCGGTAACGGACCGACTAAAAGGACATCGACTCCCATGGAGCAAATACCGGCAGCAAGGGCGTTTTCGATCATATAACACGATACTCGTGTATCCTTGCCGATGACGATTCGATGTCGTCTGGCATGGTTTTTTACAGTAAATGCAATCGCCCTGCCGATCTGCATGGCGATCTCAATGGTCATCGGATAAATGTTGGCAACACCGCGGACGCCGTCCGTCCCAAATAATTTTCTCATTTCTATCTTCTTTTTAATAAGGGGAAAAGGCTTGCAGATGGCTTGAATTATAGAATTTATGGTTGATACTCTCGTAAATATTCATCGCTACCGAACAGATGGGCTCTGGAAATAGCTCCATCTATGTCGTTGCAGATCGGGTAGTTACGTATCCATCAAGGTTTCTTACCCGGATGCCCGGTCTCTTGTGGTACAGGTTGTTGCACTAGTTTCACGAACTTCGGATCGATCTTTACGGTTTCCAGGGGTGCATTCAGGCCCTTTTCCGGGACCATCTGTACCTTAAGAGTCTCGTCACCCGGTTTTTCCACGACTGCTGTAAGCGTAAATAGTTGTCTGTAGTCCATACCTCTTTTTACGATCAGCTTGGGAATCTTCAACGTCACGTCGGCCTCATCGGGTTCCACCTTTTGCAGATACCCGTTTAGCACCACCTTGATTGGAACATGGTCGATTGTTTTTTCCACCGTATCCATGGCAATAACGATATCTGCGGTAATCGAAGTTTCACCAATCAAATCGACTATGGCCGGCTCAAGATCAAGCGGAATCTGCTGCTGGGTGGAAGTGGTCAGACCGGAGATATTAATAGGTGTAGTCTTTAACGACTCGACCTGCGACAGGACTGTCTGCGGTCCGGTTATGGTGATCATATCCGGGTTTATACGCAGATCCTTTAAGATATAGCCATTGGTGACTTTCCCGGTCGTGATCGGAGTAATGCTGAACTTCTTCTGGATGAGCTTATCAAGCGAGAGAATCAACGAAGAGGGTTGCACCCTCAGGACCTGGATTCCTCTGCTTACCGGGATAGATTTGTTACTGATGGCAATGACCCGTGTTCCGGGTGTCGCATCTGAGAGATCCACCTGCCTTGCGATCTCTCGTTTACCCATATCGACAATCAGCGACCGTGGCCCACGAACAGTAACATCGACCTCTTTTTTGAATTTATTTGATATAATCAAATCCTTCGGCATATTTATAATTTCGATAGGCACCTTAACCGTCGTATCGACGGCATCCTTGCCGCCCACGAAATACCAGAGTGAAATGGCAAGACACAGGGATATGAAACGCAGCAGCCATTCTTTGGACCAAAGCTTCTGGAGATTCTTAAATTTAAAATTTCTCATGAACGATAAATCCAACTTTTCCATGGGTAGGAATGCCCTTCCTTACCAATAAAGATTGCCCGCAAGCTGTTTTTCAAGGCCATCTCGTCGCCCACGGTTGTAAGTGCTCCGTGTTGCACAAGCGAAACTTCCTGGGTTTCTTCCGAGACCACAAGTACTACGGCATCCGTTTCCTCCGACAGACCTATGGCCGCTCGATGTCTGGTTCCGAATCGTTTGTTTATATACGGGTTCTGCGTAAGAGGGAGGATACAACCGGCGGTCTGGATTCTCCCCTTATGGATGATAACACCTCCATCATGAAGCGGCGATACCGGCATGAAGATCGAGATAAGCAACTCTTTGGTCAAATGTGCATCGAGTTCGAAGCCCGATTCGACAAAATCCTTCAGTCCTGTATCACGTTCTATGATTATCAAGGCACCAATGCGTCTCTTGGCCAAATAAAAAATAGTACGAATGATCTCTTCCAATTCTTTTTCCTCGACATCGGAATTTTTTTGAAACGGCGACCTCCCTACCTGGGTCAAAGCGCGACGGATATCCTGCTGGAATACAATGATAATGATAAGGAGGATGGAACTTAAAAAAGTCTTCATCATCCACATGAGAACGGTGAGATCCAAAATGCTTGCCATAAAGTAGACAACGGTCAATACTACTATCCCGAGAAGCATTTGGACCGATCGCGTCCCTCTTATTATCGACAAAATTTGATAAATAATAAAAGCTACGACCAGGATATCTAAGACATCCTGCCAGCGTATGACACTTAAGAACTCGAACATGCGGGAAAAATCAGACACCATTACCTGTTTTTGTACCCAAAAGGCAGTTATTGGAAAAATCGGGCATGACAATCGCTCTCATTTTCAACCCGTTACAGTGTACAAAAAATTTTACTCTTTTTACAACGAAAAACTTTTGAAATTCCAGCTTTTTTCGAATCAAGTCTAAAATAACCTTTTTTTTAGTCCCAAAGGCATCTTCTTATCTCATTTTTTGTACTTTCCTCCGTCTAGGGTACCAAAAATTGAGCCGCTAAGCCGGTTTTCTCAAAATGTTCCGCTTTTCCCGGGCTTCAGTCAAATTGACACGGTGGTCATGAGAAATCCGGGCCAAATCCTGCTTCATCGGTTCGAAAACCGAAAAAAAAACAATGACAATAGGTAAACTTCCTTTTTCTTTATATTCCCCCTTGAAAAATATCATAGCAATGGGCAATAGTGGACAAGGAAAAGATATAATCCAGGCTCAAAACCGTTTTGCTTACAGGATAGTGCAACTAGACAGATGCCAGACCGCTACAGTTCGATATCAATTGATTCTCATTCAAGGCCGCACCCCACCAAATCTGCGGGACCTCATCGGAAGAGAGAACCCTTTTTAAAAAAGATATTCGACAAGATTCCCCGAAACCCGTACTTAATTACACTTTGTTGCATAGTTTTCCTTTTTGCCATTTACTGCCTTTCAGGTTTTTTTCTGGTCCCGCTGCTCATAGAAAAAAAGCTCCCTGGGCGCTTAGAGGATCATACAAAAATGGAACTTCGTGTTGGTAATGCCACGTTCAATCCATTTACCTTTCATCTGCATCTTAAAGACATAACAATTTACGACACAAACGGTTCAACACGAACGGCACCCTTTTTCACGGCATCGAACATGGATGCAGTCCTTGCCCCTCTGCCTCTTTTCCAAAAAGAACTTGTCTGCCGGTCATTGCAGATTGACAAACCGGCCATTACAGTCATCAGGTATCCCAATAACATCTATAACCTCTCACGACTTTTCGGCAATCCGGAAGGCGAAACGCCAAAGAAAAGATTTGAATTCCCCGGGCTTCCTTTTCTCTTTTCTTTCAGCAACTTCTCTATAAGCAATGGTTCTTTAATCTTTAACGACCGAACGTCAGGAAAAATCCATAAGGTGGAGAAGATACTACTAACTCTACCGACTCTTGCCAATTTCTATTATAAATCAAGAGCATCCGTTTCTCCGAGTTTTTCAGCCAGTATTGATGGAAGCCCCATTCAGTTGACAGGCGAAGCATCCATGGCCCGTGGTGCGGAGTCAGGTCAAACCCGCCTCACATTCGACCTGCACTCCCTTGACCTTTCTCTCTATTCCAACTACCTACCTCTTTCATTTCCTGTTCAACTTACCAAAGGAACGGCAAATGGGCAGATCCAGGTCTCTTTTGTCCGCAATAAGGGTCAATCACAGCGGCTGACGGTTCTCCTTCAGCTCGACACCACGGGTAATGAACTATCAACCAAAGATGGCTCTCTCATTATCAGAATACCAACGGCAAAACTCGAAGGTGAATTCCAGCCGTTCACAGGCAATCTCCTTCTGCAAAACGTCCTCTTTCATGAACCGGAAATATGGCTGAAGTCTGATTTCTCCGAGAAGACTCTGGATAGTCTTCTGCCCGAAACCGGTAAATCTCCATCGGGCTCATTTGCCCAAAGATCCACCTCGTTGTTTTCAATGGACCTGTTCATTATGGACAACGGCATCCTGCATATTGATGAAGGGAAGAAAGGTCATGAAAAAACCTATCGTTCTTTGCAGCTCAGCATTAAAAATTACGATCAACAAGCCACGGGAAAAAATACGTCTGGAAAGAAATGCTCGTTCAAACTCAGCGGCGAACAGCTCTCGCCCCCTGCTTCATTTTCATGGCAAGGGATGTTGGACGAAAAAAGTGTTGCTAATGGAACGCTCCAGCTCAATCGTTTTCCCGCCTCTCTTTTGGGATCAATCTTCACCCAGGATAAAGCCACAAGTATGACAGGCACAGCCGATGTGACCGGAAATCTCTCAGTACAACGAAATCCCGGGGCGGCAAAACCCTTCTCATACGTAATCTCCGAGGGAGCGGTGAAGATTTCCGATCTTTTTCTCTTTGATGGAAAACAACGTTGGTTACATGCAGATTCCTTCGCTCTAGGCCCTCTGGACTCAAAAAATAAAATGCTTGATATCGGAAACATCACAGTCCAGGGTGCCTCTCTGGCAATGAGGAAGGGACATCTACCACATATTCTCGAATCCTTTATTAAAAAGGGAAGCCGATATAAGCTGCACGGTATGGATTTTTCCGGACGGATTCAACTCCTACCCACAGACACCTCAAGACCGTCGTTGGTGTTTGACAACCTCGCCATTCAGGCGAATAATCTGGATAAAAATACAAAAGACCGGGAAAACGTAACCTTGCACGCAAAAATTGATCAAACTGGTACGATATACGCAAAAGGAAGGGTAGCGCTGAACCCGTTTCAAGCCTCGCTTGCCGTTCAATTCACAGGAATGCCTTTGCAGGATATTTCCCCCTGGTATACCGAGTCGCCCTTTCTTTTAGGAGGTAACGGTCTAATAGATGGTGTCGGACGACTCACCTATCCGGAATACACCTACAAAGGTACACTTACCGTCTCCAATGCACTGTTCAGCAATAGAGAAGCAAAATCTAAACTTTCCTGGAGCAAAGCTGAACTCCAAGATCTGACCTTTAGCAAGACTCCTTTCTATCTCAGCATTGGATCCGCTGTCATCGACCATCCAATCATCACCTATTCACAGCCGAACAATACATCAAACATCCTCTCCCAAACCGCCTCTTTTATAAGGAGCCTTCTCCCAAGGAAAAAGAAAGGATCAGCTAAGGAATCCAGCTCGTCCGATGTATTAATCAAAACAATCACACTTACACAGGGGACTGTGGCGTATAATGATTTGCGGCTCAACCCTCCGTGGCACCAAGAGGTTGTAGACTTCGCCGGGGAGATACATAATTTTTCCCGATCCTCTGCAACTACTCCCGCTGATTTTACTTTTTCCGGAATGATTGCTGGAAATCCACTCAAAATACAGGGGACCATGAATCCTTTTGCCGAAAATCTTACGGCAACGTCTTCTCTGACGTTTTCCGGAATGCCTGTAGCAGAATTTAAAGATCAACTCTCCCCCCTTTTCTCACTTGACACAGGTAAAGGAACTTTCGATCTCACCCTGCAGGATACGTTTAACGAAGGGAAGGAAACCGGAGAGGCTCACTATCTCTTTCATGGATTATCTCCGATGTCTTCAACATCGGAGATCGCTCTTCCACTTGCCCTGCTCGCAGGACAAAAAGATACCATTGAATTGCACCTGCCGCTTCTTGATCCCGATGACAAAGAGATTCATCCGGTCTTTTTTGATGCAACAAACTATTTCAAGAGACTAATCGTTAAATCAGTGATTGCACCACTTCTCCTCACCAGTGATAATTTTTCCGGGCTGACTACTGACGATACACCAGACTTTCTTCCTGGAGATTCTGCTCTTTCCGCCAAAGGCAAGGCAAAATTAACCCTTTACCGGGACCTGCTGGCAGCTCATCCGCGTTTGACTGTTGAAATCATCGGTACAACCAACAGCGATACTGATAGCAAGGCACTCCAAGAAAAACTGATGGAAATCGAGAAAAAAAGAGTAGAGGCTGAAAATAAAAAAAGAGCGCAGGAATGGGAGCAATTGCAAAATAAAAAACCGCAACCCGACCGCAACAAGACCATTGTCGAACAAAATATCCCAGCCGACCAATTAGCCAAATATGCGCCCATTCTTCCGAAACAGATTTCTGTTTCTGATCAGGACATGGAAAATCTTGCCAGACAACGCACTACAATCGCTTATGATTTTCTCACAAAAAAATTGGGGCTTAATCCTGCCAGGGTTAAAAAACTGAGTAATGCTTCCCATGAACCAAACACACAACGGAACAGAATACAAATCTCACTTTCCCCCCTAACAGCCCCACCTCAACCCCAGGCCGTTCCTCCAGGCACCGGACAGTAATGCTTGCCCATTTTCATACATATGACTTCCTGTTCAAATGGCTCGGAATTATATCCATTATCATGTTCACAGCAAGCCTCCTGTTAATACCCTGGTTGGTTAGCCGGCTGCCTCATGACTATTTTATCAAGCAGAAGGATTCTTTTCCCAGTCATCGGGTTCTCTATTCTTTGAATAAGCTTGTCCTGGTTGTCCTGCGAAACATACTAGGAACGCTGTTGCTCCTGGCCGGAATTGCCATGCTGGTTCTCCCTGGGCAAGGAATCTTGACTATCATATTGGGTCTTTCAATGATAAATTTTCCTGGACGACAAAAACTTATCCAAAATCTCGTACAACATTCTTCTGTTCAGCAGGCACTGAACTGGATAAGAATCAAAACGAGTCGTCCGCCATTTCTCTGGAAAAGTAAAAATTGAACGTTTTCACCTCAATCTCCGAACATTTTATAAAACACGTCCTCGTCCGCATTTGTGGCTATCGTTTTCCCCTTTTCTGGAATTAACATTACATTAATAAATTTTAACTGAATATGTTGACAGCTCCTTATCTAAGAATAACTATTATAAATATTAAAATCTTAACGTTTTGAAAACAAATATTAAATTAAGTATAATTACCTTGCCTTTTGCAGGCGTTTTTGCTAGGCTTTAGCATGTTTTACGAAATCTTTTTTAATTTTTTTCGAAAAACTGGAACGGAACGCTGCTTTCTTTTTATTCTTTAAAGTATACTACAAGTCAAATTCCGCATTATGGAACAGGCTGGATGTTCCACTCAACCTTCCGTGGTAGTAGCCAAAATGGACCAGAACAGCACCACAAAAGAACTCGACAGGCATATAGTCAACCAACGTACACTTCTTGATGTGATGCCGGAAATGGTTTTGCTCGTAAACGGTGACAAGACCATTGAATATTTAAATCCGAGCGCCCTTCGCTTTTTTGGTAATCTTAAAAGTGCGTCTGACGATCCGGGAATCGAACAGACGAAGCAGTCTTTATTGGACGAGGTACGGACTCAAATCAGATCCTCAAAGGTTAACGGAATCGTTTCCACTGTTATTAATAATATTCATCTTGAATACAGCATTGCCCCCTTCGTCGGGTACCGAGGCGACAATCTCCATTGGCTCATCATGCGAGATGTCACGGAACGAAAAAACCATGAAGAGGAAATATCACTTTTCCATAGCAACATTGAGATGATCCTGTCGCAAAAAATCAATGAGCTCAAGGAAAGTGAGCTTATCCGTAACAAATTACTTAAACAGCTCAACACCTTAAAGAGTCACCTGGAAAATCAACCTTCCGAAAGTACCATGGTGGGCTCAAGCAAGGCACTCTGTGAGCTACGCGATATGGTTCATCAGGTGGCAAAATCCGATGCCACTATTCTGATCACCGGTGAATCGGGAACCGGTAAAGAACTTGTGGCCAATCTCATCCGGGAAACGAGCAATCGAAATGAAAAACCGTTTCTGAAGATTAATTGCAATACAATTAATGATTCGCTTTTGGAAAGTGACCTCTTTGGTTACGAAAAAGGCTCTTTTACCGGTGCGCATGCCAGAAGAAAAGGGAAATTCGAGGTCGTAGACGGCGGGACCATCTTTTTGGATGAAATTGGTGATATCAGTCCGAGAATGC
This sequence comes from Desulfocapsaceae bacterium, assembly GCA_046704745.1. Taxonomy (GTDB): domain Bacteria; phylum Desulfobacterota; class Desulfobulbia; order Desulfobulbales; family Desulfocapsaceae; genus CAWGGS01. The sequence continues at coordinate 4,133 of JBJKRL010000111.1, read as the reverse complement.
AGGCAGCCCTTCTAAGAGTTCTGCAAGACGGAGAAATTATCCGGGTTGGCGGAAATTCTCCTATTCAAATCAATGTCCGGGTCATTGCCGCTACCAACCGGGACCTGGCAAAGGCTGTTCAAGATGGTACGTTCCGCCTCGACCTCTATTATCGCTTGAACATCATTAATATCTCAATACCTCCTTTAAGAGAGCGTAAGGAGGATATTATCGATCTCGTTACATATTTTGTCAGAAAATATCGCCACGCATTTAAAAAAGATGTTAATTTCGTCCCCAAATCCATTATCTCCAGGCTGTCTAATCACAATTGGCCCGGCAATATAAGGGAATTGGAAAATGTTATTCAACGCGCCGTTCTCATGTCAAAAAGCAATGTGATTACCGAACAAGAACTTATCTTCGATGTATCTCCAGAAAACGAGAAAAACAGATCTTATGCGTCATTATTGCAGCGATTTGAAGGACTTCCTTTAAAAACGATCACCACCGAAATGGAACGGGACATCATTCTCCATACCTTGGCCAAACACAACGGCAACGTCTCCAAAGTGGCTCAGATCCTTAAAATCGGCAAGACTGCCTTCTACGACAAGATGAAAAGATACGATATTTCGGCGAAAGAATACAAATAATTGCGGACCTGGCTTGTAAATTGCAAAGGGATAGTAGGGGCTCAGTTATCAGGATTTTGACCGGATCAAGTGGACCGGTGCCTTTTGAATTTACAATGGAAAAAAAAGAGAAATTAAAAAATATCTGCCCGTTCTGGTCACCATTTGGACAGACCTGCAAAATTCGGAACGAAGGACTTTTTATTCCGCTGGGCGATCATGTGGAAGTTTATTGTAAAGGTTCAGAATACCCTCTCTGCAAGCAATTCTTGCTCCTGGAACGAGCACAAAACCAGGCAGCAGACGCCCGAGCTTCTTCCAATAAAGACGAGCGTCGCCATTTTCCCAGGATCAAAAGCAACCATCGTCTCACGTTCATCCGGCTGAGTGACTCAGGACACGCGATATGCCTTCAACCTTCGGCGGCAAACACCCTGGATATCAGCACAGGCGGTATGCGCATGAGTACCCGTGAGCTTCTGTTGCACGGCAGTATCATACAATTTCAATTTGTTCCCCCTTTTGACTCCAATGTTCATGCAGGGCTGGCCAAGGTAAAATGGTGCATGCCTGCCAACAACAATATCTTTTATTATGCCGGCCTTTCTTTTCAAAGCGATCACATCATCAAAGAAGTTGATGCGTATATAGGCTCGGCAGCCTGACAACCCTATACCTATACAGCTACTGTAAGAGGCTGAACCTTAAAGATGATTTTGAAGTGTTTTTTCATTTCATAGGTGCTCAATCTTGTCTTTTCTTTCTAATACGATTATGTTGTATTTTTTAAATAGAGATGTAAATCTCCGTTAACAATAGAACCTCTTGCCCAAAGAGTTTTTCGCTCAAAATCAAGACCCGCGAAATATTTTGCCAAAGGCACCCCGCAGGGAGTGCCCTTGGGGTGCATATAGATAATATTTTGAGGATAAAATTTTGAGCATAAGGTAGAGGTTGAGTGCAAAGGTCATTTTGCAAACGGCTCAATAATATCTTTTAGGGCAACCCTATCCTTATAAAATCCGGCACCTTGATAGGAGGTCCATGACGCTTTTACCTATTACTGGGGTTTGACGGAAAGCAGACAAGAGAAAGGAAAAGCGGAGCTACACGATCGTTTTTGATGAACTATGCCGATTAAAATATACAACACACTTACGCGGAAAAAAGAGCTCCTCATTCCGATTGAGCCTAATCACATTAAGCTCTATGTCTGCGGAATAACGTCATATGATTATTGTCATATCGGTCATGCCCGATCAGCGCTTGCCTTCGACATGATCGTCCGTTATCTGCGTTACCGAGGTTACAAAGTTACGTATGTACGCAATTTTACTGATATTGACGATAAAATAATCAATAGAGCAGCAGAGCAAAACACAACTCCTGAGGAGTTGGCGAATCGTTTTATCAATGAATTTTACATTGACATGGATGCTCTAGGAATTGACCGCCCCACAATTGAACCCAAAGCTACTAATCATATCCAGGAGATGATCAACCTGATCACCGAACTGATCACCTCCGGAAAGGCTTATCAGTCTGGAGGAGATGTTTTTTATTCGGTCAACAGTTTTCCTGAATACGGAAAGCTCTCCGGACGCAATACAGAAGACATGCAAGCCGGCGCCAGGATCTCCGTCAATGAGCAGAAACATAACCCCATGGATTTCGTCCTATGGAAAAGCTCAAAACCTGGAGAACCAACCTGGGACAGCCCTTGGGGGCCGGGACGTCCGGGCTGGCACATTGAATGTTCGGCAATGAGCCGAAAATACCTCGGCACTACATTCGATATTCACGGAGGAGGGCAAGACTTGATCTTCCCCCACCATGAAAACGAGGTAGCCCAGAGCGAAGGAGCAAATAACATGCCCTTCGTTACAACTTGGATCCATCATGGCTTTGTCACCATCCGTGATGAAAAAATGTCAAAATCTCTCGGAAATTTCCTAACTATCCGTGACATCAGAAATCAATATCACCCTGAGGTCATACGGTTCTTTATTTTCTCCACCCATTACAGAAATCCGCTGGATTTCTCCGAGGCTGCCATGCAAGATGCCAGTGCGGGTCTCGATCGTCTCTACAATTGTGTTCATGCAATTGACGGCTTGACCATGGAGGGCGACCCGACAGCTCCTTCTGTTATTGGAAAAAAGGACAAGATAAAGCTTACTTCCATGGAAGAGCGGTATCAACAGGCCATGGACAATGATTTCAACACGGCTCAGGCCCAGGCAATCCTTTTTGATACAGCAAAGGTCATGAATAAAATCGAAAGGCAGCTGCCCAAAACGCCCTGCTGCGATGATATCACACTTTTAAAAGACAGCCTTGTTCTCTTCAAAAAGCTTGCAGCCATCATGGGACTCCTCCAGGAAAATGCCGCAGACTACCTGGAGAAGAAAAAGAATGCTCTTCTCCAAACACTTGATATCGACGAATCCGCTATCATCACCTTGATAAAGGAACGCGATGAAGCCCGCAACTCACGCAACTGGTCTCGCAGTGATGAAATTCGTGATCTCCTTTTGGCAAAAAATATCGAGCTTAAGGACGGTCCAACAGGAACGACCTGGGAAGTGAAACGAAATCAGACATAGTGTCCATCCGGAAACGAGAATTTTTCTTCTAAATTGAGTGCAACAAAGAGGTTGAAGAAAAAGGCATGTTTGGCACTGACACGATATAACGGAGGTAATACCATGGCCAGATTACCAGCAGTCGCAGACCGTTTTTATCCCGGCAATCCCACATCCCTCACCAGAGAAGTACAAAACCTGATCGGAACCTCCCGGCCCGACAAGCAGAAGGCACTGGCGGTTGTTTCCCCCCATGCAGGCTACATCTATTCAGGGGCAATTGCCGCCGAGACATTACGCGAGGTTGTCGTGCCGGAGACGGTCGTTATATTCGGGCCCAATCATCACGGCCGGGGCGCCGCTGTCGCTCTTTCGACCTCCACTTGGCAGATGCCCATGGGTGATGTAGCAATAGACCTCGATCTGGCGAACATGTTTCTTGGCAAATCAGAGCTCATCCAAGAGGATGAATCGGCCCATCAATTTGAACACTCTCTGGAAGTGCAGGTACCATTTCTTCAGGTAATGCAGAAAAATCTATTCATCGTTCCGTTGGTCATCTCTCATATCTCATACCAAGATTGCGAGAAGGTCGGCAAATGCATTGCCGATTGCATCAAAGAATCCGGCAAAGAGGTTTTACTTGTTGCCTCAAGCGATATGACCCACTACGAACCGCGACGCATCGCAGTAAAAAAAGACTCTCTTGCTCTTGATAAGGTACTGGGACTGGATCCTGCCGGTCTCTACCAAACGATCGTTGAAGAGAGAATCACAATGTGTGGTTTTATCCCGGCAACCATTGCCTTGCTGGCCTCACTGCAGTGCGGAGCAAAACAGGCAAGACTGGTCCGTTATACCGACTCGGGAGAGGTCTCCGGAGATACGGAACAAGTAGTAGGCTATGCAGGTGTTATTATTTCTTGACAGTAGA
>JBJKRL010000110.1:0-74408 GCA_046704745.1 Desulfocapsaceae bacterium | reverse complement strand
TTTCCAAGTATTCGGGAAAATTCCCCTTCACCGGCAAGCCATCTCCGGGGCATGAAAACATTCTTGCCTTTCCTCTCGTCTGATACGTGACGGAATCATCCGTTCCTTCCAGCGACGGAGCCTGTCGTTTTCATCAGTATTGCTCCCCCCGGAGACAACGCACTGCCAAACTAACAGATGCAAGAAGAGCGTTCAATAGGAAAAATTATTTGTTTTCCATTAGATACGCCTAAAAATGACGCCTTATACTTAAAAATTGTAGCCATTCTAAAGACTACAGGAATATGTGAGCAAATTTCTCAACCAAAGATTTTTTCCAATCAAAGAAAAAATCCTCCCGAACCTGGCAAAAATACTCCTGCAAAATGCATCATGCTCTTTTTGTTTGCCATGATATTGTATTGCGGAAGGGACCATCCTGCTCTCACATTTTTCCGAAAATCCAATTTTGCAGAAAGCATGGCATACCCAAAAACCATAACAGAAAATTGATCTCTTTGGCGATGGTTCATGCATAATGCTTGCATTTTCATGCTGCAAAACGTATCGTGATAGTATTCACAACATGGATCGCAAGGGAGGTCTATTCATGGCAACACTACAAGTCAGATCGATTGATGATCAATTGTATGAAGCGCTCGGCAAGATGGCGGCAAGGGATCATCGGTCAATAAGCCAACAGGTAATCGCCATCTTAAAAGAACATCTCTCTCAACCGATGAGACACTCAGATGCTACCGAGGAATTTCTGTCACTCTGCTCTACCTGGAAAGATACCAGATCGGCGGACGAGATTGTCCATGAGATCAGGACAAGCAGAAAAACAAAAACCCGGTTCAGGGAGACTCTCTAATGTACCTTCTTGATGCCGATATCTTGGTATATTCGCTCAAAGGCGATCCAGCAGTGCTGGCCAATTTCAGAAAATTCGCAGCCGACCCCAAAGCTGTTTCCGTCATCACCTATGGAGAATTAGTTTTTGGCGCCCAACACTCGCAAAGAGTTACAGAGAATCTTGCTAAAGTATATAGGCTCAAAGAGATTTTTCCTCTTATTGATATCACACCTGCTATAATGGATATCTTTGGTACACTTAAAGCTGACCTGCGGAAGAACGGCACGCCGATTGATGACTTTGACCTCCTTATCGGAGCCACTGCAATCACCATAGGGTACTGTGTTGTGACAAACAATAAACGGCATTATTCGAAAATTCCCGGCTTGGATGTGTCCAATTGGGCAAAATAAGATGCTTCGATAGGATCGCAAGCTATAATGCCCATAAAATTATAAATTGAGGTTCACCCTACTCTAGTTCCCATCCCGAAACGAGGGATTTCGGAGTCTTCGCTTACCTCTTCTAAATCTAGACGCGCGAAGAATTTTACCGCAGGCATCTAATTGATATTCCGAGGATAAAATTTTGAGCGCAACGACGAGTTAGGTGAAAAGCGCCGTTTTCGGATGGAAACTACTCTAGCATACTTATCTGTAATTCAGGGGGGCGGAGGTCGTCGCTTCCGTATGCATCGCGTAGGCCCCACCGGGTTACTGCTTTCAATTTGGCAAAAGTACGCTCATTCCGGATGAACCTTTTATTGGATTCTTGGATGAGAATCCACACCCGCCTCTTTACCTGACCTCCCGTAGGTTTTCGATCTCCCGACTGACATAACGTGGATAATAAAACCATTCAATAAATGCCAAACAAAGACCCTTTAATGACCCCTTAATAATACTTCCTATCTCCTTGCTATATACACTTGCCATATGTCACACTATGGTATAGAGTAATGTACAAAGTTGAATATCAGGAGGTGGATTATGGCATTTGGGTCAGTATTTGAAAATAATCGCACACAGGCCGTACGACTTCCCATTGACTGTCGGTTTCCTAAAGGAATTAAAAAAGTTATGGTGCGGATCCACGGAAAGGACCGCATTCTCTCACCGGTAGATAAAGCGTGGGACAGTTTCTTTTTACAACCATCGGGTGTCAGTGAAGATTTTATGACCGAACGTGCGTCTCAGGAACAATCCGAAAGAGAGTCCTTGTGATGCTTAGGTATATGCTGGATACTAACATCGTAATATATGTAATAAAACGACGACCTGTTGAATTACTTGACGTATTTAACCGTCATTTTGGACAGATGTGTATCAGTTCCATAACCTTGGCTGAACTTCTGCATGGTGTCGAAAAAAGCTCAAAACCTGATCACAACTTATCGGTTGTGGAAGATTTCGTCTCTCGACTTGAAGTATTGGAATATGGATCAAAGGCAGCTGCTCACTATGGTCAGATCAGAGCCGATCTGGAAAAGAAAGGCACGCCCATTGGCGTAAATGACCTGCACATTGCCGGACATGCCCGTAGCGAAGGCCTGACGCTTGTCTCCAACAATACCGGGGAATTTGAACGTGTTGAGGCATTACGCGTGGTAAACTGGATTACGACAGGGTGGAGAGGCATATAGTAAATCGAAATAACCAATCCTGATTTTTCATGAGCACTGCGAACGGACAGACTACGTTTTCTCATTTTTTAATATCACCAACCAGTCAAAGCGCAAGACCCACAACCGCTAGTTCAAGAGGAGGAAAGTTTAATAGGTGGGCACATTAATGCGGGCATTGAACTTCCTGGCCGCCTCCTGCAGGAAGGGAATCACCCGCCAGCGGGCGGCGTACACATATTCCATCGGGATGGCGACATGGACTGAATTGGAAAGCATCCGCCACTTATAACCGAAGCGGTCAACATGGATCCAGGGTCCCTGTTCGGTGATCAGGCACTTGAGGACATACTCCGGCATCTTCGGCCATTTCAATATTTCCAAGGCATATTTCTTGACATAACAACGCCGCATCACATAAATATGATGAAGATATTTCGGCTCCAACTGCAAGAGGGGGTTCCAAGCCTCCTTGCTCCAGATCCCCGGCCGGAGGACCTTCCCTTTACTATCTATCAGTACTTCATCGGTATAGGCGCCGCAGGCCTCCGGGTATTTTTCAAGGGCATCGATGCAGGCCTGAAAGGCGCCGGGCAGGACGAGATCATCGGGATCCACGCAGCTTACATAGGGGGAATTTCCCTGACTGAAACCTTCCACCCTTCCCTTGCCGGTATGCCCTACCACCCCGTCAACCATGTGGAGATTTATTGGTTCTCCCTCCAGAGAGGCCCGACATTCTTCCCACAGCTTCTGATCCGTTGAAGGAATATGGATGCAGTGCACGTCAACTTTCATTTGATCTCTTCATCTTGAATTTACAATGGATATTTTCAGACAGTTGACATAATCTTACGGTTTATCATCTCTCCCTGGGTATCCATAAGCAGAGTAACCGCTGTTTCCATATCTTTTTTATCCAAACCTCCCATAGCCTTTTTACCGACCAATGACCCACAGAGGTTTGCCGCACCTATTCGGCTTTTGCTGTCACTCATCAAACGATCCAACGCCTCCCCGCCTCCTTTCACAATATCTAGGATCACCGATGGGCTGAACAATCCTGCCCCGGGAAGCACTCGCAAAGGCATTGCCAGGGCTAACTGGGTTAACAATTTTGTGCCGACATCCAGGGAATCGATTTCTCCGGGTCGGAGATAACGTACAATCTCTTCTCCGGCAAAGATCAAAAAATCGAGCATAGGATTCCCTTTTATCATTACTACTATAGAATTATTTACTTTTCGTTTTGTTTCAATTTTGCCTTCCTGAGCTTTGTGTATCCAGATTTTACCGCAAAGAGCATATGCATGAATATTTTTCGTATCCAGGAAATCTGGTGCGAAAATGGCGACATCTGTATCAATCCATATAGCCTGATCGAAACCAGACACTTCCAATTTGTCCTTCAGCAGGTAAAGCCTGGCAAGATCCGTAATCGGAAGGATTTGGCCGGAGCAACGTTTTACGAACCAGTTCGGGGCAAAGTCAAAAAGCCTGTCATCAATAAATTCATAACTGTATCCATTTGCAATCGCCCATGACTTTACAGATTCGAGACAAATTCGAATCCATGGGGCAACCACTGTGGTGTTATATGATTGTATGACCAGCGTGGATCTTGTTCTCTTCATTCCATACCTGCTCGACCAGCCAACTGGTTCCTCGTTAGAAAGGTCCCTTTACAAATTTTTTGGCACAAAGCTGTTTTTTATAGAATACCATTCCACGGATGACTCCACCTTCTGGAATATCGACACGAAGCTACATTTTTTTCTGAAATTTCAGCCTCGAAAAGCCGGAGAAAAGCTTACCAACAACTTCATCAATCTGCAAGTATTTACTATAATGTCATCCTTAGTCCGACTCTATCTGGAGATCTTTGAGACTTACAGAAAAGAGCCAAAGGGATAAAAATAGGTGAATAGAATACGTACTGAAATTATAGAATCCTTAAATCCAGGCAAACCAAATCTATTTCTTCCGTTCTGCTCAAGATAACACCTATATGCATGTATCTCATTGCCAATCCAGACCTTTTTTCAGGGTGGCTGTTGATTTAGAGTGTTATTGTGATAATGTAAAGATAATGAGTGACGATACGACGAAAAAACAACGAGGCCATATCCTTGCCTGCAGCGTGTTCAAACCTGCACTGGATGTTCTCTTGCAGGACGACTTCTTCTCAGGAATTACGCTTTCCTATATTCCCTCACACCTGCATCTGTACCCCGATGCCTTAAAACAGTCTTTGCTTGAGACGCTTGGTACCCTTGAACCACGAAATATTCCCGTCATCCTCGTCTACGGGAGTTGTTTTCCCGGAATCGATACTTTTTGTCGCGAACATAAGATTCAGAGGATTCGCGGTGAACACTGCTATGAAATCATGTTGGGCGGGGCCCGTTTTCAAGAGATCATGCACGAGACAGCCGGGACCTATTTTTTAGAACAGGACCTGGTCCGCAATTTCCAGGAGTATTGTATCGAGCCGTTGGAACTCTACGATGAAGAGATGCGCAGGCTCTGTCTCGGACATTATAAAAGGCTTCTCTATCTACAGCAGCCGAACGATCCCGATCTGGAAGAAGAAATAGAAAGGGTGAGCAGGTTTCTCAATTTCCCTTCTTCCACCCTGCATGTGGACTATATTCACCTGAAAAACAGGCTGCTTGCAGCACTGGCCGGCAGCCGAAACAACAGTACGTAAACGATGGCAAAAAAGAAACGGCAAAGCGGGACGGCGATTATCCATCGACAGGGGCACCGCAACAAACTGCTGGCCTGGTCCACCAAAAAAATCACGCCGAATTTCGGCCTGGTATTCGATCTCGGGACGAGCACCCTGGTGGCCAAACTCATAAACCTCGACAACGGCCAGCAGGTGGCGGCCGTTCCTGTCTAAACAGTCAAAGCAAATACGGAGCGGATGTCATTTCCCGCCTGCAGCATATCGAACAGAACAAGGATGGGCTTGAACGGCTGCATCTGATGCTTTTACATGATATCAACACTTTGATTTCACGTCTTATAAAGGCAGCGGATCTGCAGCCGACCGATATACTGGTTGCCATTGCCGCCGGCAACACCAGCATGCAACATTTCTTCCTGTGCCTGGATCCTACTGGTATTGCCCAGGCTCCGTTCTCGGCCGTCATCAACGACGGGATCATCTCCAAGGCCTCGGATGCCGGTCTTCTCCTGCATCCGGAGGCCCTGTTATATCTCATGCCGTCGAAATCAGGCTATATCGGCGGCGACATGATCAGCGTTATTTTGGCCTCGCAGGCAGCGGAACAAGAGCATAGCATCATCCTTGGACTCGATCTGGGAACCAACGGTGAAATATTCCTCGGGAACGCCAAGAGAATGTTGACCTGCTCAACAGCCGCAGGTCCTGCCTTGGAGGGCGCCCGGATCTCCAGCGGCAGCATCGCAAAAGCGGGGGCAATCGAAGGAGCCAGATTACAGAATGGGAAACTGCAGTATAAGGATATCGGCAACATCAGTCCGATCAGCATCTGCGGCAGCGGTCTGGTTGATCTGACGGCTATATTGGTTACTTGCGGAATAATCGACTCGGAAGGTTTGATCAGCCCGCCTACGGAAAAAGGAACGGAGACTTTACAGGACAAGGTCATCGAGCATAACGGCGTCTATGATTTTCTGATCGCCTCCGCCGAGGAATCTTACCATAAAAAACCGATCTATCTTACCCAAAAGGATGTGCGGGAACTCCAGTATGCCAAGGCGGCTATTGCCGCCGGGATTCAGATTCTCATCAAGGAATGGGGGATTACCCATCATGAGATCGATTATATTTATCTGGCAGGTGCTTTGGGGAACTACGTCGACAAGTACAGCGCCATGCAAATCGGCCTTATTCCGATGATCGAACCTGAACGCATTTTCTCTTTAGGCAATGCGGCCAGCGCCGGGGCACCATGGTCCTGTTGTCAGGCTCCTACTGGAACAAGGCCAAGGATCTGGCCCGCAGGATTGAGCACGTCGAGTTGTCCACCCGGGCCGACTTCTCCGACCATTTCATAGCCATGATGGATTTTGTCCAAGAAAATATATGGGAGAAGAGAAATTCTTAACTATTGGTTGCAGACAGTCATAACCTGGTTGAAATCGGTGAGACCTTCGAAAATCCGGTGAATACCTTCCTGCAAAAGGACCGTCATCCCGTCGTTGACCGCCTGCATGCGAATCTCCTCGGCGGAGGCCCCTTTTATGATCATATCCTTGATAACATGATTGGCTACCAACATTTCGTAAATACCGATCCGCCCTTTATATCCGCTGTCGTTACAGACGGAACATCCTTTGGGTTTGTAGAACCGCAGCTTGTCCGAATAGAGGATGTTGATGTTATCATAAAATAGAACGCCGTAGTTCTGCACCAGATGGTCGTATTCCGAGCGGTTCGGGGTGTATGCCACCTTACACTGCGGGCAGAGAGTCCGCACCAGGCGCTGGGCGAGAATGCCTTGAATCGAGTCGGCGAAATTGAAGATATCGATGCCGATATCAATCAACCGGGTGATGGTTTCAGCCGCCGAATTGGTATGCAGGGTACTGAAGACCAGATGACCGGTCAAAGAGGCCTCAACAGCGACCTTCGCTGTTTCGAAGTCCCGCATCTCGCCGACCATGATGATATCCGGGTCGGCCCGCAAAAAGGCGCGCATGGCCGCGGCAAAGGTGTAACCGATTTTGGGCCGCACCTGGACCTGACGCAGCCGATACTGGGTGATCTCTACCGGGTCCTCTGCAGTCCAGATCTTTTTTTCCGGGGTGTTGATCAGGTTCAGAGCGGAATGGAGGGTAGTTGTCTTTCCCGAGCCAGTGGGGCCGACGACCAGGATCATACCATAGGGCTTTCGAATGATTTGATTGAATCGAACAAAAATCTTCTCAGGAAGGATCTCTTGCAAAACCAATGGCTTGGAGTCTGTCAGGATCCGCAGGATAACGTCTTCCTCACCACGCGCCGTTGGAATTGTGGCCACACGGAGCTCAATGGTCTTGCCCTTGCCGGTGCGAAATTTGATCTTCCCGTCCTGGGGTATTCGTCTCTCGGAGATATTGAGATCAGCCAATACCTTGACCCTGGCCACAACCGCCCTCGCGTTCTTTTTCGGGATACTCAACACATGCGAACAGTTTCCGTCGATTCGGTAACGGACCTCGACATCTCTTTCGTTGCCGTACGGTTCTATGTGGATATCCGAGGCCTTGGCCATAAAACCGTCTTCGATTATCTTATTTACCAGCATGACAACCGGCCGCTGATCGACTGCGGCCTCCAAGGAATCGATTGCCTTTTTTTTCTCTGTGGGGCCTTCCCCCTCGGAGGTCTTTATTGGCGGCAGCGGTTTTCCTGCAACGGCATTACCCCCGGCGGACACCGGGCTCTTAACCCGATCCAGCGTCTTTTTGATATCCTCCTTGAAGGCAAATAATACCTTGACCTGATTTGCCCTTAAGAGTTGCATTATTTCGGTAACAGCCGGCTGATTTCCCGGGTCATAGGCTGCAAGGACCGCCTTGCCGTTATCGCTTTTCAGCGGCAGGATCAAGACATTGCGAAGATAATCGATTTTGATGCCTTTGAGCAATTCGCCTGGATCGTAATCAAGAGTTGCCAGATCTATATATCCGGCCCTATAAAACTGTCCCAGTGTCTCACCGAGTTCCGACTTGGCCACACGGAAATTATTGATGAGAACCGACTCAACATCCTGTTCCTTCTGAGTGGCAATGGCAAATGCCCGGTCAAGTTCCTGAGCAGTCAAAATCTCCCGTTTTACAAGTCCATCATACCGAAGAGGAACGCGGTTGCCGGCACGCTGGTGGTTATGCAGGGCTATGGACAGGGTTTCGGTAAGGTTGGTTATTCGCTCCTCATCCGTTGCATCAAAGGTCTGGCCGTCACTCTTGTTGATGAAAAGGACAACACCGAGTACCACGGACTCGTAACTGATCGGTGCAGCAAGAATTTGTTTGGTTTTCGAGCCTCCTTTGACATCCCACGATCTATCGAAACGCAATTTGTCATGAATGGACGAAAGTTCCCCTTGATCTTCGACATCTCGGATATTCACCAACCGGCCAGACTTTGCCACATATCCGGAAACGCTGGAATAATTAATGGGGAGACGAATTCTCTGCAGATAATTTCCGGGAAGCAGGACCCATGACACCAACTGTTTACGAGAAGAATCAACGAGATAGATCGTTGCCATCTCCACCTTAAACAAGGAGAGGATCTTTCTGCGCAAACCCACCATGATGGCATTGGGATTAGCAGCAGAATGAATGGAGTTTGCCAGCTTGTTAAAACCGGCCTCAAAAGAATATTGAGACGATCGTTCTAAATACTTTTCATCCATCGATGTTATCTTTTATATTTTTTTTAAAAGGATAGGTACTATTATATTCAACTGGATTGGCAAACACAAACCTACTTTTTTTCCGAGATGTTTTCTCTTTCCTTATACGGTAAAAATCTCTTGGACTTCTTGCTTGCATATCATCCATCGGAAGGATATTTTTTATTCATAAGCGCTTTACTCCATAAAAATGCGTAGGGAAGACAAATGGCAGACTGGTTCAGAACCAACAGAGGATGGCTTGTCCCGAGTTTTGTCATAACGAGTACGATTATCCTTCTGTTCTCATACACACTGCATATGCAGAATGAAAAGAGGGAGCAGAGTGATGAGATCGTAACCGACAAGGTCGCAGCCCTCCCCCAACCCAAAAAAATCCCAGTCCCCGAGCCCCCCCGAAAACACCCGGTACAGGAAACAAGCAAAAAAAACCCGGCAGCTCCAACAAAGATACAGGTTACAGCGAAAAATCCACCAATGGCCCCAAAGCAACCTGTTCCGGTGACAAAAAAAGAGATAAAAACCGCCGCTCCGACGCAGATCGCCTCCCCGGTGCAGGTTTTGCCGAAACAAGAGACAAAGAACTCATCGGAAAAATCGACTCCGGATGAGTTGATCCAAAACCTTGAAGGTCTGACTGGTGAAAATCTAAATGCCCAGAAGCAGAAACTTCTGGGAAAGCATGTGATCTGGCCCGCTTACCTCTTTTCCGCTGAGAAAAAAGGATATGACATGTTCACTGTGTCGTTTGATTCCTCCAGAACCGGATTCGGCGTTGTGATCGTCGCTGAAATGGATTTGCTTAAGTACGTAAACATTGTCACTTCCCGCCAGGGTGACATCGTATTAATCGACGGGACAATCACTGGAATAGACGTCAACGGAACCGGACAGATCAACCTGAAAGTCGACTCGATACATCCTGTTGATCGGTAAGAAAAATTGCCCCCAAAGTCTTTGAAGATCTTTACTTGATCGTCATTTTCAGGTAAATGAGGATGTCGATCATACAAACGACAAAGGACCCATGCTTCAGATCACAAACTCCATCACCATCCCGCTCTCCGAGATAGAAATAAACCAGATACGAGCACAGGGAGCAGGTGGGCAAAACGTCAACAAGGTGGCAAGTGCCGTCCACCTTCGTTTTGATATCCATCGCTCCAGCCTGAACGATTTTGTGAAACAGCGCCTTCTGATGTTGAAAGATCAGCGGCTGACCCAAGATGGTTCCATCGTCATCAAGGCACAACAATACCGCACCTATGAAAAAAACAAGGAAGATGCCCTGCAGCGGCTGGCGGAATTGATCCGCAGCGCCATTACAATCCGAAAAAAACGCCGGCCCACCAAACCGTCGGCTGTATCCCAAAAAAAACGCCTGGATAAAAAAGTCACCCATGGCCGCCTGAAAAGCCTGCGCAAAAAGATACTGTAACTATATGTTATCCCATACCTTTTGCCATATTCCCGGAATCGGACTGAAAACTGAGAAAAAACTCTGGAAAGCAGGCATCACCTCTTGGCACGATTGGCGGGACCCGCCCCCCTTTGCATCTGCCTCTTGTAATTTCAGAGTCGTCCCGGACCTCCTGGCCTCCTCACAAGAGGCATTGGCTGCAGGCTCTGCTGATTTTTTCACCAAAAGCCTGTCTGCTGCCGATCAGTGGCGGATTTTCCCCCATTTCCGTAGTGAAACTGCCTATATAGATATTGAGACCACCGGACTCGACAACACAGCCGAGATCACCACCATCGCCCTCTACGACGGGGAGGCGGTAAGGACCTATATCAACGGCCGGAACCTTGACGATTTTCTGGAGGATATCTTTTCTTATAAGGTGCTTGTCAGCTATAATGGCAAGAGCTTTGATGTTCCGTTTCTGGAGCGATATTTCAGGATACGGCTGGACCATGCTCATATCGATCTGCGTTACGTCCTGGCCCGTTTGGGATTAAAAGGCGGCCTCAAAGGCTGCGAGAAACAGTTGGGTATGAACAGAGGAGCACTCGACGGAGTGGACGGCTTCTTTGCCGTCCTGCTCTGGCAGGAATACGAACTTCTGGGCAACGAACACGCCCTGGAAACGCTTTTGGCCTACAATATCGAGGATACCGTCAATCTGGAGAGGCTCTTGGTCGAGGCCTATAACCGCAATATTGCCGGCACCCCTTTTTACCCGGAGCTTGCCATTCCGCATCCTGAACCTGCCGCGATTCCCTATCAACCCGATCTGGAATGCGTTGAAAAATTGAGATTCGCTATAAAATGACAATCTCGTAGAAAGTCATGATTGTCGCCTGGATGGACTCCGGAAAAAAGCTCGATAGACGAGACGTAGTATCTTAATTAGTGATTTGGCAGTACATATGGCACGGCGAATCGCCGTTTAAGATCTACAACAAGGTATCTCGAGCTTTTTACGAGCCCATCATAGGATGATCTCCATCCCCTCCCGGGCAAAAAGCACCTCGGTCTTGCCGTATCGTCCCGACTGGCAGTACGTTTCGGCCAGCTTATCGATCTGGTCATCGGTTCGATCAGGATCGTGATGGAACAGTGCCAATTTCTTTACCCCGGCCCGGTTTGCCGCCGCAATCGCATATTCAAAAGAGGTATGGCCCCAACCGATCTTGCCGTTTTCATACTCTTTTGCCGTATACTGGCTGTCATGAACCAGGAGGTCGGCACCGGCAAAAAATCCCTCTATTGCCTGGTTTTGTTCTCTGGCAACCTCCTCTCCCTCCAAGGCCATCCCTTCATCGTAATCGGGGTGATCCGGATCGGTTATGAAAAGATTCCTGAATGGTTCGGTATCATAGCAGGTACAGAAGACCTTGCTCTGATATTCAAAACGGTAGCCCAGTGCCGTTATGGGATGATTCAGAATCTTGGTCAACAGAATCAGGCCGTCACCGAGATCGATGCTGGGGTCCTCACGCAGCCTGAGGTACTCAATATCCGAAGCCAGCTCACCCACATTGACCGGGAAATAGCGGTATTTCATCTGACCGCCGACCACATCTTCCAAGGCATCATCCTCAAAGGTGATGGGCCCGTAGACCCGCAGCCTGGTACCCGGCACATAGATCGGACTAAAGTACGGGAATCCCATGATATGGTCCCAATGGGTATGGGAGAGAAAAAGGTCTGCAGTAATAGGGCCTTTTGGCAGGTCGTTCTGCATGAGAAAGTTACCGAGTTCCCTGATTCCAGTGCCGGCATCGATGATGATTATCCTGTTTTCTTCACCGACCCGTAATTCCAGACAGGCGCCGTTGCCGCCATACTTCTGCGTACGGGGTCCTGGACAGGGTATCGAGCCTCTTACTCCCCAGAACTTGACTCTCATTTTAAATCTCCGGATTATATCTGCAGAAAAATCTGCGCCTTTTCAATCTCTTTTTCGACATCTTCACCTATGGCGCCGTAGTCTTCCCAGCTGAGTCCGACGATGCCAAGGAGCCCATCGATATTGCCTACTTCGGGAAAAGGGTCGCCTGCATACCCGATATCGAGGATATTGATGTATACATTGGCCAAGGCCACGAAGGCCGCCTGGCGCCTACTTTCTTCGCTTGCTCCGTTGACGTTGTGATGATCGCCGATACAGCTGGTGATTACCGTATTGAGTTTCCATTTTTCGGCAATCATCAGGCCGACCTCCTGATGATCTATCCCTATCAGGTCCCGTTCGACCTCGATGAGAGACCGCTGCTGTTTTTTCGCCAGAGTCAAGGCGTCAATGTATTCATCACCAAAAGGGATCTTGCCCAGGTCATGGAGCAGCCCCGCTATAAACATCTCCTCCCGTTCGGCAACCGGCAGGTCGCAGGCAATGGCCAACTGTTTGGCGCTCACGCCCACACCGATGGAATGCTGCCAGAAACGGGAAGTCGGCAAAACTCTTGATTTCTTTGCGCCGGATACTGTCTTGATGATGGCGGTGCTCAACGCCATATTTTTGACTGTATTCATGCCGAGCATGGTGATGGCTCGGGTGAGGGAGGTGATCTTGTTTAAAAGGGAATAATAGGCCGAATTGATCAGTTTTAAGACCTGGCCGGTCAAGACCGGATCCAAAGAAATGACCTTATTGAGTTCATTGGGTGAAGCATCCGTTCGACTGCAGACCTCCAGGACCTTCCCTACGGTGGTCGACAGGCTGGGCATCTTCTTAATGAATTTCTCTATCTGATATCTTTGTTTATCCTTATCCAGGTCCATCTGCGAAGGGTCTTAATAATAATTTAACAATCTGGAACAATTCAATTAAATCAAATCGATGGAAAACTCGCTGTTATTGTATCTGAAGATTCACATCAGGTCAAGAACCAGTGACGATCTCTCATGTTTCCATGCCCGGATTTCTCATCAGTTCAGGCTGCGTCAGGTTCGAAGTTTTGGGCATTGAACAGGTAAGCACCTTTGTGTAAATTTGCAGGCATGATCACTCCTTTGAGGAGTATCGTCTTTATTGAAATATTAACAAATTGACACAGTGTTCATAAGAAATCCGGGCTGTCTAAGCGGAAGAAAGATCGAGTCCACCATGGGCGAGGTGAAAAGCAACCGCATCCCGGTAGGTGATGCCACTACCTCCGAAGATATCCAGGGCACTGCCAATGGTTGCATCCAGCCGGCCTCTTCCGATGCTCTCAATCAATTCCATATCGGCAATATTTCGAACTCCACCTGCGTAGGTGGCGGGTATCGTCACCCAGGCCGCCAACTTTTCAAGCAGATCGACCTCAACACCGGCGCATTTTCCTTCCACATCGGCTGCGTGAATCAAAAATTCATCGCAGCTTCCGGCAAACTCCGCAAGCGTTTCTTGCTCTATCCTAACGTCGGTGAATTTCTGCCAACGATCGGTAACAATATAATAATCCTCGCCCTTTTTACGACAGCTGAGATCAAGGACCAGGCGATTTTTCCCCACTGCCTGAACCAGAAGGGCAAGGGTTGTCCGGTCGATCTTGCCGTGCCTAAAAACACAGGAAGTGACGATGATATGCGACGCACCTCTCTCCAGCCAGAGTCGGGCATTGTCGGGGGTGATTCCACCACCAATCTGCATCCCGCCCGGCCAGGCGGCCAGGGCCTCGGCTGCAGCCTCCTCATTGCCGGGACCGAGCATGATGATATGCCCGCCCCGCAAATTGTCGTTTCGATACAACTCGGCATACCAGGAGGAGGGCTTGTCGGCACAGAAATTGGTCGCAAGCCGTTCAGGTTCGGTATCACTGAGCGTTGAACCTACAATCTGCTTGACCTTGCCGTTATGAAGATCAATGCAGGGTCTGAATTTCATGATGAGGCGAGTCGGCTGTAGGTGGATAGGCTGTGTAGGTTTATTGGCTGCAGAATACCGGTAGATCATAAAACAACCAGTACGTTTAAAGCAACCATTTGTGTTACCTAACGGACTAACAGTCCTACAGTCTAATCCACCTGTTTTTCAAAAAAAAAAGCGGATTACTCGATTCCAGGTAACCCGCTTCATCTCCATTTTTTCCTTCCGAAGAAGGATCATCACCCTGTTATGCCTTCATAATCAGCAGTGTGGAAGGATCCAGAGCAAGGCTCATGCCTGCGTCGACGGCACAGGACATGCATTTTATGATATCAAGCGAAATGTTGTCATTCTCCGGATTGATCATCAACACGGTCTCGAACAAGTCGGCCACCTCATGGCAGGGTGCGTGGACGCCGTCGGCACTGACACGCTCATCTTCACGATGACAGACGGCCGAGAACCAAACCATCTTCAAACCCTGCTCTTTCATGAATTTCCTAAGACCAGTCAGGTTCTCCCGGTTATCACCGCTGAAATCATAGCCGTCAATGATAAGACACTGGGGTTTATAGATATTCTGTTTGACCAGATCATTAAGACGCTCTTCCAGTTTTGCCTGGCTAAAAGACGTTTCCTTAAAGGTCATGATCATCCGGTTGTGAAGGATCTCGGAAATCACCTCATGAATATTTTCAATATCCTTATCCTTGGTAATCAAAGAAAGAATATCGTTATACCAGCTTTTCGCCTTATCAATGGTTTCACCGATGGAAATATGCAGTACCTTGTTGCCACGCATCATGGAATCAAGCGCAATCTGCACAAGAATCGCGGTCTTGCCCAGACCGGCCCTGGACATGACCAGACCCATGCTCTGCATATCCCCCTTCGCTTTTTCCTCCAGGCCCAAAGCCCGGAGTGGATTATTGAGCACCAGTTCCTCTTTTCCCATTGCACAACCTCTTTTACTCTTTGTTTTTTCGCACGTCACTGCAAACAGTCTGCAGGTTCCCATCTGGTTGATGGAGACAGGATACCATCACCGCTTTAAATTAGCCCTTACTCTTTTCCTGCTGATACTTTTTAATCAGTTCCTCACTGACGCCTCTTGGAACCTGCTTGAACGTTGCGAATTCCATGGTAAACTCAGCTTTTCCCTGAGTCAAGGAGCGCAGAGTGGTGGAGTAGCCGAACATCTCGGACAACGGGACCTCTGCTTCGATAACCGTATAGCTGCCTTCGTCGGTGGTGCCGATAATCATACCCCGGCGTTGATTGATGCTGCCCATGATCGCACCTTGAAACTCCGTGGGGCCCTCGACGGCAACCTTCATGATCGGCTCCATAATCACGGGCTTCGCCTTCATATATCCTTCCTTAAAACCACCAATGGCGGCGAGTTGGAAGGCGACATCGGAGGAGTCCACCGCATGAAACGCCCCGTCGTTGATCACACAGCGGACACCGGTAACGGCAGCACCGCACAACGCCCCTTTATCCATACACTTTTGGAAACCCTTGTCGCAGGAAGGGATAAATTCACGTGGAATTACACCACCGACGATATTGTCGACGAACTCGTACTCACCTTCTTCGAGCGGCTCCAGGTATCCTGCCACCCGGCCGAATTGTCCGGAACCGCCGGTCTGTTTCTTATGGGTATAGTTAAACTCTGCCCGTGAAGATATGGTCTCACGGTAGGCGACCTGCGGGGCGCCGACCTGGACCTCGGCCTTATACTCACGTTTCATCCTTTCAATATAGACATCAAGATGCAACTCACCCATGCCGGAAATGATGGTCTCACCGGTCTCATGATCGACAAAGGCCCGGAAGGTCGGGTCCTCCTTAGTGAAACGATTCAGGGCCTTGGACATGTTGATCTGGGCCTTGTTGTCGGCCGGAATCACCGCAAGAGAGATAACCGGCTCCGGAATATGCATTGAGGTCATGGAATAGGAAATGCGATCATCGGTAAAGGTGTCGCCCGATGCGCAATCAATGCCAAAAAGGGCTACAATATCACCTGAACCGCAGGACTCAATTTCCTCCATCTCATCGGCATGCATCCGGACCAATCGACCGACCTTGACCTTTTTTCCGGTACGGTTGTTGAAAATAGTATCACCTTTCTTCAGGACACCCTGATAGGTCCTGACATAGGTCAATTGGCCGTAACGGCCGTCCTCGAGTTTGAATGCCAGCAAGACCAGAGGATCTTCGGGTTTGTTGGAAACCTTGACTTCGGCCTCGCCGTTTTTCAAATCAAGCGCATAGTTTTCCACATCGGTAGGACACGGGAGATAGGCCTTGACGGCATCCAGAAGCGTCTGAATCCCTTTATTTTTGTAGGCTGAACCGAGGAAGACGGGAGTGAATTGCAAGGACAGGGTTCCCTGGCGTATGGCGTCGTAGATCAATTTTGGATCGATCTCGCCTTCCTCCAGCATAACCTCCATCAACTCATCGGAAAACATCGAGATTTCTTCAAGCAGGGCTTCTCTTTTTTCTGCCGCAGCCTCCTGCATATTCGCCGGGATCTCCTCCATACGGATGTTTTCCCCGTTGTCTCCGTCAAAATAGATGGCCTTCATCTCTACCAGATCGACAAGTCCCTTGAGATCGTTTTCCAGACCGATGGGAAGCTGCATCATATGGGCATTGAGCTCCAGTTTTTCCCTGAGCTGACGGGTGACGCGCTCTGGATTGGCACCGGTTCGATCACACTTATTAATAAAGGCGATGCGTGGAACCTTGTACCGGGTCATCTGACGATTAACTGTAATAGACTGGGATTGAACACCACCCACCGAACAGAGGATCAGAATCGCTCCGTCCAAAACACGCAGGGCACGCTCAACCTCTATGGTGAAATCGACATGACCCGGTGTGTCGATGATATTGATATCCATATCCTTCCAGCTGCAATACGTTGCGGCCGACTGGATGGTGATTCCACGTTCCTTTTCCAATTCCATGGAATCCATCTTGGCACCGACTCCGTCTTTACCGCGAACCTCATGAATGGCGTGAATCCTGTGAGTGTAAAAAAGGATTCGCTCAGTCAGAGTTGTCTTTCCGGAGTCAATATGTGCACTGATACCGATATTGCGTACCTTGGATAAATCTCTACTCATGGCTTCTGCCCTCAACAAAAGTCTGCCGACTGGAGTATGTCCAGTCCCCACCAGCAATATTTTGAGAAAATGAAAAAAATAAGGAGCTACAGCAACCTGTAACTCCTTATTCAACAAGCTTATCTGGTGCCGAGACCAGGAATCGAACCAGGGACACACGGATTTTCAGTCCGTTGCTCTACCTACTGAGCTATCTCGGCACATCATGTGAAGAGCGTTATTTACACAACATCAGCTCCAGTGTCAATATCTTTTCTTCTCCTCTATCCTCATTGCCTGCTTATTTTTTTGGGGGAAGAGTCAAGCCGCCGAGATCAAGGTCGAAATTCAGATCGGCATCCATATCCGCTTCATCGGTTTTCGCGGCCGCCGGTGCCGGTTTGGCAGGAGTCTGCGAAGCCGGCTGCTCAGATTGGGCTGTATCTGAAAAGTCTATGTCATCTAAGGAAAGCTCTGGAAAACTTTTCCCACCCCCTTCTTTTTCCTCTGAGGTCAAGGAAAAATCGGACTCGTCGTCCAGATCCAGATTGATATCCAACATCCCCAGTTCCATCTCTTTATTCGTTTCTTTCTCCACTCCCCCAGCGGGCATTTTTTCCTCTGGTAGAGGCGGGGGCGCCAGATCCGAGAGATCGGCCAGTTCATCGGGAAGATCCATGGTAAATTTCTCTTCCTTTTCACCAGCTCCTGCCTCTTCGGTGGCGGCATCCTCGAACTGGCTGAGATCGATCTCTATCTCTTTGTCCTCGGATTCCTCTTCATCCTCTTCATCCAATGCGATGGAATAGCCCTCATCATCACCCTCTTCCAGTAGGGATCCTTCCGGGTTGAACTCTATCTCCTGATCTTCTTCTTTCGTCAGGACATCCAGATCCGGATCAACGACGTCAAATTCATCACCCAGTTCTTCGGGCATCATTTCGATGTCTTCCACTTCTTCCCGCAAGGCTCCTTTTTCAGGAAACTTTAAGAATGTCGGGGCTTCCGCATGATAAGTGGTACCGTGTGCCGTCGACGACAGTTCCGAGAGATCTTTGCTGCAATTCAGGCATGTTGCCAGATGATCGAAAGAAATATAGCCACATTTGGGACAACGCATAAGAGGTTCCTCTATTTATGATATCGACGTGTTCACATGACATTGCCGGTAAACACCGGACAATACCTCCTGATCGGCATGCGAAAAGTATCGCATATTCCTGGGCCAAGAATCAAGAAATATTTTTCAATTAGAGCAGTTACATATGTTTTCTCTTAGAGCCAGTCCATTCCAATATCACAGGCCGGCGCCGAGTGGGTAAGCGCTCCCACGGAAATGATATCCACCCCGGTTGCGGCAATACCGGCCACCGTTTCCAAGCTGACTCCGCCCGAGGCCTCCACCATGCATTTATGATCAATAATCTCAACTGCTTTTCTCATTGTTTCCAGATCCATATTATCGAGCATGATGATATCGACCCCACATATCAGGCATTCCTGTACCTGCTCCAAGGTGTCCGTTTCCACCTCGATCCGGATGGTATGGGGCACCTTTTTCCTGACCCGGGAAACGGCTTCGGTGATGGAGCCGCAGGCAGCGATATGGTTGTCTTTTATAAGCACCCCATCGGTCAGGTTAAAGCGATGGTTGTACCCGCCGCCCACGCCAACCGCATATTTTTCCAGCAGGCGCAGACCGGGCGTGGTCTTGCGGGTATCGGTGATCCGGGCAGGAAGCGGCCCTACGGCATCCACGAACCGCCGGGTGATTGTGGCAATACCGGAGAGGCGTTGCAAAAGATTGAGCGCGCACCGTTCGGCCTTGAGCATATCGACCACCGGCCCGGTTACGGCAAACAGGCTGTCTCCGGGCCGGGCTGCTGTACCGTCTTCTAAGGCATCAGCAACAGATATCTCGGGATTTTGTACCCTGAAGACTTCGGCGGCAACCTGAACACCTGCTGCGATACAGTGTTCCCTGGCCACCAGACGAGCGCCGCCCGTCTGTGACGGGGTAAATATCGATTCGCTGGTCAAATCCCCCCTGCCGATATCCTCGGCCAGGAAAGAACGAATCATTTTCTGCAGTTGATTTTTATCCATGGGTTGTGTCAGCAATCGATCTTTTTCAGCCGCTCTTCCGCCTCGGCAATCTTTTCCAGATGGGCATCAAGAGCCGCTTTCTTTTCCTTTTCCTTTACGACTACATCTGCCGGTGCATTGGCCAAAAACCCGGCGTTTTTCAGCTTGCCGTTAATCTGTTTCAGTTTCACTGCAACCTTGTCCCGCTCCTTGCCGAGCTTTGCCAGTTCGGCTTCCACATCGACCAATCCCTTAAGCGGCACATAGATCTCCATATCGCCAGCGATAAACGTTGCCGCATCGGCCGGTTTTGTATTCTCTGCCTGCACGGTAAAGCCTGCAAGACGGGTCAGGTCGATGATGGTTGCTGAAAGGCGTTTAATCAACTCCGCCTTCTTCCGTTCGGGACAGACCACGACGGCTTCTATCTTCTTTGACGGGTGTATTTCCGACTCCGATCGGATATTGCGGATGCCGGTGATGATCCCCATCAACAGCTCCATCTCTTCCTCCGCCGTTCCATCCTGCCAATCTTCCTGCAGCCTGGGAAATTCAGAGGTCATGAGCGGTGGACGTTCGCCCGGCAGCACGCTCCAGATCTCCTCTGTGACAAAGGGGGTAATGGGATGGATAAGCTTTAAAATCGTTTCAAGCACCACGAGAAGGACGCCTTTTGCCTGACGTTTGCGGGCTTCGTCGGTACCGAATAGATCGGCCTTGATCCATTCAACATACCAGTCGCAGAACTCCCGCCAGACAAACTGGTAGATGGCCGATGCCGCCTCGTTGAAATGGTACTCGTCAAAACTGCGCCGCACTTCCGCAACTGTTTTGGCAGTGCGGCTCAAGATCCAGCGGTGAACGAGCGGCAAGGCGGCAGGAGCTGCAACCGCACCCCTTTCCGAACCGTCGCAGTCATCAAGATGCATCATGGAAAACCGGGCGGCGTTCCACAGCTTGTTGATGAAGTGCCGGTACCCCTCGATTCGCTCCTCATCAAGCCTGACTTCGCGTCCCTGAGCGGCAAAGGCGGTCAGGGTGAAACGCAGGGCATCGGTGCCGTATTCACTCATGACCACTAAAGGATCGATGACGTTGCCGGTGGACTTGGACATCTTCTTGCCGTTTTTATCGCGAACCAGGGCGTGGAGGTAGACGTCGTTGAACGGGACTTGATCCATGAAATGCAGGCCCATCATCATCATCCGGGCCACCCAGAAAAAGATGATATCGAAGCTGGTGATCAACACCGACGTCGGATAAAAGGTTGCCAGCTCCGGCGTCTTCTCCGGCCAGCCCATGGTGGAGAAAGGCCAGAGCGCCGAAGAGAACCAGGTGTCCAGGACATCGGTTTCCTGGTCGATATTTTTCGAATTGCATTTCGGACAGTGTACGGGATCGACGGATTCGACGATCAGCTCACCGCAGTCACTGCAGATCCAAGCCGGGATGCGGTGCCCCCACCAGATCTGGCGGGAGATGCACCAGTCGCGGATATCGTTCATCCAACCGTAAAAATTGTTGTACCAGGTCTTCGGGTAGAGGCGGATACGACCGTCACGCACTGCGGCCACCGCCTTGTCGGCCAACGGCTTCACGGACACAAACCACTGCAGCGAGGTGGTCTGCTCAACCACGGTTTTACAGCGATAACAATGCCCGACCGCATGGTCCAAGTCCTCAATGTGATCGAGCAGCCCCAGGCTCTCAAGATCCTCCACAATCTTCTTCCGGCAGGCAAAGCGATCGAGCCCTCGGTAGACGCCGGCCTCTTCGTTCATGACACCGTCATCGTCCATGACCTTCAAAAGCGGCAGATTGTGGCGCTTGCCTATCTCATAGTCATTCCGGTCATGGGACGGAGTGACTTTGAGCGCGCCTGTGCCGAAGTCCTTCTGGACATGGTAGTCGTAGACCACGGGAACCACCCGGTCAGTCAGCGGCAGTCTGATGCCGATTCCGGCAAGGCCTTGATAACGCTCATCATCTGGGTGGGCCGCCACGGCCGTATCGCCGAGCATGGTTTCCGGCCGGGTGGTGGCCACCACAACATGACCCGAGCCGTCGGCATAGGGGTAGCGGATATAATAAAGTTTGCCCTTGACCGGTTCATGCTCGACCTCGTCATCCGCCAGAGCCGTCTTGCAGCGGGGGCACCAGTTGACGATATAATCGCCTTTATAGATCAGTTTTTCCTTGTAGAGACGGACAAAGACCTCGCGGACCGCTCTGGATAGTCCCTCGTCCATGGTAAAACGCTCCCGCTGCCAGTCGCAGGAGCAGCCAAGACGCTTGAGCTGGTTGATGATGGTCCCGCCCTTTTCCTCCTTCCACTGCCAGACCCGCTCGATAAAGGCCTCCCGGCCGAGATCGTGGCGATTTTTTCCCTCGGTTGCCAGTTGTTTCTCGACCACATTCTGGGTGGCGATTCCGGCATGATCGGTTCCCGGCACCCACAGGGTGTTGTGACCGCACATCCTGTGGTACCTGGTGAGAACGTCCTGCATGGTGTTATTTAAGGCATGGCCAACATGGAGCACCCCGGTTACGTTGGGTGGCGGAATGACAATGGAAAACGACGGTCGCCCCTCTTCCATGGTCGCAGTAAAACACCCCAGCTCCTGCCAGCGTGAAAGCCATTTTTCTTCTACTTCAGCAAAGACATAACTCTTACTCAACAGATCTTTATCGTTCATTTCTCGGCCTTAATTCTCGTCAGACTCCGGTACATATGCAACATGAACCTGTAGGATGCCCAGACCTTCTTATCTTCAGTGGTTTCGGCACCGGCAGGTTGTAAAATTCGGCTCTTTCTGAAATAAGCCCAGACACTACCCTAAGACGGCTTTGCAGTTCAAGATTTTTATTTCAAATAAACCTGTCCTGACTTCTTCCGCAGCTTCATTCGCAGGCAAAACGGGAAAAAACAGCAAACCTTGTTACGATGCAGCCGCATCTGTCAACGACGCCTTCCTTTAAAGTTCGCATGTTGGAATAAGTTCATTTAAGCAACATTATTATATATATTATTATATTAAAGCCTGGGTTATTTTTTGACAAGCCTGTCAACCTTGAATAGAACTGTTGCCCTATCGCCCGAAAACCAGCACCATTTTTCCTCGGTTACCTTACGGTCCAAGGCTTGGGCATGAAAAGATGTTCATAGAGACCCAGCGCATACCGATCGGTCATTCCGGCGATAAAATCACACACCCTGCGGTGAGCAGTCTTTTCATCGGACCATTGCGCTTTGTCGTTCATGTGCTCCCAAAAAAGTCCCCGACGTTTTACCAGCCCGTTTTCCAGAAAATAGGCATAAAGGTCGCGGATAATCCGTTGCGCCTTCTCAAACTCCTTGTGAACAAGATGATAACGATAGACATTGTGATAGAGGAAGGTTCGCAGATTGGTAATCGCCTCCAGCATTCTGTCGCTGATATGAAGATGGCCGTCGTCCGCCGTAAGCGACTCGACAATCAGGTCGCGCACCATATTACTGATCCTTGCGGAATGACGGTCGCCGATCACCTTTTTAATGTCGGACGGAAGATCCGATTCCTTCAAAATGCCGGCGCGAAACGCATCGTCCATATCATGATTTACATAGGCGATAATATCGGCAATGCGCACGATCTTCCCCTCCAGGGTGACGGCCAACCCGGACGAATTCCTGGGAAAGATATCATCACGTCCTTTGGAATGCCTGATGATGCCGTTTCGCACCTCGTGGGTCAGATTCAAACCTGTACCGTCGTTTTCCAAAAAATCCACAACTCTCAGACTGTGCACATAGTGACGGAAACCGCCTGGATGCAGCTCGTTTAAGGTGGCTTCTCCGGCATGGCCGAAGGGGGTGTGGCCAAGATCATGCCCCAGGGCGATGGCCTCGGTTAAGGCTTCGTTGAGACAAAGTGCCGAGGTGATGGTCCTGGCGATCTGGGACACCTCCAGGACATGGGTGAGCCGGGTTCGATAATGATCGCCGGTAGGGGCAAGAAAAACCTGCGTCTTGTATTTCAATCGACGAAAGGTCTTGGAGTGAGTAATGCGATCCCGATCTCTCTGGAAGGCCAAGCGGATATCGGTTTCCTGCTCAACCTCTGGAAAACGGCGTCCTCTTGAATTTTTGCTAAGCATGGCATGCCGGGAAAGGATCTGTTCCTCCCGATCCTCCAGCTGCCTTTTAATCGATTTTCCAATTACCGGTGTGAAGCCCATAATCAGTCTCTAACGCTGCAACAAAACGGAATTCTTCCCAAATCAATCTTCTCTCTTTACACATCATGCAGTCATAGTGCAAGGAAGAAAGGCATATCAACGGGATAACAAATGATAATTCAGGTTCATCCGGCTCAGGCGCAGGTATCTATAAACCAAGGAGGCGGAGGTCGTCGTCGGAGATCGCATTGCGGAGGCCCGCCCGGGAACCACGTCAGGCCGCAGAGCAGCGGCCGGAAACGATGACCTCCGCCGGATTGTGTCTTTCGGCTTTGCAAAAGTACGCTAAATCGGGATGAACCATAATTCAGACCTTATTTCCCCTGAAAAGGGCGCCGACAGTCTGCTCGGCTGTTTTCGTGGGAGTGGTACCCACCTGGACAACCTGGGTAAAGCCCGCCTGCTGCATCAATGCCACCTGATCCCCGCCGGGGATCGCACCTCCTATTCACTGTGCCCAGGATTCTGCATCGACGGCGGGAGGCGAAGCAGAATCTTCCAATATGATATCGGCAAACTGCAGTCGACCTCCGGGTTTTACTACCCGATAAATTTCACCGAAAAGTCCTGGTTTGTCTGGAGAAAGATTGATAACCCCATTGGAGATCACCACATCGAAGAGAGCGTCGGCAAAGGGCAGACGTTTGGATGAAACAAGATCCATCTCAACGTTTTTTACAGCAAGCCTTCCCAGGTTCCTCCTGGCTCGCTGAACCATTTCCTCGGACACATCAACGCCCCAGACATGTCCCTCTTCTCCGGCCAGACGGGAAGCCACATAAAGATCAAGCCCCGCCCCACAACCGACATCGAGGACAGAGCTCCCCCTATCGATGCGTGCGATTGAAAAAGGATTCCCAACCCCGCAGAAGGAACCGAGAAATTCATCCGTCAGCGCATCGAGAATCCCTGCATCATACCCCAAGGTCAGCGCCCCGATTCTGCCTACCGGGTATCTGAAATGCCCATTAGCCGTATGGGCCACAGCACGATATTTCTTTATAATCGCCGCCTGAATCCGGGCCAGCTCCTGGTCCGAGGTTATCTGCGGTTCAAGAGGGTCTTTTTTTCCTCTGTCGGAGAGAACTGCATCTTGCAGCCGGGGTCCACCGGCCTTTTGTCTCGTTGTTCATCCTCCGGCAGTCAGAGAACAGATATTTTTCAGTGCCACAGTGCGATTCTCCTTTGTTTTTCCATTTGCTCGGATGAGAAAAAACGTTAGTTTCCGACTGGTTAGAAATTGTATGTATTGTATCTTACCGCCAATCTCCAGGAATTTATCCACGGTTATTTCTTTTTGGCTGATAACGTGTCTTGGAGTTTTTGCATGGCCTTGCCGAAATCATCCCATCTTCCTTCCTGGAGGGCCTCGCGAGCCTTATCAAGCCCAACTCTTGCACGATTTAAGGTTTCGGATTCGACAGGGGTAGAGACACTCGTCTGTTTTCCCTGCGGCTGATTTGCACCGAATACCGCATTAATGGCCTGATCCAAAGTCGGCTCCATTACGACTTTTTTCCCCGACACAACGATAACACGGACCAATTGGGGAATATCGACCTCTTCGGCCAGGAGATAGACCGGTTCCACATAGAGGATAGAGTGATCGATGGGGATCACGATCAGATTTCCCCGGATAACCCGGGACCCCTTTTGGTCCCACAGGGACAGCTGCTCCGAGATGAGCGCGTTCTGATCGATCATCGCCTCTATCTGAATGGGGCCGAAGGTGAGCCTTTCTTTGGGCAGCTGATAGACAATGATCTTCCCATATTCCGGAAAATCGCATTTTGCCCCCATCCAGGCAATCATATTATCCCGGTTCTGGGGGGTAAACGGCGTCATCAACAGATACTGGATCTGCTTGGTGTC
This sequence comes from Desulfocapsaceae bacterium, assembly GCA_046704745.1. Classification (GTDB taxonomy): domain Bacteria; phylum Desulfobacterota; class Desulfobulbia; order Desulfobulbales; family Desulfocapsaceae; genus CAWGGS01. The sequence goes on along the minus strand of JBJKRL010000110.1, from coordinate 48,963 downwards.
GGGAAGGCGCATCAAAAGATAATAGGGCTCAAACGGAACCGATTCACCGGCATATTTTTCCCGAGGCGCACTCCAGAGGTCCTCCTGGTTGTAAAACACCTGGGGATCGGTCATATGATAGGTCATATAGGTCCCAGCCTGAATTTTAAACATGTCCCGGGGATAACGCAGATGGTCTTTCAAATCCCCGGGCATCTGAGACAGGTCTTTGAACATCGAAGGAAAGGCATGGCGATAGAGAGCAAGGATCGGGTCATGGGGATCCATCACATAGAAATCCACGGTACCGTCATACACATCAACCACCGCCTTGACCGAATTGCGGATATAGTTTAACTCAGTTTGCAGGGCATTGACCGGCTGCGAGTACGGGAACTTGTCGCTGACGGTGTAGGCATCCTGAATCCAATAGAGTTTGCCGTGGGCAAGCACCAGATAAGGATCGTGATCAAGGGTCAGGAAGGGGGCTATCTGTGACACCCGCTCCTGAACATCCCGATAAATCTGGATACGGCTTTGAGGCGTGAGATAGGAGGTGAGCAGGATATTGATATCGGACTGGGTCCAAGAAAAGAGCAGCCTCTTCCAAAAGGAATACAGAGGAATGCCGCCTTTTCCTTTATATCTGGTATAGACATTGTCATCGCCTTTGGGATAATCGAATTCTTTGATCTGAGTGGAAACGATCCGATACCCCGGAGTCTTTTCACCATAGTAAATCGCCGGTTGATCGATCTTCAAATGGAAATCGGAAACAGGCGGGATGTCTTTTAAAAGATAAACGGGCAATCCCCCTTCCTCCTGTTTTGAAACAAAGCTCATCACCATGCCGTAGCCATGGGTAAACTGGAGGTAGCTGTTTACCCAGGTCCGGGCCTTTTGAGGCAGGTTTTCCGCCAGTTCCCGGGCCGACAACATCACCTGATGATAGCCGTCAACCAGATGATAGCGGTCGACATCCACGGAATAAAACTGGTAGTATAACCGGATTTCCTGAGTCTGTCTGTAAGTTTGCAATATGGGCCGCCAATCCCAGAGCCGGATATTGTTGATGGTCGTCCGGTTGTCGTTAATCGCCTTAAGACTCAGATCATTCAAGGCGGGATAGGCCTTTTCTTCTATCTTGTCGAGGCCAAAAGCCTTACGGGTAAAATTGATATTGTCTTTCAGGTACGGTGTTTCCAGCTGGAGTTCATTGGGCTCGACAATAAATTTCTGTACGATTCCCGGCAGAAGGACGAGCACCAGAAAATAGAGAAGGAAATAGCCCCCTGTGCCTATCAGTCCCCAGAGAAGACGGCGCCTTAAAAACATGAATCCGATTATGCAGGCCAGGACGACGGAGGCAAAAAGCATGGCCCATAGCCCCAGTTGTTCGATATGGAAGGCGGTGTAGCCTACCCCATAGACGACTCCCCGAGAGGAAAAGAGGAGTTCGAAACGGTCCAGATAACAGCCCCATCCCAGGATCAACGCAAGAGCAAAGAGAAGCGATAAAATGTGTCCTGCCTCCTGACGGTCCAGCCGTCCGTTTCGTAACTGTCCAAGGCTGAAGGTTCCAAACTGCAGATAGGCCAGTACCACGAGAACAAGGGTCACTACGGCCAATCCCAGCAGACTGTTGCGAAGAAGCTCATAAAACGGAAGCCGGAAGATATAAAAACCGATATCTTTGCCGAAAATCGGTTCAACCTGCCCGAAAACACCTCCCCAATGAAACCGCAGGAAAAGATCCCATCGAGTAAAGTAGATGGAAAAAAAAACGCATCCGATAAAAACGGCAATCAGAAATGCCGCTGTCTTAAACCAGAAGACGGAAAAGCCGAAGCCTTGTCTGCTATAGATGACCAAGGCCCTTTGATCCCTCTCGTCTTGTCGTAAGAATATGCCCGACATGGCAAAACGGAGATTAAGCCAAAGTGTAAACAAGCAGAGGAGAAAAGCCGATCCGGCAAGAACTACCCGAATGGAGAGGATACGCCAAAACACCTGGACATAGCCCATTTGTTTCATCCATAGCCAGCCCTGTACATAGGAGGCAAGCACTGTAAGACCAACAACGATGACGACAACCAGCGGTATTGCCAAGCGAACGGTTCTCTTAAAGGAGATAAGAGGTCTTTTCATTGATGTATCTCCTTAGCCCATTTTCATTATAGAACGTTAAAGAGCGATCAGCTTTACTCATATACGGTAACCGTAACTCCGCCTTTCGTCAAATAAACCGGCAGGACGGACCTTCTGCCTTCATGCTATCCTTTACCTTTTTTCCTTCTCATTGCTTTGTTATTTTGCTACATAGACCTCAATAAAAACTCAAACGCCAAACCTATTTTAAAACCCCTGGAGGAAACATATGGAAAAGGAGAAAACGCCCAAAGCCCCTGAAACGAAGCCGGATGGCATAATCGTTGCCTTTGTGAAATGGCTTCTTAATATCAATTTTACGAGATGGGGAGTGAAGAAAGATTTTTAGGTTGACGGATGAAGACCCGGATAGCAGATCATGTCAGCAAAAATACATGATTTAAACTTCTTCTCCAGTTCTACGATCTGTGAGCAAATACATATATGGATGCCTATACCGAAGCCCATCTCGTTGTTTCTGCCATCAGGCTCTTTGAGCACAAGAACAGCGCCCTTCCAAAAATCGAAGATATATGCGCGATGCTGAATATTTCAGATGAAGCGGGCCACTCTGTCTGCCGCAAGCTTGCAAAGCTCGGGATTATCGACACCATGGAAGATCCTTTTTCCATCAAGCTTTCGGTGGCAAATCATTTGGAAATAGAAAATATTGCAAGGGAGTCCAAGGAAGACAAAGGCCTGGCCAAGGAAATAGCAGAGTTCCAGGCCCAAAAGATGAAAGCGGAAAAAAAGGTGGCTGATATCCAGGCTGAGCTTGCCAAAAAACAAAAGGATAAGCTGGCAGCTATAGAAGCGAAATTCAAAAAGGATATGGAAAAATACAAAAAAGACTAGCCTGAATTTCCTACTGCACAACTATAATATGCGGGATCTGCGACGGGGTGTCGTAGGCCGATGTATAGGAATATACCCCCACGCACATACCGATTACGACCCGGCTGTCTCCAAGAAGTTCTTGCCCCTCAGGGGCCTCGAGATACACCACACCGTGTTCTCCTCTGTAATGCCATCTCGCCAGCGCCTTATCCTTGCCGAAATATTGAAATGTCTGGACGTTGTGCATCTTGATGCATTTTCCCTTTAGCGTATACGGGTTTGCGCCGGAGCCGTATTTATAACCAAGGGTTATAAAGTTTTCGTCGCTGCAGTTAACGTTTACAACAATCTCATGTTGTTGATCGTCCGCAGCATAACAAAAAGCGGCAAAATGGATAAAGGTCCCAAGGCACGCCATCAGTACCAGGAGGATTAATGAATTCTTGTGCATTCTCTCGCCTTGCATAAAGATCTCCTTGAGTTGAGTAAGAGCTATCCCGGCGCCATCTCCATCCGAAAATATACCAAAATCAATCAAAGCCTAACTTTATTTTTGCCTGATTTCAATCCAAATCTCATCCTTACGGCTACCTTGAAAAATGGGGGATGGCTAAAGAAAAACCGAACTCAAGTCGTCGGCTTTCAGTTCTATCTTCCGCTCCAGGATGAGGTGGAGACAGGCATCCACGCAGGCGGCGTCATATCTGGTTCCCCTGCCATTACGGATTTCATCCAGGGCCTTGGAGATCCCCAACGACGGCCGGTAGGGACGGTGGGAGGACATTGCTTCTACCACATCGGCAACCACAAGGATCTTAGCCTCAAGCAGGATTTCCTGATCTTTCAATCCCCGAGGGTAACCTGAACCATCAAGGTGCTCATGATGCTGATAAACGATTTCGGCCACCGGCCATGGAAAATGGATATTTTTTAAGATTTCATAGCCGACTTCGGTATGGCATTTAATTATGGCCCGTTCTTCAACCGACAGTCTGGCGGGCTTTGCCAAATACTCGGACGGCAGAGTGATCTTGCCGATATCGTGCAACAGTGCCGCAATGTGCAGACCCTCGATCTGCTGCTCGGGGAGCCCCAACTCCTTTCCGACGGCACAGGCCAGACGATCAACGCGCTGTTGATGGCCGGCGGTATAAGGATCCCGTTTTTCTGCGGTTGAGGCAAGCGAGGTTACCGTTTCCTCCAGACTCGCATGCAACTGGTCACGGCTTTTTTTAAGCTCCTCCATGGCAAATTTTCTCTCCGTGATGTCGCGGGCCACACCGCGGTAACCGATCAACTCCTGGTACATGTTAAAAATCGGAACAGCGTTGTTTTCCAACACCACGTCTCTCCCATCCTTAGTTCTACAGGAAATTTCATAACCGGTGAAGGCCTGCTTTTTTAGCAATAATTGGGCAAACGCATTGCCTTCCGCTTCCGTTTGCCCAGCAGGAGAAAATTGCACCAGTGTTTTATTCAATATCTCACTTTGATCATAGCCCAGCAGGTTCTTCACCTGGGGGCTCGAATAGGTATAACGGCCGCTCTGATCGGTTTCCCAAATCCAGTCACTGGTTGTTTCCAAAAGATTCCGGAATCGCTCTTTGCTTTCTTCAAGGGATTTCATAAGAAATTCCCGCTCCAGAAAGATGTGATACCGTTCCCGGTCGGCTTTAATGTTCTTGTGGATGGAATAGAGGGCCAAAAGGGAGACAAGCACCAGTATGACGGCGGATATGATAATAACTTTATTTCTGATATCGGCCAACTCGGCATGTACATCGTCTATATAAATACCGGTGCCGACGATCCATCCCCAAGGCTTAAATTCTTTAATGTAGGAAACTTTCGGTACAATTTTTTTAGGATCGTCTTTCCATTGCCACATATAATGGACATAACCTTCTCCATGGTTTCGGACAACTTGGACAAACTCAATAAAGAGAAATTTCCCGTTGGAGTCTTTGAAGGTTGACACATCTTTTCCAACCAGGTCGGAACGATACGGATGCATAATCATCCGCGGTGTCATGTCGTTTATCCAGAAGTAGTCTTTTTTCTCCGGACCGTAGCGAAGTCTGCCGATTCGCAGAATGGCCCGATTCTGGGCCTCGTTTTTGCTTAGCTCGCCGGAGAGCTCTCTATCATGGTAGGACTCAAGAAGACTCCAGACGGTTTGGGTCAATTCCCGGATCATCTCTTTTTTCCTGTTGAGAAAACTCTCCTCCAGCTGCGGCAACAGGATGAAAAAAATAGCGGAAATAAAGAGCAACAGGGTGCAAAGGGACGGCAAGACAATACGGAAGAGTGACTTATTTCGTAATCTATTGAGTCTTTTAATGGGCATAAAACAATCCGCAGGGAGTATTGGTTGCCGCTGGTCTGAACCAGCGGTAGAAAGAGGCTGGTAGTATTATACCGCAACTTTGGATTTTGCGGAAAGTAATGGAATAGAAGAGGCGTTATTTTCCACGCCGTTTGTCGGCAAAGAGGTCGATGACCTTCTCCAGTTTTTCACAGATGGCTGCAAGGGCAAGTGCAGACGGACAGTTGGGTGCGTATTCGCAGACGGGTAGGTAGGCTCGCAAAGCCTCATGGACAGAATGGTCCATGGGAATTTCTCCGAGATTCGGGATGGAAATTCCGAGATATTTGGAGGCCAGCCGTTGCAGTTTCAGCTGGTTGATCTTGGCCTTGGAACCGGCCATGTTGGTGATGAGCAATGGATTGAAGGTCTCCAAGGCCTTCTGGATTCGCTCCCGGGAACCGGGACTGATCTCTTCAGCCTGGGTAAAAACCTCGGCCAGGGAGTGAAAGTGCCTGTCTTTAAGCGCCTTACCGACATCGCTCTGGGAGAGAAAACTGCCTAGCGCCTTGCGAATGGTCGCCAGTTGCAGAAAATTATAAAAATCCAGAACAGCAGTCGGTTCGGGGTTTGTCACGCAGATTTGCACGTCGGAGAACATGAAAAAATCAAGGGTATGGTAGCCGACTCCCGCCCCGACATCGAGAAGGAGGACATCGTCATCCAGGGTAGATAGCCCCCGAAGAAGACGCTGTTTCTCCTGAAAGGTCATATTGGCTGTATGGAGTGTATCACCGCTTCCAGCGATAATCCGCAGGTCTCCGAACGAACCGAAAAGGTTTTGGCTCACGTCCTCCAAGGAATCGACTCTTCTGGACAGGAAATCAGACAGAGAGCTTTTCGGCTCAAAGACGCCATAGAGAATATGGATGTCTGCCCCTCCCAGATCCAGATCCACAACGCAGACCCGCCTTCCGTTTTTGGCCAGAAGAACCCCGAGATTAACAACGACCAGGCTTTTGCCCGTGCCGCCTTTGCCTGAACCAACTGATATTGTGATGGTCATAAACCCTTATCAATCCTTGCCCTGATACTGCATTTATTTTCAACCCTACCCCGCATTTCTCATGAACGTCCATTCTCGCATCGCGAGCACAACAAATTATGCATATTGAGATGTTCCAACACCCCGGATGTAAGCAAACTGCCAGAAAAATCAATCCTTTGTCTGCAAGTTGGCGTCTTATTTACGACTTTTTTTTCGAATCTCACAAATTCTCCTTGCCCTGGCTAAAATAACCTCCAATTTGTATTCCTTATCATCAGGGGCACTCCAGATAATCCAGCCTTCCGCCGAACGCAGGACAAACCTCCCCTTTTCATGTCCCAGGAGTGCATGAGAAAGAGGATCGTCGTCATCTTTTTCCTGCACGGCAGGTGTTTTTTGCTGCTCAATCCTTTTTTTCAGGCAGGAATAGCAAACCTCTTCCTCCTGGGTGTCGAAAAGGTTCAGCGTTTCGCCACAGATTTTGCAGAATATCATCTAGTTACCTAAAGAGAGCATGTAAAAAAGGAGGACCATATCCGGTATTCGCCGCCAACAATCTTTTCGTCCCTGTTGAACAAACCTCCCTGCCTTCTTTAACAATACCGTAAACGTCTGCCGGATGGTATGAAGAAAAGCCCTAACCCGGATTTCTCATAAACGTCCATTTTCGCGGCACGAGCACAACAAATGATGAAAACCGAAATGTTCGCGATGCTCAGGGGCTGTGAGGTAACCTTTTCACAGGCGTTCCGCAGCCGGGATGGCGTAGGCTTTCCCCCCATGGAGGTGTTCATGGCGTCCTGTGGATAGGTTGCCTTGCCGCGCCGACCGATTTTCGGATAAACACAGCGTTGATTCCCATTTTTTTGTCCAGGAATCTCCCCGTACTCATATCATCGGCCGTAACCTGTGAAGACATTAGGAGATTTTTTACTGTAGACGGATGAACAAGGTCAAGTCATGCAAGGTAGGGCACCTTGACAAATTTCCGGGCATGTATAGTTTAACATTAAACGATTCGATGTCAAATCCAATAAATCCCTCTGCCGGGTCCTTTTTCAACCCGCCCGGCAAAAAATACAGTATGTCAATCTCTGAGATAAAAGGAGAAGTTATAAAATGAACTTTAAAGAAATCAGCGAAAACAGGAGAGCCATCAATTTCTTTGATCCAGACAAAGATGTCCCGGAGACTCTTTTGCGTCAAATACTTGAAACGGCGACCAAAGCGCCGTCAAGCTTCAATCTTCAACCCTGGAACCTCATTGTCCTGCGCGACAAGGAGAAAAAGGAAAAGCTCAAAGCCCTGGCCTGGGGGCAGCCCAAGGTCGCTGAAGCTCCGGTGGTCTTGATTTTTCTTGCGGATAAAAACGGCTGGCAAGAAGGTCACCCAACCGTTGAAAAGAACTGGCAGGAGATGATGAAGGCCGGGAGCATGAAAGCGGAGCAACGGGACTGGTTCTTGAATGCCGCCAAATCCCTCTATGGGTGGAGTACTGACGCGAACCTGGCATTTGCGGCTAAAAACACAGGATTTTTCGCCATGAGCGTGATGTATGCAGCCACCAGTCTCGGATTGGAAAGCCACCCCATGGACGGCTTTGACCACGAAGCCGTGCGTAAAGCCTTCAATATTCCGGACAATTTCTGGGTTCCACTGCTTCTCGCAATCGGATACCGGAAACCGGGGCTTGAACTGCGGCCACCCAAATGGCGCAAAACCTTGGACGAGATACTCGTCTCTTTTGGAGATTGATTGGGCTTCGAATATCAATACTATCGCACAATTCCGTTTTCTCGTAATGAGAAAACGGAATTGACGGTGCATACTCTCATAAACGATGGGCTGTCGACAACAGCCATCCTTTAAATTACATCACCGGTCAAAACAAGGAATACATTTCAGCTCAACTCAAGATTGATGAGATAACTTTTCAAAGGTCTTTTCGGCACATGGTGCAAACCGTGTTCGTCACGCCAATACCGGATATCCTCTTCATCTTTTGACTCTTCGATGATCACCGTCTCTCGCGGTTTACCAAGTGCTACGACCAGGGAAAGCTTCAAATGGTCAGGCGTTTTAAACAGGTCGGCAAGTTTGGGATTGAAGGCCCCGATCCGGCATCCACCTATGCGTTTTTCCATTGCACCAAGAAGCAGGTTCTGGGTGGCCACTCCCAAATCGAACTGCGCCTCGGTTTCTGGCCCCTTTAAACGATTTTTGTTCAACAGACAGAGTATATAAGCACTGGGGCGCTCACCTTCGACCGGGCCTTTCCAATCCGGCAGATATCCGGCCCAACCCAGATATGGAAAGATCTTGGCGCAGAGTTCCGGGGAGTTGATCACCATATATTGCCATGGTTGACAATTCCGAGCCGATCCTCCGAGACGAGCCAGGTCTATCAGTTCATGCAGTGTGGCGGTGTTGATAATTTCTTTTTGGACAAAACGTCGAAAAGTTCTTGTCTTAGCTATAATTTCTTGCATCTCTTTCTTCCTCCTCCCGATACATGGACTCACTTTACCATTTTCCCGGTATATCCTGCCATAGATTTCATCTCAAATGCACTGCGTGAAGGCTGCAAAAGAGACTTTTTTTCACGATACTTTTCGCCCTGAAATATCGCCTTAGGAGCAGAGCTGTCTTATTATAAAAGAAGACAACGAAATGCCCGTCAAAAAGGAGGTTCCCATGAAGAAAACATTAACGGACACCTATCGCGGCTGGAATATCTCGGTAGAAAAGGAGCGCAATATGTGCTCCAATTTCCGTTTTGATATAACCGATCCATCAGGGCAAAGTCTCCACAATTCTTTAGGAGGCGAAACCGCCCGGCGGGCCTTTGAAAGGGCCCGGGAGATGATCGATACGGAAATTTCTTTTACCGAAGAGGAATAAGAATACTGAGAAGATATCCGGATCAGGCCAACGCCTTGGCAACCAATTTGAGAAGATGCACGACCCGGATATGCAAACCGGCATGATCGATGGTGTCCTGCAACTGGATCATACAGCCGGGGCAGGCGGTGGCGACGGCCTGTGCGCCGCTTTTGGTAAGACCGGATATTTTTTTTTCGCCAATGGCCTTGCTGGTGGCAGCGTGATGAACGGAGAAGACACCCCCTAAGCCGCAGCATGCGGAGGCGTTTTCCATCTCGACAAAGTCAACATTCGGCAAGCTCTTCAGCAGTTGACGTGGGGCTTCAGTTATTCCCTGGGTTTTAAGATGGCAGGGATCATGATAGGTGACCCTGGCCCGAGCCTTCCATTTTTCCATTGCCGAAAGTCTTTCCAAGAGCCCCATCCGGCCAAGAAATACGCTGATATCAATTATCTTGTCGGTAAATGACGAGAAGTCCGTCTTCATCGCGCGCAGGTTTTCACCGATGCCGCTGTTGCACGACCCGCAGGCGGTAACGATATATTCTACCTCGTGTTTTTTAAAGGCCTCCACATTAGTATATGCCAGCTTTTGGGCCAGAGCGCCATTTCCCAAAGAGTGCGCCGGAATCCCGCAGCAACTTTGCGATTTCGGCAGATAGACAGAATACCCCAGGCCGGTGAGAATACCGATCATCGCCTCTCCTATCTCCGGGAAAAGATAGGTGATGGAACATCCGGCAAAAAAGCCTATGAGAGGTTTTCCCTTTTCGCCTTTGGTGATTTCCGGGAATCTGTCAAAGAGGCTGCGATAGGCAATCTTCGGCAATGTCCTGTCCTTTATCCGGGAAATGGGAAAGCGCAAACGCAGGCCGCTGGACTCGGGCACTTTTTTCAAAAAAAGCGGACCAAAGGCGGCCGCTCCTTTAGCGGCTGTCTTCTTCAAGTTTTTTGAGCCAAGCAAACCTGCTATTCCTCTGTCGACCAAAGACAGACCTAGTTCATCCGTGATCTCGCGGCGGACAGCGCCGACAATTTCATGGGTCGGAACGTTATTGGGACATTTGACGACACAGGAACCACACATCAAGCACAGACTGATATCCTCTTGCAGACGCTCTTCAAGGTCGATGTCTCCTGCCAGCAGGGCAGCCGCCAAGGCGATCTTTCCCCTGGCCACAGCCCCTTCCCTTCTGTGCACCAGGTAGGTCGGACAGTGGGCCTGGCATATTCCGCACTTGACACAGTCGCGGATGACCTTGTCAAAATCCTTCAGGCTCTTGTTTATGCTCATATCAACTACCACATGCCCCTTCCGGATCCGGAAATGAAGAAGGATAAAACATCTTGCCGGGATTAAGAATATTATGCGGATCCAATGCCTTTTTGATTCGCTGCATTGCGGCAATCGTCGATCCGTCCAGTTCCAGAGCCATATACTTCGCTTTGGAGGTGCCTATGCCGTGTTCTCCGGAGATCGAGCCGCGCAAGCCGACGGCGGCGCGGAAGACCTCTTCCACCACCTTTTCCACCTGAGCAGCCATCCCTTCCTCCTTAAGGTCGACCATGATATTGACATGGATGTTGCCGTCTCCGGCATGCCCGAAATTGACTATGGCGACCCTATAATCGACGGAAATCCTCTCCAGGGCCCGGATCATGTCAGGTACTTTGGATCTGGGAACGACGATATCCTCATTGAACTTGTCGGGCGCAACTTTGCGCAGGCTCGGGCTGACGATACGGCGTACCTGCCAGATTGCCTCCGATTCTTTGTCGGTTGCGGCAATCATGGTTTCCAGGATACCGAGAGGCCTGATTATATCAAGAATCTCAGCCGTCTGTTTATCAAGCATCAAGGCCTTCCCGTCCACCTCGATGATGAGGACGGCCCGGCAGGAAGAATGCAGTGGAATACTGGTTACATCCCGTATACAATCGATGGTTGCCGCGTCCATAAACTCCAGGGTGGTGGGAATAATTTTACTGCCGATTATAGCCGAAACCGCTCTTGCAGCACCTTCAATACTCTCAAACTGCACAAGCATGGTCTTTTTGGCCTCAGGCTTGGGCAACAGTTTGACAATGATTTTCGTCACAATCCCCAGAGTCCCTTCGGAGCCGACAAAGAGTTTGGTCAGATCATAGCCCACAACATTTTTCAGGGTCCTGCCGCCGGTCCTGATAATCTCACCAGAAGCCAGCACCACTTCGAGCCCCAGGATGTAATCTTTGGTTACCCCATATTTTACACAACGTGGGCCACCGGCACACTCTGCCACATTGCCGCCAAGAGTGCTGAACTCCTTGGATGCCGGATCCGGCGGATAGAATAGCCCCAGACCCTCCACCTGCCGTTGGAGCGCGGCGGTCACCACACCCGGCTCCACCTCAGCTATCAGATTCTCCGCATCTATTTCGAGAATTTGATCCATACGTGTTAAAACAAGGACAATACCGCCTTCCACCGGTAGACTGCCGCCGGAAAAGCCGCTGCCCGCTCCCCGCGGCAACACAGGGATCCGGTTTTCATCGGCGAGCTTCAGCACTTCCCTCACCTGGGCAGTCGATCCCGGATAAACGACCACATCCGGCAGAAACTGCTTCTGCGTAGCATCGTAGGAATGGGTTATCCTGTCAGCCAGGGCTGTAAAGACATTTTCCCTTCCGACGATTGTTTTGAGTTTATGTACAATACGTTCATCCATTCTATTTCTCTTTTAATAAAATGGTTCATCCGACTCAAGCGTACTTTTTATAACTTATGACCCCCTCATGGGTTGGGCTTGTCAACCTTGTCCAGCCTAGCTTGCTCAGGAGAAATCCGGCCTGGGCAGCCTCAAAGACAATAATGATTGTCGGTCTTTTTTACAACACTCAAGGGAATTGCGTCATTGTTACCGAACACTCCTTCTCTCGATTATTTGACAATTTACGTCCAGGGTTGGATAATTCAATAAGTCAATATGTTGATCGGAGCCTGTGCCATACGACAACCCCACAGTTTCCGTGCAAAATCCGCATGTAAAATGCCGGATAATTCCCACGCGAGGTGCCTATGCTGGAACTGAGAAAATTTGTCGCTCCGGAATTTGTCTTCGGTCCTGACGCCAGTGGCCTTATCGGCCGTTATCTTACCAATTTCGGCGCTGAGAAAGTTTTGATTGTTACGGATCCGGGAATCATTGCCGTCGGATGGGTGGAAAAGATTTCGGAGCTCATCACCAATGAAGGAATAGATCATGTGATCTTCTCCAGCATCTCAGCCAATCCCCGCTCCGCAGAGGTCATGGCCGGTGCGGAATTTTATCATGAAAACCACTGCGATATCATTGTGGCAATTGGTGGGGGAAGCCCCATGGACTGCGCAAAAGGAATCGGAATCGTCACCTCCAACCATCAGCACATCCTGTCTTTCGAAGGAATAGATAACGTGCCGGTCCCCGGACCTCCACTGATCTGTATTCCTACGACAGCCGGAACTTCGGCGGATGTTTCTCAATTTTCCATCATCACCGACGAAAAAGATGAGGTAAAGATCGCTATTGTCAGCAAGACCACGATACCGGATGCTGCATTGATTGATTCAAAAACGACCATGTCCATGCCCCCATATCTTACCGCTTGTACCGGCATGGACGCCTTGGTCCATGCCATTGAGGCCTATGTTTCCACAGCCAACTCACCGATTTACGATCTGCATGCCTTGGAAGCAATGCGCCTGTTGAACAAAAACCTCCTTCCGGTCTTGATCGACCCCGACAATATCGAACTTCGAAATAATGTCATGTTGGGGAGCCTCCAGGCAGGCCTGGCTTTTTCTAATGCCAGCCTCGGTGCGGTTCATGCCATGGCCCATAGTCTCGGCGGTTTTCTTGACCTGCCCCACGGCGAGTGCAACGCCATCCTCTTAGAACACGTCATCGCCTATAATTTTCCTGCGGCAAATGAGCGATATACACGCATCGGAGAAGCTCTGGAACTTGATCTGAAAGGCCTGCAGCTACCGGAAATAAAAAATTTGATTGTTTCGGAAATCGACCGCTTGAAGCGATCCGTCGGCATCCAGAAGTCACTTGGGGAGCTGGGAATAAATCGCACCGACATCCCGACCCTGGCGCAAAAGGCGATGAAAGACCCATGTATGGTTACCAACCCGCGTGTCCCGACCCAGCGGGATATAGAGGTCATTTATGAAGAAGCTCTCTGATCAGGATAACCAGAGGGAACGCTTACGCAACAGCATCATCGGACTCGGAGAACGATCTGTACGCAAAAGCTATTATCCTGAACTTCAGAAACGAATTGCCGAACTGGAAAAGGTCAACAGAGAACTTTTGCAGGAAATAGCCGAACGTCAGCTGGCTCAGGCCTCGCAAAAAAAACTGGAAAAGCAGTTGCAGCAATCCAGGAAAATGGAGGCCATAGGAACGCTCGCGGGAGGTATCGCACATGATTTCAACAATATACTAACTTCAATAATTGGCTACACGGAACTGATCCTCTGCTCCTACGAACGAGGCGACACTATAAAAAAATCGAACTTACTCAAAGACCTCGATCAAATACACAAGGCAGGCATGAGGGCAAAAGAACTGGTCAATCAGATCCTTGCCTTCAGCAGACAACAGGAATATCAGGCTATCCCCTTAGAGATTCATATCGTCATTCGGGAGGCAATAAAATTTCTCAAGGCCTCCATTCCTAAATCTGTAGAAATCAGGGAAGATATTGTCGATCACGACACCCTGGTCCTTGCGGATGCGACCCAGATCCACCAGGTCGTTATGAACTTGTGTACCAATGCCTACCATGCCATGCGCGATACAGGAGGAATTCTTGCAATAGAGCTTATCCACAAAGAGATCCATCCTTATGACGAGCAAATAGGCAACCTGCAACTGACAACCGGCCCCTATCTGCTTTTAAAGATCAGTGATACAGGAACCGGAATGCGAAAGGAGATCCTGGAAAGGATTTTCGATCCCTATTTCACCACCAAGGAGAAAGGGGAAGGAACGGGCATGGGACTTGCCGTAGTCCACGGTATAGTAAAAAACCATGGCGGTTCTATCTCGGTGTACAGCGAAGTCGGAAAAGGAACGTCTTTTTATATCTATCTTCCAAGAGTTGAACAAGAAGAGACAAAACCTGAGGTGATGCTGACCGAGCAAGTTCCCACAGGAAATGAACATATCCTGATTATCGATGATGAGCCGGCCATCAACATTTTAGAAAAACGCCTGATTGAAGGACTGGGATATCAGGTCACTTCTATAACCAATCCCTTGGATGCCCTTACTTTGATCTCGGCTTATCCCGAGATGTGGGACCTCGTTCTCACCGATATGACCATGCCAAAGATGAACGGCGCCGAACTTGCCCAGAAAATTCTCGAAATCCGAGTAGATATGCCCATTATCCTGTGCACGGGTTTTAGTGAACTGATCAATGAAAAAAAGGCCAAGGCCATTGGTGTGAAAGAGTATGTGATGAAGCCGCTGATCCGAAAAGAAATAGCCCTTGCCATACGAAGGTCCCTTGATTCTTAACCCTGATTTCTCATGACCATCCATTTCGGCGGCCCAAGCACAAAAACTAATAAAAAATAAAATGATAACAATAGATAAGGGCTGACCGATTTCAGGATAAACACGGTGTCAATTTATTCGTACTTCAGAAAGGACTAGACATTTCGCAAAAATAAGTTTGTTGTCAAATGTACACAATGTTCTCCAAAGACACTCTTCACTGACGGATATCGGCAAAGACAGCAGCGGTCAAAACGGCAAGATCCTTTGCCGCAAGCTCTATCTGCAGCCCTCTACGCCCGGCACTGACATAGATTGTAGGAAAGTTCCCGGCTGATGAATCGATTACCGTCGGCAAACGCTTTTTCTGTCCCAATGGACTGACGCCGCCCAGGACATAGCCCGTTGTGCGTTCAACCAGAGCCTTCTCCGCCATGGCCGCCTTTTTCGCTCCGACTGCCTTGGCCATGAGTTTCATGCTGAGCATGGATGATACAGGAAGGACAGCAACCGTGAGACGCCCATCCTCCAGATGGACGACCAGCGTCTTAAAGACCCTTTCCTCGGCAATCCCGAGCTTGTCCGCAGCCTCTTTGCCGTAGGCTTCATTTACCGGATCATGTTCATACTGATGGACGGTATAGGGGATCTTTTTCTTTTTTATGGCGTTGATTGCAGGGGTCATGGTTTTTCGTTTAAATTACGATAATATCCAACTTTTCCGGACCGTGCACGCCGACAACCAGGCTCAACTCGATATCGGCGGTTCGACTGGGACCGGTAATGAAGGTGATATTGGTCGGGAGTTCCGAAGCTTGTGCGGCAAAAAAAGCGTCGAGATCGACAAAGATCGACTCGCTTGCAACAACGGCAATATGTTGGGACGGCAACAGGCTTGCCTGCAAGGACTTTCCTGCAGTGCTTGCGCAGATGACAGTGCCGGTTTCAGCAATGGCTGCCGATGCCTCTTCCACCGTTACTTCCGCCTTGGAGTAATCGGTGGTCCGATTGGGCAGAAGCTGGGCAATCGCCTTTTCAATTTCCGTCTGTTCAGAACAAAATACTTTGGCTCCTGGTGGTATCAGCGCCAGGGCCTGCAATGCCAGCATATCGCGGCTTTCGGCCAGCGACGTGCCGGCCATGGCCCTGGCCGCTGTTTCCAAAAACCGTGAGACCGTCTCTTTCTCACTCATTTCATCCTCCTGCGCAGGGGGTTGCCGGTTGGCTTTGGCATTCTGCCGGCCACATCGTCTCCTCCCATACGGCGGATCAACGGCCAAAAGCCATGGGCGAGCCGTTGGGCTGTAGAGAACAGGGAAGGTGACCTGGCCGCCGCGGCAAACAGGCGCATCCCCCATGTCATTGATGACGGAGAGAGGCCGGCAGCCACCTTGTTCACCCTGAGCTTTAAGATCAGCTCCATCAGTGGTATCTTCACAGGGCAGACCTCATTGCAGGCACCGCAGAGGGTACTTGCATCCGACAACGGATGAGATTTTTCAAGACCTGTAAGCAGCTCGGTCAGGATGATCCCCATGGGTCCCGGATAGGTCCACCCGTAGGCATGACCACCGATGGTCCTGTAGACCGGACAGACATTCATGCAGGCACTGCACCGGATGCATTTGAGCATTTCCCTGAATTCTCCTTTGACGATATCGCTGCGCCCGCCGTCAAGCAAAACGATATGCAACTCCCTGGCCCCGGTGGACTCATCTGCCTTTCTGGTGCCGCTGATGATCGACACATAGCTTGTTATGTTCTGCCCCGTTGCCGAACGCGGCAACAGCCGCAAAAAGCAGGACAGATCGCGTATGGAGGGCAGCATCTTTTCAATGGAAAGCACAGCGATATGCAGCGGGGGCAGGCTCGTCACCATCCGCCCGTTGCCCTCATTGGTCAAGATGACAAGACTGCCAGATTCCGCCAATGCAAAGTTGGCCCCGGAGATACCGGCATCAGCCTGTATGAATTTCTCGCGCAGAACCCTTCTGGCAATCTTGGTGAGTACCTGGGGGTCTTCGGTATACTCACAGCCAAGCTTATCGGTAAAAAGCCTCCCGATCTGTTGCCGGCTTTTATGGATTGCAGGCGCCAGAAGATGCGATGGGGCCTCGCCTGCGATCTGGATAATATACTCGCCAAGGTCCGTTTCAATGACTTCAAGCCCCTCCTCCTCCAGACGTTCATTGAGCTTGATCTCTTCTGTGATCATCGACTTGCTCTTGGCAACGAGTTTTACGTTTTTATCTTTGAGTATCTTACTCACAACGTCTCTTGCCTCATCACCGGTTGCTGCATGGTGGACGACGGCCCCGGCTTTCTCAGCATTGACGGTGAATCTATCAAGATACGTCTGCAGGTTGTCGAGGACCTCCATGCGTATATCTGAAGCCTGCTCGCGCAGTGCCGCAAAATCGACCTGGCCCATGGCCTCTTCTCTTCTTGAACCAATGGTTGCGGTGGCATTGTGCATGGCAGCGCGCAAAGGAGAATCCTCAAGGGCTCTGGCGGCGTTTTTCCGAAACGTAAGACTTGTCCGGTTGCTCATAGTCCCTCCGCGATCAGTTCGGCAATATGTTTAACTTTGACAGTGCTTCCCCGTCTTTTCAGCCCATCGGCAATGTTCATCAGACATCCCGCGTCGCAGCCTGTCACGGTATCGGCCCCAGTCGCCAGAATATCATCGGCCTTTTCCTCTGCCAGGGCCTTGGAGATTTCCGGCAGCTTGGCCATAAAAACACCACCAAAGCCGCAACAACGGGTGGCATCGGGCAGGGGCACAAATTCAAGCCCCTGCATGGCTTTGAGCAAAAGAATCGGCTCCTTGGTCACTTTCAGCATTCTGGTCAGATGGCAGGAGGAATGGTAGGTCACCTTTCCCTGCCCGCGCAGTCCTTTTTCAGTCAGGTGCAGGACATGGACGAGAAACTGCGTCAGCTCAAATACCTTTGATGCAACACCTTCCGCCTTTTTATGAAGTGCGGCATCATCACGAAAGAGATCCCGATAATGATGTTTGACCATCACGGCACATGAGCCCGACGGTGTGACGATCATATCAGCGCCGGAAAACACCTGCAGAAAATGCTCAGCCACCTTTTTGGCCTCCTTGTGATACCCTGCGTTGAAGGCAGGCTGACCACAACAGGTTTGGTCTCGGGGAAAGGTTGCCTCCACTCCGAACGTCCGGAAGATCTTAAGCATAGCCTCGCCAATCTCGGGAAAAAGAGAATCTACCAGGCACGTCCCAAACAGTTGAATTCGCATGTGTCTCCTCTACACGGAATGGTGAACAAAGAAGTGTGGAGTACGGGAAGGAGAAAGTCTCCTTGCGTAAGAGTACTTAGATCGAATGGGTATTTCAAGCCAAGAAGATAAATTGCATTGACTCCTCCCGGATGGTACTATAGAAAAAATCATTCAATCCCTTGCCAGCGGAGGCAGATATGTCGGCTAATCTTGCAATAGTCGGTCTTTCCGTTATTTTTCATTTGCTGGCAGCGGTACTGGCCCTGCGGCTGATCAAAATCACCGGCGCTAAGACCGCGTGGATTCTCATCACCGTCGCGATTGTCATCCAACTCGTCCGGAGGTCCATTTCTCTTTGGTATCTGCTGCCGGGATCCGATGTGCAACCGATCCTGCCCGATGAACTCATCAGTCTGTTCATCTCATTTTTCATGCTCTTCGGGGTGGCCTGGATTGCCCCGCTGTTTCTCTCGATCCGCCATTCGGAAGAGAAGATGAAGACACTCATGCTCAAGGCGGAAGAAGAAAAAGCCAAGACCGAGTCGATCATCGCCGCCATTGGCGACGGTATCAGCATCCAGAACCGTGACCTCACCGTGGTCTATCAAAACAAGATTCACATGTCTTTTTTCGGCGACCAACGAGGGGAAAAATGTTTTAAGGTTTACAGACGCCTCGACCTTCCCTGCGAGGACTGTCCGGTTCTCTCGTCCTTTAAAGACGGCCAGATCCACACCACCGAACTCGCCAAGCCTCTAAGTTCCGGAACCTCTTTCTTTGAGATTACAACTTCACCTTTAAGAGATGCTGCTGGAGAGATCATTGCCGGTATCGAAGTTGTGAGAAATATCGACCGGCGGAAAAGAATGGAGAAGGAACGTGAAGACCTCATCCGCGATCTCCGGGAAGCTTTGAAAAATATCAAAACCCTGCACGGACTGATTCCCATCTGTGCCGCCTGTAAAAAAATCCGGGATGACAAAGGATACTGGAATCAGATCGAGTCGTATATAAGGGACCACTCGGAAGCGGAGTTCAGCCACAGCATCTGCCCCGATTGCGCAAAAAAGCTCTATCCGGAATTCTACGAAAACGACTGATCCCATGTAGCCCAAGAGGCTGCTTTCCCGGAATTCTCTCAATCCTTGAAATAGGGGGGAGTTGAAGAGACAGTAGAGAACAGGTGCAACGAGACTCCTTGCCCATAATCCGCTCACTACACAGGGCAGGGAAGAAAAGAGAGAGCCGAGATGATCAGCCGGCCACCACCCGGTTGCCCCCTTCGGTTTTTGCATTATACATCGCCATATCGGCACGTTTTATCAATGCTTCACCCATAGATTCCCCCATGCGCTGAACCACACCGATACTCAAGGTTACCATGGGCCCGGAACCGGTACTACCGGAATCGTAAGGCCAACTCTCATTGAACATTTGGCGAATCTTTTCAGCAGTGATGGTTGCCTGGCTCAGATTGGTCTCCGGCAACAGGACAAAGAATTCATCGCCTCCATACCTGAAGGCTTTGTCGGAATGGCGGGTAATGACGTTGAGGAGATTCCCTACGCGCCTTAAGACATTATCTCCTTCAAGATGTCCGAATCGGTCGTTACAATCCTTAAATCGATCCAGATCAAAGCAGATCAGACTTAACGGACCGTTGTAACGTTTAACCCGGTCGATTTCATCTGCAAGACAGGTATGAAAATGACGCTGATTATAGAGATTGGTCAACCCATCGGTTATGGAGAGGTTATGGAGTTTTTTCTCCATTTCCTTCTGGGTGGTCATATCGTGAAAAAACCCGACACTTCCCACTTCGATACCCTCATCGGAAATGATTACGGCGGAAAGCCGTATGGGAATGGTTTTACCGTCGGTATTGACTATGCTGGTCTCAAATCCTTCCAGGCGCCCCCTTCCTCCATAGTCTTCAGAGTAAATGGCCGCTTTAATCTGCTTGGCGTGGTCGCGGGTCCCATAGATATCGCCGATATCGAGGCTGCCCAAAACATCCTCAGTTTTTCTTTTTGTGAGATTCGCCGCTTTATGATTGAAGATCACGACGGTGCCGTGGAGATCCACACCGATAATTCCATCCGGGCATACGGCAATCAGATTGGTGATAATTTTCTCTCTGGCCATTATTGAAGCAAAAGCAGTTTGGATCATTTCATTCCCTCCGGGAACCTGAAAATAGCAGGATTTTCTAAACCAAAACCTCTCTTGTCAACCAGGCCTGATCGCCCACCCCCGGAAAACAACCTCACCAGACCTTTTAACAACAAAGAATAACATAAGGATCTTTGGGCTTCAACTTGTTTTCACCCACATCGAAGCAACCGTACAACCGATTTGAGGAGTTGGTTTTGTTGCCGACAATTTTACAGCTCCCAACGGATTCTATCATAAGCAACAGATTGAAAATTTTTACTCCATTTTTTCGGGCAGTTAGCAAATTGTATTTCCTATAGTTTTTTTTACAATTCTGCCCAGTAACATTATTCTTCAATTAAGGCGCACCATCATTTTTTCCGATCCTAGTCATAAGTTAAGCTTCCCTTCAAAATATATTTAAACATCACAATTCATTATGCTCCTACAAAAAGGAAAACATACGCTCTATCATCCAGATATGACCAGATTGAAGAGAAATCAGCAAGCGGTTTTTTCCTGTCAAAGGTTGTCAAGTGTTCCGCTATACAACATTTTTTCGACCAAGAGTGCATGTGAAAAAAAAATTGCACTTTAAAATTTTTTATGTTACGTAGGGGTCTATTAGATGAATTTGATCATGAAAACAGGCGCTTTTTAGAACATCCTAAAAAATAGGACCCTTTCCTGCCGGTCGAAAATCGATCGGTAACGAGTGTTCACGGCAGAAGGTTTCAAAAAATGTGCGAATTGTTTTTTATCATTCTCATAGTTTATTCTACCTGCTTCCTCCTAGGAATCTGTCGTTTTTTATCGACAGACCCGGTTCTATTCTTCCCGCAAAGAACGTTTTTCCATCCCTCATTCATTAAGGATGGAGTTCTCCTTCGCAAAATCTGTTTCCCACCCTATCGCATACAAAATATCCTTGAAGTTATATATACAGTTTTCAGTACCGGAAGTGAAAACAGCCGAAATCGGGAGATTGATCCATACGAGGCCGGGACTATAACCATCTTGGCTGCATATCAATCCTAAGATTGGTTTTCCGGAAGCTGAATTCGGCAAGGATGCGGTGTATTTAAAACACTAACAATGGAGGTGATGACAAAAAGTAGGAAAGAGAAGAATGGGGAACGATATTTGATTCGTCCGCCGCAAACGAAATACACTTTCCTTTCTTCTATGAATGCTGTTTTGTTGAAGACTACACGGAGGGGAATCCTTCTTCTCCGCGTGCTTGATGCAGTAACATAAAAAAACATTCAAGAGAGGGCGAATAAGATGGCAGAAACAAAATTAGGTAATCCGGCAGTTGTAGGTCTTGGCGGCTTCGGTATGACGACGTTGATTTTGCAGTTTCATAATCTCGGCTGGGTCGGCCTTGCCCCTGTATTATGGATCGGTTTAGCTTTTGGTGGAAGCGCCCAATTGGTTGCGGGCTTGCTGGAATTCAAGACAGGAAATAATTTCGGCTTCTGCGCCTTTACCGCTTATGGAGCCTTCTGGATCTCCCTTTGTTTATTTGCTATTTTCGGTACCAATGCCGAAATTGTCAAAGCCTATCCGGTCTTGAAGTTTGACGGACACGCACTGGGAATATTCCTGGTTGTCTGGACACTGTTCACCATCATTCTTTTCCTAATCTCCTTATATCATCATACTGCTCTTATCCTCCTGTTCGGAACCCTCGTTATTGGTTTCATCGGCTTGGATCTGAAAGAGTTGTATGAAAATGCAGCAGCCGGTACTTTCGCCGCCTGGGACCTGATTGTCTGTGCCCTGCTCGCCTGGTACCTGATGGCTGTTGCTGTTGCTGCCGAATCCGGAATTAAACTGCCGGTTGGTGGACCATGGATTAAACCCAACAATTAATCGTGCCGGTTTAAACATAACCACAATCGATCAAAAGCAGACTAAAAAAAGAAAAGCTGATTGATCGACACATAATTTCGGCATATGCCTTGGTAAGAGGCGGCCGTTTCCCTTGATCAAAGGGAAACCGGCCGCCTTTTTTTATGGTTCATCCAATTCAAGATATCTCTTATATTGCACGGGAATCGAAGGTCATCGCTCACGGAAGCCTGGCGGAGGCCCGCTGGGCATCACTTTAGCCAGGATTTCTCATGAACGTCCATTCTCGCGGTGCGAGCACAACAAACGATGAAAATTGAGACGATCGCAATGCTTAGGAGTTGAGGGGTAACCTTTCCATGGGTGTCCCTCAGCCCGGATGACGCAGGTTTTGGCCCCCAGGGAAGGGTTTATGGCGTCCCGTGAAAAGGTTGCCTCTCAGCTCTGACCCATTTTCGGATAAACACTGTGTCAATTTTTCTGTCGCTCAGAAAGGACGAAATATTTTGTAAAACAATTGAATTTACAAATTACACAGTGCTCACCAAAGACCCACTGCAAGAAGTCTTGGGGTATCAGTCCGGGCAGCGTCATCGTCTTCACATTTGGCAATAAACATAGCCAAGTATAGTTCATTTTAAAAACCTCGAACATGACACCGACTGAACTGATGAGAAATCCGGGTTAGACCTTGAAAGTCTCGCTGTATGGCCTTTCCCGTTTTCAAAACATCTCTCGCCTTCCCCCATCGATATGATACAATATCTCAAGTACGACGTTCTCATGTTGCTGTCATCCTGATTTCTTCCAAGGAGGAAAGCCGTGTCCAAAAACGATAACGTTGAAATTACAAAGGGGATGCAAAACTACATCGACCAGAACAACCGGTATCTGGCCGAGCGAGACCGGTATATCCATGAGGTGGTAAAAAACTGGAAATTCGATACCATTGCCGTGCATGGCCTCTATTCGGTCACCGATGCGATCAAGGACTATCAGGGCGCAATCATCGAACCCATTTTTATGTCCACCTCTCAGGCTTATTCCGACTCCGATGAGATGGCGGCCGCTCTGGCCTACAAAATCCCGACCTGGTGCTATTCGCGGATAGCCAACCCCTCCACCTACTACTATGAATGGACGTTGGCTCTTCTGGAAGGATACGGCTTTGACGGCGAGACCTCATGCTGCTCGACCTCGTCAGGTATGGCGGCAATCATGACCGCCGTTCAGCCTTTTCTCGAGGTGCGAAAGAAGGCGGGAGAGCCGTGCAATTTCGTGGCCACAGCCCAGTGTTACGGCGGCACCTTTCAGCAGTTCACAGTCCGGTTCATGCAGCAGCGCAATATCGAATGCCGCTGGGTTCTCGATGCCACCAATCTCGACGAATGGGCCTCAAAAATTGATCAAAACACCCGCTTTCTCTACGGCGAACTCCCCAGCAACCCTCAGCAGGGCTTTTTCGACATCCAGGCCGTGGCCGACCTGGCTCACAGTCATTCCCTGCCCCTTATCTGCGACTCGACCATTGCCACCCCGGCCTTGCTCAGACCCATCTGCCACGGTGCCGATATCGTCGTCCAGTCGGTGACCAAAAGCCTGACCAGCAGCGGTTTTGGTATCTGCGGTGCGGTGATCGCCCGTAAAAATCTTATCAGCGATATCGACAACAACGACCTCAAGGCCGATTTCTCGCTTTCCGTCAAGTACCTGCAGAATCGCGATTTCGGTCCGAATCTCCACCCGCTCCAGGCGGTCATGAGTCTCAACGACATCCGGACCCTGCGCTCAAAAATGGACCTGATGAGCCGAAATACAATGAAGGTCGCACAATTTCTCGAGAGATGCCCGGAGGTGGACCAAGTGGAATACCTGGGGCTGCCAAACCATAGGAATCATGAACTTGCTAGCCGTTATATGTGGCTGGTTGATGCCGAATTCGACGAGCAGTACGGCAATCCGGTCAACCGCTACGGCCACCTGATGTCGTTCTGCGTCAAAGGCGGTGCTGAAAAAGCGCGGTCCTTCTTTGACAACCTGCAGCGCATCTGGCGGGCCACTGACTTGGGACGGATCAAAAGCGTTGCTACCATCCCCGCGATCTCAACCCATCAGCAGCAAGGGAAAGCTGGACGAATTCTGGCCGGCATTCCGCCCAATATGGTCCGCCTCTGCGTCGGTGCCGAACATCCGGATGATATCATCGCCGATCTTGAGCAGGCTCTGAAAAGGATTAAATAAGGAATATTCGACTCTAAACGACCTTCAGGGAATCCGTCCGGATGGCGGGCCGTAACCGCCTCCACCCGGAGTTTTGATCACAAAGACGTCTCCCGGCCCAAGCTCTATCTCGTCGTTGCCTTGCAAGCGGACAACCGAACCGTCGGCCCGGAGCACGCTGTTTTCCCCTCTTTCTCCCGCCTCTCCTCCGGCCATCCCATAGGGTTTTGTCTCCCTGTGCGAGGACAGGACGGTGACCGTCACCGATTCGAGAAAACGGATTTTCCTTACCACTCCGTCCCCGCCGTTGTACTTTCCTCTCCCCCCTGAGCCATGGCGAAGACCAAACCAATCAACCCGAACAGGGAAACGCCACTCAACCACCTCCGGATCTGTCATCCGCGTGTTGGTCATATGACTGTGCACGGCGCTGGTCCCCGGATGATCGGGACCGGCGCCGGTTCCGCCACAGATGGTCTCATAGTTCTGAAAACTGGCATTGCCGTAAACGAAATTGTTCATGGTTCCCTGTGAGGAGGCAAGCACACCCAGGGCTCCGAACAAGGCATCGGTTATCGCCTGCGAGACCTCGGTATTGCCGGCAATAACAGCTGCCGGATATTCCGGGCTGATTATGGTCTTAGCCGGAATTATAAGCTTCAGCGGTTTCATACAACCTTCGTTTAAAGGGATATTGTCGGCGACAAGGGTCCTGAAAACGTACAACACCGCTGCCTTGCAGACAGCCGTCGGTGCATTGTAGTTGCCATCGCTCTGAGGTGATGTGCCGGTGAAATCAATGACGGCCTCCCTTTTTTTTCTGTCCACGGCGATGCTTACCTGAATGGTACGTCCACCGTCCATCGGATAGGTGAAGCTTCCGTCCTGCAGGACATCGAGAACCTTGCGCACCGACTCTTCGGCATTGTCCTGGACGTGCTGCATATAGGCGTGGACGCTATCGATTCCGAATGTTGCCGTCATCTTGGCAAGCTCTCTTAGCCCGGTTTCGTTGGCTGCGATCTGGGCGGTGAGATCAGCCATATTCTGATCGATATTCCGACAGGGATACAGGCCTTGGGCTAACAGCTTGCGGGTTTCACGTTCACGAAGCACTCCCTCTTCCACCAACAGGAAATTATCAATCAAGACCCCTTCCTCCTCAATGTGCCGACTGTCAGGCGGTGACGAACCGGGGGTCCGGCCGCCGATATCTGCGTGATGCCCCCGGGAGCCGACATAGAAAAGGACTTTCTTTCCGCTTTCTGAAAAAACAGGAGTAATAACAGTCACATCCGGCAAATGGGTCCCACCGTTGTAGGGGGCGTTCAGCATATAAACATTTCCCGGCCGCATGGTCATCGAATTTTCCCTGATGACCGTTCTGACCGCCTCTCCCATGGAACCAAGATGCACCGGTACATGCGGGGCGTTGGCGATTAGATTGCCGCGAGTATCGAAAAGGGCACAGGAAAAATCGAGCCGTTCCTTGATGTTGACTGAATAGGCGGTATTGGCAAGGGTTGCTCCCATCTGTTCGGCAATCGACATGAACAGATTGTTGAAAACTTCAAGCATCACCGGGTCGACCGAGGTTCCGACCGCCCGCACCTCCGGCCGAGGCAGATAGCGTTCGAGAATAAGGTGATCATGAGTGGTGACGGTGGCGGCCCAGCCTGTCTCCACCACCACCGTGCCGGTCGCTTCGACGATAACGGCAGGTCCTGTGATGCGCTGGCCCGGCTGCACCTTCTCCCGCAGGAACAGAGGCGTCTCATGCGTTTTTCCATCACTCACCATGAACACCTTGTCATGGCAAAGGGGTTCTTTAGTGGTTTCGTCTCCTGTGGGATATTTTCTATCGGTTACCGTCTCCAGGTTGCCCACCGCCTCGATGGAAACCGCCTCCACCACCAAATCTCTGTCCCGGGAAATGAAGCCGAAACGTTGCCGGTGCGCCTGTTCAAAGACGGCAATCATCTCTTCATAGTGCGTGATATCGACAGGCAAGGCCGTGTCCGTCCCTTGATAGCGGATAAGGGCCTTGCGGATGACCTGAATTTTTCCGGCATCGATCTCCTGGGATAGGAGTTCATCCACCACCTCTTTGGCAAGACTTTGGCAGACCGCATCTATTTCCGGCAATGCATCGGGGGCAAAGGCATATTCAAGATGCCTCTCGCGCATGGCTCTGATGTCGGCAAGCCCCATGCCGTAAGCGGAGAGAACGCCGGCAAAGGGATGAAGAAAGACCCGTTTCATACCCAGGGCATCGGCAACCATACAGGCATGTTGACCGCCGGCGCCGCCGAAACAGTTGAGGGTATAACCGGTGACATCGTACCCCCGCTGCACCGATATCTTTTTAATGGCATTGGCCATGTTCTCGACTGCAATGCGCAAAAACCCCATGGCCACCATTTCCGGGCTCTGACAGGGCAGACCGGTTTCTGCGGCAATGGTTTTGGCAAGAGCCAAAAACTCCTTGTGGACCACCTCGGCATCCAGGGCTTGATCGGCGTCAGGACCGAAGACATGGGGAAAATATCGGGGCTGAATCCTGCCCAGCATGACATTGCAATCAGTTACCGTAAGCGGTCCGCCCCGCCGATAACAGGCGGGTCCGGGGGCGGCTCCGGCCGACTGCGGCCCGACCCGATACCGCCTGCCGCCAAAGAAGAGGATGGAACCGCCTCCTGCTGCCACCGTGTGGATATGCATCATGGGCGCTCGCATGCGGACACCTGCAATCACAGTCTCGAAGCTGCGCTCGTATTCGCCGTTATAATGGGCAACATCGGTTGAAGTGCCGCCCATGTCAAACCCGATGAGCTTGGTAAAACCGGCCATGATGCCGGTCTTGACCATGCCCACGACTCCTCCAGCCGGGCCGGAAAAAACGGCGTCTTTTCCCTGGAAAAGGCCGGCATCGGTCAGGCCGCCGTTGGACTGCATGAACATCAGCCTCGGCCTGCGTTTCTCCGAGGCGCCAAGTTGGTCTGCCACCTGATCGACATACCGTCTGAGAATGGGAGAGAGGTAGGCGTCTGCCACAGTGGTGTCGCCACGGGATACCAGCTTCATCAGGGGGCTGACCAGGTGCCCCACGGAGATCTGGGTATAGCCGATCTCACGGGCAATGGCCGCCGCCTGCTCTTCATGCTGCGGATAGCGGTAGCCGTGCATAAACGAGATGGCCACCGCCCTGACTCCACGGGCAAAAGCCCTTTTCATTCCTTTTGCCGCCACTTCCTCGTCAAGTGGAAGAAGTATTCCTCCTTGAGCCGAAATGCGTTCCGGGACCTCGACAACCTCTTCGTAGAGCATCTCGGGCAGAATGATATGACGGGCAAAGAGTTCGGGCCGGTTCTGATACCCGATCCGCAGGGCATCTCCAAACCCTTTTGTGGTGAGCAAAAGGGTTCTATCGCCTTTTCGTTCCAGCAGGGCATTGGTGGCCACCGTGGTTCCCATCTTGACGGCTCCGATCGTCTCCGGTATGGCCTCACCTGGTGCCAGACCGAGTATGTCGCGAACCCCCTGGACGGCTGCATCTTGATATTTTTCTGGATTTTCCGATAAAAGCTTATGGGTTACGAGGCTGCCATCAGGTTTTTTGGCCACAATATCGGTGAAGGTCCCCCCCCGATCGATCCATATCTGCCATTGCGCCATGCTTCCTCCCTACCGTATCTTGCTGGTAATTATTACAAAAAAACAATAATTATACGATTTGCACTGACAATTTCAAATAAAACAATGATTTTTTATCGACAAAATGTTGTCAATATGAAATAGTTGCAGGGAAGGACGAAAAAGTCAACATCATTATTTACAATGATGCCTTACCGGTTACACTAAAAGGTACAATCGGGTTATCGCATGTTGACTCAGGGAAGGTCGGGATTAAAAACAAATCAACTCATTTGGAGGAAGACAAGATGAACCTGCGGAAAAAGACATTGGTGACATTTGCTTCTTTGGTTATCGGACTTGGAATGGGTCTTGCGGCAAGGGCCGCCACCACCTGGGATATGCCGACCCCATATCCCGACAAGACCTTTCATACCCAGAACATCATGATGTTTGCCGACGACGTGGCCAAGGCAACCGGAGGTGCCTTGCAGATAAAGGTCCACTCCGCCGGTTCCCTGTTCAAGCATTCGGAAATAAAGAATGCGGTCCGAGGTGGGCAGGTCCCCATCGGAGAATTTTTCCTATCAACACTCTCCAACGAAAATCCGGTTTTCGGGGCCGATTCCCTGCCTTTTCTGGCCACCAATTACGATGAAGCCCAAAAACTCTGGGATGCACAACGCCCCGTAATTACGAAACTCCTCAACAAACAAGGTCTGATGCCCCTCTTTTCTGTTCCCTGGCCCCCACAGGGTCTGTATACCAAAAAACCCATCAACACCGTAGATGATTTAAAGGGCATCAAGTTCAGAGCCTACAACGCCACCCTGGAACTCTTTGCTAACAAAATCGGAGCAGCCCCCACGCAGGTGGAAGTACCGGACATCCCCCAGGCATTCGCCACCGGACAGGTCGAAGCAATGATCACCTCGCCCTCAACGGGAGCCAACTCCAAGGCCTGGGATTTCGTCAATTATTATACGGATATTCAAGCATGGCTGCCGAAAAATATCGTGGTCGTCAACATTAGGGCCTTCCGGAAGCTAGACAAGAAAACCCAGGAGGCAGTACTTGCCGCCGCCAAAAAGGCCCAGGCCAGAGGCTGGGAGATGAGTAAAAAAGAAACCGCTGCCAAGACAGCGATTCTTAAAGAAAACGGCATGAAGGTGGTCACTCCCAGTCCTGAACTGATGACTGGTTTGAAGAAAATCGGCAAGGAGATCTTGGTCGATTGGCGAAAAACCGCTGGCCCTGAAGGAGCCGCCATGCTCAAGGCCTATGAAGGCAAGTAACGAAAAACAATAAACGTTTACTAAGAAAAACCACTCGAAGGAGGCGGTATGCGGAAATTCCTGGACGGTTTGTATTTGCTGGGGTGCTGGCTTGCCGCATGCTGCCTCTGCCTGATCTGTCTACTGGTCGTATCCCAGGTGGCTCTTAATCTGATTGACCGTCTGAGTATGCTTATTACCGGCAGTGCCATCGGTCTGACCATTCCCTCCTATGCCGATTTTACCGGATTTCTGCTGGCTGCAGCCTCTTTTCTTTCTCTGGCTTATACCTTAAGGCAGGGTGGACATATCCGGGTTATCCTGCTTCTCGAAAATCTGCCGGAGAAAATACGCCGATTGGCAGAGATATGGTCGATTGGCTTCTGTCTTGCCGTATGCCTATATTTTACCTGGTATACGGCAAGTCTGACCCATGATTCCTATATCTACCATGATCTTTCATCGGGAATGATTGCCGTTCCCATCTGGATTCCCCAGGCAGCCATGTTAGCAGGCCTTGTCCTGCTCTGTATGTCGCTTTTGGATGATCTGGTCATGATCCTGACCCGTAAGCAACCTTCCTATCTGCACACCGGTCAAGGCCTGCTGGTAGAGGAACAGATGGATGGGGAGGATGTATGCACGAGATGATGCTGACCCTGTTTTTGCTACTGGTTCTCTTTGCCTTACTGGGAAGCGGCATCTGGGTGGCCTTTTCCCTTATGGCAGTGGGAATGGCGGGAATGGCCCTGTTTTCGAACGCCCCTTTAGGTGACGTACTGGCAACCACCGTCTGGGGAGCCAGCAATGGCTGGGCATTGGCGGCACTGCCTCTGTTTATCTGGATGGGTGAGATTCTTTTTCGCTCCCGGCTCTCGGAGGACATGTTCGCCGGCCTCTCCCCCTGGTTGAACCGATTACCCGGGCGCCTGTTGCATGTCAATATCCTCGGAAGCGGCATCTTTGCCGCCGTTTCCGGCTCCTCGGCTGCCACAGCGGCCACCATCGGCAAGATGTCGCTCCCGGAGCTGGCCAAACGAAAATATCCGGAAAGAATGATGCTCGGAACCCTTGCAGGGTCAGCAACGCTTGGCCTTCTTATTCCACCTTCAATCATCCTGATTGTCTATGGTGTAGCCACCGAGCAATCCATTGCCCGTCTGTTCATAGCCGGCATCCTTCCCGGCTGTATGCTGATCGCTCTTTTCATTGGGTATGTGGTCATCTGGTCCATGCTGCATCCGCAGGAAATCCCCCCGGGGGAATCTGCACTGCCTTTGAAGGAAAAACTGCTTCGATCCAGACGACTGATTCCGGTCCTGCTCCTCATCCTGGGCGTCATCGGCTCCATCTATTCCGGCATCGCCTCCCCAACAGACGCCGCCGCAGTCGGCGTTCTATTAACCCTGGTTCTTTCCTGGTATTCCGGATCATTGAACAGGAAAAACTTCATTGAGGCCTTGATAGGTGCCACCAAGACCTCCTGTATGATCGCCTTTATCCTGGCAGGGGCCGCCTTTCTGACGGTGGCCATGGGCTTTACCGGTATCCCCAACATACTGGCCGCCTGGATCGGCTCCTTACACCTGTCACCCTATGCCCTGATTGCTGCATTGACCGTGTTCTTTATCATTATGGGCTGTTTTCTGGATGGAATATCCGTGGTCGTGCTGACGACCTCGGTTATTATGCCGATGATCGATAAGGCGGGAATTGATCCGTTGTGGTTCGGTATCTTTCTCGTTTTCGTCGTGGAGATGGCCCAGATCACGCCGCCGGTGGGGTTCAACCTCTTTGTTATTCAGGGCTTGACCGGTCTTGATATCCTGAAGGTGGCCTCGGCTGCCCTGCCCTTTTTTATGCTCCTGCTCGTCGGCCTGGCGATTATTGTCGCCTTTCCCCAGATCGTGACCGTGTTGCCCGCACTGATGTGACAGCTTCGTCTACAACGAAGAGGCGGCACGTGAAGCCTGGTCGTACAGGCCCGACATCAACCTGAGCAGGGCGGCAGCCTGACTCACTTCGGAACCTTCCCGATCAAGACTCCTGTAGGCTGAGGTTAGACATTTCTCCCGTATCTCCCGATAACGCGAGCAGGCAGTTTTTCCTGCTTCGGTGGTACAGTAGAAGATTTCCTTTCCATGCTTCTCCCGCTTGACAAGTTCGGCCTTGACCAACTTTTTCAACGAATAATTAACGGTATGCTGATCCTCTATATGGAGAACGAAACAAATGTCAACCAACCGTTTCTGACGGTTCCGATGATTGACATTATGTAAAACCAGGACATCCAGAGGACTGAAATCCGCATACCCTGCGGCATGCATGCAGCGGATCATCCAACGGGAAAAGGCAAAGTACGAGGTAATCATGCCGTATTCAAACTCACTGAGCGGCCAGGTATCCGGGGAAGTCAGATGTTCAGAAGAAACGATCGGGGCAAAAGGATGGACGTCTGACAGGGGGATATCATCTTTTTTTGTTTTCTTTCTCTCCGTCACCAACTTCCTCCATCTCTTAAATGCTCATAAATACGTACTTCCATCTGCCGAAAGCTGCTATCTTTCTGTAATGATTCGAATTTTATTTCTCGGGGAACCCCTCCACCATCCGCATGATCTGGAAGTGGTTGGAAAAGGCGCCCCGATTGACCGAGACATAATTATACCGGGCCCGGGACAGATTGGTTATGGCATCGAGCAGATCTGATTCCCGTTGCAGACCTTCATTGTACTTCAACTGGGTGACCCGGAGGTTTTCTTTGGCATGCTTTATATTTTCGTTGGCAACATTGATATTGTCGAGACTCACTTTATAGTCGATATAAAGATTTTTCAGGCTGGTCTTCAGATTGTCTTCCATCTCTTTCAAGTCGTAGCGAAGCCCTCTGGCCTCCAATTCCGCCTTGCCGATGGCCGCTTGAGTGGCCTGCCCGTTGAAAAGATTAATAGAGGCCACCACCTGAGTCCGCCACTCTTCACCCGGACTGCCGATGTCCCCGCGGCCGCTTATGTAATCATCGTCGTATTTGGAGTAGCTTTCCACTAGATTGACCTGCGGATAATAGCCGCTTCTTGCGACCTTGACCTGCAGATTTGCTGCTTCGGCAGTATCCCGTAAGGCCTTAAGCTCGCTCCGCTCGGCCAGCATCCTGGCCTCGCTCTGCCGGGGATCTCCAAAGGGCGGCTGGACCTTGAATTCTGCAAATTTCAACTCATCCAGGCTAATAGGTGCATCCACCTCGTTTGCTAAAAGCGAGACGCTTTTGTCCAAATCCGCCCGCGCCTTTTTCACCGTGATATCCGCAGCATCCAGATCGACCTTGAATTTCAAAAGTTCGTTCCGGTCGATCAGACCGACGGCCAACCGGTTTTCTCCGTCTGTATAGAGTTTTTTCAAGGTAGCATAGGCATCTTGAGCAACCTGCAAATTCGCCTTCAGTTCATACACATCAAGGTAGCGCAAGGCAACATTAAGCTGGATATCCTGACGTATTCCATGGAGCTTGTCGGCTTCAACCCGCTGCAGCACCTCTGCTGATTTGATGGAATATTTATCCTTGAATCCGTTAAAAAGGTTCAAGGTAACGGCACCATAAAGCGCACTGTTTTCCTTGGCCTCTCCCGACAGAGTGCTTCGGTTAAGGGAGTTGACGGTATAGGAAAGGTCGACAGAGGGGAAATACCCGCTTTGCGCCGAGGTGACGTCCTTTTCACTTTTCTTTAGATTAACCACATATCTTTGAATAACCTGCCGGTTCTCCAGCGCCATCTTCTGCATCTGGGAAAGATCCAGGGCATAGCTGCCCTGGGCGACAAGGATAAAGGCGATCACAAAACTCCATACTTTCATAGTATCAGCTCCTGTAGATTCTGCAGGGCGGCCATGCTCTTCAAACCCCCGACAAGTCATGTCGGCTCCGATAGAAACGTACTCACCCGTAATATATATATTTATCGTGCTTTTCTTTTGGATTGTGGGTTCTTATAAAAGTATCAGATTTTTTATCTCGATGAAATCATGCCTAGAAACCTGGCACAGCTCCCAAATTTATAGTCATTGACCATCAAACTGGCAACTCCTATATTGCGATATGGCTGGTTTTTATGTTAGCCTTTGGTTTCAAAAATGATTACCCTTCTTCATAATTCATTTCCGGTTATCAGGTTTTCTTTGACGATGGAGGTCCCATGCGACGACTCATAACCCTTATTGCCCTGATATTTATTGTACTTTCATTTTCAGGTTGCGGCTATAACTCCTTACAAAAGAAAGAGGAAGGCGTTTCCAAAGCCTGGGCTGATATCGAGGCCAACCTGCAACGGCGAGCCGACCTGATACCCAATCTGGTCGCAACAGTCAAAGGATATGCCAAACATGAAAATGAAACGCTGAACCAGGTGACTGAGGCACGCTCCAAGGCCTCATCCATCCAGCTTTCCGCCAAAGACCTGAGCAACCCGGAGGCGATGCAGAAGCTGCAACAGGCGCAGGCAGGGCTTTCTTCCGCTCTTTCCAGGTTGATGGTGGTTGTCGAACGATACCCGGATCTTAAGGCCAACCAGAACTTCCAGGACCTGCAAAATCAGCTTGAAGGCACGGAAAACAGGATCAATGTTGCCCGACAGCGCTACAATGCGGCCGTGGAGGATTTCAATGCATCCATCCGCATGCTGCCGGAAAGCATAACCAACAGTCTTCTACTGCATTTGAAGCCAAAAGCGTATTTCAAGGCGGAACCGGGTGCGTCCAAAGTACCGCAGGTTAAATTCAACTGACGGCAAAGGTATCATGAGCACCCGTCCACTCGCCTTCAAGGTATCAGGTACTTGGCTGATCTGCCTGGCAGCACTCTTTTTCTCTACCCTTTCCTCCTATGCCCTGGATGTCCCGGCGCTCAAAAACCGGGTAAACGACTATGCCCATCTTCTGTCGCCGGCCACCGTGTCTCAATTGGATAATGCACTGAGATATTTCGAGCAGAAGGAATCGACCCAGATCGTGGTGTTGACCGTTCCGACCCTGGAAGGTGACAGCCTGGAGGACTTTTCCATTCGTGTGGCTGAAAAATGGAAAATCGGGCAAAAGGGGTTGGACAACGGAGCCATTCTCCTCATCGCCAAGAAAGAGAGAAAAATACGGATTGAGGTCGGGTATGGTCTGGAAGGCAAACTCACCGATCTTGTCAGCGGAAGGATTATCAGAAACATTATTCTTCCCTGGTTCAAACAGGGCAATTTCGATCAGGGAGTCATCAATGGCGTGGGGGCGATGATGGATGTGGTAAAAGGAGAGTTCAACGCCAAAACCGTTCATCGACCGGCAAAAAGAGGGGCGAACAGTGTAATCGCCATGATCGCCCCACTGGCAATATTTTTCGGTTTCTTAGGTATCATATTGAATAATAAGGGTGTTGCCGCAGGAATGGTTGGTGCTGTCGGCAGCCCGCTGCTGGGCACCTTGTTGCTCGGCTTCAGCTGGTCGGCGCTTATCGTCCTGGCCATTATCGGCTTTTTCGGCGGGTTTGCCGCCTCGGCCATACAGATGTCCGGTGGTCCCAGAGGCGGTGGTGGAGGGTTCTTCCTCGGTCCCGGCGGCTTCGGCGGCGGTGGTTTTGGCGGCGGTGGTTTTGGCGGTGGCTTCAGCGGCGGTGGCGGCGGATTCGGCGGCGGCGGTGCTTCGGGAGGTTGGTGATTCAATGCAGACGGCAGCAGAAAAGTTTCTTTCCCCGGGAGAAAGAGAAAAGGTGACCCAGGCGGTTCGCAATGCGGAATGCCTGACCTCCGGCGAGATCGTCCCCATGATCGTTTCATCAAGCTATGACTACCCCCTGGCCTCGGTGTATGGCGGTGTCTTCCTGGCCTTTCCGCTGGCCTTGCTTCTGGCCCGCCCCATCGCGGCGTCCTTCTGGTTTGCCGCCGACAACGTCTGGTTTTTTCTGGCTTTGTTTATTCCCCTCTACTTTGCCGCCCATCAGGTTGTCAAACACGTGCCGTTTCTTCGTCGCCTCTTCGTCTTCGACAAACAGGTTGAAGAGGAGGTCCGTGAGGCGGCCGTCACCGCATTCTTCTCGGAAAGACTCTATAAAACCAAAGACGAAAACGGCATACTTCTTTTCATCTCCGTCTTCGAACGCAAGGTCTGGGTTCTTGCCGATGCAGGCATCAACGCCAAAATCGACACAAGCCGGTGGCAGAAGATTGTCGACATCATAACCAAAGGTATCAAAGAAAACCGGCATGCCGACTCCCTATGCCAAGCCATTGGTGAGGTCGGAGATATCTTGAAGGAACATTTTCCCATCCAGCCCGATGATGTCAATGAGCTGCGCAATCTGATTATCCGCTGAGCCTTATTTTAACTCCACCCAATTGCAATCTTTCTTCTTTTCATGCTATTATTTTTACAGATGTCCGCAAACAGGTAAAAAGGAGCATCTATGGAATTCTCGGAAAAACTCGGCAACAGTTTTGTCATTACCACCGAACTCGGACCGGTCAAGGGAGTCCAGTCACTTGAATCTCTGGAAAAGGCTAAAGACTATCTGCCTTTGGACGGAATCAACGTCCATGACTGCCCCATGGGCAATCTCCGTATCAATTCCATTGCCATGTCCGCTCTGATCCAGGAACGCTTGAAAATTGCAGCGATCCCTCATTTCACCTGTCGGGACCGAAGTCTTCTCGGCACCCAGGCGGATCTCCTAGGAGCCCACTCTTTAGGTATCAGGAATCTGCTGGTCACCACCGGCGACCCGCCTAAACACGGCCCCTATCCCTCCAAGGCCGTCTATGATTACAACACCTTCGAACTGGTGGCCCTGATAAAAAAAATGAATCAGGGCTTGGACTACAACGACCACGAATTCGGGGGTCACACTGATTTCAAAGTCGCCTGTACGGCAATGCCCACCACCCGGGATCTGGATCATGAGATCGAACGGATGTTACGAAAGGTCAAGGCAGGCGCTGATTTTTTCCAGACCCAGGTCGTCTATGACGCCGGCCGGACCATTAGATTTCTGGAAAAAGCCAAATTCCTGGAAAAACCGATCCTTATCGGTCTGATGCCGCTGAAAAGCGTCAAGATGGCCCGATTCCTCAACGAAAAGGTTCAAGGGATCACTGTTCCTCAAGAAATCATCGAGCAGATGGAGAACGAAGGAGCCACAGGAGTCGATGTTATTTGCGATTTTCTTAAAAAGGTCTATCGGTATATCGATGGAATCCATATCATGGCCATGGGTGATGTACAAAGCACCAACGCCATCATTGAATTTGTGCGGTCATTGGGCAACTGACGAGTCTACCTCCATCAACAAAAGGAGCGGAAAGATGATCATCGGAATATTGAAAGAAATCAAGGAAGCGGAAAATCGAGTCAGTATGACGCCTGCCGGTGTCGAGGTCTTGGTCCACCATAATCATGAGGTTCTGGTGGAGAAAAATGCCGGGATCGGCAGTGGCTTTGCCAACGACGCGTATAAAAAGGCCGGCGGCAAACTGGTGGAAAAACCGGCAGACATCTATGCCAAGGCCGATATGATCATGCATGTCAAAGAACCGCAGCCGTCGGAATACAACCTGATTCGCAAGGGCCAGATCATCTTCACTTATCTGCACCTGGCTGCCGACAAAAAGCTGACCAAGGCTCTGATCAAGGCGGAATCGGTAAACATCGCGTACGAGACCATACAAAAAACGGACCGGTCCCTTCCCCTTCTGATCCCGATGAGTGAGGTCGCCGGCCGGATGGCGGTCCAGGAAGGGGCAAAATACCTGGAGATGACCCAAGGCGGACGCGGAATCCTTCTAGGAGGCGTTCCCGGAGTTGCCCCGGGCGTCGTCGTCATCATCGGCGGTGGTATCGTCGGCATCAACGCCGCCAAGATCGCCTGCGGTTTGGGGGCCAGAGTCTATCTGCTCGACACAAACCTCGACCGTCTTCGATATCTGAGCGAGGTGATGCCGGGAAATTGTTTTACTGTAATGGGCAGCAGACCCAATCTGAGAAATCTCTTAAAGGATGCCGACCTGGTCATCGGCGCGGTATTGATTCCCGGGGCCAAGGCACCGAAACTGATCACCCGCGAGATGCTCAAAGGCATGAAAACCGGAGCCGTCTTGGTCGATGTCGCCATCGACCAAGGCGGATGTTTCGAGACTTCGAAGCCGACCACTCATACGCACCCGACCTTCCAAGTGGACGGCATCATCCACTACTGCGTCGCCAATATGCCGGGTGCGGTCGCCAAGACATCGACCCATGCGCTGACCAACGCGACACTCCCATATGCTCTCGAAATTGCAGAAAAAGGTTGGATTACAGCCTGCCGGGAGAATAACGAAATCAAACTCGGGGTCAACGTCGTGCACGGCAAGATCACCTATAAAGGCGTGGCCGATGCCTTTAAAATGAAATACGTTCCAATCGACACTCTCCTGGGTGAGTAATCCAGGCTGATTCTTTTCCCCGGCACCACACAGGGCATGTCCGTGCGTGGTGCTTTTTTTGCACTAATGAAAAATCAAGACAAAAAGACTCCCGATTATCAAGGGTTCGAACAGGGCCCGATCCGGCCGCCCAGCGAAGCGGCAAGCCTTCTCATTCGCGTAACCCGAAATTGTCCTTGGAATCGTTGCACTTTCTGCCCGGTCTACAAAGGCCGAACCTTTTCTCTGCGTCCTCTTGAGCATGTCCTAATAGACATCGAGACCATCCATCGGCATGTGAGACTGATCAGGGAACATGTAGCGCAAAATGGGACCCTTGACCGTAGCAACATCGCCGCCCTGGCTGCCCGGATCGACCCAGAGGAACGGGCAGCCCTGAATGCCGCCCTGCGCTGGACCGCCGGCGGCATGCAATCGATTTTCATCCAGGATGCCAACAGCCTGATCATCAAACCCGAAGGTCTGATTGAAATCCTGCACCGGTTACAACAGTGTTTCCCCTGGGTTAAGCGGATCACCTCCTACGCCCGGTCGCATACGGTCGCCCGGATCAGTGACGCCGACCTTGGGAAAATGGCCGCTGCCGGCCTAAACCGTATTCATATCGGTATGGAATCAGGATCGGACAGGGTCCTGGCCATGGTCAAAAAGGGAGTGGGCAAGGATACCCATATCAAGGCTGGGTTGAAGATAAAAAAAGCGGGTATCGAACTTTCCGAATATGTAATGCCGGGTTTGGGAGGCAAAACACTCAGCCATGAACATGCCACCCAGACCGCTGATGCCCTGAATGCAATCAACGCCGATTTTATCCGCCTGAGAACCCTTGCCCTTCCCAGCCATATTGAACTCTCCAGACAGGATAGTGAGGGCAGATTCACAAAGCAGAACGACCGGGAAATCGTGGAAGAGATCCTTGTCTTTCTGCAAAATCTGGACGGAATCACCTCCATTTTAAAAAGCGATCATATTCTCAATCTGTTCGAAGATCTCGAAGGGAAATTTCCCGAAGACAAAGGCAAAATGATAGCTATTGCCGAGCGGTTTCTGGCACTGTCCGCCAAGGAACAGATGCTCTACCAGGTGGGCCGCCGCATCGGTCTCTTTGCCCGTCTTGACGATCTCAATGACTCCTTAAGACGCTTGCGGGTCGAGGAAACCTGCTCTCGTCTGAACATTACGCCGGAAAATGTAGATTCGATCATCAATGAGATGATGAAGCGCTTTATCTGATCAACTTGCCAACAAATTTATGCCCGCAGGCATATAGTTGATGACAAATTATCAGCTTCTTTTATTATGAAACGATACCTATACAACCGGAGATCATAATGACCAAAAAATGCACCGATAAGGAGCAAACCCCTGCCGATCAAGGCGAGGAAATATTAACGCCCGCCTGGAGCAACATTGTCAACCTCGTTCAATCATTGGTTACCACCGGTGCTTTTGGTGCCAGGTATCCGGACCCATGTCCTGACGGACACGGCCCCATCGGTACAAACGAGAAGGACTTGGCCCATGCCGTTCAAGTTGAGGTTCCAGGTCTTGCATGGCCCTTGGCAACCACCAAAAAAGTTTACCAGGGTTTTTGGACGGAAACGCATCCGTTTGCCCCGGAAACACAGCAGGTGCTCGATTTTATCAAGTTCTGTTATCGAGCCGTGGCCAAGCCGATCCAGGATGAATTTCACAAAGACAGGAAACACTACCATCTGAGTTTTGACGAAACGGCCGGTAAACAGGCACTTATCACTGATATCAACAGAATCTTCACTCGCAACAAACTCGTATATGTACTGACCGACACAGGCCAGGTGGTAAAAAAGCAACCTGGGATGTTGGCGAGTAGCCTTGTACCGATACAGGTTCTCACCGGAGACCCGAGCCTTGACGGAATGCTTGAAGACGCCCGTCTCAAGTTTGCCAACCCCGATCCATCCGTTCGCATCACCTCCGTGCAACTCTTATGGGAGTGTTGGGATCGGCTGAAAATACTCGAGAATCGCGACAATGAAAAGCAATGGTCATCCATACTTGCAAAGGCGGCTGGCAGTGAGGCCTTTCTGTCGATTCTGGATGTCGAAAGCAAGATGCTGACAGAAATAGGCGATACACTCCATTTACGGCATTTTGAAACAACACTACCCACGATTACCGATCCAGCTCAAACAGACTACCTTTTCAACAGGCTCTACACGATGATCCGGTTCCCTCTGGTAAAACGCAGCACCTCCCTGCCGTAATCCTGTAGAAAACAGAGGGGCCGGACAGAGTAAGAGCCAGAATGGAAAGTCCATACCTATTTTTTAATACGTAATTTAACTATGACATATATCTATCGTTTTCTTATCCCCGTCATGTGGATAAGCTGGGCGCTCTACTGGTGGGTCGAATCTGGCAATGTCAAGGCTACCGTCCGCCGGGAGCCAATGACCTCACGCCTTATCTACATTTTGCCGCTGATCCTCGCCGTCCTTTTGCTCTGGGAACTGAAAATCCCTGTTCCTCTTCTCTATGAACGCTTCCTGCCGCAGACCTCTTGGGTATTCTGGCTCGGTTGTGCCTTCACAGCAGGCGGGCTTCTCTTTTCAATCTGGGCTCGGCTGCATCTCGGCCGGAACTGGAGCGGAACCGTCACCATTAAAGAGGACCATGAACTCATCACCAGCGGTCCCTATTCTTATGTCCGTCACCCAATCTACTCGGGAATCCTGCTCGCTTTTATCGGTTCCGCAACAGCCTGCGGCCAGATCCGTGGTATTTTTTCCGTTACGCTGGTCTTCAGTTCTTTGTGGTATAAACTGCAACAGGAGGAACGCTGGATGCATGAACAATTCGGTGAGGCATACCGGATGTACAGCCAACGTGTTGCAGCCTTGGTCCCCTTTTTACTTTAAAAGCAAATTACCACAATTTCGATAAGATAAAAATTCTCCAGAGCTAGCCAGGATGCATTTTATTGGCGATGCGATATTGATGAGAAATCCGGATTATGATTTATTGGCCCAAAGCAGATAAGCCTTTATAAAGGGATCCAGATAGCCGTCAAGGACGGCATCGACATTTCCCATTTCCTGATCGGTCCGGTGGTCCTTGATCAGCCTGTACGGCTGCAGGACATAGGAACGGATCTGGCTGCCCCAGGCAATCTCCTTTTTATCGCCGTGGAGTTCCTCGTTTTCCTCCGCCTGTCTCTCTTTCTCCAGTTTGTAGAGCCGCGAGGCCAGCATCTTCATCGCGGTATCCTTGTTTCGATGCTGCGACCGTTCGTTCTGGCACTGGACGACGATGCCGGTGGGCAGATGGGTTATCCGTATTGCCGAATCGGTCTTGTTGACGTGCTGTCCGCCGGCACCACTCGACCTAAAGGTGTCGATACGCAAATCCTTGTCGTTGATATCCACGTGAACCGAGTCATCAAGCTCCGGCATAACCATGACAGAGGCAAAAGAGGTATGACGCCGGCCGCTGGCATCAAAAGGTGAGATTCTTACCAACCGGTGGATGCCCAGTTCGGAGCGGAGATACCCATAGGCAAAGCGCCCTTTCACCATAATGGTCACACTCTTGGTTCCAGCCTCATCGCCGGGCAGGATATCGACAATATCCGCCTTGAAGCCTTTGGCTTCCGCCCAACGCAGATACATGCGCAGCAGAATCCCGACCCAGTCCTGGGCCTCGGTCCCGCCGGCTCCGGCATGGATGGAGATGATGGCATTATTGGTATCGTGCTCGCCGCTGAACATACATTCCAGCTCGGCAAGAGCGATGTGTTTCTCTATGACCGGCAGACTGGTTGCGACCTCACGCTCGGTATCGCTGTCGTCTTCTTCAACTGCCATATCCAGCAGAAGTTCGGTCTCCTCCAGCTCTGACCATTTGCTTTCCCAGTTGACGATGACATCCTGGAGCATGCCGTGCTCTTTCTGTACCTTTTTGGCCCGGTCTCCATCATTCCAAAAATCCGGGGCCAGGGTCTGACGCTCCAGGCGTTCCAGCTCGTCTTTTTTCCTATCTAAGTCAAAGATGCTCCTTCAAGGCAAGCATTCTGGTTCGCAAATCTTCCAACTTTTGTTTGGAAACGGCAGAGCCGGTTTCAATCGACATAATAATCCTCACAGCATTTTGTTCTTATTACCGTCCGCGGTCAAGACCGCGACCGTATTCATTCCCATTTCTGATTACCACCAAAGCTCAGCCTGGACTTCCAGCGATTGATGGGGGCAGCCAAAGTGCATCGCGTAAGGCCCGCCGAGCCGGTGAAGAGGCCGAAGAGCGTACTTTTCCCTCAGCTATCGCCTTTCAAATTTGCTGAAGGCCAGGCCGGATTTCTCATCAATCCAAGAGGCCATTATAACGTTTTTATTCAATTCCGTTAACAGGCAAATCATCCCCATTTTACCCGTCAGGTTTGTCTCATGGTGGACTTTTAAACAACCTAACACAGATGCTCGAGATTCGCGCTGCTGCAGGGAGCCCCTAAAGCCTTACTCTGCGGCTGCCTGCAACCGTGCGAAGATGGGTTGCTTGTGTTTTTTTGCCATCAGGGATAGGCGGAAGAGGAAGAGTCCTCCAGCATGGCCCGCAACCGCACATTCAAGAGCATACAAAATCCGAGAAAAAGGCACAAGGGGGCGAAGAGGTGCCCGTAACGCACCACAAAAGTCACCTCATCGTTTAAAACGACATTGTCTACAGCCTGCCAGGGGACGAAAATATCCGACTGCATCCGAATCCGCCCCAGTGGGTCGATAAAGCCTGAAACACCCGTATTTGCGGCCCGGACCACACTGCGCCGTGTCTCAACGGCCCGAAAGACCGTCATCGCAAAGCTCTGGTGCGGGGCACTGGATTTACCATACCAGGCGTCATTCGTCAAATTAATCAGAACATTTGCTCCGGCCTTTGCCCATTTTTCGGAAAGCTCGGCAAAGATGCTCTCATAGCAGAGCAAAACCCCGATCCTGGCCTTTTGGAAAACAATGGGCTCTTCGATTTTTCCAGGAGTGAAATCGCCCACCGTCTGCACCAGCGGTGCCAAAAACCACAGATATTTCTTCAACGGCACATACTCACCAAAAGGTACTAGATGAATCTTGAAATACTGGCCGGCCAAGTTTCCCTCCGGGTCGAGAAAGAGGGCACTGTTGTAATAGCGGATTTTCCTCTTTCGCAGATCCTCAACGGTATACCAAGGAGCACCAGCGAGGAGGCCAATGTCTTTTTGTCTGGTCAATTGCAAAAGGACTTTCGTCAGCGAATTGTTTTCCGGAAAAAACGGCAGGGCCGTCTCCGGCCAGACGACGAACGCAGGCTTTTGTGAACCAAAAAGTGAATCCGTCTGGCTGATATATCCCATGACGGTCCGGCGCTGCTCCTGTGGCAACCACTTCTTATCCTGCTCGACATTGCCCTGAACCACTCCTATGGGCATTGTGATATGCCTATGGTTGTTCCAGGACTGCCAACGCCAGGAGGAATAGCCCCCCACAGCCACAAGCAACAGGATGACCGGAACGATGACAACCGCCCTTGCGGCTCTTGTCCTATCGATGAGAAAATGGGCTATCAGGGTGTTAAGCAACAAGATGATAAACGTTACCCCGTAATGACCCGTTATATCGGAAATCTGGATAAGTTTCGGCACATTCCACAACCCATATCCGAGATCCATCCAGGGAAAACCCGTAAATAAAAAGGAACGGACCCAGTCAAGTCCGACCCAGATGCAGGGTAAAGCCCATAAAACAACAAGGGGCGAGGATTTTACCAGCATGTAACGGGCCGCCACGGCAAAAACCACAAAATAGAGACTAAGCGTAAATGCCAGGAGCAACAGTCCCGGGTAGGAAAAATACCAGGGAAGTCCCCCATATCGTCCGAGGACAATCACAATCCAGTAGAGAAGGGTCAGATAGTGGACAAGACCGGTGACCAGGCCATACAGGATCGCCCTGCCTTTCCCGGCTGTACGTAATGCCCAAAGAAG
Organism: Desulfocapsaceae bacterium; assembly: GCA_046704745.1. GTDB lineage: Bacteria > Desulfobacterota > Desulfobulbia > Desulfobulbales > Desulfocapsaceae > CAWGGS01. The sequence goes on along the minus strand of JBJKRL010000110.1, from coordinate 5,400 downwards.
GGGCACCAGAGCAACGAAGAGCACCGGCCACAGCCCTCCACTGCCAGGCAGAGAGATGCAGAGCAAAACGCCTGAAACAAGCGCCGGCACAATCGATTGCCGGGTAAGAAACCTGGTCATTCTTGTGTTCTTTCCTCCGGCAGCCGGGTTATTTCAACCACCTTGATATGCCGTTTGCTGGCCCCTTTGACAACCAGGCGCAGGTTCCCAACCTCAATTGTGTCACCGGCCACAGCCAGCCGCCCGAGGTTGTGGATCATCAGACCGCCTATTGATTCATAGGGACCTTCCGGCAGGATTACATTAAACCTCTCCTCCACCTCCTCCACATCGATCCGGGCATGGACCAATATGGTGTTCTCGTCTATTTCTTCTAAGGTGTCGGGATCATCGATATCATATTCATCGTCGATTTCGCCGACGATCTCTTCGATCACGTCTTCCAGGGTGATCAGTCCCCGGACAGCACCGAATTCATCCGTCACCAGGGCCATATGGGTCTTCTGCCTTTTAAAATCCTTTAACAGCTCAACCACTGGCTTGTTCTCGGAGATGAAATGGGTGGGTTTCAGGTAGTCCTCCAGGCAAAAAGAGTCCCTGGAAGTCCCATTGGTGCAGAGTTTCAGCAAATCTTTAGCATGGAGAATGCCGATCATTCTGTCCGGATTCTCCCTAAAGATTGGTATACGGGTAAAGCCCTCTTCTATTACAGCAGTCACGAGAGTATCGATGCCGACAGTCACGTCGAAACTCACAATCTCGGCGGCCGGCGTCATGATCTCCGCTGCCACGGTATCACGAAAATCAAAAATCGAATTGATCATCTTCTCTTCCAGACTCGAGATCAATCCGTGCTCTTCCCCCTCCTCAAGAAGTTCCTGAATCTCAAGTTCCAGGGCCTCTGTGGTTTCCGGTGACCGATCCAGCGGAAGAAGGTCCATGATCCGCCGCATGATCCCTTTCTTCACCGCTGGCTCAGGCGCTCCCGGTAAGTCTTCTTCTTTATTCATTCTCGTTGTAGATTGTTGTAATATAACTAAATTTCAGTGGCGGTGCATTCCGCAGCCTAATAGCTGTTCCCGGCTCTGCGGTCTGTTCCAATGGTAATGTTTGAGGCGTCCTTGAAGTATAAATACCAGGCAAGGATATCCTGTCTGCCGATTGAGTCCCAGTCTCTGACGCAGAAAAATCTAAGGCTACCTGCCATAAATTGCAAGAACAGGACCTGGATTTGCCTGGCCTGCATTTTTCATGCGGGCAAGAACAAAACATGACATGCTACGTTGAGCTTCATTTTTGCTTTCATGAATTTTACCATAAAAACCAGCTATTACAACACGGAAAAATTATTTTTCTTTGCTAATGCCGATGCTGTGACTATAGTAAGAAAGTTTAAGAGCCGTTTGGAAGGAGTAAAAATCAGGTCTTTTTCAGCCATAATCGTATTGAAGACGAAAAGAAATTCATCAAGTGAGGAAAAGTTTGGACGGAAAGGTTCTCATTGCAAATAGAGGTGAAATTGCCATAAGGATCATGGAGGCCTGCAAGGACCTCGGTCTTGATCACGTGGTGGTCTACACCGAAGCCGATAAGGATTCGGAACATGTTCGGCGCAATATCGTAAGCGGAGAAGGACAGAATGCCTGGCGGATAACAAGCTATACTGATCCCAACGATATCCTGGCAGTGGCCGACCATACGCAATGTACGGCCATCCATCCTGGCTACGGCTTTTTCTCCGAAGACTACCGGTTTGCCCGGCGGGTCACCATACGGGATCGTGCGTTGACCTTCATCGGTCCAAAGTGGGAAGTTATCAAGGACCTTGGCGATAAGATAAACACAAAAAGGGTTGCCAACTCTCTCGGCATTCCCACCATTCCCGGCACATCAGCACCGATCTATAACGAGATGGAGGCTGAGGAGATAGCTGCCAGTTTGCTTGCCGATCAGGTCGATAAAGGCATTGCTGATCCATCCATTCTGGTCAAAGCTGCAGCCGGCGGTGGGGGAATGGGCATAGAAGAAGTAAAGGAAATCGAACAGTTCAGAAGGATTTACCGGCAGGTGCAAAACTATGCCAAACGCCAATTCGGCGACGGCGGCGTTCTCATCGAGCAGTGCCTCAAGGATTTTAACCATCTCGAGGTACAGCTGGTCTGCTCCCGGCATGGTGAGCGTATTCATTTCAGTTCCAGAAACTGCACGATCCAGTCCACCGGCCGCCAGAAACGGGTTGAGGCAGCCCCCGGATTCGACAAATCATGTTTTGCCTACGATTTCGACGAACAGAAGGTCCTGGATAAAATTGTCGAATACTCTTTGAAACTTGCAGATCACGTCAACTATGACAATGTCGGCACATGGGAATGGATCGTCTCCCGCGCAGGCAACCCGTATCTGCTCGAAGTCAACACCAGGATTCAGGTGGAAAACGATGTCTCCGCCAGAATCAGCTATTTAAACGGCCAACATCCCAACCTGATTCGAGAACAAATCCGGCTGGCCCTGGGGGACAAGATCGGTTATAAGCAGAAGGCCGTCAAATTCAAGGGCACAGCCATTGAGCTGCGTATCGTTGCAGAGGATACGAAACGCGGCTTTGCCCCATGGATAGGCACCATCACCGATTTCAGTTTTCCCGGACACCACTGGGCGGCAGTCTACACTCATGTCCCCTTTGACAGGCCCTACACCATCCCCAGCGATTACGACCCGAACCTGGCCCTGGCCCTGGTCTGGGGAGCCAGCATGGAGGAGGCCAAAGAACGGGCGGCCCGTTTTATCGACGAAACGGTTATCATGGGCCGGGATGCAAACGGCGGCCCGATTCTGACCAACCTGACCTACTTACGAAATAACCTTGATCGCCTGCTGGCATTTTAATCCTTTCAACCGCCGTAGACGAAACATCTCCCTATGAAAGAACAACTGAAAAAACTGTTAAAGATTGAAGAACGGATCAATTACCTGATCCAGATCAAGGATTTTTCCAACTGGGGAAATCTCGACGGTTTCAAGGAAACCTGCGACCGTCTGAAATTGACCGTCTATGATCATACGGAAGAACAGCTGACCAACCAGATCAACAAGCTCGATGATTCCATCACGTTCCTCGAAGAGCGGGCCGAAGAGCAGCTGACCCCCATGGAAAGGGTCCGGATCGTCCGTAATGCCCAACGCTTCAGCCTTAAAGATATTCTGGAAAACGTCTACGAGGATTATACGGAGCTGGGCGGCGAGGACGACGCCAACATCGATCCGGCCATGCTCTGTGCCAAGGCCACCATTGTCCGCCGGATCAGAAAAAAACCGTATACGGCCTCTGTCATGGTCATCGGCCAGGAAACCGGCCACGGTGAGGAGTTCAGAAACGGCGGATCCTGCAGGCCCGAAGGCAATGAAAAGGCCCTGAGGTTCATGAAGGTTGCCGAGAAAGAGGGTATACCGATCCATTTTTACATCTTCACCCCCGGTTCCTATCCTGTGGAGGAGTATCCCGGCGCGGCCCAGCAGATCGCCCGCAACATCTTTGCCATGACCAAGTTGAGGGTACCGATGATCTCGCTGATATCCGAGGGCGGTTCCGGCGGTGCCGAGGCCATAGGGCTCTCGGACTACCGGTTGATGGTCACTCACGGCTACTATTCGGTCATCTCACCCGAGGGCGCGGCTGCCATTGAAGGACGGGTCAAAGAAGGGGCCAAAGTCCCAAAAGAATTGATCGATGTCTGCGCAGAACGTCTGAAGCTTACCGCAGTGGATAATCTACAGCTCGGCACTGTTGACCGGATTGTACAGGAACCTCCTCTGGGAGCCCGTCGGGACGATTTCGCTTTTTTCACCCGCATTCGCTCAGAGATGGTCAGCGCTACAGACAAAGTCGTCCTGTCCACCAAGAGCTTCCGGGCGCTGAGAACCTGGGAGTTTCGCAGAAAATCGACCAAAACCGAAGATCATGAACTGCATGTTGAGATCCCCTGGGATCTTAACTCAAAGGAGATCCACCGCTTACTGGTACAACGGGCAAAGAAGTATCGGAACATGGCTACCCAGGGCTTCACCGGTTCGCCGGGTTCGTCAACTTTCCTACCGAGGCTCATCCGGGAAAAGACGGAACAATCTTACTATCACATTCGTTACGATGTTCTAAAAAACCATAAACGTCAGGTACATAAGGTCATAAAGGACGTCTCGGGGGAAGGTTCGGTTATCCTGAAACGTCTCACAGAACCAATCTCGGCAGTCACCCAATTTCTCGATACCAAAAACAAAAAGAAACAGCTCAGACAGATTACTGCCATTGGAAACGCCCAAAACACCGCTAAACGTTCCGACCCTCTCGAGTTGACCGATACCTACACGAGCCCCTTGGCCACTGCCGACCGGACGGTTACCTGCCCGAACAGTGATAAATACGGATGCAAAGACCTCTGGGTTCCGGATCTGTACGGCGAGTTCTCCGGGGTCTGTGAAACCTGCGGTCACCACTTTCCCCTTGAATATCAATGGTATTTGGAGAACATCTTCGATCCAGGTACAATCAGATTTTTCAACACCAGAATATCATCTGGAAATCCTTTGAATTACACGGATTTTAATGAACGACTCCAGGAATCCAAAGAAAAGACCGGCAAAAGATCAGGCAACCTGACTTTCACTGCTGAAATCGACGGGATCAAGCTCGTCGTCTCCATGCTGTACTCGGATTTCAGAAACGGCACGGTAGGCTCGGCAGAGGGTGAAAAATTCGTCCAGGCCTGCGGACTGGCAAAACGCAAGAAGCGCCCCTTCCTCGCCTATATCCATACTACCGGCGGCATCAGAATCCAGGAAGGAACGCTGGGTGTCACCCAGATGCCGAAATGCACCATGGCCGTCAGGGAGTACGTCGATGCCGGAGGACTTTACATTGTCGTATACGATAACAACTCCTATGCCGGACCGGTGGCCTCCTTCTTAGGCTGTTCGCCCTATCAGTTTGCCATCCGTTCCAGCCGGGTCGGATTTGCTGGTCCGCGGGTTATCCGGGAAACGACCGGCATCGATATTCCACCGGATTACCATTCGGCGCGGAATGCCTTAAAACGCGGTCATATTCAGGGAATCTGGGACCGGCGCGACTTTCGGCGCAACCTCCACAAGTCCCTCTTGACCATGGGAAGTCCCAACCTTTACTACCGGTAACCCGCAATCCTCATAAAAATACCCCACCCATGAGAAAACCAGGTAATCACAGGGATCGTGCTCTTCCGGCTTGACGGATCGATTTGTCTGTGATACATAGGGCACAACAAAATCAGGGCCGTTAGCTCAATTGGCAGAGCATCTGACTCTTAATCAGCAGGTCCCCGGTTCGACCCCGGGACGGCCCACCAAATAAATCAAGGACTTAAGGCA
>JBJKRL010000109.1:0-20731 GCA_046704745.1 Desulfocapsaceae bacterium | reverse complement strand
TGATCCCGGAAACACAAACCGATTGTTTTGCATGGGCCCTGATCCCAAATCATGCTCATCTATTGTTGCGAACAGGCAAGGTGCCGATTTCCATAGTAATGAGGCGGCTGCTCACCGGATATTCCGGATGGTTTAATAAAAAATATAATCGTCATGGGCAACTGTTTCAGAACCGATACAAATCGATTTTATGCCAGGAAGATCTTTATTTGAAAGAGTTGGTTCGATATATCCATTTGAAACCGCTAAGGGCAAAACTTGTTCATGATTTAAATGGGTGGTACATTGAGTAGCTGCGGTATTGGATATGGATGTTGAAGATGTTTTAGCGATGGGAAAATCACCGCATACGGTAAAAGCACGAAGTTTGCTATGCTTCTGGGCTCAAAGAAAACTTGGCATGACAACCATTGAAATTGGACGGCGGTTGAATATGAGTCAATCCGCGATCAGCCGGTTATCTTTGCGGGGCGAAAGAATAGAAAAGGAGAATCAACTTAAACTGATTTAGAGAAACGCATAAAATCATAGACGTCCCCATAACCCCCGCGGTGAAACCGCCGCAGGTAAAGTGCAATTCGCTTCAGAGTATTACCCTTCTTCGATTAAATACGGCGGTTTTGAAAACCATGCGCAAGCACCTGCTTACATCAAAGGAAGGGATGTGAAGAGTATTTGAAACGCTCATTTTAGGTGAAAACATTGCAGGGAACGAATGGATGAAGACAGGTGCAGGTAGTTTTGTCCGCAAGGTGATCTTGGCTATAGTTTTGATTCTGGTCCTAGGTGTTGGAATCGTGGCCGGTATTATTCTGGATCGGCAAGTATTGACGGTTTTTGTTCCGGTCAAGAACATACCATCAAATGCAACATCGGATTTTCGCCTCATGGCCGAAGCCTGGAACACCATCGACAAATTCTATGTAGACCGGCCGGCGGTGAAACCCCGCCATCTCGCATATGGTTCGATCTCGGGCATGGTGGATGCCTTGGGAGATACCGGGCACAGCACTTTTCTGACACCCAGGATGATGAAGGAGGAAAACGACTTCGTCAAAGGCCGATTCAAGGGAATTGGAGCGGAGGTCCGCAGTAAGGACGGACACGTGGTAATCGTGGCCCCGTTCGATGGATCTCCGGCGCAGAAAGCAGGCCTGCGCCCCGGTGACATCATTTTAAAAGTCAATGGCAAGGAAATCTCGACCCTCCCCCTGTATAAAGCCGTTGAACGGATCTCGGGTCCCGCCGGCACAAGGGTCACGCTGACCATTTTTACTCCGGCAACATCGAAGCTGCGGGAGGTAACCATTGTGCGGGCCGAGATCACGCTTCACAACGTAACCTGGCATTGTTTGCCGGGTACGAAAATCGCCCATGTGCGCATCGCGAGTTTCAGCCAGGAAGTTACCGGGGACCTCCGGAAAGTCCTCCTGCAAATCCGGAAACAAAAGTTGGACGGGCTTATCCTTGACCTTCGAAACAACCCGGGCGGCCTGCTCGATCAGGCCATCGGCACGGCCAGCCAATTTTTGACGACCGGCAATGTAGTGCTTGAAAAGAACTCCCGGGGCAAGATCAAACAGATCGCAGTCGAGCCCGGAGGGGTTGCCCCCCAAATTCCGGTGGTCTGCCTCATTAACGAAGGCACGGCCAGTGCCTCGGAAATTGTCGCCGGAGCGCTCAAAGACACGCACCGCGCCGAGTTGGTGGGCGAAACGACTTTCGGTACAGGCACGGTTCTCAAGGAGTTTTCCCTATCCGATGGATCAAGCCTTCTTCTGGCCGTCGAAGAATGGCTGACCCCCGACAAACATACCATTTGGCACAAGGGCATAAAGCCGGACGTAGTCGTCGCTCTGCCGCTGAATGTAATGCCTCTTATCCCCATGGCAGAAGAGGGAATGACCGCCGGCCAGCTAAAGGCGTCAAATGATAATCAACTCCAGCGCGCCCTGGCATTGGTAACCCGATTGGCCGACAAGCCCGACGCCACGCCGAATGAGGTGACGCGGAAAAAGTAACCCGGAGAAACAACAGAGCGGCAGGGGCGTCCACTCCTCCACGCGTACCAATTGCTTTCCCCCTCTTATTTCCATGCGGTTGTTTGAAAGCGGATCGATTCAGGCATATAGTCTCATCAGGCGCCTCCTTTTGATAGTTTGGAAGCTTTCTTTTCGGTATTGCAGAGGAGCAAGCCACTGCCCCACTGGCGAGAAGGCTCTTTTTCAAGGCAGCTATACGATTACCTGGATTGACTAATGGGTATTTGGTGCATGGACAAAAGCCCACACCTCATATCTGATCATGCACCCGGAAAATCTAAAATTAAGGGAGGATAAGAGATGATTTCCTTAAAAAAGATCCTATTTACTTCCCTGGCCGTCGCCCTTTTGGCATTCAGCTCTTACTCACAGGCCTCCGAAACTCAAATAGGCGTGGTACTTTTACATGGCAATGGCAAACCCAATGCGATTATCGAGCCGCTGCGGTATGAACTGGCGTCAAACAATATTCTGGTGGTTCACCCGGAAATGCCCTTTTCGATCTCCAGGCATTACGATAAAGATGTGCTATCGGCCGTCAAACAGGTTGACAGCGCATTCACCAAACTGAAAGCCGAAGGTGCTACCAAGTTATTCCTCGCCGGCCACAGTAAAGGCGGTGTATTTGCAATCTATTATGCAACCACCCATAAACTGGATGGATTGATCGCCATTACGCCCGGCGGGAGTGCGAGTGCCGAGATGTTCAGAAAAAAGGTGGGCGATGCAGTGGCAAAGGCAAAACAAATGATCGACGCAGGGAATGGTAATAATGATTCAGAATTCAAGGATTATGAAGGCAGTCGGGGCGTTACGTACCTGCATACAAGTGCGGAGGCTTACTATTCCTGGTATAATCCGGATGGCGCAATGAATCTGTATCTTTCCGTGCGCAAATTGCCTCCGGACCTGCCTGTACTCTGGATTGTAGCTCAACGCGATTACCCGGGATTACGCAAAGAAAATATACCTTTATATAAGGAGTTACCGAAAAATCCAGATACCCGGCTCTATCAACCGGATTCAACGCATAAAACCGCTCCACAGGTTTCTGCCGGCAAAATCATCAGCTGGATCAAGCACATCGCCCAACCATAGGACATAGAGGAACATCCTTAAATAATTGAGTTGATCAGAAGAAAAGGTATCATGCCCAGACAAGCAGGACTGTAGTCTCCAGGGACTCTGTGCAGTGTTATTGTTCTGGGCAACAAGGCTCCTTTCCCCTCCCATTTGTTCTATGTAGACCTCATTGTCTTTGGTCGAAGCCATTGGATGGGGTATACGGGGAAAAGATTACGACGCGGTGGTCCGACAACACCTTAATGACAGTATGTGGATACGCGGAATACCATATTCCGATTTTATCGCCCCGGGCGTCGAGTATCCAGGCGCCCTCACCATTTTCGTAACGGTCCCAGGTTTCATCCGGTATCCAGATGAAACGGACCTTGCTGGTGAAAGCCGGGTTGTTGGGTTTGACCGGAGTCCAAAAGTCGGGGATAAGATGATAGCCTGGCACGATCCCGACGATGGCATAAGGCAGGTCGTTCCGGCCAATCGTATAATAGCGAAACGATCCTGGAACACTGCCGGTATCGAACATCCGGGTCACATGGGAGTCCATTCGCAGGTGGCCATATTGTCCCGCGGTGCATCCGACCATAAACAGCGGAATCAGAAAGAAGCAAAACACGGCGCTCGAAGCGAAATTTCTTCGTTTTAAACGGGGCCGTTGCAAACATCGTTTTTGAAGAGAAACCATATTTTCCTCCTTTTGCAATGAATCAAAAAAATCATACCTTTCTGTGTGCAAGTCAAGTCCTCGCGGTATGGGAACGTTGGTAAAAAAAGTACTATTTGAGCGAAATCAGTCCACTTGTGACAAAATCTCTGATGGCCGATATATAACGAATCCACCAAGAACAGGCAGAAGATATAAGATGCGATACGAAGGTCCAATCTATAGACCCCCCAGCGAAGCCGACTCCCTTTTAATACAGGCAACCGTCGGCTGTCCCAATAACTGCTGTACATTTTGCATGGTGTATAAAGATGGAATCAAATATAAAGTTCGCCCGGTCGAAGATATCAAGGAAGACATGGATGAAGCGGCCGACCAATATGGTGAGCACGTCCGGACCCTTTTCTTCCCTGCCGGCAATACCATCGCCATGAAGACTGATGAGTTATGTGAAATCTGCCGGTATGCAAGAGATCTCTTCCCCCATCTCGAACGCATAACAGTCTACGGCTCTTCTCAATATATCGCCGGAAAAGGGTCTGAAGGAATGAAGAAACTGGCAAAAGCCGGCCTCTCCCGGATACACGTCGGTCTTGAATCAGGCGACGATGAGATCTTGGGCCTTATCAAAAAAGGAACTGACAGTGAAAAGCAAATTGCGGCCGGTAAGTACGTCATGGACGCCGGGATTGAACTCAGCCTTTATGTTATTCTCGGCATCGGCGGCAAGGAACGGACACACCAGCATGCGAGGGAAACCGCCAAAGTCCTTAACCGGATCTCGCCGGATTTCATAAGATTGAGAACGTTTGTCCCTAAAAAGAATACACCTCTCTTACAAAATGTAATGGATGGAACTTTCGTTATGTTGGGTCCGCATGACGTGTTACGGGAAACTGCTGAAATCATCAAGCGCCTGGAAGTGAACTCATATCTGACCAGCGACCACTATACCAATTACATCAATATTGAAGGTCGGCTACCGGCTGCCAAGGAACGAATGCTGCAACTCATCGGAGCCGCCCTGCAAAAAAGCGAAAACCGGTTCAGGCCATTCTACATCGGCGAACAATAGAAATGTATTGAAATGTCTCTGTTTTTATTGCTTCTTCACATTTCTCTTTTGCTGATACATTTTGTTGTCAGCCATGGCCAAGGTATCATGCACATCTGTATCTGACTCTATTGTCACGATACCAAAGGACATACTGAGACTGAGAGTCGTTTCATTCCATGAAATAGGATTATCTTTGAGCTCCTGGGGCAGGCGGTTTACCAGGAGAGCGGCGGCATTTTGATTGGTGTGAGGCAAGATCAAGCCAAACTCGTCTCCGCCCAGCCGGCCAACAATATCAGATTCACGCACACTCTCCACCAGCCTTTGAGAATATTCATGTAACACATGGTCTCCAGCAGTATGTCCATAGGTATCATTGATATCCTTAAAACCATCAAGATCGATATATACCAGGCAGGCATCGCTGTTATACCTCTCGACGGAGGCTTGTATCTTTGTCAGTTCCCGTACAAATGCCCTGCGGTTATAAATTGGAAGCAAAGAGTCCTGATCGGCAAGTTGTTCAGCTGCGGCTAAACGCTTGCTCATTCCATCCAAGGAGCGACGTAAGTTGTCCACCTCTTGCATTAAAGTCAAGATAGCCTCACGTACCTTGGGCGTTAATTCCGCCTCAGGAATCCCCATGATCGTGGTGGTGTCGGTAATATTCCGAGGGGAAGCTTCCGAGATGTCAGCGTATGCCTTGGCAGCCTTGCCGGGAGAGGTGGTGTTGGTCGGGCCCATACCCGCTGGACGGCGACCTGTGGATCTGATTTTCATGAGTAGGCTAACGGAATGAAAGGATAGTTATATATCGGTTTTTTTACGGTTAAGAGCTGGGGGCTCATCGGTTTCCTCTACAGCACGTTAAGGAGTCTCGTGTTCAAAAATTACCTTAGCATGCTGATTTTTACAATCATATTTCCTCAGTCATCTTTGCTTCCGGTCGTATCTTAAATATTAAGTATTGATACGCTGCACGCATCGGAAAATATTGGGGTATCGATAAGAGAAAACCGGGTGAAAAGATACCAGTCCAGCCTGACCGGCACCCGCCCACGATAAATGACAACCGCTACGGCCACATGTGGTGCAGATCCTCACGTTAAAATTCACGGTTGGGTATATAGAGACGGTCGTATTAAACAAAACCGTGATTATCTATACTAGATATGATTCAAGGTATCCAACCGTCGGCCTGACTGGGTTACACCAAGAAAACGCTAAAAATAACACTCGGACCATGATGAAAAGAGTCGCTTCCCGGTTTGACATTACGCCCGGCGCAACTCTTATCATGCAGGTGGACGCAGCCATCTATCCGCGAAAACCAATTAAACGGCTAGGGATCGCGCCGCTGACCGAAACCTGGTTGTATCAATGGAATCCGCCACCGATCGGGAAGCGTCAACACACACTATCGAATGAAAATGCCGCCGATGACATTCAACCTTGCATATCCCTGGAACCATTAGGTTGAAAGTTCGGGCTTCCCCTCATTTTCCCTGAGCATCTCCTTACACTTTATAGATTTGCCGGGATTGAATGTGAACAAAGTTGATAAGGTCCGGTGTTCCGGTTATCCGTATATTTTTGCTGCAATACTGATGCAACACTGACCTCCATGCACTTTCAGCCGGCCTTGAAAACCGTATGCTCCGGTCCTATAATTAAACATCTACTGCACACCATCATGCTTCAAGAGAGGCTTACGAGATAACTCCACACTGGAAGCCGGCCCACCGACGGAGCTCCAGTGCCTTCGGACAAGGCTCAGATACCAAAACCATCATAGGGAATTGAATACAATGCGAATCAACAAAGCCATATTTCCCGTAGCCGGACTCGGCACCCGTTTTCTGCCGGCGACGAAAGCCATGCCTAAAGAGATGCTGCCGGTGGTTGATAAACCCCTTATCCAGTACGCCGTGGAAGAGGCGCTTGCCTCAGGAATAGAGAAAGTGATTTTTGTGACCGGCAGTGGCAAGAGCGCTTTGGAAAATCATTTCGATCGCAATTACGAGCTTGAGGATACACTCAGAAGGCGAGGCAAAGACGAGCTGCTCAAAACGATCGAATCCATAGTCCCTAAATCGGGCACCATTGTTTATACCCGCCAAAGCGAGCCGATCGGTCTGGGGCACGCCATTTGGTGTGCCCGTGATATCGTCGGCGATGAACCTTTCGCCGTCCTCCTGGCCGATGACCTGATCAAAAGCGAAGTGCCTGTCCTTTATCAGATGATTAAGGAGTTCGACCGGTTGCGAGCCAGTATGGTGGCAGCCATAGAGGTTCCGAGGGAAGATACCGGCAGGTACGGTATTCTGGAAGCGGAACCTGGCTATAACGGCACGGCGCGAATCCTCTCCATGGTGGAAAAACCGGCGCCGGACCAGGCACCCTCCAACCTCGCCGCCATCGGCCGCTATATTTTCACCCCAAGGATTTTTGATCTTCTGGGTAAGCAGGCCAAGGGAGCGGAAGGCGAGGTCCAGGTAACCGACGCTATGGTGGCATTAATGAAAGAGCAGCCGATTTTCAGTTTTAGGTTCGAGGGCACCAGGTTTGATTGCGGCGACAAGGCCGGTTTTCAAATGGCCAACATCGCCTTTGCCTTGGAACATCCGGAAATTGCGGATTCACTGGAAGAGTATTTGCGGGAGCGTTTTCGCAATGTACCGTGATGCCCGGCTCACAACGGTTCCAATGACCAGCGGTGAGAATAATCAGGTGTATGGGTTGTATGCCATAATCATGGAAGCTGAGGTCGAGTAGGGGGCAAATCTTCGTTTGACCTTTTTGATAAATTTTTACAATAGGTGCCGGCGACCTTAGATTGATATATCACCTGTTGTGCAACACGATGTTCATGAGGAATATGGGCGGATGTCCTTCGGTCTCATCGGTAATCCGGAACAAAACCTGGGAGAGATAGGCATGGGAAAAACATTATTCGATAAGATCTGGTCCTCTCACGTCGTTAAAAAACTGCCCAACGGTTTCACCATGCTCTACATCGACCGCCATCTGGTCCATGAGGTGACCAGCCCCCAGGCCTTTGAGGGGCTGCGGTTGGCCGGACGCAAAGTGCGCCGTCCGGATCTCACCTTTGCCACCATGGACCATAACGTCCCCACCACCGCGGACCGCCTCACGATCAAGGATCCGCTTTCCAAAGCCCAGGTAGACGCCTTGGAGACCAACAGCACCTCCTTTCATGTGCCACTTTTCGGTCTGGGGCATAGGCATCAGGGCATCGTACATGTCATTGGTCCTGAACTCGGTTTGACCCTTCCCGGCTTGACCATTGTCTGCGGTGATTCCCATACATCGACTCACGGTGCTTTTGGCGCCCTGGCCTTCGGGATCGGCACTTCCGAGGTGGAGCATGTGCTGGTGACGCAGACCCTGGTGCAACCCAAACCCAAAACCTGTAAAGTCGAATTTGCGGGGCGGCCGGGCCCCGGAATCTTTTCCAAGGACCTGATTCTCAAATTGATCGGTACCATCGGGACCGCCGGCGGCACCGGGCACGTTCTCGAATACACGGGTGAGGCCGTGGCCGCTCTCTCCATGGAAGCGCGTATGAGCATATGCAACATGAGCATCGAAGCCGGGGCCAGGGCCGGGATGATCTCTCCGGATGATACCACCTTCCAGTATATCGCCACAGGGAATCGACCCTATGCGCCCAAAGGCGAAAAATTGGAGCAAGCCATTGCCCGCTGGAAAACCCTCCCCAGCGATCCTGATGCCCGTTTCGATCGCACAATCACCCTTCAGGTAGATGACCTGGCGCCCCAGATCACCTGGGGAACGAACCCGGGGATGGTCATCGGTATCGATCAACCCGTTCCGGGTCCCGATCAAGCAGAGGGGTACACTAGGGCCGATGCGGAAAAGGCATTGGACTACATCGGCCTGAAGCCCGGCACTCTGATGACCGATGTGGCTGTGGATGTGGTTTTTATCGGCAGCTGCACCAATTCCCGCATCGAAGACCTTCGCCTGGCAGCCCGGATTCTTGAGGGACGCAAAAAGGCCGAACATGTGAAGATGCTGGTGGTGCCAGGCTCGGAGCGGGTGCGCATCCAGGCCGAGGGCGAAGGCCTGGACCGAATTTTCAAGGAGGCAGGAGCCGAATGGCGCTATTCCGGATGCAGCATGTGCCTGGGCATGAACCCTGATCAGCTCTTGGCCAGACAGCGATGCGCTTCCACCTCTAACCGCAATTTTGAAGGCCGCCAGGGCAAAGGCGGACGGACCCACCTGGTGAGTCCCCAGATGGCCGCCGCAGCAGCCGTGGAAGGCAAGTTTGTCGACATCCGGTTCTGGAGGAAGTAACCGGATCCGCATCCGGGAGGTGCATAATGGAAGCATTTACAACCCATACCGGAATCATGGCCACGCTGGACCGGTCCAATGTCGATACAGACCAGATCATACCCAAACAGTTCCTCAAATCCATCCTCCGGTCGGGATACGGTCCAAGCGCCTTTTTCGACTGGCGCTACGATGCCGACGGCAACCCGGCATCGGATTTTGAGCTGAATGCACAACGCTTCGCGGGGCGATCCATCCTGGTGGCGCGCAACAATTTCGGTTGCGGTTCCAGCCGCGAACACGCTGTCTGGGCTTTGCTTCAGGACGGCTACCGGGTGATTATCGCACCGTGGAAGCAAATTCGCGGTGAACGGGTTCCCGCTTTTGCCGATATCTTCAGAAACAATTGCGTAAAAAACGGGTTGCTTGCTATCGAACTGAGTGAAGACGAGGTCAATCACATCTTCACCTTGGTCGATCAAGTGGTCGGATTGCAGGCGACCGTTGACCTGATCACCCAAAAAACCACCCTTCATACGCCCAATGAAATTTCGTTTGGCTTTGAAATCGATTCGGCAGGCAGAGAGCGGCTGCTTAAAGGCCTGGATGACATCGATATCAGCCTGACTCACGAAGCCGACATCGCCCGCTTCGAAAAAACCCACGACTCCTGTCTCGATCCCTGAAGAAGGGGAAGCCCAGCCGTCTGGTTAAGAGGGCTTCTGTGGATAAGGGGGAAAATCTTCTTTTGACTTTTGCAGGCTGTTTCGTGCGGGACGACTGGAAGAAGCGGGGGGCCTTGACAAATAGCTATTTGCTACAAGATATATCACCCATAAGTCAAGCCTGTTCCACAGCCAACAGGCGAGAGCCTGGCTGTAATACTCCCCCTTGTTGATACCTGTGCTTATTTGTATGCCATTGAGCCACTTGCAAAAAGATCTTTTCGCTCAAACTCCGCGGTATGCTCAAAATTTTTACCGGAATATTTCATTTTACCAATGTAAAAATATTAGGGTATGCTAATATATCGAGAACAATTCAGATAAAAACCTCATTCCAGGGAACACAGTAATAAACAGTTTGGATTTCTCGATTTTGACATATGCCTTCACCGCATCGACATGACCGTTTGTGATTGGGATATTGCTTGACCGGTTTTAAGCCTTTGTTCATGACCATGGATTCAGGGTCATGAAAAGACAGATCGTTGATGCCGGGATCGTCGGGATGCCGGTCATGGGAAACGGCTGCGAAGAGAACAAGCATATAAAATCGGGAACCTATGTTGCCGATAGAGACGCGCATAAATAAGAGTCAAATATGAGTCAGAGGTGTCAAAATATGCGCATTTTTGAAACAGAACGGCTAAGAGAGAAATACAAGGTCTTGCTGCCTCTGCTCGATGAGCGGTGTTTACGGCTTTGGATTGCAGCCGAAGCGAGAAGTCTTGGACACGGAGGGATCAAAACGGTGGCCTCGGCCTGCGGTCTATCACGTCGCAGCGTTGAGAGATGCCTCTTGGAATTGCGAACCCAGGAAGCAGAGGACAGTGAAACCGTTATACTCTCTGCAGTTCGTAGAAGGAGACCAGGTGGAGGGCGCAAGACGTTGCTGGCAAGTAATCCGAATTTAGCAGTTGAACTGGAGAGGCTGGTTGATTGCGCGACGCATGGTGACTCCATGTCACCCCTGCGTTGGACAAGCAAAAGCACTGAAAAACTGGCCGGCGAACTTCAGGCCAGCGGCTACCGAATCAGCACAAGATCCGTCGCAAAACTGCTCAAAAGCATCGGTTACAGCCTTCAAGCTGTTCGTAAAACACGTGAAGGAGGTAAGCATGGGGACCGTGACAGGCAGTTCGAGCATATCAACATCTCGGTGAAGGCCTTTCATGCCTGTGGGGAACCAGTCATCAGCATTGATGTGAAAAAGAAGGAACTGGTCGGCAACCTCACCGACATCGGACGAGAGTGGCATCCCCAAGACCGTCCGGAGGGAGTCAATGTTTATGGCATCATCGACAAAGAACTTGGCGAAGGCACGCCCTGTGGTGTGTTAGATATTGCTGTAAATGAAGGATGGGTGAGCGTAGGTATCGATCACGATACCGCCGAATTCGCAGCTGAAAGCATCCGGCGCTGGTGGCGGGAAATGGGCTGCCTGCGCTACCCGAAAGCCACTCGCCTGTTGGTCACAGCAGATGGCGGGGGGAGCAATGAGACCCGGGTCCGTTTATGGAGAAAGGTGCTTCAGGAGCTGGCTACAGGTCTGGGACTTGGGATCCATGTGTGCCATTTCCCACCGGGAACCAGCAAGTGGAATAAAATCGATCATCGCATGTTTTGCCAGATCGCGCAAAATTATAGAGGTTGCCGGCTGGAGGGTCGTCAGGTAGTCGTCAACCTGATCGGGCAAGCGACCACCAGCGCCGGGGTGAGCAACAGGACCGAACCGGATGAAAATTTGTATCCTGACAACCAACAAGTTTCAGATGCCGAGATGGCCGCCATCAAAATCACGCCGCATAAATTTCACAGCGAATGGAATTACTCTATCAATCCTTAAATACGACAGCTATTTATGCGTTTAACCTTAGCTTGACCTTCCTGATATAAATAGGTTACATCATTTCAAAGAAATCTCGCGTTTACCAAGCAGTTCGGTGATGTCCGTGTGTGTAGTTCATCTGATTACTTCAAAGGAGGAAGGTATGAAGAAACGTATTGCGCTCGTTCTATCATTATGTCTCGCGGCAGGCTTGATCGTAGGCAATTCCGCCTCGGCAGCCGATAAGGTCATTAAAATCGCAACCCAATCCCCACTGTCCGGCGATCAATCGGTCATCGGTGTGGATATCAAGCGCGGCGCTGAAATGGCAATGGAACAACTCGGTGGTCCATTGACCAAGATGGGCTTTAAACTTGAACTGGCGCCCTTCGATGATCAGGCCAATCCTGATACCGGTGTTGCCAATGCCAAACGTATAGTCTCCGATCCGGCTATCTTAGCCATCGTCGGCCACTACAATTCCGGTGTCCAGATCCCATCCTCCGAGGTCTACCATACTTCCGGTCTGGGCAACGTTTCACCTGCCAACACCAATCCCAAGGTCACCACCCGCGGCTATCTGGAGGTCAACCGTATCGTAGGTCGCGATGACGTGCAAGGTGTGGTTGGCGCCGAATTTGCCGCCAGTCATAAGGTAAAAAGTGTTTTCATCATTCACGATAAAACCGCCTACGGTCAGGGTATTGCTGAATTCTTCAAGAAAAGGGCACTCGAGCTGAAAATGAAGGTCATCGGTTTTGAAGGCACCGAAGAGAAGGCCAACTTCGATCCGCTGCTCTCCCCGATCCTTGCCGGCAATCCCGACCTCGTCTATTTCGGCGGGATGTATCCCCAGGCTTCAGTCCTGTTCAAGCAGGCCCGTGAGCGGGGTTATACCGGGATGTTTTTAAGCGACGACGGCTACGATTCCTCAGATGCGGCCAAGATCGGCGGCAAGGCCTTGATGGAGGGGAACGGAACCTTCTATTCGACCGTCTCCGGTCCTGCCTCCGCCTATCCCGGAACTGCCAAATTCATCAAGGATTTTCAGGCCAAATACAATGCGGCACCCCAACCCTTTGCCGCCCAGAGCTATGACTCCATGGGCATCTGCCTGAAGGCCATCGAGGCCGCCGTTAAGGCCGACCACGGCAAAATGCCGAGCCGCGAAGCAGTGGCCAAGGCCGTCAGGGCAAGCAAAAACTACCATGGTATTACCGGTGATATTACCTTCAACAGTATTGGTGATCCGACAGTCGCCAAGTACTTCGTGATGAAGGTCGCCTCATCCGATCCGACGAAATGGAACAACAATCCGGTCGTCAAGACCCTTGATATCGCGCCGCCCAAATAATCCTTTCCGGTTTATCCCTCCCGGACCCTTCTTGCGAAGCGTCCGGGAGAATTTCTTTTTCAGGTTCATATATGAAACGGCTTCTGAAATCGATCAACACCCGCGAGCTGATGCGTCCTCTGGGCCAGATGATCCTCTTTTCCGTGGGCAGCGCCGTCATTCTGTCGGGGATTGTCCTGGTCCTGGCCTTAATCCTGGATAAAACCGCCGTCGGCGATGCGATTCTGCAAAAATTGAATGTCTCTCTCTTCACCTACACTCTTGTCAATCTGCCCCAGGTCACCGTTGACGGATTGACTATCGGGTTTGTCTATGCGGCCGTGGCGCTGGGCTATACCATGGTGTACGGTGTGCTGGAATTTATCAACTTCGCCCACAGCGAGATCTTCGCCACGGGCGCCTTCGTCGGTGTGGAAATCCTGATCGCCCTGGACAAATACGGTATTCTGTCCAAGGCCTCGTTGTTCATGGCCTATACCTATCTGGCCCTGGCCATTATCGCCGGCATGATTGCCGCAGGGGCTCTGGCAGTGGCCGTGGAACGCGTCGCTTATCGCCCGCTCCGTCATGCCTCGCGTCTCGTTCCGCTGATCTCGGCCATCGGCGTCTCGTTCTTTCTTCAAGATGCCATTCGCCTCACCGAAAGCCTGACAACCGGACAGTTCAACAGGATAATCCCGACCTTCGGCAATTTCGACCATTGGGTGATCCTGAGCAGGATGTCTCTCGGTGCCGCCCATTTGACCTTCGGGATGTCGATTAAATCGATCATCGTCATCGTCTCGACGGTGTTGATGCTGATCGGCCTCAATTACCTGGTCAACGCCACCCGGGTCGGCAAGGCCATCCGCGCCGTTGCCCAGGATCATTCCACCGCCAGCCTGATGGGTATCGATGTCAACCGCATCATCTCGCTCACTTTTCTCGTGGGAGGATTACTGGGCGGGGCGGCCGGGGTCTTGTTTGCCCTGAAATTCACCCGCATCGATCCGTTCGTCGGTTTTTTCCCGGGCCTTAAGGCCTTTACCGCTGCGGTTCTCGGCGGAATCGGCAATATGACAGGCGCCTTGCTCGGCGGCATCGTTCTCGGTATGCTGGAGACCTATGCCGGTGCGTATATGGGTGTCTTTACCATGGGAGCGGCCGGCACCGAATACAAAGACATCTTCGCTTTCAGTATCCTGATCCTGGTCCTTATCTTCCGTCCGCAAGGACTCATGGGTTCAAGCGTAGGCCAGAAGGCGTAAGGAGAAGTATATGGTAACGGCATTTTTAAAGAACATCCTGAAGAGACTGGATCAAGGACCGAGTCCTTATATCCTCGTCCTGATCCACTTGGTGCTCGGCTCCTTTCTTGTCTATCTCTATCCCCGTTCAAACTTGGCCTTTCTGGTTCTGATAACCTCGTTTT
Organism: Desulfocapsaceae bacterium; assembly: GCA_046704745.1. Taxonomy (GTDB): domain Bacteria; phylum Desulfobacterota; class Desulfobulbia; order Desulfobulbales; family Desulfocapsaceae; genus CAWGGS01. The sequence continues at coordinate 6,250 of JBJKRL010000109.1, read as the reverse complement.
TTTCGCTCTACCACTTTAAGGCTAACCGCGTGTTCAAATTTGCCGCCGGCGCCATCCTGATCTTGCTAATCCTTCCTGTGGTGGGGGTTCGGAATATCTTCTATCTTGAAGTCATCTTCCAGATCAGCGTCTTTTCCGCCCTGGCTCTGGGATTGAATATCGTGGTCGGCTTTGCCGGCCTGCTCGACCTCGGCTATGTAGCCTTCTATGCCGTCGGCGCCTATCTTTGGGCCTTTTTCGGTTCCCAACAGTTCTATGTACTCCATTACGCACCGGGGACCCAACCGTCGAATCTGCCTTTTTTGTTGCCGGGTGATACCTTTTACCTCTTTATCTTTATTGCCATCCTGGTGGCGGCTCTGACCGGCATCCTGCTCGGCACCCCGGTCCTTCGGCTGCGCGGTGACTATCTGGCCATTGTGACGCTCGGTTTCGGCGAGGTCATCCGTGTTCTCGCCAACAATCTGGATAAGCCCCTGAATTTCACCAACGGTCCGCAGGGCATCACACCGATCCAACGGCCGACCATGCCGCATTTTGCCGTGGATAGCTTTAATGCCCTGTTCAGCAAAATTGTCGGACACACGGTCAGTCCGGCGGATATGTATAATGTCATGTTTTATTTTTTTGCCCTGGTGGTGATCGTTGTCATCGTTTTTGTGACCCGGCGCCTTGATGATTCCAAGATCGGCCGGGCCTGGACAGCCATCCGGGAAGACGAAACCGCAGCCATCGCCATGGGTGTTCCATTGGTCAAAATGAAACTGGCGGCCTTTGCCGTCGGGGCCTCGTTCGCCGGGGTAATGGGGGTGCTGCTGGCCGGCAGCCGAACCTTTATCAGCCCGGAATCGTTCTCGTTCATGCAGTCCATCGGCGTATTGTCCATGGTGATTCTCGGCGGTTCCGGAAGTATCCCCGGAGTGATCCTGGGAGCAGCCACTGTTACCATTTTAAACCTTCAGGTCCTGCAAGGCCTCTCTCTCTATCTCAACCAGCTTCGTCAGAGCGACGCGGTCATCCCGATCATTCATTTTGCCTGGGCCAATCTGTCCACCCAGCTTGACCCCGCCAAATACCAACGCATGCTGTTCGCACTGATCTTGATCCTGATGATGATCTTCCGACCAGAGGGCCTGATCCCGTCCAAGCGTCGAAAGCGCGAACTAACGGTTGATGCATCGGAAAACGTGGAATGAGACGGGGAACGCCATGGCACTCTTAGAAACCATCAATGTGGTCAAGCGCTTCGGCGGTCTGACCGCCGTCAACAAGGTCAACTTCAATCTCGAACAGGGAAAAATCGTCAGCATTATCGGCCCCAACGGTGCCGGGAAGACCACCTTTTTTAACACCATGACCGGCATCTACCATCCCGAAGAAGGCAAGATTACGTTCAACGGCAAACCCCTGCACTCACTGCGGCCTGACCAGGTTGCCCGTCGCGGCATCTCCAGGACCTTTCAGAACATCCGGCTGTTCGCCAACATGACGGTCATCGAAAATATCCTGGTGGGTATGCATATCCACCTGAAACAATCCCCGTTGCAGACCCTTCTTCATCTGCCGTTCTTTACCAAGGAGGAAAAGGGCTCGGAGAAGAGGGCAGAGGAGTTGATGCATTATGTCGGTCTGAAAGGGATCGGCAACGAACTGGCGAAGAACCTGCCCTATGGTGGCCAGCGTCGGCTGGAAATCGCCCGGGCCCTGGCCGCCGATCCGATGATGCTGCTGCTGGACGAACCTGCGGCCGGAATGAATCCGCAGGAAACCGAGGACGTCACCCGTCTCTTCAGACGGATTCGGGATGAAAAGGGCATTACCATTCTGCTCATTGAACATGATATGCGGGTCGTGATGAATATCTCCGAGATGATCTGTGTGATGGACCATGGTGAAAAGATCGCCGAAGGAACTCCTGCAGAAATCCGCTCCGATGCACGCGTCATCGAGGCTTATCTCGGCCGCGGGGCAGTCGCCGGCCAACATGAGGAGAAGGTTAAATGAGCCTCTTATCCCTGCAGGAAATTCATAGTTTTTACGGTCATATCCATGCGTTGAAAGGTGTCTCCGTAGAAGTGAACCAGGGTGAAATCGTAACCCTGATCGGGTCCAACGGTGCCGGAAAGAGCACCACCTTACGCACCATCTCCGGCATGATTCATCCCAAAAAAGGGAAAGTTGTGCTGGAAGGCAAGGACATCTCCCACATGAAGCCGCACAACATCGTCCTGGCCGGTCTTGGCCATGTCCCGGAAGGCCGGGGGATCTTCCCCAATCTGACTGTTTTGGAAAATCTGGAAATGGGGGCCTTTACCGTTAAGGACCAGGGGGAGATCGACCGCCGGATGGAGTACAGTTTCGAGACGTTCCCGCGCCTCAAGGAAAGGGCCACCCAACACGGCGGCACCCTGTCCGGCGGTGAACAGCAGATGCTTGCCATAGCCCGAGGATTGATGATGAACCCCCGGGTCCTGATGCTCGACGAACCCTCCATGGGCCTTGCCCCGGTCCTGGTGGAGCTGATCTTTGAAATTATCAAGGAATTAAATAAAAAGGGGACCACGATACTCCTGGTCGAACAGAATGCCCTGATAGCCCTGTCCATCGCCCATCGAGGCTATGTCATCCAAAACGGTAAGATTGTAATCAGCGACTCTGCTGCGAATCTAAAAAATAATGAGACGGTGCAAAAGGCCTATCTCGGTATCGATTAAAGCCCCAAGGGAAGGGTTTATGGCGTCCCGAGAAACGAACGGTTCTCTCTCTGGATCAGTTACCTGAACATCAGTGGCAATCAGATTCCCTTTTAATTTATTGCCCCGACGGCTAATTATGTAAGACATTGAAATAAGTGATTAAATAAACTGATTCGCTACTGTGAAAATCCCCAGAGCTTTTCCCCCTGAACCATTCGCAACCGCCACCTTCCATTCTTTATCTAATCTTTACAGAACGTGCCAAAATCATCGTTATTGTATGTTTATAGGAACGGCATTTCTATAAACAGGAGAGCAATCGATGGGCAACATAAAATTAAAGACCTTAATTGGCCTCGGAACTCTTCTGGTTGCCATTCTCCTTTTGTGGGGGTGGACCCCCAAACTGGAGTCTACAAGCGATACAAAATTCATATCGAGAGAGGATCCCATGAACTATGAACATGATACGGAAACCGTCCTGTCCGCTATCCCGGCTTTGGATGGGTCTGCGCCACCGGTATTTGAGACAGCGGCCTTCGGGTTGGGCTGATTTTGGGGCATCGAGTCCCGGTTCGGGATTGTGGAAGGCGTCATCAGGACCCGGGTAGGCTACGCTGGAGGGCAGTTGGAAAATCCGACTTACAGAAATCTGGGTGATCATACGGAGACGGTGCAGGTGGATTTTGATCCACAGAAGATATCGTACAACCAACTTCTGAATATCTTTTGGAGCAGTCACGATCCCACCGACAGGAACTGGTCACGACAATACATGCATGTCATCTTTTACGAGAATGAACAGCAAAAGCAAATAGCCATGGCCTCGCTGGCAGCCCAACAAAGGATCGGAAAGATCCGCACCCAGGTACTGCCGCTTCGCAAGTTCTACCTGGCTGAGGACTATCATCAAAAATATTCCTTGAAACAGTATCACAACTTGATGAGGGAATTGTCCCGGATATACCCTGAAGAGAAAAACTTCATCGATTCCACAGCCGTCACCCGCATCAACAGTTATCTTGGAGGATACGGGAGCCCGAAACAGCTGGATCGGGAGCTTGACAGTTTGGGACTTAGTCCGGAAGGTTCTCGAATTTTACATGAATTGGTCGGCAGACGACAAACCAAGAGCAGGTTGTGACCAGGCTGGTCTCTCCATACCCTCCTAAGAGACGGGTGAAATACGGGGGCAAATTTCCTTATGGCTTGTCTAACCTGTTTCGTGTGGGAGGGGAAAATGCGCCGATTTTCATTTTCACACGAAAAACGGGATAGAAGCATCCAGCCAAAAGGAGAAGTCATGCAAAGAAAACAGAACGACTGGAATCCAAGTCTTTATCTCCGGTTTGGAAATGAGAGAATACAGCCCACCGTCGATCTTGTGAATCGCATAACTTTGAGAGAACCGGATCGAATCGTCGATATCGGCTGCGGGCCCGGAAACAGTACCGAGGTGTTGGTTCGTCGCTGGCCCGATGCGCACATGACGGGGATCGACTCATCGGCGGCGATGATCAAATCGGCCGGAAAACGACTTCCCAACGTGGAGTGGCGCGTAGCCGATGCACAAGATCTTGGCGGCAATGAGACGTTTGATTTGGTGTTCAGCAATGCCGTCATTCATTGGATTCCCGATCACGCGAATCTGATTCCGGCCCTCTTTCGAATGGTCAAACCCGGAGGAGCTCTGGCGATCCAGGTACCGCTTTCTTCTGAAATGCCCATTGCCCAGGCCATCGAGAAATGTTATGAAAGACTCCGTCTGAATAACGATTTCAGAATAGAGGCTTTCCTGCATTACAATCCCGTGGAAACCTATATGGAAATTTTGAGCTCGCTTTCAAGGAGATTCGATGTCTGGGTGACAAGCTATTATCATGTGATGGAATCAAGCCTGGAAATTTACGAAATGATGAAATCAACGAGGATCAGACCCTATCTTGACTCCATCGTAGATGAAGGCAAAATCAGAGAATTTGAAAAGAGCCTTAAAAAAGAAATTGCCGTTGTCTACAAGCCCCAGAAAAACGGGATGGTTCCTTTTTCCTTTAAAAGGTTGTTTATGACGATCTATAAACAAGGCTGACAGGGCACAACAGAGAATGAGAAAGAGTAAAAAAATATGACGGATTCGGCATCGAGCGGCCAATGGCAGAGATCATTTTTGGGCGTTGTCGCTCTGGTATTGTGGAGCACCACCGTCGCCTCCGCGCGTGTCCTGTCCGAGCAGGTGGGGACATTCACGGCCGGTAGTTACTCCTATATCATAGGTGGAGCGCTGGGGCTGGTCTATCTTGGGGCGAATCGTGACAGATTACGGAATCTCGCAGCATTGCCGCGCGGGTATACGGCTGTCTGCGGCGGCCTCTTTGTCCTGTACAACATTCTGCTTTACCTGGCCATAGGTCTGGCCACTACGCGTATGCAGGTGCTTGGAGTCACCCTCATCAACTACCTGTGGCCGTCGCTTATGTTGATTTTTGCCGTGTTGGTACTTAAACGAAAGGCCAACGTTCTTTCCCTCGGCCTGGGCCTGGTTATATCTTTTTTGGGGGCCTATTTTGCCGCAAATCAGCATTTGGACGTCTCCTGGTCGAAAATTCTGACAGCCACGGGGGCAGGTCCGGCACCGTATCTCCTGGCGCTGGGAGGGGCCATTGCCTGGGGGCTTTACTCCGTTCTCAATAAAATGTGGATGGAAAAATCAAATATCTCGGAGGGCCATCTCCTCGTTCCTCCTGTATTTCTGCTGTCGGGAGTTTTGATGTTTGCTGCAAAACCGTTTTTTCAGGAAACATCCGTCTGGACGCCTTACTCACTGGCGGCGCTTTTATACCTCTCGCTTTTTCCGTGGCTCATCGCCTATCTTCTTTGGGCGATGGCGACCCAAAAGGGAAAGATTGTCTTTCTCGGAATTGTTTCCATGTTTCTGCCGTTATCATCCACCCTTGTCAACTGCCTGTACCTGAAGGTGATGCCGGGGCCTGCGATCTGGATGTCCTGCGTGCTTATCATGGCGGGAGCCGCCGTCTGCATGAAATCCGTCCGTGATTGATTCGCCGGGGCCGAAAAGATAACGGGGAGAAGCAGGAGTTTCAATTCCAAATTGAATTGGCAAAGAATATTTAAGAAGAGGCCTGTGAGCTTTTTGCAATTTGCCTCTGCGCAAAACCTGTCATACTCTTCAGGGCACGGTCTGTCTCCGGCCCTGATTTACAGGCAAAACCATGCGGCATTTCTGCAAACCTTCGAGTTCGAGTATTGTATACCGCGCGTAGTCGGGTCGCATGGCGCAGAGGAATAATCCATGGCCGCCACTGTAATCCCTTGCCGTAGGTCTTGATCCATCTTGCGGCATAATCTCTCTCAATGGAGAACGATCTTCTTGTATCGGAATAAAATTTATAATTCAACTTTCCGGCTTGGTATTTTTGTTGCAATTTCGAGGTGATCAACAGACAAGTTGTCTGCTGGAAAGAATTCAGGAGCCAGGAGCCAGAATCCAGATTACTTGATTTTAAAGGGTTTTCTCATGAATTCTGACTCCTGGA
>JBJKRL010000108.1:0-2590 GCA_046704745.1 Desulfocapsaceae bacterium | reverse complement strand
AATCAACCCCATGTTTTCCTTAGCCTACCTGAATCTTGGTGTCATCCAGGCATCACGTCACGAGTATAACCTGGCTGAGAAAAACTACCGAAAAACATTATCAATAAATCCCTTCAATATTGATGCTTATTGTAATCTCGGCAATCTTTATTTCAGGCAAGGCAATTACGAAAAAGCTGAAGAAAAATATCACAAAGCACTTGCAATCAAACCAGACTCCGTTCACGCTTTAAATGGACTGGGCGGTGTGTATATCCGGCGAGGAATGGACATTGAGGCCATATCTTCCTTCAAAAAAGCCCTTGCCATGCAACCTGCAGATACTTCGGCCAAACGGAATCTTGTTGAAGCCTACAACAACCTTGGAAACAAGTACTTTCGCAAAGACAACTATAAAAATGCATCGGAGTCATATCTGGCCGCTCTTAAGATCGACACGAAGTCTGCACAGGCTTACAACGGATTGGGTGCTGTCTTTTCCCGTATCGGTAATTATGAAAAAGCTCTCTTTTGCTTTAGAAAGGCACTTGCCATCTCACCTCACGACGCTACTGCGCAGAAAAATTTGGATACCTTGATGAAATCCAAAAAACAATGAAATCATGGACTTTCACGATTAAGTTCATTCATATATTTGTCTAAAACGGAACTGCAACAAACTATTTCCGGGAAATAATGTGAAACAAAACGAACAAAAGCCATTTGTAAAATGTCAGTTGTGCGGTTCGGAAAAGGTATATTTTACGTCCACACCTTGCATAGACTATATCAGTGGGGAGATATTTGAACTGTTGATGTGCAAACATTGTGGATGTTTTTACGCACTTATCTCACTCTAATTGCGATAAGAATTATTACGGTGAAGACTATTATAATTCAGAAGCCGGGAAATTTTCGACCATAATTGAAAAATTATTCCGATTTAATCATATAAAAAATGCTAAATTCTTGAATAACAATTTCCAAGGCAGACAAGTGTTGGAAGTCGGTTGCGGACGCGGATATATCCTGAAGGAACTGAAAAAGTTGGGAGCTGATGTCTACTGTTTAGAATCCGCCGATGCCGCCGATTGGATTCTCAACAATCATGAAATCAAGGTGTATGCTTTCAATGAAGAAGATGAAATTGAATGGCCCTTTTCACCTGATTTTTTCCATCTCATTATATTCTGGCATGTCCTTGAGCATTTTCCTGACCCAGTCGAAAGTTTGAAGCGGGCAGCCCCTGCCTCAGTCCTGGGGGAACCCTTTGTATCAGTGTTCCCAATGTATCAAGTTTCCAGGCACGTCTTAATCTGCCGACTTGGTTTCATCTTGATGTCCCCCGTCACCTTTGTCATTTCAGCAGAAAAGGTCTTATAGCCCTTCTTAAACAACATAATTATAAGATTATTGAAATAAAAGCAGGTGACAGGATACAAAACCTGTTCGGGTGGATGCAAAGCATCGCCAACCTTTTTACTCCAAAATCAACAAATGCTTTTTTTCGTTTATTGCAAGGAGGAAAACCACTGCATTCTGTTAATAAAAAAGCTTTATTGATTCAAATTTTAACAAGTTGGCTTTGGATTCCACTGGGTCTTCTAGGATTTTTCGTTGAAGAAATCTCTAAAAATCATGGCACAATAACAATTTATGCCAAAAAATTTAACTGACCTTCGACTGGATACGATATTAGTGGCAAGGGAATATAAATGCCAAGCGAACGGAAACCACTTGCATACCACCATGGTCATGACTATAATCATTCAGTTATTTATAGTCAATATTTCTAAAGGAGAAGGATATGCATACAGTCAAGGCTTCGGAATTTAAAGCAAAATGTCTACATATCATGGATGAGGTCAACCAGACAGGAGAGGAAATAGTGATTACCAAAAACGGTATCCCTGTTTCCATTCTCAAACCGTATCGAACCCGGCCTGCAACGCTCTTCGGCCTTCATAAGGGAAGGATACAGAGTGAAGACGACCTTATAGCACCGGTTGATGTTGTCTGGAGTGCGGAATAGTGCTGCTTCTTGATACCCATGTCCTCGTCTGGCTAGATGAAGGAAACCCACGGTTGGGCAGCATGGCACTACAGGCAATTAACGAATCTCTCTCTGCTGGTCAGCTTGGGGTGGCAACAATAAGTTTTTGGGAGGTAGCCATGCTGATCGAGAAACAACGTTTGGCTATGCAAACGGAACTTGATGTATGGCGGTCTGATCTGCTGCATGCCGGCCTGCTTGAATTCCCATTGCTAGCCACTACCGCCATACGTGCCGGTCAACTGCAGAAATTCCATGGTGATCCTGCAGATCGCATGATTGTTGCGACAGCAATTGAAAATGGAGCAACACTTATGACAGCCGATGCAAAAATCCTTTCATGGGACACACTGCACCAGAAAATCGATGCCCGCCTGTAACGGCTAAATTTGAGTTGAGCAAATTCCTTGTTTATTTTTTTTCGCCCTCGGCAAGTCTTTTAGGATCGAGCAACTCTAGGAGTTCATCCCGTGTCAAATCCGTTTCCTCAAGGGCTACGTCCAAAATCGGCCGATTTTCCGCCATGGCTCTTTTGGCAATCCCGGCTGCGGCAAGATA
>JBJKRL010000107.1:0-6722 GCA_046704745.1 Desulfocapsaceae bacterium | reverse complement strand
CCGGATAGGGAGATTCCTGCCTTAAAAGCATTGTCTGAAAAAGCATCCATTCAAGATATATTTGAAGAGGTGGAATCTACATTTGGGAAAGAAACGGCTGTGAAGCGAGATGTGAAAATGTTTCTTGCTCATAAATATACGGGCAACAAATTGAAAGATATTGGATCCCAATTTGGGATTGGAGAATCAGGTGTGTCCCAGGCAAATAGACGTATTAGAGATAAAATTAAAAAAGATAAAAACCTTAGAAACAAAATCAGAAAAATTCAAAACAAACTAAATCTGTGAAGAATGAAGACTTGACCCTTGTTTTTCTATTGATCTTGCCATGAAATATATCCCCCGTGATGTGTTCGACAAGCGGGCGGTGGAAAAGAACCAGGTGGTGTTCCACGATGTGTCCTTTATCGAGGTCAAGCCCCATGTAAAGAAAAACGCCATTGCCATCGAACTGACCGATTTTAGCGTTTTCTACTCCCAGGACTCCATCGATCATGTGGCAGCTACGCTTGCCAACGGCAAGAACAAGATCGTGGTGGAGCAGGGCCAAATCGTCAAGGTGATAAAGGACAAAAACGGGGTGGTCAGTCGCGAGGTATTGACCGGGCGATGGACCGACTGGATCGACTACTGGTCGGTGGATTTCGATTTCGAGTCCAAGCGGGAAATCGTCCGGGTCAAACGGGAAACGGCGGATCAGCCCCACCTCCCCGGCATGGAGCAACCGGAACAGATGCCTATTCTCGATTATGAGGAGGTCTGGACCGGAGATTTCATCTTTGAAAACGAATGGCAGTCCTTCCGCACCAAGAAGGACCGATCCCTGGAGTTGAAGACTCCGTTTCACGAGTGCCTCAAGGGCCGCTACAAGGTGGCGGTGAAGGTGGTGGATATCTTTGGCAACGACACCATGAAGATCGTCGGGGTAACCGTATGAGCAAGAAAAGCAAAAAGATTGAAGTCCAGGGGAATGAAATCACCATCATCTCAATGGGAAATGAGGACTATATTTCGTTAACGGATATGCTCAAAGCCAAGGATGGGGACTTTTTTATCTCTGACTGGCTCAGAAATAGAAATACGGTTGAATTCCTCGGGATATGGGAACGTATCCACAACCCTGATTTTAATTATGGCGAATATGCCATAATTAGAAACCAGGCCGGGCTGAACAGCTATAAAATCAGCGTAAAGGAGTGGGTTGCCAAGACCAACGCCATCGGATTGACCGCGAAAGCTGGTCGATACGGCGGAACCTATGCCCATAAAGATTTGGCCTTTGAATTCGGCATGTGGATCAGCGCTGAATTCAAGATTTATTTAATCAAGGAGTTCCAGCGGCTCAAGGCGGAAGAGCAGAAGCAGCTCGGCTGGGATATCAAGCGGAATCTGGCCAAGATCAACTACCGCATCCATACCGACGCCATCAAGGAAAACTTGATCCCTGCCGAACTGACCCCCGCCCAGGTTAATCAGATCTACGCCAGCGAGGCCGATGTCTTGAATATCGCCCTGTTCGGCATGACCGCTAAACAGTGGCGGGACACCAATCCCGGGGAAAAAGGCAATATCCGAGATTATGCCAATATCTCGCAGTTGGTCTGCCTCTCCAATCTGGAAAATCTCAATGCCCACTTTATCAATGAAGGCATGCCGCAGAATGAGCGACTGGTAAAATTAAACGCCATTGCCATCCAGCAGATGCAGCTTCTTGTCGAAGACCACCGGATCGATAAACTGGAAGGAGGAAAATAATGGCAATCCACCCTGATTTTCCAACTTCGCCGCATGCCGTTCTTTCTCCGGAGGTCCGCTGGTTCCCGGCGGACGAGGCTTTGCGGGAATCGAGCTATGAAAAACTCATGCCGCCTTTGGTCCATATTCTGCGGAGGAAGGTCGCTGCATGGCGGGAGACCGGCTACGAAGGGGCCAGTGATACCAGTATTGCTCTGCTCAACTGGTGGTTTGCCAAAGAGCACCTGCTCCCCAAATCCGACGGCAGTACTCAACCTTTTCAATACTATTTTGCCCAGCAAGAGGCGGTTGAAACCATCATCTACCTTTTTGACGCTATTAAGGTAAAGGACAAGTATGACCTGCTTCGTTTCGATTCCTCGGGGGCGGTATCAGCAGGAATGTTTGACGAGGAGTGGCGACGGTTCGTCATTAAGATGGCCACCGGCAGCGGCAAGACCAAAGTCATGAGCCTGATTCTGGCCTGGTGCTATTACCATAAACTGTATGAGCCTGATTCGGAGCTGGCCCGCAACTTTCTGGTGATCGCCCCGAATATTATCGTCCTGGACCGAATACGAACCGACTTTGACGGTCTGCGCATCTTCTTTGAAGACCCGGTGCTGCCGGACAACGGTCATGACGGCCGGAACTGGCGGGATGATTTTCAACTCACCCTGCATATCCAGGATGATGTCAACATCACCCGCAAGACCGGTAATATTTTTCTGACCAACATCCATCGTGTCTATGCCGGCAACGAGGTGGAGCCGAGTTTCGAGGATGATGATTTGATGGATTACTTTCTTGGATCACGTCCCACCGGCAAAACCACTGACTCAAAGGTGGACCTTGGCAATATCGTCCGGGAGATCGACGAACTGGTGGTGTTGAACGACGAGGCCCATCATATCCATGACAACCGGTTGGCCTGGTTCAAGTCCATTGAGGATATCCATAATCGTTTAAAACAGAAGGATCATTTTCTTTCCCTGCAGGTAGATGTCACAGCCACCCCCAAGCACAACAATGGCGCCATCTTTGTGCAGACCGTTGCCGATTATCCCTTGGTCGAGGCCATCACCCAGAATGTGGTCAAACACCCGGTCCTGCCGGATGAAGCGAGCCGGACAAAACTCTCCGAACGGCAGAGTTCAATCTTCACCGAAAAATATACCGATTAACCAAAACCTTCAGGGAATATAGAGATTGAAGAGCAGATATCAAGTCAATTCAAGTGACGGGAATGGACACGGAGGTGCTGACTCGGCATGCATTTTGGCTTAAGCCTGATTTCAGCGCTTCTGAAAATTGAACAAATTTCGAAGCACAGAAAGGTTAATTCAAACAAAAACATTCTGCGGCCAAGCCGCAGATGTTCGCGTTGTATGGCAATAATAATGAAGAAAGAAGTCAATAAAACAAATGAAGACCAAATAAACGCAAAATTTCCAATTACCGGGCATGTTCCAGGTTGGTTCTTTCGTATTGAAGAAATCAGGGAGAAATAGGGTCAAGCTTGACTTATGGGTAATTCAGATGAGGGACAATGCCCATAAGTCAAGCCTGACCCCATATTCTTTATATGATCCTGTGGGAAGTATTGTCCCAGCACCGCTATAAAACTCAAGAACAAGAAGATCACACTGAATTCGAGAAGGTGTCTCGGTTGTGGTCAATGCGCATTTCAATGCAGGCAGAACAGTATCGAAATCTATCCGAATCAAAGGATTGTTTTCCTAATAATTATTGAAAAATAAGAGGTTAGGGTAGTTGCTTAATTGGAATTTTTTCCAAATTAAGCGATGGAATCATGGCACCCGATTCGAGGAATCTATTAATAATAGGGTACCCTCTTGAATTAAGCGAGGAGGCGCAAATGCCTTGGCAATTGGCTATTATGGTGGTGTTTGGTGCAATAGTGGGTATGGCAGCGTCGTTCACCGGGCTTGCGGGAGGTTTTCTCATGGTCCCTTTCCTTCTACTGTTTGGTTTCCCAGCACAGGAATCGGTAGGGACATGTTTTTTGGCGACCGTTTTCATTGCCGTTTCTGCAGTCGTCGCTCATATAAAGCTTGGCAACGTTAATTACTGGTCAGGGATTATGTTGGGGCTCGGCGGCATTATCGGAGCGCAGTTCGGAGCGCGATTTCTCGAAGGTATTTCAACGGCGAGTTTCAAAAAAATTTTCGCCACCATTTTGATTGCCCTGGGTGTCTACCTGCTTTTTAAAGGTTGATTGTTGAATAGCGATAAATAGGGAGAGCACTAGGATGTTCATGATTTTGGCCGAAATGACACGTTAGACTCACCATTAAGAACGTGTGCGCTGAACGGCACACAAGCAGTCGCTTAATGCCCTGACTACCCCGCGCTTTATAAATAGTCAGTTTTTCACATGGGTACGGAATTGACCTCGCCCATTGACGGCAAAAGTAGATATCTAAAGTAGAAGAGTTCGTGTAACAGTTTAGTCCCCAGTTTTCGCCGCCTGCCATATCGAATCTTTGCCGTTGCGGCCTGGGAAAGTACAAAGGGACGCCCTTAACTTTTTAACTTATTGGATTTTGTATAAAAAATCTCAACAACAAGTTGCACCCCATAACGGGGTGAACTTATCGTTCACGGCGACTGCGTCGCCATGAATCGCGGTGCTGACTTCGTCAATCCCCTGGCCCTGGCACTTGAACCCGGGGTCGCCCATTAAAGAGTTTGTCAATTAAAAACACACCTCTCCCCGCACAAAAAATACTGCATTTTTGCTTAGCATTGGACTTTCCTTTCGGCCGACACCTAACGATTTCAAATCCCAACAACCATCAAATACTACTCAACTTAATACTGCTATGCGCCTGCGGATCGAAAGGCAATGGACTGGCCTCAACTCATCCTCGGTCTATTGCAATTCCTTCCTCTGGATAAGCTAAACTTTTGTAACCTTATCATGAAAAAGAGGTTGGTAAAAGCAAGGTAAAGCTCACGGATACAGGTCGTTGTCGAATCTGGGATCATCCTCAAAGACATAATCGGCAATAGAGAAAAGGAATTACTCGTCTTGACACTCCTTTCTCAAATCGTAGAGTATGCCACATGGTAGCACAAGGCGGAAGCTCAATGACACACCCGCCATCATTACCTATTGTCACAGAAGAGCAGAATCACATGACGCTAACATGAAGAATTCGATTTCTTATTGTGCATATACTTTCTTTTCGAGGATGGAGAAAATTATGAAAGCAAAGACGGCGAAGCAGGTTCACGAGTTATTCGTTGAACGATTCAATGCGAAAAATGTTGATGGCATAATCGAGTTGTATGAACCGAACGCGGTGATTTTGCCACCGAATGCATCAGAGGTGGTGTCTGGTCATGCTGCCATTCGAGAAGTGCTTGAAGGAATACTTGCACTGGATGGAAAGATGAACAATGAAATCGTTAAGGTGATTGAACAGCAGGATATTGCCATATTATATTCGCGTTGGACTGTTTGTGGGACTGGATCTGGCGGGGATGAGGTCATCATGGGAGGCACAACCTCAGATGTCGTTCGTCGCCAGACCGACGGCAGCTGGCTTTTTGCAATAGACAATCCTTTAGGTGGTGCCATGTAACACGTTCTTTTCTGTAAATATTACCGGCATATCTTTTTTCCTTGCTCCTCCTTGCAAACCAGTGCATTCGGCTTTTGACATTTTGTGCAACCGACCTCTGAAAATGACATCAATCCGTAGAATTTGCCGGTTATTTATTACAACGAAACTCAACTACAATATCGTTTTCTGGCATCTTGATATTGTATAACTGTTTTTTGGTACGAAATAGATCGAAAGATGGCATAAAAAATGTCATTTTCAGCAGCCAATTGCACAAAATATCAATAGTCGAAAGCACTGTTTTTTGCAAAAAAGGAACACGGCGAAAGAGAGATAGTCGCCATGTCAAATGGAATTGGTTTACAGATTCCTTTCCCATTTAACATGGCAATATCAAGTGAAGTGCCGATCACAGATCGGTTATTTTTTTATTCGAAGAGGACGGTTGTCGTTTGCAATCAACAGCAAGATGCTGATAACAAAAGATACAATCCCCAAAGAAGAAAAACCAAAAACATACCATCCTTGCTCTCCCGCATATCCCAAAACCAATGGCCCCATAAAGTAACCGCTTCCCCAGAACAGGTAGAAAATACCAGAGATAATCCCCTTTGAGTCGTTCCCAACATAATCGTTGAGAGCAGCCATGGAACCAATAAAAAAAAGCCCCAGACCAAAGCTTGCAATCGTAAGAAAACCTATTGCCATTGATATGGAGCATAGAGGGAAAAGTATTTGGCCTAAAGAAAATAATAACAGGCCGGTAATCATTGGCAAAAAGCGACCTTTTGTATCAGCGATATATCCACCTGCAAGCTGAGCGAAAGAAATGCCGATATAAAAGCCTATAAACAACCATCCTACTGAATTCTGGCTAAGCTGACCGTTTTTAATTAGGAAGGTGGGAATTATTGTAAGATATATTCCATAGCCTATCCCATAAACTACAATTCCCGGCAGCATACAATATATCTTTGGGTCACGAATGATAGCTGAGAGCTTGTTCGTATCCACCTCAACGCGCTTTCCAAAATCGTTGCCATGTTCGATTTTTAGATGAGAACACATTAGGATTTTAAACCCGGCAATAATACATAAAAAAATGAAAATCATAAATGTAATATAGTCAGATAAATGAGAGTGGGCGATCAAATAAAACACACTTCCAGAAGTCAGACCGATATGTAAGCAGGCATTGTACCAACCAATAATTCGTGCCTTATATTGAGGAACAATTATTGACAACAATGCAGGGGACAAGGCCCATATGGAATCAGCGGAATAAAAACCAGCCAAAACCAGCGATTAAAAACCAGCCACGGAAGAGTCGGAGCGCATCTGTGCGTCTCGGAAGGATACCGTGACGACACTTCCTCTATAGATCCGGCCTGATTG
>JBJKRL010000106.1:0-3043 GCA_046704745.1 Desulfocapsaceae bacterium | reverse complement strand
ATAATGAATATCTGTTATTCCCGCCAATTTTTCGGTAGTGGGTGACAGCTCGTTTGCCAGTCTGAGCATTCTGCCGAGAGTACACTTTGTATGCAGTGGTTTCAGTCAACCAGCTAACAACCGTTCCTTTAGTTTTTTTAACCTCACCTTCTACGACGCCGACATAAGTTCGCTGATTAATCATTGTTTCCCAACTTTCCTGAATCTGCTGTTTGACGAGGTTGTTTTTTGCAAACAGGAGCAGACCAGAAGTCTCGCGGTCGAGACGATGTACTATGAATATCTTGTTGTCAGGATTTTCGAGTTTGACACACTCACTGAGCAGAGAATAGGCTGTCTTTCGCTTTTCAGTCTCAGTAGCAACGGTCAAGAATCCGGATGGTTTATTAATGACTATGAGGTCGGTATCTTCAAAAATGATTTCCAGTCCAAGCTGAGCAGGCTTTTGCCGTGAAGTATCTGTGCGCCAGCATACCTTGACTATTGAACCCGGAACGAGAGACTGATCAAATTGACCGATTGGGATTTCATCAATAGATACCTGACGATCGCGCAAAAGCGCCCTGATGACTTTTCGGTTTATTTGGGGAAGCCGGTTGATCAGAAAGGCAAGCAGGGTATCTTCATTGTCGACTTTGAAAGTGTCAATTCTCCCTTTCTTCTTCTCTTTTCTTCCTGTCTGGATGATTTTCCTTCCTTTCATTTTTAACTTATACAACATTATAGAAATTCAAGGAGATGGAACAAAAAAACAATTCTGTCTGCCAGGTCTTTTTTTATTAATATTAGGAAGATTATACTGAAGCTTAATTCAGACCGCTATAGCATCGATCTAGCAATCTTAAAAATGTTCGCTTTAGGCGGGGCTTGTTGAGGAACCGTACAATGGCTATTATGCCATGCAGCCATTCCCAACTTAAGTTTTTATTTCAGGATTTGCCCCCGGCAAGTTGTATGAATTTACATTCATTGGAAAATAGATCGACTTTGGTAAAAATGAATAAAGTTTCTCAAATAACCGTTTTTTTCTGGGTCATGAAAATCCTGGCGACAACGCTGGGCGAAACCTCGGGTGACCTTCTTTCCATGACCCTAAATCTTGGTTATATCGTTGGACTCTTTATTACCGCCTGTTTTTTCTTATGTATGTTGATCATGCAATTGCGGGCTCAAAAATTCCACATCGTTCTTTACTGGGCTGTCATAGTCGGTACAACCATGGTTGGCACTGAAATCTCAGACTTAATGGATCGCACCCTTGGCCTGGGATATATGTTTGGATCGCTTTTGTTGCTCTCCTGTTTCTTACTTGTCCTCATCCTCTGGTATTATCGAGAGAAAAATCTTGAAGTCTTTCCTATTTATGAGAGAAGAAAAGAGTTGTTTTACTGGGTGGCCGTGTTGTTGTCGAATAGCTTGGGCACTGCCTTTGGGGATTTCCTCAGCGATAATCTAGGCCTCAGTTATACCAGCGGTGCCATGGTTTGTGCAGCCATCATTGCCTTGGTTATGATTTTTCACTATACAACACGAAAGAACCAAATTGCCTTGTTCTGGATTGCGTTTGTTTTCACCCGACCGTTCGGGGCAACGTTTGGAGATCTGCTGACGAAGCCTGTTATCAAAGGTGGGTTAAACTTGGGGACATTTTCCGCATCGGCTATAACCGTTACCCTGTTAGCATTAACTTTGTTAATTACATATCAGGCGAACAAAAAAAATGAGCTGTCAACAATTAAGGGAGAACCAAGGTGATCTTAATTTTACTGCTACTTTTATTAATCAATATTCGTCCTTGTTTTGCCCAGTCGGTATTAAAACCGACGGCGGTTGCTATTGCGGGAGGCCAGGGAATAGTCGGTTTTGATGACTTGAATTTCTCCCGAAATTTAAATAAGGTCCTTGTGCCGGCAGGACGCACAGGGAAACTTTATTTAATAGATCCGCCTACGTACACAATGGAGTCGATAAACGGTTTTAGTTCCAGCGTTAGTTTTCAAAAAGGGCACCGCACAGGCATTTCCTCAGCCGATGCAGGAGATGGGTACATTTTTGTAGCGGATCATGGCACTCGCACGCTTGATGCCGTCGATATTAACACAAGAGTTATTGTTTGCACGGCTTCCCTGGCCGATGATGCTGACTTTGTCCGGTATATTCCGAAAAGCCATGAGGTGTGGGTAACTGAACCGGATGCGGAAGATAAAAAGGTTGAGGTTTTTACATTTACTGCAGGGAAGAAACCAGAAATCTTGCATAAGCTGGATATCCCGGTTGCAGATGGACCTGAGTCGTTGACCATTGATAAAATCCACCAAAAGGCATACACGAATATCGGTAAGCAGGTAGGGGTCATCGACTTGCGTACCCATTCGATTGCCGCAGAATGGCAGAATACTTGTGAAAAGCCCAGGGGAACAGCGATAGACGCAAAACGGGGCTTCCTTTTTGTAGGCTGTGGGGAAGGCAAGGTCGTGACTCTGAATGTTGACAGGAATGGGATGCTGGTGGGAAAAGCCAAGACAGGGGAAGGGATCGATCTAATCGATTACAATCCGGGACGTTCTCATTTGTATGTGACCGGATCTAAAAGTGCCACGGTTTCTGTTTTGGGAGTCTCGAATACAGGCCAGCTTTCTCTCCTGGGCACGGGCAAGGCAGCTTTACGATCTCATTGTGTTACTGGTGACGATCAAAACAACATCTGGGTGTGTGATCCCAAGCATGGCCAATTATTAAGATATAAGGATTCTCTGCCTGTTGGTAATTAAATTTTCAATGACCTCTAGCTGAGATAGCTCGCAACACCCTGAGGTGTGGAACCAATTCCTACAATATGGCCTAACAGGAGGGTCGGAGAAAAAACCCGCCAGATTTGTTAATGTTTTGTATACTTATACATTATAATGTGTGTCAGGGAAGAAGTCATGTAGATGTCTGAACATCAATCCCCTTGCCGTTTTCTCTTCGATATGAACAATCGAATTCCTTTATACTTGAAGTCAACGACGTTAAAAATTTATGATAGAGCCTAGAAGGGTGA
>JBJKRL010000105.1:0-17048 GCA_046704745.1 Desulfocapsaceae bacterium | reverse complement strand
TTCATTGACAAAAAACTGAAGAAGATGGCGCCGCCTGAACTGACCTTTGGTGAACACTGTGTAAAATTGGTACTATATGAATTGTCTTAACATTCGTTGGATCTATTGTACTTAACCAAAATTACACGGTGTTCATGAGAAATCCGGGTTAGGCCGGTTTTTAAACGGATAATAAAAAGCAATTTTGGATTATTACCAAAATTTATAAGATGAAAAGATGAAGATGGCAACGAAAACATGAACAGGAGGAGAGTGATGGAGCTTGCGGGGCCAGCCTTCGCAGAGTCTCCCGGAGGCTTTGATGTGCTGGACCTCTGGTGGAATTAACCTGCCGTTTACACATCGATATAGCGGACTATATCGATGTGTACCTCAGGGCATTTCCTTTGAGCGCACCCCAAGAGTACTTCCTTTGGGCGCACCCCGAGAGTACTTCCTTTGGGCGCCTGAAAGGTGAAAAATGCAGAAGATGGCCGACAGTAAATCCGGATACAAACTGTTCTCCGATATTAGCAGGACAAATGCTATATATCGCATTGATATTATATAAATAATTGTATATCAGGCAGTGTTTTTCATGAACGGCGGGTTAAGGGATCGCCCTGGACCCTCCCATACACATGTATCGGGAGGATGCAGGGCTTCATCCGATCGGGTTAAGACGTTGCGGTCGTTGTTTCTACAGCCTGTGTCGCCGGCACCTTTTGGTGTGCGTGATCGGCTGCCAGCAGCATATACATGGCAGGAACCACAAAAAGCGTAAACAACGTGCCGATGGAGAGGCCGGAGGCAATCACCAGGCCCATGTTATACCGGCTGATTGCGCCGGCACCGGTGGCCACAATCAGCGGCACCACACCGA
Organism: Desulfocapsaceae bacterium; assembly: GCA_046704745.1. GTDB lineage: Bacteria > Desulfobacterota > Desulfobulbia > Desulfobulbales > Desulfocapsaceae > CAWGGS01. The sequence continues at coordinate 16,186 of JBJKRL010000105.1, read as the reverse complement.
GGACCATGGCGGCGGTGGTCATCAGGATGGGACGCAAGCGGATGGCAGCTGCCATCTCGATGGCCTCACGTTTACTTTGTCCCTGACGCTGCAGGTTATTGGCAAACTCGACGATGAGAATACCATGTTTGCTGATAAGACCGATCAATGTGACCAGACCGACTTCGGTATAGATGTTGAGGCTTGCCCCGCCGACGCCGAGGCTGATAAAGATCAGTGCGCCACAAATGGACATCGGTACCGTAACCAGGATGATGATCGGGTCGCGAAAACTTTCAAACTGGGCGGCCAGGGCAAGAAAGATGATGATCAGGGCAAAGAAGAAGGTCACGATCAGGGCGCTTGATTCCTGGGTGAATTGCCGCGATTGTCCGGCATAGTCTATGGAGTAGCCCTGCGGCAGTGTCTTCTGCGCCAGCTGTTTGAGATAGGTTAAGGCCTGACCCACTGTAACGCCTGGAAAGGCGACGCCTGATATGGTGGCGGCGTTTTGCTGTTGGAAATGATTCAGCGATTCCGGCACCACCGAAGTGGTGATATGGGCAACAGTCGACAGCGGTATGGCCTTCCCCTCGGCGTTTTTAATGTAGTAGTTGTTCAATTGCTGGGTATTGAGCCGATAACGCTGCTCAACCTGCGGAATCACCTTATAGGAACGACCGTACAGGCTGAAGTAGTTGACGTAGTTGCCGCCAAGCATGGAGGAGAGAGCGCTGCCCACATCCTTCATCGACAATCCGAGCTGGGCGGTCAGATTGCGGTCGATGACCACCTCGGATTGCGGCAGGTCATATTTCAGATCGCTGTCGAGAAACATGAACATACCGCTTTTTTGCGCCTGGAGCAGGAAGTTGTCGGCAACCTGGTTCAACTGGCTGAAAGGCTCTGTCGTCTGGATGACGAACTGTATGGGCAGACCCCGGCTGCCGGGAAGCGGCGGCGGTTGAAAGGCAACGACCCGGACACCGGCAATATGACTCAACTCCTGTTGTAGGACCGGCTGCAGCTCGTTTGTCGTTTCTTTACGCTCATCCCAGGGCTTGAAAACCATACCGGCTATGGACCTTCCCGGCATGTCAAGTTGGAAGACATGGTCGGTTTCCGGATGCTTGGCAAATGTTTTGTAGACTGCGGTGGAATAGAGCTGGCGTTGCTCCAGGGTTGCATCGGGGGCTGCTGTCGAGGCGGTGATGACAACACCCTGATCCTCCTGCGGGGCAAGCTCTGATTTTGCTCCGGCATAAAGGAAGTAGATGCTACAGAGTATGACCAGGGCAAAGACCAAGGTCACCGGGACGTAATTGAGCCCGTTGTGCAGCATGGTCTGATAGCGGCGGTGCAGGGCTTCGAATCTGCGGTCGAGGAAGACTACGAATTTGGCCTGCCATCCTTTCTGGTTGGGATCGTGCGGTTTCAGCAGCCGGGAACACATCATCGGCGACAGCGTCAGGGCGACGATTCCCGAGATGGTGACCGCTGCCACCAGGGTAAAGGCAAATTCGGTGAAAAGAGCCCCGGTCAATCCTCCCATGAAGCCGATGGGGATGTACACGGCGATCAGGACGATGGTCATGACGATGATCGGGTTTGCCAGTTCCCTGGCTGCGGCGATGGCGGCATCCATGCGGCTGGCTCCCTCCTCGAGATGCCGGTTGACGTTTTCGACGATGATAATGGCGTCGTCCACCACCAGACCGATGGCGAGGACCAAAGCCAGCAATGTCAGCAGGTTGATGGAAAAATGAAGCATCAGCATGATGGTAAAGGCTCCGATCAGCGACAAGGGGATGGCGATGGTTGGAATTAAGACTGAACGGAAGGATCCCAGGAAGAGAAAGACGACCAGGGTCACGATCAGCAGAGCCTCGATCAGGGTATGTTCAACCTCGGTGATGGAGCTGTTGACGAACTTGGTGGAATCGTAGACGATCTGACCATTTATTCCTTCCGGAAACTGTTTCTGAATTGATGGAAAGATGTTTCTGACTCTGGCAATAACGTCAAGCAGGTTGGCGGAAGGTGCCACCTGGATTCCGATATACACCGCCTTCTCGCCGTCGAAGGCCACCTGTGATTCGTAATCGTCGGAACCCAGTGTCACGTTGGCGACGTCTTTTAGACGAACGACGGCACCGTTTTCCTGTTTGACGATCATATTGCGGAAATCATCCAGCGAATGCAGGCTGGTGTTCGCGATCAGATTGACCTGCACCATCTGGCCTTTGGTGTTGCCTACGGCGGCAATATAGTTGTTTTGGGCCAGGGCATTTGAGATATCACTTGCCGTGAGGTCGTAGGCTGCAAGTTTTTTTGGGTTGAGCCAGGCGCGCATGGCAAAGAGTTTCTGGCCGAGAATCTCTGCAGTCTGAACACCTTCGACCGCCTGCAGTTTCGGCTGCACAACACGGATCAGATAATCGGTAATCTTGTTCGATGTCAGAACCTTGCTATTGAAGCCGATATACATGGCATCGATTGTCTGGCCGACCTGGACGCTGATGACTGATTGCTGTGATTCCGGAGGCAGCTGATTGCGCACTGCGTTGACCTTGGTATTGATCTCGGTCAATGACTGGTTGATATCGGCATTGAGCCGTAGGTTGGCTGTGATGGTGCTGAGCCCCTGGGTGCTGGAGGAGGTCATATAGTCGATGCCGTTGGCCTGGGCTATGGAATTCTCCAAAGGCGTGGTAATAAAGCCGGCAACCAGATCGGCGTTGGCGCCTGTATACGCGGTTGTAACCGTTACCACGGCGTTTTCCGTGCGCGGAAATTGCAGAACAGGCAGCAGCCCGATGGAGCGGAGGCCGAGCACAAGGATAAAAAGGCTGATCACCGTCGCCAGAACCGGACGGCGGATGAAAATATCGGTGAACTTCATTACTGTCTCCTGGTTATTCGTCCTTGGGCTTTGGGGCCGGATTATCGGTGGGTTCTATGCTGTTGTTTATAACCACTGGTGTCCCGTTGTGTAATTTGAGCTGGCCTGCGGTTACGACAACATCCCCTGGTGTGAGGCCTTTTAAGACGGCTATCTGATCTCCTCTGGTGTCGCCCGTGGTCACGAATTTCTGCTCGGCGACAAGCAGGGGTTTGCCGGCCTTGCTTTTGCCTTTTTCTTTTACAAGAAACACTATGTTGCCGTACGGATTAAAGGTGATTGCCGTTTGCGGCAGCGTGATTTCGGATCGCGTTTTGCCAACTTCAATATCGGCGGTGACAAACATGCCCGGGATCAGGAAATGTTCGGGATTATGAATGCGGGCCCGGACCTTGATATTACGCGTCTGGGTGTCGACCTTCGGGCTGATGGCGGAGATTTCTCCTGAAAAATGTTTCTGCGGGAAGGCATCGCTTGCCACCTGGACTATCATTCCTGTTGCAATTTCGCTCAAAGACCGTTGCGGCAGATAGAAATCGACATAAATGGGATCAAGCGACTGCAGGGTGACTATTTTGGTGCCGGCATTGAGATACTGACCGATATCGACTTCCCGGATGCCGAGACGGCCGTCAAAGGGGGCTTTGATATATTTTTTGTCGATCGTTGCCTGTTGCTCTGCAACCTGCGCCTCGGCACTCTTGAGACCGGCCATATCCGAATCCAGGGTCGCTTTGCTGACAGCGTGTTCCTGGAACTGTTGTTGGTCGCGCTCATACGTCTTGTGGGCAAGCTCAGCTGTAGCCTTAAGAGACTGGAGTTTTGCCAGATCGGAGCTGGCATCCAGCTCGAGCAGCAGCGTTCCGGCCTTTACCTCCTGCCCGGAGGAAAAATTGATTTTCGCCACCAGCCCACTCACTTCCGGTGCCAGATTGGCACCACGTACAGCCTGCAGAGTTCCCACTGCTTCGAGCTGGTTCTGCCAGGGATGGACGTTTGCCTTGGTCGTTGAAACCGTCTGCGGCGGTATGCCCCGGGAGGCCATGTATTTTTTTACCATGGCTCCTTTGAACGATTGAAAGCCGAAAATCCCACCAAAGAGTAGGCCGACGAAAATCAGCATGATGATCATACGCTTGGTCATGGAAAACCTCTTTTAAAATAAAATATCAAAATCACAGGGGTGATCTGGTTATATCCTTGTCGGTTGCGAGCTTCTCCGGGGCGGGCGGTCGATTCCACCATCCGCCGCCGAGGGCCTGAAACAGCGCGGCCGTATCGGCAAAGCGTTGCGCACGTGCAGCAATCAATCCGATGTGTGCCTGTTGGTAATCCCGTTGGGCGACCAGCAAGGTCAAATAACTTACTGCGCCAAGCTGAAACTGCTTCTCTGTCATTGCCAAATTTGCCTTGGCTGCGTTTTCAGCTTCGGCCTGGGCTCGCAGGGCCTGGGCATCGCTGTCAAGGGCACGAAGCACGTCGGCGACGTTCTGGAAGGCCTTTAAAACAGTCAGCTGATATTGGGCTGCCGCCTGCTCGTAAGCCGCTTCGGCAGCCCGGCGTTTTGCCCGGAGTTCGCCCCCATGGAACAGAGGTTGCAAAAGGCCGGCTCCAAGACTTCCGAAGGTGTTTTGGCTGGTGAACAGATCGCTTAGAGAAGAGGACTCGACACCGTATCCACCGCTTAAGGTGATCTTGGGATACAGATTGGCCGTGGCCACTCCCACGGCAGCAGAGGCCTTGTGAAACAGGGCCTCACTGGCACGGATATCAGGACGCTGTCGAACCAGTTCTGAGGGAAGGCTGACCGGAAGGGTCGCCGGCAGATGCAGAGAATCCATCTTAAAGTCCGGCATTCCGCCTTGGCCTGGCAGCCTGCCTGTCAGCGCCGACAAAGCGTGGCGGGTTATAGCCAGTTGTTTTACCAGGGGCGGTAACGTGGCTTTTGTCTTCGCCAGCTCCGACTGCTGGGAGAGAACCGAAGACCGTGAAACCGCACCCAGATCGAATTGCCGCTGTACCAGTGAAAGCTGTTGCTTCTCAGCCTGTATGATGTCTTGCGTTGCAACTATTTGTGCCTGCAGGGACGCTTCCTGTATCGCAGTGGTCGTCAGATTGGCAGTCAATGTCAGGTATGCGGCCTCATATTGGAATTTCTGATAGTCGACCGCTGCCCGCAGTCCTTCAAGCTGCCGTCTGGAAGCACCAAAGACATCGAAGGTATAGGAGACACTTACCGAGGCACTCAGCAGATTGGAAGTACGGCTGGTGTTTACCGCTGCGGAAGTTTTTTGTCTGGTGGCGGAGAGGCTTGCGTCCACATTGGGATAGAGCAGGGTTCCACCCGCGGCATTCAGATTCTCGCGGGCCTCCGTCACGGCGGCTTCTGCTGCAGTAAGCGAAGGGTTTTTAGCAATGCCTTGTTTGATCAAGGCATCGAGCTCCGGAGAACGAAACATCTTCCACCACTCTGCTGAAAGCTTCCTGGTGAAGTCGAGGCGCTGGGACTTGCCGTCTTTTACCGTGGTAGCCACTGTCTGCTTCGGCATCGGTGAGGCGGTATACCCGCCGATGGAAGGTGGTTCAGGGGCACGGAAATCGGGACCAACCGTACAACCGGTCAGAAGCATCGCCGTAATTCCGGAGATGGAGGCTAATTTAAACAACCGTCTCATTTTTTTTGGTTCCAGTTGAAGAAAGAGAATTTTCATTTAAACGCGGCTCAAGTCCTTTCAAGAGCGCGCATACTTTTTCATGAATTTGTTGCCTGGAGAGGTTTCGGTCGATTTGTCTAGCAAAAAAATGATGCATCATGGCCGAGTAGAAACTTCCGGCAAGTAAAAGTTCGGCTGCCGCATGAGGGTCGATGCGGGCGTTTACCCGCCCCAGCCGTTGCTCGCATTCCAGGTAGGATGTAAGCACCCTGATGGAACACTGCGGTCCGATGTCGCGTTCTGTCAAGATTTCTCGCGTGCGGGCCAGCAGTTTATGATCAGCGTAAAGCGAACAGACAATCGGTACGATCTTGTATTGAAAGTCGAAGGCCACTTCAAGAACATATTCGAGATTTTCTTCTACCGATTTCTGTCCGACTAGCAGGGGCAGGCTTTCAAGGACTTCGCGAAATTCACCCATACAGGACTGTACCACTGCATGCAGCAATTCCGCTTTATCTTTGAAATAATGATACAAAGCTCCTTCGGCCATCCCGGCTTCCTTGGCGATTTTCCGTATGGTAATCAACGCAAGGCCCTCTTTGCGAAGAAGATGTTCTGTCGCTAAAATAAGCTTTTGCCGTGTCGGGTTTATCATGGTAGTCTGTCTGGAATCGGCTCCCGGTTCTCGGATGGTTGTCTGATGAATCGTTTTTTGCTCCTGCTCATAAGACCTTTTGAGCGATCGTTCAAGAATATTGAACAAGTGTTCAATATTGTCAAGAGAATATTTCAGGTATCTAAACGAATTGTTTGTCGGTTGATTCGGCGTACATCTGCACTGTCGCAAGGCGTTGCAGCTTTTTTCCAAATCTTGTTTTTCAGTCGAATTTTCGCGATAATGGAAAGGAGAATGGGTATATCTTATACCTTAAACATGAGGTTCCGTTCGTCCCATGCAGCAGCTCGGAGAAAAACGATATGGCAAAGGATAACGTTCTGGTTCCGGCAATGATAGCCGAACTTCTCGAAGTGATTCACAATGCCCTTTTAGTTATTGATTCGGATCACAAAATAATCTTTGCCAACAGCCGGACGGCAAAGATGTTCAATACGGTATCCGAGAACTTATTGGGGCAACCCTTCTCAACTCTTTTTATGCCCGATGATGTAGACATATTTGTCGAGAATATTCTGTCGATTACCCGGATGCATCGGGAGATCGAAAGCGAGGCGATGTTTTTTAAAAGAGACGGGGATTCATTTTTAGGCCGTATTTCCGGGACCTGTTTTCGTTGGGCGGAGAATAAGGAAGGCATGGTTTTTTCCATCAACGACATCTCGGATATGAAGGAGATTGAAAAATCCCTTAAACACTCCGAGCGGAGTGCTTTTCTGGGCCGACTGATCGACGATATCAGCCATCAGATCAGAAATCCCATCGTGGCCATAGGTGGTTTTGCCCGTCGACTCCAGGCTACGCATGATATTGCCGACAATGTGGAGATCATACTGCAGGAAGCATCACGTCTGGAAAAGCTCCTTGATACCATAAACCGTTTTGCGAAACTGCAGCGGCCTAAAATGGAGAAGGTCCGCATGGGCAATCTGGTGGAGAAGTTGGAAACCGTGGTGGGTGCACGGGTGAAAAAGCTGGGTTGTACCTGGGCTTGCTTTTGTGACGATATCCTTTACGACGAAATACTCTTACTGGATAAGAACTTGTTTCTTGAGGCAATACTCGGTGTCGCCGAGAATGCCTGCGAGGCGTATTACCAGACGGCTGCAGGTGTGGAAAAATCGGTTATCTGCGAAGTGCTCCACAATGGCGAAGAAACTTTCCCGTTCACGTTCAAGGTAGTGGATGTAGGCGCTGGAATAGCAGAGCACGTGCAGGGTCATGTTTTTTCTCATTTTTACACGGATAAGACCGGGCATATCGGAATGGGCCTCACCTTTGCCAAAAGGATTATTGAAGAACAGGGAGGAACAATGACCATCGAATCGAAACCAGGGAACGGGACAACCGTCAATGTTAATGTAATCAAAGAAAGACGACGGAGTCTGCGTATAAAACGCCTGCAATGAGGTTCGGATAAGCTTTAACCGTGGTTAGCCGTAATGTTTTTTTAAGCAATCCGGGCAGATTCCATGACTGAATTGGGCCGGAGAATGGTTGCTGATATACGCCTCGATCTGCTCCCAATACCCTTTGTCGTCACGGATTTTTTTGCAAATGCAGCAAATTGGCAGAATACCTTCCAACGTTTTAATTTTATCCAAAGAGTCGGCGAGCTCTTGATTCAAACGCTCCAATTCCCGATTTTTAACCGTAAGCAGTCTGTTCTGTTCCGAGATGAAATCCTTGGCTTTTTTCAATTGAAGATGGGTGGCGACTCTGGCCTTGAGTTCTCCTGCATGACACGGCTTGACAATATAATCGACTGCTCCTAATTCAAACCCCTCCGTTATATCTTGTTGTTGAGCCTTGGCGGTAAGAAAAATTATAGGGATATCCCCCTTGCCCTGTATCGCCTTAATACTACGACACACTTCAAAACCGTCCATCCCCGGCATCATAATGTCCAACAAAATAAGATCATACGCTTCCGTTTGGATCATCTCCAGAGCTTGCCGACCGTCGGTGGCAAAAGAGATTGCATACGTTTCATTCTTGAGTATGCTGGCCAACAGCTGAATGTTCTTTCCGATATCGTCGACTATCAAAATGTTGCGCAGAGGTTCAGGTTGTTTTTTCGGGCACATTCTCTCCACCAATCGATGAGCGTACTTATTTCATACTATACTTATTTCATACTATATTCATATTATTGACAATATCCATGAACTCTGCCAGACAACCCCGAAGTTTATCGATTTCGACATTCTCGGCGTATTCTTTCAACTTGAGGCTGTATTTCGAAAGAATTTCAATGGAGTATTGATCTCCCAAGCCATGGAGGTTGTCGGCAAACCTCTTAATGTCAGGTAAACGTTGTCGTTTGCAGATTTCACGCCATGTAGGTAGATATTCACTCTGTAACATCTCGGCAGCTTGACGGGGGCAATGCCAGACGAGAAGGGGAGGCTGGGCTGGTTCGGACGCTTCTTCTCGCGGCACCTCCGGCTTCCCTGTCCCACGCGGAGATGGAGACAATATTGTCGTGTAATTCATGAATGTTGCAACGATATTGCGTAAAGCCGTCTTGTGAAATGGACGAATGAGATATGCATCAAATCCTGCCTCCTCTATTTTAGCGATATCTTCTTTCATGCCTGATGCCGTGATGGCGATTACCGGTACTTTTTTTTCATGGGCCCGTAGTCTTGCCAGGGTCTCGTAGCCGTCCATGGAAGGCATCATGATGTCTAAAAGGATCATATCAGGCTCATACTGATTCATAAGAGCAAGAGCAGATTCTCCATTTTCGGCTTCAAGAAATGTGAAAGGCGTTTCTTTTAACGATTCCTTGAGGTGATTCCGGTTCACTTCCAAATCATCAACGATGAGAAGACGCGCTGGGGAAAATATCTTTTCTGCGCTGCCATCAGTATCATATCTCAGATCATGAATTGTTTTTTGGCCTGACTTTGCTACGGGAACATCCAGCAGAATAATCGTAAAGACGCTTCCTTGTCCTTTTTTGCTTTCAACCTTAATCTGCCCATTCATAATCTTAACGAGATGTTTGGTGATCGCAAGTCCCAGCCCCGTACCTTCGATGGTTTTTTCTTTGGGTATATGCCGGTGAAAAGATTCAAAAATGATTTGCTGTGCCTCTGCTTCAATACCGGGGCCGGTATCATGCACCGAAACCGTCACATTCCAGAGATTATCTTTTTTTGCCTGTGCCGCTGAACAGATGATGTGTACGCCACCGTGTTCTGTGAATTTTACGGCATTGCCGAACAGATTGAAAAGAACCTGTCTCAGATGAGTACTGTCGAGCATGAGGTATTCCGGCACCTCTTTTGCGATCGAGGCGTCAAGGTCGATTTTTTTCTGACCGGCGCTTAAGGAGAAGAGATTAAGCAATTCTTCTATCAAGGTCGTGATATTTGTTGCCGATCGTTTGCTTTCCATCCTTCCGGCTTCGATCTTTGAAAGATCGAGAATATCATTTATCAACGCCAGCAGATTTGTCCCGCTCGACTGTATGATCTTGATATAAGAAAGTTGTTTCTCTTCGGTTATCATGTCTGCAAGGATATCGGCAAAACCTATAACGGCATTGAGCGGAGTGCGGATTTCATGGCTCATTTTGGCCAAAAAGTCGCTCTTTGCCTTATTGGCCGATTGGGCTGCTTCACGTTCTTGCTCGGCGGCCATTTTTTGTTTTTGTTCAGTGATATTGATGAAGGAACCTTCGTCATACAGTGCCCGACCCTCTTTGTCATAGACCCGACGAGCGGATATCGATGCCCAAATAGAGGTCCCTTCCTTTTTTAACAGCTCTGTTTCGAAACCGAGTATGCGTCCTGAATCCTTCAAGGTGTGGTCAAAGCTCAACCAGTCGGATTCTTTTACAAAAAGCGATTTCTGCGCCTTGTCGGTCAGATCTATAAGTTCTTGTGGGTTTTGGTATCCGAGTATGGCTGCCATTGAGGGATTGATCGTTGTGAATCTTCTGCGTTCGGTCGAGTATTGGAAGATACCTTCGATGGCATTTTCAAATATTCCCCGATACTTCTCTTCTGCCTCAATCAAGGCTTCGTGTCCGGAGCGTAGTTTGCGTGACATATCGTTGAATGCTGCGCCCATATCACCAATTTCGTCTTTACCCGGCAGATCAACCGTTACGCCCAGCTGGCCGTCTTCGACCTTGCGCATGGCGTTATGGAGGATGGAGACCGGTCGGGTAACGGACCTGACAAGAAAAAGGTTGAGCAGTATTGCAATGAAAAGTACTGTGGCGATGGGCAACAGAAGGAGGAGGGCGACGGCGTTTCGAGATTCCTGCTTGAGTTTTGATAGGTCATAGAAAAAGACGATGGATCCAATTTTTTTTCCAATGACTTCTATGAGGCTGGCGTAGACGGCATAATAATTATTTTGATCCTGTATCGTTTCAAAGACTGCCTGTCTACCGGTATCATTAAACTTTTTTTGAGAAAAAACGGTATCTAACCTGTCGTCTGATGAAGCAAACAAGGTGCCGTTGTCATCATAGACACTCACCCCAATTATACCGTCAACGGCCTTTATCTCATGCAAAGTGGCTTTTAAAGCCCGTTCCTGTCTGGCAAATACCTCGTTTGCCAGATCGTCGAGCTTTTGTTTATAAACGGTCTCCAGTAGCAGATTGATTCGTTTCATCTGTTCATTTGTTCGTGTCATCTCCAGATGATACAGAATGAGGACGAAAAAAACGCTGATCGCCACAGCTGTGGCGAAGATGGCGGTATTAATTTTCCAGGGTAGACTGCGAAAAACCATCATATCCGTTTGTTGGTAGAAGTAATCCTGATACCCGGATCATTGCGGGGCAAGAGACTCTAAATATCGAGGTTTGCCGTTTGATATCTCCATAATTACAGCCTCTTTTTCAGGATCTCCTTTTTTATCGAACTTAATTGCTCCTGTCACACCTTCATAGGATTTCATGTGCAATAAAGTCTGCGCAACTATCGGCCCATTCGTTGTTCCTGCAATTCTTATTGCCTGGGCAAGCACCATGACCGCGTCATAGGCAAGTGCGGCGCCGGCACCGAAGTCATCAACCTGTTTATATTTGGCAACAAAGTCCCTGGTCTGTTTCCGGTCGGAGTCTTCCGACCAGTGTGTGCAGAAATATCCGTTTTTAAGCAGCCGGCCCCCATTTTCAAAAAAGGACTCGTCGGCCCAACCGTCACCTCCCAAAAAAATGCTCTTAACTCCAGCGGTTTGCAGTTCCCGAGCAATCGTTCCGCTTTCCTCGTGCCCGGAAAGAAATATCACGTCGGAGGGCTTGGCCTTTGCCTCGGCTACGAGTTCCTTATAATTTGCGTTCTTAGCCTTGTATTCTATCTCACCTACTATCTTCCCCCCGAGTTTTGCAAAGTCATTTTTGAAAATATCAGAGAGTTTGAGACTGTAATCACTTGTCAAATCAACAAACACAGAGGCGGTCGCGGCATGGAGTTCACCTCGGGCAAATCTTGCCATGACCTCTCCCTGGAACCGGTCTGTGAAACAAACCCTAAATATGTAGTTGCCAATATCGGTCAGCCCCGGATAGGTTGAGAAATTTGAAATCATTGGGATTTTATTTCTTTGAGCTACGTTGGCAATGGCAATTGACTGGGAACTCCATTGCGCGCCAATGATTCCGACAACTCCTGCTTCGACTGCCTCATTGGCCGCAAGGCTTGATCCTATCGGCGTACTGAGATTGTCAAGCATTATCAGATGGAGGTCGTGGCCAAGAAGTCCTCCGTTGTTGTTGATTTCATTGACGGCCAGACGGGTGCCGAGCACCGAGGAACGGTTGGAGTTCGCTCCCTGGCCGGTAAGTGAAAAAATAGCTGCGAGATTAAAAGGTTTACTGTCTTGGGCATTGACCAGACAAGGATTGGAAACTCCTGGAATGATCAGCAGGGAGATGAGTGTGGAGAAAAGGAAATAGCGTGAGTTCCACAAAGTTTTGAGTATCTTTTTCATGGTCTTATGGCTTTGAAAAAGATTCTCTTTCCATCATGGAATCGTATAATGATGACCTCCTTGTTTACGGGGTCACCATTTTTATCAAAGCTGATGATGCCTGTTGCCCCGTGGAAATTAGTGGTTGCTGCAAGAGCATCCCGCACGGCTTTACGGTCTGTGGTGCCGGCTTTCATGATGGCATTGGCCAGAAGATGGACGGCATCATAGGCAAGAGGCGCACTCATGTTGGTGATCGGCTTATGGAATTTTCGACGGTACAACTTTTGTAAAACCTTACTCTGAGCAAAGGGCACATCCGGATGCCAGGGTGCGGATTGATAGCTGCCTTCAATAGCATCACCAGCCACCTTTTCAATCTCGTCCCATGCATCTCCGCCTAAAAAGGTGGCTTTGACTCCCATGCTACGAGCCTGCTTGATGATCAGTCCGCTGTCTCTCGTATATCCCGGTAGATAGACGACATCCGGGCTGCTTGCAAGTATCTTATTGATAATGTTTGCAAAATCTACCGCCTTGCCGCGATACTCCAAATCAAGAAAGACCTTTCCTCCCAGAGTTATAAAAGAATCCTTGAAGAATTGGGCAAGGGTAACACTGTACTGTTCGTCGATATTGCGAAGGACGACTGCCGATCCGGCCTTGAGTTCTTCATGGGCAAAACGGGCCATAGCCCTTCCCTGGAAGGAATCAAGGAAACAGGCCCTGAAAATATAGTCCCCAACCAAGGTTACATCGGGATTGGTCGATCCGGGACTTATCATCGGGATGCCTGCCTTTTGCAGGATGGGAGCCATGGCCAGAGAATGGGAACTCCAGTGGGCTCCGATAACTGCCGTTACTCCCAGCCGTATTGCCTCTTTGGCGGCCATTGTGGAACCGATTGGGGTGCTCTGGTTGTCAAGAAGGACCAACTGAATCGGCTGATCGTTGATTCCGCCGGAAAGGTTGATGTCGTCTACGGCAAGTTGAACCATGGAAATCAAAGGCTCGTTGTGGGTCGCGGCAATACCTGTCTGGGAAAAAATAGCTCCGACAAGAATCGGTTTTGCTGCAAAAAGAGGTGATGCAGAAAGGAATAGAAAAAAAAGCAGTACGAAACCTGATGCCAGAAAATGTCGGAGGAAACAAAATGTGGATGAGCAGGCAAATGGTAATCTTGTGTTGTCTTCACTTCCATGGAGTGATCCCGTTGTCAGCGGAAATGTCTTTATTAGGAAACAAGGATATCCCATTATCTCACCTGAAATTGATATCGACCTTCCTCAATTAAATATAATTTTTTCACTGTTGTCAAATGATTATGGGGATTGTATGGTGTGCCGGAGTATGGGAAACCATCATAAAAAATGTCGCTGAATCCATCCGCGGGAGAGCCTGGATTTCTCATGAACGTCCATTCTCGCGGTGCGAGCACAACAAAGGATTAAAATTAAGATGATCTCGATGCTCAGGACCTGAAGAGGACCTTTTCGAGGGGGGCCGCAACCTGCACAGCTGCAGAGATCCGAAAAACGAACAAATCGCCCCCTTCTCCTCAGATAGGCTGAGTTCCAATGATAATCAGATAAAAATTTGCAGAAACAATTGTTTTCTTGAAATGTCTTGCTCATCCCGAAGTGAAGACCTATGAGCACGGAGGACATGAGAAATATGTGGCAGGTCTATCCCAAAAGGGACTTGTCGGAGGGGAAATGAGCGTTCGAAATGGATGAATGTGGAGATCCTTTAAACGATATATCGGAAATTCAAATGAATATGCTCTTGAAATCTAGGGGGTTGAAGATTTTTCGCAACAGAATTTTGCGTCGGTTCCTGCCTTTTGGAGCTAGCCGATTTTAAGCAGAGCCTCAATGTCCAGGCGACACTCGTTATTGAGGGTGATGAATTCACAGCCCAAGGCAAGATTATTGAGCGGTTCATAATCCAAAATCCATTTTACCTTCACCGACTGACCTGTAAGTCGGGTAATTCTTTTTTCGCCTGATATTTCTTTAACAAAAAGAATTGTGTCTTCCTTTAAATCGTCTATTTTTTTTCTATTGACAGCCAGCCCGATACCACCTGCACTGATATTCAAAATCCTGGCCTCAAAGCTTTTACTGCCGTTATTCGATGCCAAAAGGGCGGTTATCGTGTTGTCGTTTGGAAAAATATACCTCTCGAACTTTCTTTTTTCTACGGTCATGTTGATTTATCTCCTTGATTTTGATCGTCTAAATCGCAAACAACACAGAATGAACGAGGAATATAATTTGAGCCCCCCTAGCTGGTAATACGTCCAAATTGGAATATTGTGTGAATATATCATACATTTTAATCAGTTAAAATGTAAAAAGTGAAGTTATGCTACCTTGAGAACTTACAGTTAAAATGGCATATTATAGCTATCCATTTAATAAAGGTGCCATGAACGGAAAGAAGGAATCCATTGGGTGAGGGCCTGCTTGAAAGGGCAACCTCAAACTGAATAAAGCTTGCCCAAGTACATAAAAACGACTACATATAATCATATGCCTAACGGCAAAAGAAAGCGAGAAAAAAATACACTAAAAAAATCTACTAGTTAACTCATGCCAGATCACAAAAATGTATTGGGAACGCCCTTGGAAATATGCAGTCTTGATCCGCTGACCGGCTTTACCCGTGAGGGAAGTTGTAAGGTCATAGATGGTGATGTCGGTGTCCATGGGGTCTGCGTCGTCGTTTCCGAAGAGTTTCTGGAGTTCTCCAAGCGTATGGGGAATGACCTTTCTACACCCATGCCCATGTATGGTTTTCCCGGTTTAAAACCCGGGGATCGGTGGTGCCTCTGTGCACCTCGCTGGAAGGAGGCTTTGGAACACGGGATGGCTCCGCCGGTGGATCTCATGGCAACCCATGAGGCGTCCCTTGAGTATGCAAGCCTTGAAGATCTTTTACAGCACTCCTTGAGTAGCGGAGGATCTTGATATCGTTATAGGAAGGCCCAGCCCGGATTTGTCGCGAGGTGTTGGCTGTTTTACGGTGAAGTACGTCGATTTGTCGTCTTGCCTTAAGCTATCACCTTTTTAGGCCAAAATAAAACATAAAGGCATTGAGTACCAGGCCGTGGTTGATGTCGCCGGCAGCAATATTTTGCAGAATGTCCTCCTTTGATTTTAAGGAACATTCGATATCTTCCATGTCGTCCATTCTGGGTTCGGTGGTTTTTACCGCGTCTTCAACCAGGATCGTATAGCACAGGTTCCGCTGGATGGCAGGATTTGGGCATACTTTGCCGATAATCCTGGCATTTTTCCCTGTATATCCTGTCTCTTCAACAAGCTCCCGACAGCCCGCTTTCACAGGGTTTTCTCCGTGGTTGAACATGCCTCCCGGTATTTCGATTTCCACCTTGTCCGTGCCATAGCGAAATTGGTGAACCAGGACAATATCTTTGGTTGGAGTTACGGCCACCACATTGACCCAATCGGGAAAATCGAACAGGTAAAAATTCTTTTTCCTGCCGCTTCTCTTGCAGAGAACAGGACCGGCGGTGATGGTGACGATCGGGGTCTTGGCTATAACCTTTTTGGGGAAAATCTCCCATCCCTGGTGCTTGTTATCTTCCATATTATATCAGATGTGGGAGATGGAATCCGAAGAGTATGATAAAAGGACCGAAAGAAATATCCTGGATACAGACGGTATCTTCATTGCCTCACACGGACCGTTGACCGGCGGGTCGCTGCTGACGCAGATCCTGACCGTCCGGTATAATCGACCGTGCCTTCATATCGATTTTGCCAAACAACCAAAATCAAAATCATGTGCAGAGTTGAAAAACCGGCTGGTTATAAATGATATCCGTATACTCAATGTCGCCGCGCCGAGGAAAAGTTCTAGCCCGGATTTCTCATCAGTTCAGGCGGTGTCAGGTTCGAAGTTTTTGGCAATGAACTATAGTAATCTATGTTCATTGCCAAAATACTGAAGAAGATGGCGCCGCCTGGACTGACCATTGGTGAACACTGTGTAAATTTGACAACA
>JBJKRL010000104.1:0-9465 GCA_046704745.1 Desulfocapsaceae bacterium | reverse complement strand
TAAGGTCCTCCTAGCCCGCATTTCTCATGAACACTGTGTCAATTTGGAGGAAATTTAACAGATCCAGCATATTTTGAGAAAACTCATCTATTACCAAATTTACACAGTGTGCACCAAAGGTGCCCTGAAAGAAATGCCCTTGGGGTACAGTCCATGCGGCGCCATCTTCTTCAGTCTTTTGACAGTGAACATAGAGTACTATCGGAGTCGGAGTTTATGCCCGAAGGGTGCTTACCTGTCCCCTGCCAAAAACATCGAACCTGACGCCGCCTGAACTGATGAGAAATACGGGCTAGTGACAGCAAATATACTATCGCACAAAACTCTCCTTAACAACCATAAAACGAAGCAAAAAATGGGAACCTGCTTTTAGAGAAAAGAAATAAATAAACCCTGTAAACAAGAGAGATTTACAGGGCTACAAGACCACAACGGAGGCGTATCTCAGATGAGGGTCATTAAGGGCATAGCCACCGTATGGATCATTGCCGGGGGCATTTGGTTGGTCTTTTTTGTTATTCCCACCATGGGTGTGTTCCGTTTTTTACCGAATGAACCGCCCCTACCGACAACCGGGTCGGCATTGGTTTATTTTAAAGAAAGCACATTGAAGAATTCCCTGCCGTTGGACTGGGTGACAATCGGATAGTCGAGACTCTTTACGGGGAGATCGCCCCAAAGGGGCGGGGAGATTCCTCGCCCCTTTGGGGCAATAGTAGACACCTTTAGTTGACAAAATGGTGGTATAAATAGATCTTAGAAATGGCAATATTAACGCTTTACACGATCCGCACGCTTATGATCGTCAGGAGGGTAATGGTTGCAATTTTACTGAAATGATTGATATTGCCAATGTAATTTTCTTGATTGTTACCACCTAACCTGTGTCTGAAAAAGGACATGAGATTATTTTGCCCAATGCTTCTTCTCTCATACACCCGTATGTTTTCTCGGCACCATGATTTCAATATCTAAAAATCAAGGACAGCAATAATTTGTTATGCTGCTATCGCAAGACCAATAGGAGAAACAGAATAAAATGCAACTTAATTTCAATGAAAACAATGGCCCGGTAGATACGGCCATTGAAGATTTGATCAATTTTGTCGGAGATGTCCGTCGGCCTAAGCTCGTTCGCAACATGATTTTGACGGCACTGAAAGCTGGTCAAGAGGATAGCGGTGGTGTCGATTTGAAGATGATGAGTACCTCGCTGAAGGAAATGAGATATACAGCAAAAGTCTTTGGCGATTATAACCGCTTTAAAAAGGTGACGGTATTCGGATCGGCTCGCACTCAACCGGAGGAAAAAATCTATGACATGGCCCGGCAGATTGGTAAAAGGCTGGCGGAATCAGGTTATATGGTGATTACAGGTGGCGGTCCTGGCATCATGCAGGCGGTTCATGAAGGGGCCGGTACGGAACATTCTTTCGGTGTAAACATCCAGCTTCCCTTTGAGCAGCATGTCAACCCGATAATGATGGACGATCCTAAAAACATTACGTATAAATATTTCTTCAACCGCAAGGTGGCATTTCTTGCGAAATCTGATGCTGTCATTCTGTTTCCAGGAGGATTCGGGACCCACGACGAAGGCATGGAGACGCTTACTCTGGTGCAAACCGGCAAGCGCAATGCCCTGCCGATAATTCTGGTGGACGAACCGGGCGGCAGATACTGGTCAGGCTGGATCAGGTTCATCCAAAAGGAGTTGCTGGCAGGCGGTTATATCAATGCATTCGACATGAATCTGTTTGAACGGGTTGAAAACGTCGAAGACGCGGTGGCGAAGATCACCCGGTTTTATTTCCGTTATCACAGCCTTCGATATATCAATGACAAGACTTTGCTGCGTCTGACCTCACCGATAGATCCAAAACAGATTGATGAACTGAAGGTTTCTTTTTCAGACATGCTGATTCCTGGAGGGACAATCTCTCTCTCTAGTGCGCTTCCCGCAGAGGCAGATGAACCTGAAATCAGCCACCTGCCGCGTCTTGTGGTTGATTTTAACCGGAGAAGTTTTGCGCGGTTGAAACAGTTGATCGATGCGGTCAATGGAAGCTTCTTAGTATAAGATCACACAGTGCTCAAAGCCCCTGAGTTTTCCGGCAAGCATGCTGTAGAGTGTATCGGCAAAATCATGGTCATAGCCACATCAAAGTGCACTTTGGTCAGGATGGGAGAAGACAAGGCATTGAGGTTGAAGAATCTGACCGCTTCGGAGATGACGTTTTCCACCCGCAAGCGGCGGGTGGAATCTCCAACAATACGCTCTACCGGGGACTCCATGTCGTTTGAGATCAAAAATGCCGGTTACTTATCTTTTTAGATATAATTATTTCAGCCGCCGTATCTCGCATCATGCTGATATTCATTGGCTTTGATAGGCATTTTACCTGAATTTCGTTAAAGAAAGCTTGCTTATCGGGAGAAAGGTCGCCGGTCATAAAAAGCAATCTGCGCTTTGATGAAGGATATTTCTCAACTGCTTCCTTATAAAAGGAGATTAAACTTATCCTGAGTATACGTAACCCTGAACAGCACTCCGATATGTAAGGAGACAATATCCTCTGGCAACGTGATCGTTATGGTCCTCAGAGCCCATGCCGGTTTCTTTAAAATCGATGCCGGTAAAATAATTGTCAACGGAGAAAGCCTGTGCTATTTTGACGCCTGTGATCATCTGGCGTTTGTGGGTAAACAGTGCGGAAGGGAACAGTATCTTTCCGAAAGCCCGGATAGTTATTGTGACGGGGTACACGCATGTATTGAAGTTTTGATATAGCCCTCCACTGCCTACTGAAGATTAGCCACGACTGGCGGGAGATCTACCTTGTCGTCACTTTCTCCGAGACGGCATGGCGCTCCTGCATCTGTTGATACCGCAAAAGACGCCTCGACCTCCACTGTATTGATGGCCTGCAGGTCCTGATGCGGCCTCCCCGTGAGACTTCGGCACGGCTCAAAGAGGAAAGATATACCGATGGCGGCCTCTCAACCAACTATATTTGCGATCAAACGCTATGCCATCCATGACGGACCGAATATCCGGACCACGGTCTTTCTCAAGGGCTGTCCCTTGTCGTGCTGGTGGTGTCACAATCCGGAAGGGATGTCCCCTGCAATCGACATGATCACCGTGGCCGACCGATGCGTCGGCTGCGGGTACTGTGCCGATCAGTGCCCGCAGCAGGCCTTGGCCGTTACCGCCGCAGGTCCCGTCCGGGATCAGGTGCGGTGCCGCCGATGCGGCAACTGCATCGAAATCTGCCCGGCCCTGGTCTACGAAACCACCGGCTGGACCACCTCCATATCCGAGGTGATGGCCGAGATCAAAAAGGACCTGCCCTTCTATGACCATTCCGGCGGCGGGGTGACCTTCTCCGGCGGCGAACCGCTTTTCCAGCCCGAGTTTCTCATCGATCTGCTCAAGGAATGCGGCAAGCTCGACATCCACCGGGCCGTGGATACCAGCGGCTTTGCCCCAACCGCGACCATCCTGGAGGTGGCCCGCCATACCGATATCTTCCTCTTTGACCTGAAGCTGATGGACAACGACCGGCATCGGCTCTACACCGGTGTCGCCAATGATCTTATCCATACCAATATCACGGCCCTGGCCTGGAAGGGGTGCCGGATCAGAATCCGGCTGCCGCTGATCCCGGGGGTCAATGACGATGATGAAAACATCACCCACACCGGCTCCTTCGTCGCCGGCCTGCCCGGTGTGACCGAAATCGACCTTCTTCCCTACCACAGGTCGGCCGAAGCAAAATACCGTAAATTAGCAATCAAGAATCAAAGCGCATCCTTCCCCGCCCTGGGCGAAGAGAAGGTGCAGCAGGCCCGTGCCATCCTGGAGCACATCGGGCTTAAGGTCTACCGTGGAGGTTGAAATGAACAAACGAATCGAGAAATTGCGCCGAGAGAGTTTTTTGGCCACTCCGTCTGTATCCATCGAGAGGGCCATGCTCGAGACGGAATTTTACCGGCAGGAAAGCGGCAGACACTCCCTGCCTGTGCTTCGCGCTCTCTTTTTTAAGTATCTCTGCGAGAAAATGACCATTCATATCGGCACGTATGAGCTCCTGGTGGGTGAGCGCGGTCCGGCTCCCAAGGTGGTCCCGACCTTCCCGGAGCTGACCTGCCATTCGGAGGAAGACCTGCGAATCCTCAATGATCGTCCGATGACCAGCTACCAGGTCCGTCCGGAGGATATCGCAACCTACCGGGAAAAAATCATCCCCTACTGGCAGGGACGCTCAATGCGTGATCGAATTTTCCAGGAGGTGCCCGGGGATTGGCGAGATGCCTATGAGGCCGGGATGTTCACCGAATTCATGGAGCAGCGGGCCCCTGGCCATACGGCCCTGGACGGCAAGATCTACCTCTTTGGGATGCTGGATTTAAAAAAGCGGATTGCCGACCGCAGACAGAGGCTCGATTACCACGGTGACCCCTGCGCCTCCGACAAGGCCGAAGAGCTGCGGGCCATGGACATCGCCTGCGATGCGATCATCCTCTTTGCCGGGCGTCACGCAGAGCTTGCCGAGTCCATGGCCGCCCGTGAGACGAATGCAAGCCGGAGAGAGGAGCTTGTGAAGATCGCCTCGATCTGTCGCCGTGTCCCGGCCCAGGCCCCGCAAACCTTCCACGAGGCCCTGCAGATGTACTGGTTCGTCCACCTGGGGACCATCACCGAGCTGAACGGCTGGGATGCCATGACCCCCGGCCATCTGGACCAGCACCTGAAGCCTTTTTACCTGAAGGGGCTTGCGGACGGCAGCCTCGACCGCGAGGGGGCGAAAGAACTGCTTGCCTGCCTGTGGATCAAGATCAACAATCACCCCGCCCCCCCGAAGGTGGGCGTCACCGCCAAGGAGAGCGGCACCTACAACGACTTCACCCAGATCAACCTGGGCGGCGTGCGATTCGACGGCAGCGATGCGGTAAGTGAGGTCTCCTATCTCGCTCTCGAGGTCTCCGACGAACTGCACCTCCTGCAGCCGCAACCCAGCGTGCATATCAGCGCCAGGACTCCACACCGTTTCCTGAAGGCCGCAACCCGCGTCATCCGTAAGGGCTACGGCTACCCTTCGGTCTTCAATGCGGATGCGGTGGTCATGGAACAGGTCCGGGTCGGCAAGGATATCGAGGACGCCCGTGCAGGCGGGACCAGCGGCTGCATCGAAACCGGGGCCTTCGGCAAGGAGGCCTATATCCTGACCGGCTATCTGAATGTACCCAAGGTCCTGGAATTGACCTTGAACAAGGGGATTGACCCGCTCAGCGGCAAGAAGATCGGGATTACCACAAAAGACCCGCGGGAATTTGCCGACTTCGATGAGCTGTACCGGGCCTTTTCCCGGCAGCTGGTCTTTATTGTCGATCTAAAGGTCAGGGTCAACAACTATATCGAGAGGATGTATGCCAAATACTCACCCGCCCCCTTTCTCTCCGTGCTCATCGACGACTGCATCGACCGCGGGCGGGACTACTATGACGGGGGGCCGCGCTATAATACCTGCTATATCCAATGCTGCGGCCTCGCCACCGTCACCGACAGCCTGTCGGCCATCAAGACCCATGTCTTCGAACAGAAGACCATCCCGATGGCCGAGCTGCTGGCGGCCCTCTCCTGCAACTTCCAGGGCAAGGAGGCGCTCCGGCTCAGGCTCCGCAACAAAACGCCCTTTTTCGGCAACGATGACGACCGGGCCGATGCGATCATGCAGCGGGTCTATCAAAGCCTCTTTGAGAGCATTGACGGCCGTGTCAACACCAAGGGCGGTGTCTATCATCTGAACATGCTGTCGACCACCTGCCATGTCTATTTCGGCAAGATACTCGGGGCCTCCGCCAACGGCCGTTTCGCAGGCCTGCCTGAATCGGACGGGACCTCGCCTTCCCATGGCGCCGATCTGCAGGGGCCAACCTCGGTGATAAAATCACTCAGCAAGATGGATCAAACAAGATCAGGGGGAACCCTGCTCAACCAGCGCTTTTTACCTGGAGTGCTGGAAAATGATGCCGACCTTGACAAACTGGCAGGGCTCATCCGGACCTATTTCTCGCTGGGCGGCCACCATATCCAGTTCAATGTCGTGGATTCGGCCACCCTGAGAAAGGCCCAGGAGACCCCCGACGACTATCGAAACCTCCTGGTCCGAGTGGCGGGCTACAGTGACTACTTCGTCGATCTCGACCGTGACCACCAGGAAGAGATCATCAGTAGAACCGAGTTTAAACAAATAGGCAGCTAACCCGGATTTCTCATGAACACTGTGTCAATTTGTCTCCACGGCAGGAAGAGCAAGACATTTTACAGAAACAGGAACGTTATCAAATTTCCACAGTGTTTACCAAAGGTCGGCCCAGGCAGCGCCATCTTCTTCAGTGTTTTGGCAATGAACATAGTTTATAGTCCATTGTCAAAAACTTCGAACCTGACGCTGCGTGGGCTGATGAGAAATCCGGGCTAACCGCAGGGATGCGTTCCTGCTTCCTGAGGAAACAAAGGAATTACAATTATATAACATCCTGATATGTTATACATTTTACAATACACGGGGAGTAATTACCCTTGGACTGACCGTATATCGAAATATGAAGAATTGATCGGAAATGAAGCAACTGCAGATTAAACATAAGCAAAGATACCTTAAAATCCCCTCGGCTAGGTACCGCAGAATGTTTGTTGCACCTGTTCTTCCGGTTTAGGCGGCAGCATATACTCTACTGCACCCGGTTGCTCCTCATAGGGATTTGCCAGTATGTCAATAAGGCGGTGGGTTTCTTCGAAGCTGTTTTCTCTTTCTGCCATGTGTATGGCCTTTTCAACTCGATGATTCCGAGGGATAAAGGCGGGGTTAGTCCGGTTCATAAAAGAAACGATCTCCTCAGGACTCTGTTTTTCTCGAGTGAGCCTGGTGCGCCAGGCCTGAATCCATCGATGTGGTTTCTCAGGATGCGAGAAAAGCTGTTCATACCGATCTGAAACCGTATCTTCTCCAACATTGTCTGCAAGATACCTGAATGCGAGTGTGTAATCAGCTTTTTGATCGCTAAGGATATCAAGGTATCCTTTGATAAGATCGATGTCATCATCTTCCACGGTTTGCAAGCCAAGTTTATATCCTATTCCCTGCAGCCATCTTTGGAGGAATACCTGCTGAGTTTTTTCCAGAACTTGAAGGAAGCTTTGTTTTGCCTTCTCTTTATCAGTGTTGAAGAGATGCATAAGGCAATTGCCAAGACTGCTGAGATTCCATAGTATTATACTTCCCTGGTTGACAAAGCGGTAGCGGCCGCGCATGTCAATCGAGCTGAAAACTTTGTCCTGGTTGTACTCATCCATGAATGCGCACGGACCGTAGTCTATGGTTTCGCCGCAAATCGCTGTATTGTCGGTATTCATAACCCCATGTATAAATCCAAGCTGCATCCATCTGGCAACAAGTGACGCCTGCCGCTCGCCGACTTCTTTGAAAAAGCTAAAATATGGGTTGTCCGTATCGTGTATTTCAGGGAAGTGACGGTTGATAGCGTAGTCAGCAAGTTGACGTATTGCTTCGAGATCATTCCTGGCGAAAAAATATTCAAATGTACCAATTCGGACATATCCCGAACTGACTCGTGTGAGAATACCGCCAGGCAGTTTTCCGGTCTGCCGCCAAACATCCTCGCCTGTGCCGACCATCGCCAGAGCCCTGGTAGTTGGCACTCCAAGGCAATGCATTGCTTCACTTACAATATATTCGCGGATGACAGGACCAAGGGGAGATTTGCCGTCACCGCCTCTGCTGAACACAGTGCGGCCTGAGCCTTTCAATTGAATGTCATATCTTTTGCCGTGCGGATCGACAATTTCGCCAAGAAGAACGGCTCGCCCATCACCAAGCTGGCTGACAAATGAACCAAACTGGTGGCCAGCATAGGCCATGGCAATAGGTTCAGCGTCCGCAAAGAGTCGATTTCCTGAAAAGTACCGCGCTAATTGATCTTTATCCATCATCTCGAAACGCAGGCCCATTTCTTCTGCAAGCTTCGAGTTGAAACGAATCAATTGTGGGGTGGGGACATGGTCAGGCCTTTGTCTTTGGTAAAATTTTTCCGGCAACTGGATGTAAGTGGTGTCAAAACCAGCTGCTATCTGCTGGTTGTCTGTTATGGCATCCATAAGTACTCTCATGTGATTCATTACATTTAATCCTACCATTAATGACTTTAGGAATTGTTATCATAAAGACAATGGGTAATTATGAGGAAGCGAAGAAAACCTTTTCTACTGGTATTAAATTTCCAAGAAAAATAACCGCATTTCTTTCAGTCGAGATATGAGCGTAGAAAAGGGCAATAGAGTGGATACGAAAAAGAGGTGAAGTGATGTGGTTTTATATAGAGGGGAAGAACGAGCTGCCTTAGCCGGCAGCTGTACAATCTCAAATCCTGAATGAAATATCGAGAATACCGTTAGGGTGCTCCTCTTCTTCGATCTCGTAATTCAGTATTTCGGTCAGGAGTTCCTTTTGCACCGATGAAAGCGTGTCTTTGTAGATAAGCATATTTCTTATAAAGGCAGTATCAGGATCGTCAGGATGGAGAGCTTCGTGGCGTAGATATGCATCTTGCAGAGGTACTTTGATTTTGTCAGTTATGCGACCGGCAGAAATCATTTGCCTAAACGTTTTGTCATCCCGAGCTTTCGATGAGCCCAGAAGCATAATAACCTTCGTGCTTTTACCGTATGCGGCGTTTTTCCCATCGCTAAAACATCTTCAACATCCATATCCAATACCGCAGCTACTCGGTGGACCACCTGGGTGAAATCATATCCTTTTGCTTTTAATTCGTATTTTCGTTCAAACGACTCCCCAGCAGTTTTCAATACATCTTCCACAAAATCACTGTCACCTAATATCCGCTCATCATCTTTGACTCGAATGCCCGATTTCCGAACCCCCTTAAGGGCCTTCCACCCTCCAACGCTCCGCAACAACCCACCACCTGTAAATTCTGGTCTTTTGCCTTCGGAAACTCCATTTTCGACAAACGATCGGTAAGCTTTTCGAGCCTGTCCTTTTTGCTCGGCAAACAACCCATATACATACTTGATGTTCTGCCATGCATGCTCTGTCTTGTTCATCATAACAGCATGGCCACACCACGGATATGTGTCCAGCTCCTTTAAATCATGAACAAGTTTTGCCCTTAGCGGATTCAAATGGATATATCGAACCAACTCTTTCAAATAAAGATCTTCCTGGCATAAAATCGATTTGTATCGGTTCTGAAACAGTTGCCCATGACGATTATATTTTTTATTAAACCACCCGGAATATCCGGTGAGCAGCCGCCTCATTACTATGGAAATCGGCACCTTGCCTGTTCGCAACAATAGATGAGCATGATTTGGGATCAGGGCCCATGCAAAACAATCGGTTTGTGTTTCCGGGATCA
>JBJKRL010000103.1:0-8568 GCA_046704745.1 Desulfocapsaceae bacterium | reverse complement strand
GAATTGTGGCCACCCTATTCACGGGTGTCTGTGCCCTGGATGGGCACAGTGGGGCCCCCATGGACGGGTTTATGGCGTCCCGTGAATGGGGTGGCTACAACCCCGTCGTTTTTACCTGAAGATTAGTGGTAATCAGAAATATCTTTTATGCATTGGCCTTTAATCCTACACGTGTCAGCCTTGGCTAATGAACCTTATTACTGAACTGATCAGTGGCTACCCAATCTGTGGTTTTTTATAAGATCCGCAGTATTTGGCTAATATATTTACTGTACATACAACAAATCGATGAGGATTGAATACGACCCTGACAATTCCGGGACAAAACAGAAAGGAAGCGGTGTGCCTCAGGCTTTCGCCGCAAATCCTATCGACTTTCAAATCGACCGGACGCAGCCGGCGGACCCGCATTAGCGAAGCCTTTCACGACAGGCTCAATGACCACCATTTAGAGATTCAGCTTGACAGATTCAGCTTTTCTTTGACACTGGAGACCTTGTCCTCCATAGACTGCCTGCGGTCCGTCCGGGTTCCCAGCTTAATTGTCGTGGTGATCCTGGGAGCACCCATTTGATGGATCTGCTCATGACACTCCTTTACAGCGGCAAACACCGTATCCCAATCCCCTTCAATGTTGGTCCCGTAGGCATGCAACTGTGTCTTCAGTCCCGCTTTCTGTAAAACATTCTGACACAACGCTACATATTTCGAAACCGATACACCGACCCCCATCGGTACAACGCATAGATCCAGTATTACATTCATTTTCCACCTCTTCTTCAGTTCATTTCCAGTTTATCCGAAAATCGGTCGGAGCTGAGAGGTATCCTTTTCACGGGACATCCATAAAACCGTCCCAGGGGGTCTGGTCCTGCGCCATCCGGGCTGCGGGGCGCCGTGAAAAGGTTCCCCCTCAGCTCTTACGCATTGCGATCATCTCAATTTTCATCATTTGTTGAGCTCGCGATGCCGCGAGAATGGACGTTCATGCGAAATCCGGGTTTGCTCACTCTATGTGTATAATCATTTTTGTCGTAAAAGCACCCGGTTTATGTGTATATGCTTGAATTTGAGATCCAGTTGCTGTAGCCTAAAACGATGCATACAGGGGGGAGTTCCATTACTTTTCTTCTAGCAACTACAAAAAATTCTTTGACAGCCCCTTTCTAGCGACATATAGTATTTAATAAATTAATTAATTAATTATACTTCAACTTGTTTTAATTATTACCTTTTACTGGGAACCATTATGAATATACGCCCTCTTTTTTCGGTACTGATCCTGGTTTTTTTCGTCGGGGTGTCATCTGGGAAGGCTGAAGAACCGATGACAAATCAGGCAATCCCGAAAGTGTGGACAGCCAGAGAGGCAGTAACCTTTGCCTTAAAAAACAACCCTGACAGCAAAATAGCTCTAAGAAGAATAGCCTCGGCAAGGGCCATGGTTACCGGTGCTCAATCCCGTTTTTTCCCTGAAATCGGCCTGAGTTCAGAATACAGCCAGACGGACAATCCTATGTATTCATTTGGCAACATTCTCAATCAAGGGCAATTCAACAACAATATTGATTTCAATAATCCCGGCAGAAGCGATAATCTGGATTTCAAAATTCAGGCCAGCTACAGATTCTTCAACGGAGGCCGTGATAAGGCGGCACTAGACGCCGCAAAAGCAGGTGAACAAAGCTCAGTAGCAAGCCTGAGAGCTATCCGTCATCAGCTTGGTTTCGAGGTAGTTCGGGTTTATCTCCTCATCTCCGAACAGATGGAGAATGTCACGGCCCGCAAATCTAGCCTTGCTGCAATTCAGGCTTCCGTAAAAGTAGCCAAGGCCCGATACGACGAAGGGACTCTATTAAAGGCGGACCTCTTAAGCCTGGAGGCTCAAGAAGCCGCAAGCTATGAGGATCTGATCGAGGCCCGTCATAACCTGGAGCTTTCCAAACGCACCTTTTTAAATTTACTCGGCCTTCCGTTTCGCGAGATTGAAATAGATACAAAAGATGATATCAACCAGAACCCGCCCACAGTCTACAACGCCTCCCAGCGTCCGGAACTGCAGGTGCTCGACAAAGCTATCCGAGCAGCAACAGCCCAGGTGAGAATAGCACAGGGAGGCCATTATCCCACCCTGGACGGTTTTGCCAGCTATCAGATGGATAGAGGCAACGTTTTGGACGGTTCCGGTGATTCCTGGATGACGGGGGTCAAGGCCAACTTTACCCTTTTCGATGGAAGCCGGACACAGGCGGGAGTAGAAAACGCCAAAGCAAAGCTGGCGGAATTGAAAGAACAAAAGATCAAAACAGAGATGGCTTTCAATCTGGAACTGCAAAAGGCCCTTCTGGAATACAAACAGACAAAGGAGAGGCTCCTGGTCACAGCAAAGATGGTAAGCGTTGCCGAAGAAAGCGCCAGGCTCAATAGGATTCGTTTTCAAGAGGGCGTAATCCTCTCATCGGAGCTGATTGATGCCGAAAAACGCCTCACCGATGCCATGGTCCGTCAATCGACGGCTAAAATGATGCACCAGACAGCGATAGCCAACCTCCGAAGAACTACAGGGTTACCACAATTTGATAAGCATATGGAGAAACAACAGGAGAGATAGTAATGAAACGACGCATGCGCTTTGCAGCTTTACTGCTTCTATTTTTACTCATTGCCACAGCTTTCGTCGGCTGCAGAGAAAAAGTTCAAGAAAAAACTTCCCAGACACTCAAAACACAACCTGTTGATATTGTTACTGCAAAAACAGAAAAAACAACATCCGCCATGGAAATCATGGGAACAGTCCAGTCGACTGAAAACGCTGTAATCTCGGCCAGAATAAGCGGTCATATCATAGAATTACCCGTTGCACTCGGATCGAAAGTGAATAAGGGGGACCTCTTGGTAAAAATCAACGCCGCTGAAATTTCGGCCCAGCTTCTCCAGGCAAAGGCCCAGCTCGCCCAGGCCGATCGCAACCTGACGAGGGAGAGAAATCTACTTAAGAAGGGAGCATCAACTCCAGAAACAGTGAAAAACATGGAGGACACCCATCGCATAGCATTAGCAGCGGTAAAAGAGGTGCAGACCATGCTCGATTACGCCACGATTACCGCACCTTTTACAGGCATCATCACAAGGAAAAGCGTTAATATCGGCGATCTTGCAGCACCCGGTAAACCCCTTTTGGATATTGAAAACGAGTCTAATTTTCAGGTGGTTGCCAATATCCCGGAGACCATGATTTTGAAAATTCATGCCGGCGACGACATTCCCGTCTCAATCCCGGCTGCCGGTTTGACCTTTACCGGCAAGGTCAAGGAGGTTTCTCCAGCGGCTGACCCACTGTCCCATACGGCCCCGATCAAATTGTCGCTCCCCTTAAACACCGATCTCAGATCAGGACAATTTGCAAGGCTTATGCTCCCCCAGCGTACGGTAGATGCGCTTCTTATTCCTCAGTCTGCCATTCTCCCCTTCGGGCAAATGGAACGTATCTTTATGGTAAAGAACGGTAAGGCAAGGCTCCGTCTTGTCCGAACCGGTGCTGCCGAAAACGGTCGAGTGGAAATTCTAGCCGGTCTCTCTCCCGGTGATCAGGTGATCGTCGGCGGCAACAAGGACCTGACAGACGGGCAGCCCGTTACCATAAACCGATAAGTACCAACGAGACCGAGCATCATAAATTTTAGGTAAGGTTTTCAACTGAACACACGGCTTTCAATCTCCAGTCGAGAACCGGAACCGTAGAAAAAGTAGAGCTGAAATGAATTCCGAGAATACGCAAAAATCAGGATTTGCCGGCTTGATTGCCTCGATGTTTATCAATTCAAAGCTGACGCCGCTTGCCATCATCGCCTCCCTTCTCTTGGGCGTCATGTCCGTTATCGTCCTGCCGCGGGAGGAAGAACCGCAGATCAAGGTGCCGATGATCGATGTGATGGTCACTATGCCCGGGGCTACCCCGAAAGAAGTCGAGGAGCGACTCACAATCCCCATGGAAAAACTCCTCTATGAGTTACCCGGAGTAGAATATATCTACTCCACGTCCATGAAAGGCCGTAGCCTTTTGATCGTCAGGTTTTATGTCGGGTATAATATGGAAGATGCCATCGTCAGCCTGAATCAGAAGCTGGCGATGAATTACGACCGTATTCCTCATACTGTTTCCAGGCCACTTATCAAACCGCATAGCATCGACGATGTACCAATCCTGGCCCTGACATTTCATGGTGCCCATTACGACCATTACACCCTGCGGCGTCTTGCCGCCCAGGTGGACGATGCCGTAAAAAGTATCCACGATGTATCGGAAACAACTTTGATCGGCGGGAATAGAAGACAGGTCAGGATCCTATTTGATCCCTTGCTGCTGTCCTCCAGAAATCTCACAGTGGGTGATCTTGTCAATCATCTGAAGGAGGCAAATCTGCAGTCCTTCTCGGGCGATCTTGAGTCGAACAACAAGGAAATCGAGCTGCAAACCGGAATTTTTCTCGCCAATGCCAAGGAGATAGGCAAGGTTGTGGTCGGGGTCTACGGCGGCAAGCCGGTCTATCTGAATGAGGTGGCCAAAATCATCGACGGTCCGGAAGAACCGAACGACTACGTTCTTTATGGAGCCGCCGGCAAAGCAGACAAGGAGGCGGCCGTAACCCTTTCCATCGCCAAGCGGCCGGGATCAAACGCTGTCAATGTAGTGCATGCGGTTTTGAAAAAGGTGAACAGCCTCAAAGGGACCCTGATTCCCGACGATGTCAAGGTCAGTGTAACGCGCAATTACGGACAAACAGCTGCAGAAAAGTCCAATGAGCTGCTTTTGCATATGGGAATTGCCATCTTCGGTGTTGCCATCCTGATCCTGCTTTTCCTGGGGTGGCGTGAATCCCTGGTGGTCATGCTGGCAATACCCACTACCCTGGCCCTGACCCTGCTGATCTTCTATCTCTATGGGTATACGCTCAACCGGATTACGCTCTTTGCCCTTATCTTTTCCATCGGTATCTTAGTCGATGACGCCATTGTGGTGGTCGAAAACATCGTCCGCCATATGCGAATGCCCGAGAACGTGGAACGGTCGATAACCACTGTCTCCCTTGAGGCGGTGGCCGAGGTCGGCAACCCGACGATTCTCGCCACCTGGGCAGTGATTGCCGCCATTTTGCCTATGGCCTTCGTCGGCGGGCTGATGGGGCCTTATATGCGCCCGATTCCTATCGGTTCATCGGCGGCCATGATCTTCTCATTGCTCATCGCCTTTACGGTTACTCCCTATGCCGCTTCCCATATCTTAAAACGTCGCAGCAAGCATTCCCACGGGAACAATACTGAAGCAAAGAGTGGCTTCTTCTCGGATTTGTACCATCGAACCATGCATCCGCTGCTTGACCATACGGGCTTACGGTTTTCTTTCTTCTTCATTATTATCGCCCTGTTGTTAATAAGCTGCTCGCTGGTCGGCCTCGGCCTGGTTAAGGTCAAAATGCTGCCTTTCGACAATAAAAGCGAATTCCAGATAATCCTCAATATGCCGGAAGGTTCAACTCTGGAACAGACAACGAAGGTGGCTATGGAAATGTCCGAGGCGATCTCCCTTGATCCGGCCGTTTCCAACTACCAGATCTACGCAGGGACCTCTTCTCCCTATAATTTCAATGGGCTGGTACGCCATTATTTCCTACGCAGAGGCCCCGACGTTGCCGACATTCAGGTAAATCTTAAGCCAAAAGATAAACGCAATGTCCAGAGCCACGAAATCGCCAAACGAATCAGGCCGGCTGTAGCGGCAATAGCAAAAAAATACGGCGCCAATGTAGCTGTTGCCGAAGTCCCTCCCGGGCCCCCGGTATTGGAAACTCTGGTTGCCGAGATTTATGGCCCCAACGATGCCGACAGAGTCAAGCTGGCTAAGAAAGTAAAACATATTTTCGAGACAACCAATGGCGTGGTGGACGTGGACTGGTACAGGGAAGCAGACCGCATGCGCAAAGTCATCACCATCGACAAGGAAAAGGCGGCATTGAATGGTATTCCCGAGGGCCAGATAACCCGAACCATCCAGATGGCGGTTTCCGGGGCTTCCATAGATCTCTACCATCAGCCCAAAGACAAAGAAGCGATCAATATCGTCCTGGAACTGCCGCGGGCGATGCGGGCCAGAATAGACAGTTTGCTTGATATCTCCCTGCGTCCCGATATGCTGCCGGGTGCTCCACTTGTACCGCTCAGAGAGTTGGTCCATGTAACAGAGCAACCGGTTCAACAGCCGATTTATCGGAAAAACCTGAAATCCGTCATCTATGTCGTCGGAGATGTGGCCGGAGTTATCGAGAGTCCCATCTATGCAATCCTGAAAATGAACAAACGCCTCGACGCCCTCAATGGAGCGGAGTATGGAGGAAGGGAGAAAAAAATTCAGATATACAATATGAACCAGCCTTTTACGGAACTGGACCCCAGCATCAAATGGGACGGAGAATGGCATGTCACACTCCGGGTTTTCCGGGATCTGGGTATTGCCTTCGGGGTCGTAATAATCCTGATTTATATGCTGATGGTCGGCTGGTTTAAAGATTACTTCACACCGCTTGTGGTTATGGCAGCCATACCTTTTTCCTTGATTGGTATCTTGCCGGCGCATTGGCTGCTCCATGCCTTCTTTACGGCCACTTCGATGATCGGTTTTATGGCCGGCGGCGGAATTGTGGTACGAAACTCCATCATCCTGGTCGATTTTATCGAACTGCGGCTCGAACACGGACTATCGCTTAAAGATGCCGTAATCGAGGCCGGTGCGGTACGATTCAGACCTATGCTGCTTACGGCCATGGCCGTAATCGTCGGCGCCTCTGTGATCCTTGCCGATCCGATTTTCCAGGGTCTGGCCATCTCCCTGATGTTCGGTGAAATCGCCGCCCTTCTAGTCAGCACCATTGCCGTTCCCGTGTTGTACTACATGCTGAAGAAAGGCAAGTACCCGAAAGTTGCATAAACACCGGGCCACACGAAAATAAAAAAAGAGGGTGGCAAACCAACGTTCTGCCACCCTCTTTTTTGTCTCCAACTGAAAAAATATTATTGGTTCGTGTCTTTTTCTTCTATATTCCCGCTCGGTTGCTGCGATGCATTCGGCAGGTTGAGATCGGTTGGACTCTCTGGGGGAGTTTTCGGACTTATTGCTTCTTCGTTTTCATTCTTGGTGCGTTCCGCTGCCAGGACATCCGGAAGAAGAGTGGGATCCAAGGAATTCATTTCAGCCTCAACCCGTTTAATATTGTCACGGACCTTGTCGGCAAAATCGATATCCGGATATTTCTTCAAAATATCAACAAGAAGTTTTCGTGATTCGATTAGAAGCTTTTTCTTATTTTCCAGATCAGACGTTTTAGTGAAGCGGATAAAATATTCCGCTGCCTTGCGACGCTCAAGCTTGGCAGCAATTGTCGAGATTTCTTTTATTTTTTCTTTGGCTTTGTCTGCATATTCGGTATCTTGAAAACCATTGAAGACCGCAACAGCCTCATCGAATTTCCCCTCATCTATCAGGGCCAGCCCGTTATTCCATTTGCGTTGCAGCTCCTGCATCTTGCTGATCTTGATTGTCTCCCGCTGAACAGCGTCTGAAAGGGCCAGGGAATCGTTCTTGTCCCTGATTTTGAGCCGTTGGTCGGGGCTGATAATATCATCCGGAACCGACTGCAGTTTCTTCATTGCCTCAGAGTATTGCTTCTCTGCAGCCAGTTTATCAACATCGGCGAAAACCCCGTTGAACCAAGCATCGGCACGTTTTTGAGAATCGTCTTTTATCATAGAGACATTCACTGCCACTGGAGATTCCGGGTAGTTCTGCAGAAATTTTTCCGCCTGCCAGACGATTTTATAGCCGTCCTGCTCCGGGATAAATCCCATATAATCTCTCAGTATGGAGGAATACTCCTTAAGTTCCGGGCTACTGTTGCCGTTGTGTTCCAGTACGGTCAGATGGGTCTTTGACCATTTTTCTATGCTCCCGAGATCTTTATATTGATTCAATATATCCTGGTATTGTTGTTGGGCGGCGGAATAATTTCCTGAGGCGACATAAAGATCGGCCAAGATCTTGCGCATGGAGAGCAGATCTCTCTTCTGCTCGTCCGAGGCTATCATCTGATTGACGATCTGTTGATACACCTCTGCCGCCCTCTCCTCCTGGTGCAGATACATCAAGGCATTTCCGTACAGCAGTTTCGTTTTTTGATCGATATTGCCCATCTGGGAATCAGGTATTTTGCTCCAGGCCTGCACCACATCCTCGTACTCCTTTGCATCCCAATGCCGCTGGATCAATTTCTCGGTCTGGGAGAGATCAGGAAGTTGATTGGCCTGCATTGCGCTTTTTTCCTGAGCGACGGCCAACAGACGGTTGCATTCACCTTCCATGAAGTTGATATCACTGCGTTGAAGCTCCAGGATATCCACGGCATTAATAATGGGTGGAGAGGTTGAATTGAGTTGCTGGATCCTGTCGTGCATACTTGTGTACCCAGTCAGGACCTGTTGGATATCCCGAAAACAATTTACCATCTTTTCCGTATCTTC
>JBJKRL010000102.1:0-12504 GCA_046704745.1 Desulfocapsaceae bacterium | reverse complement strand
TCATGGAAGACATGCGAAAGCTGCACCAGGTATTAAGTCTGAAGAAAGGAGAACGAAAGCCGAGCCGTCGTCTCGAAACGCCAAGTAAGACCCAAGCCGAAGTCCTATCGGCGTTCGGCTACCGGGTGGACGCCGGTGGGGTCTTACAGCGCATCTCCCCTTAAACCCGCACCAGCCGTGGGTTTGCGGCCTTCACGGCCGTTTATCTCGGAAACTCCTGTCAAAATCCCGCGGACGCAAGTCCATGTCGGTTCGATTCCGACCTCCGGCACCATTGCTTATTCTAACGCCCTGAGAAATCAGGGTTTTTATTTGATTGCTTCGGTGTTTTGTTTGTTACATCAGTCTGATGATGGCCTATCGTGGCTTTTTGGGAACATTTCCGGAGCATTCATATTCATTTGGCCATTCCTTCCTCAGGACAAGGTCATGTTGACCGTTTCATCATGATCTTACGATTGCCAATTCAAATCTCCGAATTGATCCTACATAATACTGTTATGGTATACTGCAAGATGCCTAACAGTGGCCACAGCGGTCGGTGAACCTTTTTTCATCAGCAACAATGGCCCAAAGATTCAGTAGGAGTTTCAACCTTAAGCGTTGGCAGAATATTAAGACCTTCGAAAGGGTAACCTTAATGTCTCGAATTTGATCACTTGGATCAGCATGGTTGCTATTTCTCTATAAAGCATATTCTAAATATGGTCCCACCACCAGCATTATCCATAATCTGCAGCGACCAGCCATGGGCCATGACAATTTTACGCACTATTGGCAGCCCAAGACCAGTACCCTCCTTTTTGGTGGTGAAGAAGGGGTTAAACACCTTTTGTCTCTTTGTAAACGGAATGCCGCAGCCGTTGTCCGTCACATCAAGAATCAGGCCATCTTGTCGCGACTGGAAAAGGGTCATCTTCACTGTACCTCCTTGCGGAGAAGCCTCAATTGCATTGAGTCCCAGGTTGACAATCACCTGTTCTAACCGCAAGCTATCATGGCTGATATCCTCAACATCATGGGAAGAAGTGTAGTCAATAGCGATATTATTTTTCTGAGTTGCTTCTTTAACTTTAGCCAGGGCACCCTGAATAGTTTTGTCGATACTTCCTCGAATCAGATTCAGATTCAAAGGCTTGGAAAAATCGAGCATGTCTCGAACCATGCGCTCCATTTTTTCTGTTTCTTTAATGAGAATTGCCAGCTTCACACGTGATGGATCTTTATCACTCATTTTTTTCAATATACGTCTGGCATATCCACCGACAAGTACAAGGGGTGTTTTCATGTCGTGGGCAACTGCGGCAATTGAGCTCCCTATAACTGCCAGGTTCTCAGCTTGTAATAGCTTCTGATGGGAACCTGTCTCTCTATCTTTCAGTACTCCGGTAAGTACAGCCAAGCCACTGTACATAAGAAGGGATAAAATTCTATCCAGATCATTCGGGGAAAAGCTCTGCCAGTGCAAGAAAATCAAGGGAAGACAAAGTGCTGTAATCGTGATTGAAACAAGTAGAGACCCGCGCAGCCCAAACCAGAAAGCCGCCAGGATAATGGGGAGAAAATAGAGTTCCCCGCAGAATACATGAAAGTAATATCGACTCTGATCCATGCTGTAGTGCAGAAAAGTGATTACTGCTACAAGCGCAACCAGCAGAATCCATTTCCGCGTTGATCTGGTGTTATTGGGCATTAGGTTCGACCGGGCTGTTAAATCTGTCGGGTTTAATCATCAGGGAGAACGGTTTGTCTTGTGTATCAATAATATGGAGAGACAAAAAACCGGGAATGAGGACTATTTTTTCTTCATTTTCAATGAAAAGCTCTTTTTGAGCCTGATTCCGAATAATATTCTCAAATTAGCAATATGTAGCTTGGTGATTCCTCTGTCTAACAATCTCTCCATACAGTTTAGTCTCAAGGTTGTATTGATGGTTTTGGCAAAAACCATCCACGTCACTCTATAGGCCAACTCCCAAGCCGACTGAACATTGATATATATACGAGCTTTCTACGGAGCGATTGTTTTCTGGGCTTCTACCTGCCGCTCAAGCTCCATGACCAGTTCAGAAGGCAATCGCAGACGCGCGGCCAGCATGGTGAGATAACCTTTTTCAGCGGCAGTGTCGACGTCAACCGCCAACAGCGATGCAGTATATATTTCTGCGGCGACCTCAGGGCTGCTGGCACTGTTGACGATAGCGTCCATATCGACCGGGTGACCCATCTCTTCCACTAATAAGGACTGACTTTCGCTGTCCAGCCCGAGGGATTCAATCTTCTGGAAAATGGCTTGACTTTCCAACGCGTCGAGGCGCCCATCAGCCCGTGCAACTGCAATCATAGCTCGAACCAGTGTAAGTCCCAGTGATTCATTTGCTGCATCATCGCTATTTGCAGGCATAAACGCAGTTCCTGGTGGAGCCGGAATGAGGTCTGCTGCTTTGACTGGAAGGGCTGACGCGGTTCCCTTTTTATAACGTTGGAAAGCAGTATAAGCCAGCGCGCCGATGGCAGCAACTCCACCCAGCTTGAGCGCTTTTCCACCCAACTTGAGTCCTTTCTTGCTGGTCAGCATGTCACTGGCCAGCCCGCCGACCAGTCCCCCTGCAAAGCCACTGGCCGCACCGCTACCAAGCAATTGGCCAAGGAGTTTATTCATGTCGATCATCGCAGTAGTCTCCTGTTGAAAAAAGTAAATCTTGATGAGGGTCTATTGTTTCGAAAACCCTGAGTATGCTATTTATTGGTCAATCCGATTATTACGTACGATGTAAAGATGCCCCTCTGAGGTTGGTTATCAGCTTATAGATCTCAAATCCGGTTATACTCAATAAACCTGTGGCAGCACAAATACAGATCTCCAGCAGATCTACCCTTTCAAAAAGAAAAATTTCAGTCAGAAATGGAATATTCAGCACCAGGGTGAGGAAAAGCACTGCTCCACCGACCACCCATTTTACGGTTGGGTTGGAAGTCATGAGTATCTGGAAAATATTTCTGGTCCAGGATCGGTTGGATACTATTACAGCAATGTTCGAGGAAATAAGGGTAATGAAACAGAACGCCCGGACCTCTTTTTCTGAATATCCCTGATGCAATCCAAGCCAATAAATAGCCAGGACAATGGTTAATACGCCGAGCCCCTGCAGGCAGCTGAGGAAAATCTTCCGTCCTCCGAAAAAAGGCTCATCAATCTTAGCAGGCGGTCTGGACATGACGTTTGCTTCCTCTTTCTCCGCTTCAAAGATGATGGAACAGGCAGGGTCTATTATCAGTTCCATAAAGACGATATGAACAGGCCAGAGGATTAATGGCAGGTCGGCAAAAAAGATTGGGATGAGGGAAAGACCGGCAATGGGTACATGTATTGCGAAAATGTACCCCAGAGCTTTTTGGAGATTATCAAAAATTCGCCGTCCCATTTTTATCGCCCCGACGATGGAGGCGAAGTTATCATCCATCAGCACCAGGGAAGAAGCCTCCCGGGCGACATCCGTGCCCTTTTCACCCATGGCAATACCGATATGGGCCGCCTTCAAAGCAGGAGCATCGTTGACCCCATCACCGGTCATTGCCACGATCTCGTTATTCTTTTTGAGAGCGTTGACTATTTTCAGTTTCTGTTCCGGCACAATTCTGGCGAACACATTGATATGCCGGATTTTCTCACACAGCTCAGACTCGGACATTTCCCGCAATTCTTGACCGGAAACACAAACATCATGGTTCTGCAGGCCTATTTCTTTTGCAATATTCATTGCCGTCAACGGATAATCCCCGGTAATCATGATCACCCTGATACCTGCCCTATGACATTCCGCTACGGCTTCCGGTACGTTGGGCCGGATAGGGTCGGACAGCCCGATGAGGCCGACAAATTCGAATTCGAAATCATGTTGCCTGTCAGGTAGATCCGATGAACCGACTCGTGCCTTACCAACACCAAGGACCCGCAGTCCTTTATCGGCGAGATGCTCGACGGCGTATGCCAGTTCTTGTTGCCGTTGTTCATCCAGGTGACAGAGATCAAAAATCGCCTCAGGAGCACCTTTCACGGCGATGGTTTTTTCATCTGTCCCCGTCTGTTTGAACACCCTGGACATGGCCAGTAACTCTTTTGAAAGTGGATATTCTTTTAACATCTGCCAATCGGTGTAGATATGCTCGGTCCCTCCAAGATGCAGCTCACTCATTTTCAAGATGGCTTTTTCCATAGGGTCGAAGGGATTGGTCTGACTGGAAAGCATTCCGTATTCGATGGTTTCATGGAATTGCCCAGGAAAGCTCTTGTCGGCAGCCAGGGAGAAGAACTCCGAGCCGTTATACAGCCAGGCAACAGTCATTTTATTCTGAGTGAGGGTACCGGTTTTGTCGGAACATAAAACCGTTGCCGAACCAAGAGTCTCAATAGCCTCAGGTTTTCTGGTCAAAACACTCTTTTTCGACATACGCCAGGCGCCAAGGGCAAGAAACACCGCAAGGACAACGGGAAATTCCTCCGGCAACATAGCCATTGCCAGGGTAATTCCCGCGAGAAAGCCTTTTAATAAATCGCCCCGGGAAATGGTGTAGACCACGACCACCAGCAGGCAAAGAGAAATTCCGATGATGGCCAGTTTCTTTATCAATGAGCCCATCTCACGTTTCAGTCTGGTGTCTTCCGCCGTCACCGATTCCAGAGCCTTGCCGATGCTGCCGATTTCTGTATTCATGCCGGTAGCGGTCACCTTGGCCATCCCGTTTCCCTGTACAATCAAGGAACCGGAATAGACAAAAGGCAGATCATCACCCCCGGGATGCACTTTTTCTAAATGGGTGTTCCCTTCATTTTTTCGTACCGGCACCGATTCGCCGGTAAGCAACGATTCATCGGCCATAAGACTAACGGATGTCATTACAGTGGCATCTGCTGGCACCCTGTCCCCTTCCTGGAGTATAATAATGTCACCCGTTACCACTTCCCGGCCGGCGATCCTCTTTTCAATGCCATCACGAATGACCAGGGCCCGGGGGCTTGCCAGGTCCTTCAGGGCATCCAGGGCTTTCTCCGTCTTCTTTTCCTGATAGAACTCAATTCCCATTATTACGAAGACAAATCCCAATAACATGAGCCCTTCCTGCACATCACCCAGGATCAGATAGAGCGCCCCACACGCCACCAGCAACAGGAACATAGGCTCTCGAACCACACCCAAGGCGATTACCAGGAGGTTCCTGGGTTTGGAAGAGGGAAGCTCATTGAAGCCCTCCTTGGCAATCTTTTCTTGGGCCTGGGTTTCACTCAGGCCCTGAGACATG
The DNA here is from genome assembly GCA_046704745.1 of Desulfocapsaceae bacterium. Lineage (GTDB taxonomy): Bacteria > Desulfobacterota > Desulfobulbia > Desulfobulbales > Desulfocapsaceae > CAWGGS01. The sequence goes on along the minus strand of JBJKRL010000102.1, from coordinate 7,203 downwards.
TCTGGTTTTGTATTCATACTTATTGGGTAGTTATCTGCGTGGGTTTAACAAAATGACGCCTGAGGCTCAGCAAGGGAAGTCCTGAGGAGATGGTTGGGTTTTCTGTTGCGCTTATTTCACGGGTTGTCGAACTGGCATATCTCCATTGGTTTTTCGGACACCCGATTCAGGTTTGTCTTTGATGTCCGATCCCAAACATGCATTCTTTAAACTCGTGATATTTTCCTTGATCGGGGTTTCCATCCAGACCTGTATGTTCATCAGACTCTGCACTTTTTCCCAGCAACCGACCCTTACAAGAGCTGGGATTTTCGGAATCTCTGCCTTTAGATTCTTGACCTGCTCGGTCATGTTGGAATTTTCTCCAATTTTTACAACATGCTGAACAGTTGCAACGCCTGCCCAAAGGATAAGGCCGCCCACCAACAGGATGCCGAGGCAACCAATGCCGAGAAAGATTTTAAGCTTTCTTTTCAACTGATCATTATCTTTAAACCTATTCAATGACTGTAGGAACTCTGATTCATTCATATTGGTTTCCTTGCTTGTAATGTTCATGTATATATTCACATAAGTGATACGACACTTTCCGGGCTGGCCCTACATTGCCTGTCTTGAAAAATGAAGAGCAATTCACGGAACCTGGATGCTTTTTTTCCCTGTTATCATCGAGTTCACCAGATTTTCTCTGTGCAATTTACTGGAAACAGCCACCCCAATTACATGTAAGACAATTAAGAACAACATGAATTGAGCCGAAAATTCATGAACCTCACCCCAAAAAGAATCTCGCTCACCATCTCTCTTTTCTCCATTTCTGTGTTTTCCATGTCTTTCATGTTTATCACCATGCCCCTCTCTTCCATCTTTGTCTGCGTAGGCATTTGTGATAAAGGAAACCGTTGTCTTGAAATCCAACGAAGACTTTATCTTCTTGGTTGCATGTGCCTTATATCCGCTTAGACAAATCACGATGCTTCCTATTAGGAAAAAAAGTATCATCCAGGCAGCTGCGGGATTGTGACCCGTGTAGTGTTTCGGTTTCCCTGCCGCGAGTGCTTTTAAATAGGACCATGCTTTTGCAGGGGAGCATATAAAGTCACTGAAGAGCGCATGCTTTGTGCCGGTAAATCCCCAGATTATACGAATCACGACAATCCCGAGGACGGCATAACCGACATACCGATGCAGGGGGCCTTTTTGATCTGCTGTGATATATGCCAAAAAGTACAGCGCCACCAATGACCAGTGAAAAATGCGTATAAAAAGATCCCATACAATTATTTGACACTTTGCTTGCATTCGTATTTCCTCCAGATGAAACCCAGAATATGTGCAACGTCTTTTCTCACCTGATTTTTCGATTGTCTCTTTTTGCTTTGGTCTGCTTGATTTCGATATATAATCGATGGATGGTTAAGAAAAGATTAAGAAGAGAGAGTCGCATGGTAAAATCTTCAGGGGGTATTACTCTTCCGTGATAGAATTACCATTCACGCCCCCTGTGCCCGGAAAATAGAACCTTTTCCCTACCTCCTTGATGAGGATAAAAATCCTGCCAGCTTCATCATTTCTTAATCCTGGTTGGGCTATGATGCAATTCATCGGAATGTCCTGCTTAGCGATCAGATTGTTGAACTGGTGCAAATTTTGGTTGAGAACAGGGTATGCTCGCCTGGACGATGCTCCTGATCAACAATAGCAGACGGACCCTCTGTCAACATCAGACGGAAAATCACATCAAGGCTAGGTAAAAGAGAGGGAACGAATGAATATCCTGATTATCGATGATGAGCCCTATCTCCTTGAGAAACTCAAGTCGGTACTGACAAGTGAACATTATACCGTTGAGACCTCCAATGACGGGAGAAGGGGATTGGAGAAGATCTGGGACGAGACCTACGACCTGATACTTCTCGATATCATGCTTCCGAGTATGAGCGGCCTGGAAGTCCTGTCCGAAATCAGGAATGCCGGACTCCAAACTCCTGTACTGATGCTGACAGCCAAAGGCGATATCGAAGACAAGGTGACTGGTCTGAATCTTGGTGCCGACGATTACCTTGCCAAACCTTTTTCCCTGGCGGAACTGCTTGCCAGGGTTCGGGCGCTGATCAGACGTGGCAATTCCGGTAATCCAGTCATGGAGGCCGGTGACATTTGCCTTAACACTGTCAGTCGCGAGGTAACGAAAAACGGTGAACCGTTGACTCTTACGGCAAAGGAATTTGCCATACTCGAGTTTCTTCTGCATAATCGTGGTCGCGCTGTATCGAAGTTTACGCTGGCTGAACATGTCTGGGGTGACGATTTCGATCTTTTCAATATGTCAAATTTCATAGACGTCCACATGAGCAACCTCCGTAAAAAACTCAAAACATCAGAGCAGGATTCGGTAATCAAAACCATCAGAGGATATGGATATCTTATTGAGAGGGAACGGAAATGAAGGTCAGAACAAAGTTCACTCTTTGGATCTCCTTTACCGCCCTGTCTATGGCTGCCTTGTTTTCCATGGTAGTCTACTTTGAACTCCTTAAAGAACCCTACAGACTCATTGACAGAGAGCTCTATGAAACTGCTGAGGCGGTGTTTGCTAATCTTGATTTTTCGAAGCCACATGAATCAGTGCACTTGACCAGTCATTTTGACTATCCAATCGAGCGGTATTGGCTGAAGATCATTGACAGCCACGGTAAGACAATTTTTGCCTCTCCGCTTGCCGAGCATTTGGAAATTCAGCTCCTGAAGGATCGAGAGGTCTATTTTACACAGCAGAAATTACCCAATGCCACCGCCCTCATTACTCCGGAAGAAATGGGAAAAAAGGATGTGGACGGAGATGACACGGTGGAGTTCAGGGTACGAGTGCTTAAAAAGGATCGTCCGGAAGGATCTTATACCATCGTGATTGCCAAGCCTCTTTCCTCTCTCGTAATCGAGTTACGCCAATTGGTGTATCAAGTGACTTTCGGCATCTTAAGTGCGATAGGCCTCATCTTCCTGGTCAGCTATTTTCTGGCGGGAAGAATTCTCCGACCATTGGGTATTATCAATCACAAGATCAAGGAAATACGGGATAATTCACTCAATCAGAGAATTCCTCTCGGTACCAGCAAGGATGAACTCTATATTTTGTCGGACTCCCTCAATTTAATGTTTGACCGTTTGCAATATTCCTTTTCCAGACAGAAGGAATTTATCGGCAACGCGGCCCACGAACTGAAAAGTCCTCTCACTGTCCTGATGTTGGGGCATGAGGAAATGCTGGCCGACAATCCCCCGGATCACATTCGCCAGGAACTTGAAAAACAGCTCAATACAATGCAGCGATTGAGTAAACTCGTACGCAATCTCCTCGACATATCACGGCTTGAGCAAGAGGAAAGCTGCGTCCATAAGCCTGTGAAACTCGATCTCCTCATCTATCAGGTTATTGAGGACTATAATGAGCTCGTGAAAGCACAAAATATTACTGTGGAAACTGACATCGAAGAGTGCATAGTTTCAGGAGATTCAGAAAAAGTTCTCCGTCTCCTCATCAACCTTCTCGACAATGCCATTAAATACAACCAAGCGGTGGACGGCGTTATTCGAGTCACGACCAGGACGAGTCAGGGACATATCGTTATGACCATAGCCAACACCGGCCCGGATATCCCTGACGAGGATTTTCCCCATATCTTTGAACAGTTCTATCGTTTTGAAAAGTCACGATCGCTGTACTTTGGCGGCTCAGGACTGGGCTTGACCATCGCACAGAAGATTGTCGAGCTGCATGACGGCACCATCAAGGTAAAAAGCAATGATGGCTGGACGATCTTCACGATTACTCTTCCATGGTACCTGCCGGGAAACGGTGACAATTGGACCAGCCTGCAAACTATTCCGGAAAGAGAAAAATCAGGGCATGATGGGTAAGTCATGACTTCTAACCCAGTTGAACTGGATAAGAACCTTTAGACGATCTATTATCTTGTTTAAAAAAACAAGATAATAGATCGTAAGGAACTAAATATGAAAATAACAGAGGCAATATATGAAAATGAAAGTTGAATTTGACAAGCTGGTCGAAAAACTGAAGATGGAACGGGATGGGATAAATCTCAAAATCCGTCTTGCCTCAATGGATGCCAAGGAAGAGTTTGCAAAGGCTGAGATAAAATGGGACCAGGTAAAAAACGCGGCATCTAAAATAGCTGACGATGCCGTGGAAACTTCAGAAGAATATATCGCCAAGGCCAAGATCGTGGGCGAAGAATTGAAGGAGACCTACAACCGTATCGCAAAAAGGCTGTCGAAATAGTGGTGACCTCAACAAGGAGTGGCGTCAAAACCGGAAAGCTGAGAATGATCGGACAGGATTACCAGTGCTAAGAAGCGCGTGTAAAAATATAGGGGATGAATTGAAGGAACCATCCTTGAGAGGGTGAGGATAGGCGAGGAAAACTTTAAAATCGATGTGATCTTTTTTTGCACTCACAGATCAGGAGGAATTATGACGCGTGGAACAGTCAACAAGACCGTTCTTCTGATAATCGTCTTTCTTATATCGGTGGTTTTTCTAGCGATGATCAAGGAGTTTTTGATGCCCCTTTTCATGGCTAGTCTCTTTTCGGCCATGCTCAACCCGGTGCATCGCTGGCTCAGTCGAAAGCTTGGGGGAAGGAAAAACCTTGCCTCTATTTTAACTCTTTTCAGTATTATCTTCTTGGTCCTGGTACCCCTTTCCATTCTGGTCGGGGTGGTGGTGGCCCAGGCCATCCATGTCGGTCAGTCCATTACTCCCTGGGTCCAGGCCTTCATCAATGAACCGAGCGAGGTGACGAGGTATCTCGAGAAGATCCCCTATTATGACCAGATCCTGCCGTATCGTGATATCATCCTGCAGAAGGTGGGACTTCTGGTCGGCTCGATATCCACCTTTCTGATCGATTCGTTCTCCTCGGTAACCAAGATGACCGTGCAGGCGGTATTTGGCGTCATCATCATGCTCTATGTGATGTTCTATTTCCTGACCATGGGCGACAAGCTGCTGATGAAAATCCTCTATTTCCTGCCCCTTCATGACCGCGATGAACAGTTGCTGCTCCGTCGGTTCACCTCGGTGACCAGGGCTACGATCAAAGGTACCCTTATAATCGGGATCATGCAGGGGGCGATCTGTGGCCTGGCCTTTGCGTTTGCAGGCATCGATGGACCGGTCTTCTGGGCCACGGTCATGTCGGTGATGTCCATCATCCCCGCCTTCGGCACGGCAATTATCTGGGGGCCCACCCTGATTGTGCTGCTTCTCCAGGGAAATTTTGTCGGGGCTGGGATTCTGGCTGTGATTTGCGGGGCAGTGGCCGGCAACATTGACAACGTCATCCGGCCAAGGCTGGTGGGTAAGGATACCGAGATGCACGATCTCTTCGTGCTCTTCGGTACCCTGGGCGGTATTGCCATGTTCGGTCTACTCGGCATCATTATCGGGCCGATTGTAGCCGCACTATTTATCACTGTCTGGGAGATCTATGGTGATGCCTTCCGGGACCACTTGCCTGACGTTGGTGTGACTTTTCGGTCGGTGGATGGGAATGTTCCGGAAGATGCGGAAAAAGAGGGCGTTCTTGTCCTTGATAAAGAGTCTGACCAAGAAGAAGTGGTCCCGAGAAATCGAACAGACCTTTAAGCGAAAAATCCAAAAATGGGTTAACAATTGAAGCAAATAATGATTCAAAAATACTTTTAACCCTCCAAGATTTCCATTGGCTACCCTTGGAGTGAGACTGCCATGCTGACTTAACACTATTCCTGAGCACCAACAATTTGGTATTTATGAATTTTTGAATTGGTGACTGTTGCAAATTGCTCCACTTCAGATGGAACCGATAACCAGAGGGCCTTTCATATCGGTCAATGGTGAATTGAGATTGCCATGTGACATGTACACAGGTCAACGTTTTGCATCAACCCGAGATTGCAATTCTTCCAAATCGAGGTGATCAACCAGAATCCAACTAGCAGATGGAGATATTTTAGCGATTTTCAAAGCGCTATATCTTGATGAGAGTCTGATTCTTTTTTTGTCCTTTCTTGTATTAATCCGCGAAAAAATAGATCTAGTGTCTCAAAAAACTGGCCGAGCAACATACTGGCCGAGAACCGTTTTATTCGAACCGATGCCTCCGTGATAATTCAAGATAATGTGGTCCACCAAAATTGTGTTTATTCCGCTCCGGGCCATTATCATTACATTCCGCTCCACCTTTTAACAGATCACGAACGTCTTATTGCTCATTGACCGATTAAACTTTAATCGTTATGATTAATAATAAATCACTATTTCGAAAATTCGCACCCGATTGGACGACTGGCGCTCGCTCACCACGACCAGCACCCGCGCGGCAGGGTCTGATAGCATTGTAGATCGGGGCACCCCGTCAAGCCCGGATATTTGGGTGGCGGGTTCCGGTGAAATCAAGTTGCAATGAAGGAGATTCAAGATGGCACACACTGAAACCAAAGTGCTGACTGCGCACGTTCCTCTCCCGCTGGCCGAGAAAGTCGACCAGATGGCTGCTCGGCTGGAACGGTCGCGTGGCTGGATCGTGAAGCAGGCGCTGTCGGCTTGGATAGACCAAGAGGAAGAACGCAGCCGCTTGACCCGCGAGGCGTTGGCCGACGTGGACACGGGTCGTGTCATCGACCATCAAGCCGTGCAAGCGTGGGCCGATAGCCTTGGCACCGAGGAGCCACTGCCGATGCCGCACTAATGGAACTGAAATGGACCAGTAAAGCGCTTTCCGACATGGCTCGCCTGTATGAATTTCTTGCCCCGGTGAACAAACCTGCGGCCGTGCGCACTGTTCAGGCGCTCACTGCCGCGCCCACAAGCTTGTTAGCCAATCCGCGCATCGGCGAACGACTCGATGAGTTCGAGCCGCGTGAGGTGCGCCGGATTCTCGTGGGGCACTATGAGATGCGATACGAGATTCAGAATTCGACAATATATATGCTGCGGCTGTGGCACACCCGAGAGGATCGCTGATATGACGTTGCGAAAGTTTAGCGTATGATCCTGTTGCGTGAGCTAACCCGGATTTCTCATCAGCCCACGCAGCGTCAGGTTCGAAGTTTTTGACAATGGACTATAATAAACTATGTTCATTGCCAAAACACTGAAGAAGATGGCGCTGCCTGGGCTGTACCCCAAGGGCA
>JBJKRL010000101.1:0-82888 GCA_046704745.1 Desulfocapsaceae bacterium | reverse complement strand
TCTTGACGGCATAGAGGGTACTGATCCCATAGCCCTGCAGGAAGATCATCACGTCCCTGATGGCCCTGTGCTCCTGCCAGCTGTTCTTGATATCGACGAGTTTCTTTTCGGCAATACCCGGCACCTTAAGCAGATCGTCGATATTTTCCTCGAAAACCTGCAGCGTCTTCTCTTTGAAGAACTGCACTATCTTATGCGCCGTCTTCGGGCCAACATTTTTGATTAGCCCCGAGCCAAGATATTTTTCGAGTGCGGCACTGGTTGCCGGTTTTTTTTCGATTGCCTTCTCTGCCTTGAACTGTTCGCCATGTTGCGGGTGGTTGGTCCACGCGCCATAAAACTCCATTGAGCTCCCGGCAAAGACCTTGGCCTGATGAATGACGACGGTTGCGAGTTTATTTGGTTCGTTAAAAGGAGAGACTTTCAGGACACTCCAGCCATTTTCCGCATTGTGGAAGGTGACCCTTTCAACGATTCCCGCCAAGCGAATAAGGCTATCAACCGGCCGGTTTTGTGGTGATGGCTTCATGGTCACTTGATGTGAACAGATTGTCTGTTCCCCATGTCAGCAACACGAAAACGTTCGCTGCAACCACATGATTATATAAGATAGTTTCATATCCAGGAGCACGGCATAGGTATCGTTGCGGTGGTCTGTATTCTGCAATCGAAATTTTAAAATATGGGCCAACCCAGGCAAGGTCCATATAAAGCTGGCATACCCGGTGATTGCAGGCACCGAGAACCTACTTGACGATTTCCCCTAAAGCCTTCCCCGGTTTAAACCGGATAACCTTTTTGGCAGGGATTTTAATGGTATCACCGTTCTGCGGGTTCCTTCCTTCACGTGCCGCCCGTTTGGAAACAGAAAAGGAGCCGAAGCCTACCAGGGTAACCGTATCGCCTTTTTTAAGCGTCTCTGCGATCGCAGTCATTGTACTGTCCAGAGCCTTTTCAGCTGCTGCTTTGGTTAGTTCCGCTGCATCGGCAATGCCGTCGACCAATTCTTTCTTATTCAAGGGTGTCCTCCAGAGTTGATTTTTATACGCCACCAGACAAAAAAGAGGTTTCAAATTCGACCTCTAAGATAAACCATCAACCATTGATGGTACATAAATAATTTGGGCTCGAAGAATTTCTGGGCATGAAGCGAAATTCGAAATCCGGTATCAAAATACCATGGCTCACCCGGCTATGGTCGATTTTGATCCTAAGTTACCTTCCTACTACTGGTAAATCTTGAAAGGCTAAAATGGGGTCGTCTGACCAATGACAATTATAATTCCAGCTCCACCGCTTGAATCGGTGGCTTCATCGAAAACTAATAGAAATAGTGGTACGACACGGCTGTCGTCAGTGGTGCGACACGGCTGTCGCATCCACTATATAAAGGAAGGAGTATATATAAACTCCCCCTACCCCCTCGGGGGAGGGGTGTTTCTGGATGTGATCGCTACGACATGACCATAGGCGGGGAGAACATTATACTGTTGGTCAATTTCAAGGGCGTTTCTTCATCTTATTGCCATGCAAAAGTTGACCAGGAGTTGACCAAAATGCCTTGTTTAACAAAAAGGGGTTAAGCTTAATCCGCTTAACCCCTTGAATTTACTGGTGCGCCAGGAGGGATTCGAACCCCCGACCTACGGATTCGTAGTCCGTTGCTCTATCCAGCTGAGCCACTGGCGCCTGGGAAGATCTGTTTATATACTTCAGTTTGCCCCTTTCCTCAAGCCTGTTTTTTTACAGCCCCCTCTTTTTCCATTTTATGATAGATAATCTCATTGTCTGCGGGCTTCAATGAAGGTTTGGCAACGATCGTGATCTCGGTATCATAACGTTTTTCCATCTCAATCAGCTCATTTCGCTTGTGGTTCAGCAGATACTGCGCCACATCCAGAGGAAAATGACACTCCACTTCTCGAACCTGCTTGCGGCTGGCACCGGTCTGAATCCTTCGCAGATAAAAGAGCGCCAGGGTTTCAACGGAACGCACTGTTCCCCGCCCCTGGCAATGCTCACAAACCCTATAGGTTCCGGCATCGATGGGAGCTCCGAGCTTTTGCCGGGAAATCTGCATCAGCCCAAACTTGGAAATCCGGCTGATATCCACCTTGGCCTTATCCCGCTTCATCGCCGTTTTGACCTGCTTTTCCACTTCACGGGTATGCTTTTGCGAGCGCATATCGATGAAATCCACAACAATCAGGCCGCCGAGATCGCGCAAGCGCAGCTGGCGTGCAAGTTCAGCCGCAGCCTCCATATTGGCTTGGAAAATGGTGGCCTCGAAATTATGCTCTTTGGATGTGGAGCCGGAGTTGACGTCGATGGCAACCAGGGCCTCAGTCTGATCGATGACGATGGATCCACCGGAAGGTAGACTCACCCGAGGCTGGTAGATGGACTCTATCTGGTCCTCGATACTGTATTGATTGAATATCGGTCGTGATCCCTTGTGCAGCCTGACCTTGACCGTTCTCTGCTTGGGCGGAAGGAGCTCGACAAATCCCTGTACCTGTTCCATGGCAAAGGCATCATCGACGAGGATCTCTTCGATGCTGGAGTCGAAATTTTCCCGCAAAAATCGTAAGACACTGTCATGATCTTCATAGAGAAGACCGACGCCTTTCATCTCCTGGCCCTTTTTCTTGATCTCGGCCCAGAGGCGCAACAGGTAGGCGACATCTCGGGAAAGTGCAGTTTTGTTGATATCGTTGCTTGCCGTCCGGACAATCCAGCCGATGCCTTCCGGAATGGCCATACCATCCATCATCTCCCGCAGCTGCGACCGACTCTCCTCCCCTGAAATCTTCCGGGAGATGCCGGAAGAATCGGAACCGGGAAGCAGGACAACGCAACGGCCGGGCAGGGAAAGGTAGGTGGTCATATTAGCACCTTTGTTCCCCACCTCTTCCTTGACGACCTGAACAAGGACCTCCTGGCCTTTTTCCAGTACATCGGAAATGCTCAGCTTCTTCCATTGGTGCTGCTCTATCAGCTTTCTCGTCTTTTCACTGACATCCTCCCGGTAATACTCGGGATGAATTTCTCCAAAAGGAAGGAATCCGTTCTTTTCCGTGCCGTAATCGACAAAGGCTGCCTGGAGATTCGCCTCCAGGGCTACGATCTTGGCCTTGTAGATATTATTTTTCGTGTGGGTACGGGTAACAGTTGACACATAAATGGACTCAAGACGGCCATCTTCAAGCAGGGCGAGCCGGCATTCTTCCGGTTCTTCGGCATTGATAAGCAACTTGCGGACAGCACTTGGCCCCTCCGCCGCACTTTGCTCAGCCACCTCATCTTCAACCGTTACCAGGTCCTCCTCAGACAAAGGCTCTATTGGCGTTTTCTCCTCCTCATGCTTTCTCCCTTTCCTCCCTCTTCGGCCCCGTCCACTCTTCTTTTTTGGCCCGGTCTCAGAAGCAACAGGGCGGGATTGGGCCTCTTTTCCGGAGGATTCCGGTGCCCCCTCATCTGCCTGAAGACTTTTCTCTTTCGGAAGAGCAGTTGTCGCCATGCTTCCCTGAGCTTTGAAATCACCTTCCACTACAGGCTCTGCGACCAATGCTTCAGACGGTTCAGGACCACCGGTAGGAGTAGCGCCCTTCTTTTCCTCGGGCGCTTTTACGGAATCCATGACCCCCTCCTTTTCCGTCTTTTTCGTCCGCCTCTTTCGAGGGGATCTTTTTGGAGCCTTTTGCTCCGGACCATCGCCTGCATGTGAGCCTATGGCTTTATCGGGCTCCATCCCGCTTTTAGAAGTGATGCCTTTTGTTCCAGGCTTTTTGGTTCTAGACGATCGAGTTTTTTTCAAAGGGGCCGTCTCTTCGACATTTTTAGGAGACGGTTCAGGGGAGGGCTTTTCTTTTTCCTGGTTCTCAACTTCGACGACTGTACTTTTCCACCATGCTCCGGTGGTTGCCTTAATCTCTTTTTTCTTTTTCCCGGACTCCTCCGGAGGTGCCTTTTGGGCACGAGTTGTGTCTGCAACCATTCTTCTTCCTTTGGGACGGGTCTGTTCTGTCAGAACAACTCGTTCCCGTCACCTGTATGAGATCGAACATTTTGGCACAAGCTTCCTGTTCAATCTCAGATAATTTTAGACAACCTGAATGAGAACTTCATTCAGTCGCCACCAGATATCTCTTGCTGCAATTTCTGGCAAACACTTCTCAGCCATGAAGATAGTGCAACTGTTTTTGAACGTCCCCTCATACAAGGACATCGTCTGACAATTGCTGTGCAAAATAGATATCACCAAATTCTCACAGGGTTTCCTGCACTCCAGGCGGCACAGAGCAGACGTGCGGTTTAAAAATAACCATAAAATGCAGGTCCCCAACAATTCTCCGCTCTCGAGGGAAAACCTTTTGGCTTTTCCCTCCTGGCGATCATATAAAATAAAGCGACTCTAGATACTCTTCTATACACAACGACATACGTGCGATCCAACTCACCATGCCCCGTTGCTAGCTGTGGCGCCTGCTCACGTACTCTCATGTACGCTGCATGGCTTCTCGCTCGGCTCCTTGCCTCATGCAACGTCCCACATTTATGTCGCTATGTATAGAATGAATATCGATCAAAAAAGATACATCATCGAGTTACAACTCTGATCCCGCTGCCAAGCGGGTTTAGTCCTTTTACAAGACAATCTGCCTGCAAAAAGACAAAAAAATCATTTTAAGTCACGCAACCGTCGGCCGGCAAATCCTTACCAGGCCGATAAAATTTAGAAAAAACCGATGTCCTTCCGTTTCGAAGAGCAGGAATGGTCATTCAAAAAACCGGTTGATACCGGAGAATTATCTCACATCGGATCTCCCCAAATAGTATAAATCTTCCGGCCCGTAGAGGAAAGCCCCTCGGGTAAAGGATGGTTTATCTTACCATACTGCAAACTTACAAACCAGAGGGAAATGATTCCCAACTCCAAAAGTAAGGATCTCGGAAAAACCCGGAAGGCTATGATCCGGATTTCTCATCAGTTCAGGCGGCGTCGGATTTGAAGTATTTGGTACTGAGTTTTTGCCTCGTTACGCATATCCTATCACACATCATTGGAGTTTCCACTCTTTATCTCTTTTTGCCAACCTGAATTGCCGGCAACCAAACTCGCTGTACAACCGACAAACGCACCTTTTCAAAGAAACGGAACAATTGTAATGAAAAATATTCCCATTCTTCACAACTAGCGGTAATCTAGAACGAAAATGATATAATTCCCCCTTACTACAAACGCCGATTACTTTAAACTTGACACGCAATCACCTGAATCGTAAACTCCAAGCTTTAATGACATCGGGACAGCGTACTATCTGTTTGGTGTGTTCAAACTTCTGCCGGATACCGGCTCATCCATCCAGCGTGTTTGGAGCGGGTCAACCGGCCATTTATACTCCATGAGGGTGGAACGATGCTACGCTGTTATGAAGGCTCGTTGCTCCTGCATGACAAGGTTTGTGCTCTGTAATGTGCTTCTGCTTCACAGAGTATTCATGCTCAGCAGAGTCTTTGGTATAGGGAAAAGGTAAATGGGCTGTACCTCTTCCAAAGGTTGTATAGGGCCTTTATATCGTGCCCAAGATGATGGCTTACGACAGACAAAAAACAATCCGTTTTCCCCAAAAAGGAGTTCACTGTGACAATGATTTTGCCACAATCGACCGGTTTGAAATATACTCTCGCCCTTATAGCCTCTATTCTCCTCCTTGGCACCCCGTTGCACGCCCTGGCCAAAAAGGCCGTTACTGAAGAATGGAACATTACCGCAGACAAAATAACCCGTTATGATCAGCCACGAAGCATTATCGCCGAGGGGAATATCGTTCTTATCAAACGGATAAAACTCCCACCGACCCCCCCAAAGAAAAAAACAAAGGGGACCGACTGGTCCGTCCTCTTGGGCGAACAAAAAAAAGAAGAGCCAATAACACCTAAAGAGCTTGCAGCCGCGCAAAAACCACGTTACCAGACCGAAACCACCATCAAGGCCGACTGGATGGCCTATGATATTACCCTCGGTAAAATCAAACTCCGCGGGCATGTCGACATCCAAAGCGGTGACGATAGGCTGTATGCCGACCAAGGGGAAGTAAACATCTCTCGTGATACCGGCACATTTAAAAACGCCACAATCGTCAGAAAGCAAAACCAACTGCACGTAGAAGGAAAGACCATCGAAAAAACCGGGCCAAGTACCTACCGTGTTCTTGACGGATGGATTATCACCTGCAAGGTCGACAAAGGGCAAAAACCACCTTGGAGCCTCTCCAGTAAGGATACAAAAATCACCAAAGGTGGGTATGCCATAATGAAGAACGCCAAATTCAATGTCAAGGATGTCCCGATTTTTTACTCGCCCGTCATGATACTCCCGGTAAAAAATACCCGCGAGACAGGTTTTTTGTTTCCTGAGCTTTCCAAGTCAAGAAACAATGGATTCGGTTTCGACATTCCGTTTTTTTATAATATTTCAGAATCTGCCGACATGACTTTCTACTCTGCATATTATAGCAACAGAGGATTCATGCCCGGCATTCAGTTCCGATATGTCATCAATCCGGATAATAAAGGAACCTTTGAAGCCAGCTACCTCAAAGACGACCTTTCAGATCCTTCAAATACCAGTTATTATAATAGAACCGGATTCACCCATACCAATGATGACAGATACTGGATCAGAGGAAAACTGGACAGGACCTTTGGTAATGGCTGGATCACCCGTCTTGACCTGGACATCGTTTCCGATCGCGATTACCTCACCGAGTTTAATTCCGGTGCCTATACCGGTTTTTGGCAAACCCACAAAGATTTTCTCCATGAATTCGGTCGCGGGTTCCAAAATAACACTTCGGATCAGCGTAATAACGAATTGAATGTGTTGAAAGCATGGTCGGGAATGTCCCTTGTCACCAGTTTGGTTGCCATTGATGATGTACGGACAAATAAAACGAGTCCGACACCGCTTTGGCAACTTCCTTCTGTTGATTTCTCCGGGGCCATGCCGATTGCCGATTCCAACTTCACTGTCAACTGGGATAGCAGCTATGTCGATTATTGGCGCAAAGATGGAGTAGGAGCACATCGAATCGATCTCTACCCAAAGATAAGTGCCCCCATCCCTTTGGGCTCCTATCTGGAATCACGGGCCGAGGTGGGTTTGCGTGAGACCGCTTACGACGTGCAGACTTATGGAGACGGCACTTGGGACCAGGGGAATACTCCTACTCGAACCTTGTATAGCATCCACACTGAGTTGGGAACCACCTTGGCAAGAGATTTCGATATACCCATGGGAGGTTATAATGGAATAAACCACAAGATGCGCCCACTTATCCAATATGACTTTGTACCAAATGTCGATCAAGACAATCTCCCTTCCTTTGACAGCATCGACAGGATCAACCCGGAAAATACCATTACCTATGGGGTGGACAACTTCTTCACGCTCTTTAAGAATGCCGACGACCCGGATAGCGGATTAGACTACAGCTATTTGAAGATCAAACAAAGTTATTATCTGGCCAATGTCCGGGAAAACATTTCGGAAGACAGCAACAGCAACCCCCTCCCCTCGGATGAAACCGATAAATCTTTTTCTCCGGTAAATGTAAAATTCGGTTGGAACCCTATTAGACATGTGGATATCGTCTATAAGACCGATTATGATATCTATGGTCTCGGTTTTATCCGGCATAGTATCGAAGGGTCATACGTCAACAGCAAAAACGATCTCTATGACATTGAGTACGAGTACGATAAACTAACGGATATTAAGCAGATCAATCTCCATGCAAAGACGTATCTCTGGACAAACATAATAGGTGAAATTCTGCTTGTCCGTTCTATCAGCACCTCGAAAAACAACGAAGAAAATCTATCCATCACCTATTTGTCTCCCTGTTGGTCGGTGGAACTGCGGACGACCAAGACCCCCACCGACAGTGCGTTTTATCTGATATTCAATCTTGCTAATGTCAGCTCGCACCTTGGAGTATCACTCTAAATTGAACCGATGGGAAATGGTTATTATCCAAGTCAGAAACGAGTATAAAAGCTTCTTATGCACTACGATATCTTCAACGGGGATGCCGACGGCATATGCGCTCTGCACCAGCTACGTCTGGCAGAGCCGATACCCGATGCCCAGCTGATCACAGGCGTCAAACGCGATATAAAGCTCCTTGCCCAGGTTGCTCCGCAACCTGCTGCACATCTTACCGTTTTAGATGTTTCCCTGGACAGCAACCGCACTTTCCTTGTTCAGCTCTTACAAGCTGGTCATAAAATCGTGTATTTTGATCACCACTATGCCGGGGAAATCCCTGAAGATAAAAATTTGCGTGTCCATATTAATGCTTCGGCAACTACTTGCACATCCTTTCTGGTCAACGCAGCCATCAACGGACGTTTCAGCAAATGGGCCATTTGCGGGGCCTTTGGAGATAATCTTCATGATCAGGCAGGGGTAATGGCCTCCCACCTTTCCCTCTCCAGGGACGATGTCGAAAAATTAATGGAAATCGGCGAGCTTATGAACTATAACGGGTACGGAGCCACAATAGACGATCTGCATTTCCATCCTGCCGAACTCTATCGCCGCATCCAACAGTTTGAGGACCCATTGCATTTCTATGCCGAAGATGACGCCATCTCCCTGTTGCGCAACGGATTCAACCAGGATATGGAAAAAGCCCTTGCCGTAAAAGAAGAAACCTCGAAAAGCGGAAACCGTCTTTATTTTTTCCCCGGAGCCGCTTGGGCTAGACGAATATCGGGCGTGTTTTCCAATATAAAGGCAACAGAGCGGAAGGACATGGCACATGCCGTCATCATCGCTCAAAGTGATGCAACTTATCGGATCAGTGTCAGGGCGCCATTTGCCGACCGTAGAGACGCCGATACCCTTTGTAGGCGTTTTCCGACCGGAGGTGGCCGTGCGGCAGCAGCCGGAATCAATGCTCTGCCATCGGAGCAGCTGGAAAATTTTCTTCTGGCTTTCAACTCGATGTACTCATAAAATATCTAAACCGTAGTCCTTAATCAAAATGAGCCTTTTGCAAAATGAACATTTTCATTTAAAATCAAGGCATGCAAAAATTTTACGACAGAGGCCCGCAGGAAATGCTCTTTTGGTCCATCTACTTAGTATTCCTGGGATAAATTTTTGAGCATAACGGCGAGTTCAGGCGTCTAAGTCATTTGCAAGGGACTCAGAATACTTTTTCATTACGAGGTATGGTTATCAAACGTTCCAGCCTGTTCACTCTCCTGTTGATTCTTTTAATCCTTTTTTTCTTCTCGATGGTTACGTATTCCTATGTCGACGCAACCGAGGAGAGCAAAAGTGACGCCGATATAATAGCGGCAAGTCAGAAGATAGATCTGCACCAAAAAAAATATCAGCTCCTGTTTACAGAGCTGCACAACACCTACCATTTCAGCCAGGAAAAATTGGACACCCTCTTTAAGGATGTCTCCATTAATGACAGGGTCCTTGAGTTGATGGATAAACAGTGGGAGGCCAAACCATATTATCTATACCGGCCGCTTTTTATTACCCCGGCCGTTATTGCCGAGGGGAAAGAAAAGCTTAATGAATACAATGAATTACTTGACAGAATCGAACGCACGTTGGGTGTTGATCGTGAGATTGTCGTAGCCATATGGGGAGTGGAATCGCGCTATGGCACCCACCAGGGCCGCTACCAGGTATTCACCACATTGAATACCCTATTCGATGCCTACCCACGACGTTCAAATTTTTTCCGTACACAATTAATCCAGTTTCTCCTCCTCTGTCGGGAAAATAAAATCGACCCGCTTGAGGTGCAAGGATCCTACGCCGGCGCCTTTGGTCAAACCCAATTCATCCCATCAAGCTTTCGGGAATATGCCATTAATTTTGATGGAGACGACAAGATCGACGTCTTTACCTCTGTTGATGATATCCTGGCATCCATTGCCAACTACCTGCATCGATTCCATTGGACGCTGCATGCACCTATCTACCAGGATATAGGCGACAAATTAAAATCAGAGGAACTCATCCGCGCCAATGAAAAAGGACGACTTGGAAAGGTAAGCTGGCAGACCGTCTGCAAGGCCCAAGGTATCACGCTTCCGAAACCACCGGATAACACGGCACTGTCCATTGTCGGACTCGAAGTCGATCCGGATAAAGGGGGGGGGTATCATTATATTGCAGGCTATAAGAATTTCCAGGCTATCACTGAATGGAACCATTCAAACCGCTATGCAATGGTCGTCGCCGAACTGGCCCAAGCCTTGAAAAAGTAGCCTCTTCGACGGCCTATCACACAAATATTTTTTCATGCTTAGGATTTCAACAGCTCAAGGAACATGTTGCAAGTGTCTTGTGTCCTTCTTGGTCCTGACCCTGCTTTGCCTCGAAGGCTGTCAATTCTTCCGGCCCGCCAGGCTCCTCGTTACTCAAGCACCTCCCACCTTTATCGACGATGCCGACAGGTCATCGCTTATACGGGCTGTTAAACGTCAACTTGACTATCTGGAAAGACTCCCATCCGATTCTAAGTTGCGACTGGACGGGGATACGTATACCGTTTCCCGCCTTGCCGCCTCTGTCAGGCTTTTTCTGAACATACTCGGGCGAAGTCCTTCCGACGCCGATCTGGACAGGCTTGTCCGGGAAAAATTCACCGTCTACCAGGCAGCCGGGCGAAGGGATACATTCGGGACAGAGATGCTGGTAACCGGCTACTATCAACCCGTTTTGGCCGGCAGCATAAAAAAATCCCCGCCCTTTATCTATCCCCTTTATACAAAACCCAGATCTCTGCTGCTACGAAACGACCGTGAAACAGGAGCCTCTACCATCGGTCGCCTCGATGCAAAGGGGGCTTTTGTCCCGTTTTGGACCAGAGCCCAGATCGAGAACG
The DNA here is from genome assembly GCA_046704745.1 of Desulfocapsaceae bacterium. Taxonomy (GTDB): domain Bacteria; phylum Desulfobacterota; class Desulfobulbia; order Desulfobulbales; family Desulfocapsaceae; genus CAWGGS01. The sequence goes on along the minus strand of JBJKRL010000101.1, from coordinate 71,963 downwards.
GCAATCTTTTATCCGGCAACGAACTGGTCTATCTGCAGGACCCTGTTGACGTATATTTTCTCCAGATTCAGGGATCCGGACTGATCAAATTTTCCGACGGCCATCTCAGATCCGTCCATTTCGCCGCTTCCAACGGCCGGGATTATACAAGTATCGGCAAAATCCTGGTCGACGAGCACAAAATTGCTAAAAAAGATATTTCCATGCAGACCATTAGAAAATATCTTCATGAGCACCCGCAAGAAAGAAAACACATTCTTCAAGACAATGATCGTTTCGTCTTTTTTAAATGGGGAGATGGAGAACCGAGGGGCAGCATTGGAGAAAAGTTGACGCCGGGCAGATCCATTGCCATTGATCCTGAGTCGCTTCCCATGGGGACAGTGGCATATATCATGACCCAGCGCCCCATTATTTCGGCCAAGGGGGAAGTTATTGGCTGGATGCCCATGCAACGATTTGTTCTTCCCCAGGATACCGGCAAGGCCATCAAGGGTTCCGGCAGGGCCGATATCTACTGGGGAAGCGGGCCCTATGCTCAGGTGGCTGCCGGGAGCATGCAGGAGGAAGGGAGGCTTTATTTTCTGGTGAAGAAGGAATAAGAATCTCGGATGAATGAAAACCTACAAAAGCGGCCGATTATCACCCTTACCACCGACTTCGGACTTCGCGACGATTATGTCGGCACTGTCAAAGGGGTCATCCTCAGTCATTGCCGGGATGCGGTAATTGTCGATCTGACCCATGCAATCGAAGCGCAAAATATTACTGATGCGGCTATGAGCATAGCCCACTCATACAGATTTTTTCCGCCCGGCACCGTGCATGTGGTGGTGGTTGATCCAAGGGTCGGGTCGAGCCGGGAAATCCTTGCCCTCAGGGCCTGTGGGCACCTCTTCATCGCTCCGGACAATGGCGTTTTAACGCCCTTTTTCGAGCAAGACCGTTTCCAGGACGCCTTTATCTTAAAAAATGAAAAGTTTTTTGCCGAATCGGTCAGCAATACCTTCCATGGCAGGGATATCATGGCCCCGGTTGCGGCAATGCTTGCCTGTGGCCTGGATATTGCCCAGATCGGTCCCCGGATTGCCAAATCAAACTGCTGCCGTCTCCGTCTGCCGAAAGCTGCTGTGGGAATAGATAAACTCACCGGAGAGATCATCCATGCCGACCACTTCGGCAACCTGCGAACCAGTATAACAAAAAAGGACATCGCCTCCTTTCCCGGACATGGGCTCCAGATAAAGGTTGCCGGTCACCTCATCGATGGTATATCAGCTGCCTATTCCGATGGTACACCAGGAGATACTATCGCCCTCTTCGACAGCCGCGGTCATCTTGAGATAGCAGTCAACGGTGGCAGTGCCGCTCTAACTCTTGGCTGTCGGACAGGGGATGAAGTTGTGGTTTTGTCTTCAACACCTGTAACAGAATAAATTTCGCGAAAGGATACGAAAGAGAATTCTGTCACCTTTTTCCCCCTCTCTTATAACGGAAAAATCTCATCTTTTTTATACGAACCACTCGTATACTCCAGTCATGGTAACAGTACCTTCCCGGTCAATGATCTCTATAGAAACAGCAATAAGCGCACGCCCCTTTCTTGATAAACACTGTGTTAATCTGTCTGTCAGCCGTGGTGTACCGGCGATAGGGCCAATAGAGCAGCAACCGGAAGCGATGAGCTTCGCCTTCCGGATCTTAAATAGGTGCGATTGCGTCGTAGGAAGCCAAGATGTTTATCCATTATGAAGAAGGGTCAGCAGCTCCCCCAGCCTCTGGACGGTCAGCTGGCCGGGCGCCGTCCCTTCTTCCCCATCCGCCGAGCAGTAGGTCATATACCCTCCAAGCTCCAGGGTTGCCAGGCGGCTGATAACCCCCGGGCCGCCCATACAGAAGGCGATCAGCGGGAATTTCAGCTGAGCTGCCTCCTCCTGGAGCCTCAGGACCCGCAGGACGTCGAGATGATCATGGGCCATGGTGACGATTTTGCCGATATCCGCCCCCTTGTCCCTCATTAAACTCAGTTTGTCGATAAGCTCAGTATATTGAGGTGTTTCACTGAAATTATGCCAGGACGAAATCAGACGCGTTGCTCCGGGTCTAATTTCGGCCCGCAGACGATTATGCGACTTGTCGGGTGCCAGTACCTCCAGATCAACATAGGAGGCTTTCTGTTCCACTGCCTCAAGGAGTGGCGCGATCCGGGCATCCTCGGTTCCTGCGAATCGGCCCCCTTCCCAGACGGCTCTATTGGTAAAAAGCAGCGGCTTTTTTAGAGTAGAAAAAAAGGGTGCAATATCGATTTTGCTGAGATAATCGAGCCGGATTTCAATTACATCGGCGGCAAGGGCCGCCGTCCGGGCCGCTTCCACGGCTTCCCGTACGGTCCGCTTGGCTATTGCAACACAAATTCTCACGTCCTTTCTCCCGGTTTCAGCCATCCACTGCAGGCTACGGCATCTCCAAAGCCCCGATCATCTCACGTACAGAATGCAGCTTTTGCTCGATCACATAGTCGCTGATTCCCTCCACTACCTCTTCACTGGCCCTGGGGTTGATGAAATTTGCGGTCCCTATCTGGACCGCCGTAGCCCCTGCTAGCATAAATTCAAGTGCATCTTCCGCAGATTCGATGCCACCGATCCCGATTACCGGAATCGAAACGCTTTTGGCAACCTGATAAACCATGCGGAGAGCAACCGGTTTGATTGCCGGTCCGGAAAGCCCACCGATGATATTGGCGAGATGCGGCCGTCTGGTTTTCAGATTGACGGCCATGCCGATCAAGGTATTGATAAGAGAGACGCAATCTGCCCCCGCCTGTTCAACAGCTCCGGCTATCTTTGTGATATCAGAAACATTAGGGGAGAGTTTAACGATCACCGGCAGCGTGGTATTCTCTTTGACCGCCTGGGTTACTGCAGCCGCCATCTTCGGGTCGCTGCCGAATGCAACCCCACCCTTTTTCACATTCGGGCAGGAGATGTTCACCTCGATTGCCGATATACCGGGAACTACATCCAGCTTCTCGGTAATCTGCGCATACTCATCGATGGAGTCTCCCAGGATGTTGACGATTATCCGGGTGTTTATTCCTTCAAGAAAAGGCATCTTTTCCAGGATGAATCTGTCCACACCGACGTTTTCCAAGCCTATGGCGTTGAGCATTCCACAGGCGGTTTCCACAATACGCGGCGGTGGATTGCCCGGCCGCGGAAGAAGTGATATTCCCTTGACGATGACACCGCCGAGCCGATGCAGATTGAGAAGATTCACGAACTCACGGGCGTAGCCAAAGGTCCCTGAAGCAGTCAAGACCGGATTTCGCAACTCAAGTGTTCCGATTCTCACCCGCAGATCCGGGAAATGGTCTTTATCTTCTATAAACTCCATGCCAGATCCTCCGCATTGAATACCGGCCCATCAGAACAGACATGGACGTACCCGCCTCTCCGGGCTTCTATGTTGCAACCGAGACAAGCCCCCATACCACAGGCCATAAAGCTTTCAACAGAAACCTGACACTCGAGCTTTCTCCGATGACACAGCCGGAATACTTCTTTCATCATCGGCTCCGGCCCGCAGCAATAAACAGCGCAGTTTTGCGGAAGATCGAGGGTTTTAAATAGATCGGTGGCCATTCCGTGGAACCCTAACGAGCCATCATCTGTGGCGGTCAATACCCCAAGATCCAGACAGTGAAAATCGCCCAGCAAGGGTTCGATATCCTCACGAGTCTTTCCCCCCAGCACAATGATATCATTGTCATTGTGCTGTTTTACCCGGCAAATTCTTTTTGCAAGAAAAAGCATGGGCGCTATTCCGAGTCCACCGCCGATCACACAGGCGGCCTTTTTCGGGTCTATATGGAAACCATGGCCTAATGGCCCGAAAACGGACAGTCTTTCTCCTTCCTTGCAATGCCCGAGAAGCGCTGTTCCGCGGCCTACCACCTTGAACAGGATCTGAATCCGGCCGGTGCTGCTGGTCTGATGGATGGAAAACGGCCGGCGCAAAAGCGGGTCCTTGCTTCTCCCGGCGCGAATCATCACGAACTGGCCGGGCCGGGCGGCAGCTGCTATATCCTCCGTCTGCAGAGTCAAACGGATATTGGTTTCATTCAGTTGTTCGAACCGAATAATGGTTGCATTTTCCTGGTATTGAGACATAGTATTGTAGTTTAACGATGTTTAACTTTCCATAATCTGCGTCTATTGTTTCAACGTGCATTTATGACAACAGATCCCATACTCCTAACCGCCGCTTTTATTTTCGGCGCCATAGTCGGCAGTTTTTTAAACGTTGTAATACTCCGCTTGCCCGAAGAAGGAAGCTCTGTTGTCTTTCCCCCATCCCATTGTCCAAAATGCAAAGCCCGTCTTCGTTGGTTTGAAAATATTCCCTTGTTCAGTTTTCTTTTTCTTCAGGGACGATGCCGACACTGCGGCGGCCCGATATCCTTGCAATATCCCGTTGTCGAAGCCCTAACGTCTCTTCTGACCACAGCGGTTATCATTCGTTTCGGTCTCTCGATTACTGCGGTTGGATACTTTCTGTTCTGCGCTGCCTTGCTGGTTATTATCTGGATTGACATTCACCACCAGATCATTCCGGATGTCATCAGCCTCCCCGGAATACTCATCGGTTTTCTTTTTTCTTTTTTCAACTCCTTCACGACCTGGCAGGCATCTCTCATCGGCCTGCTTGTGGGAGGCGGCATTCTCTATGCCATTGCCCTTTTGTATTATCTTTTCAGAAAACAAGAAGGCATGGGCGGCGGAGACATCAAACTTCTGGCTATGATCGGTGCCTTCCTTGGATGGCAGTCCCTGCTTTTTGTAATTTTAATGAGTTCCATAACCGGAAGTGCCTTTGGTCTCGTGGCAATGATACAACAAAAAAGAGGGGGGAACACCAGAATTCCTTTCGGACCGTTTCTCTCCTGCGCAGCCCTTTTCTATCTTTTCTTTCGTGAGAGTATCCTCCGGCTTTTCTTGCACTATTTTTCCTAGTTTCCATTTGTGCTTTGCAAAGGTACTGTTTTTATTCAGAAGCCGTTACAGGTGTTGGAAAACGAAGACTCATCAGATCGTTTCCTTCTTCAACATATTTGCCGATAATCAAGCCGATTGCCTTGGCATCGTTCACTTGTTTTTTGTTATGTCCATATTTGGGATAAAAATGGTGAAACCATGATTGCCCTGACTCGGGCATCTTGCCGGCAAGCTTTAAAAATACTCCAATCGTCCGCCAAGGTTCGATCACGGGGTGGGTAAATACCACCGGCCTCAAGACCCGCGCTCCTTTCTTTTTCAAAACAGCTCGCAGGTCCCAATTGTGCATTCGCCAATACCCGCGGCAGGAAATAAACGGGAGAACGATTCCGTCTTTGAAAAGCCGCTCACCATCCCGGTCCAAAAGCGAGAGGATCGGCCCACTGGGATGATACGACCAGGTCGGGCCGGCAAGGACGATGAGATCCCATTGGGAAAAATTCTGCGGGCTGAGTTGCTCGATGGGAACCCGCCTGCGAAAAAGAGTCGTTACCATCATCTTCAGTGTGATGGTATACGAGCCCAACGGAAAGGGAAGAGGCTCTATCGTCTTTATCTGCTGCCACACCACCTCTATATCATATTCCCCGATCCCTTTTCCTAATCCCTGCAGAAGGTTACGTGTTTGGCTGCTCAATGAAAAATAAACAATAAGAACTCGTTTTCTCTTCACGATATTCTCTCTATTTGTCATGAGGTTGGGATCCTCAGATCGAGTCGGAGTATACCGTAAGATACGACAAAAAAAAAGCCCTCGATTTCTCGAGGGCTTTCCTATCTCTGATTGAATTTTGTCCGCTACTCTACCTCGTGCTCGACTCCTACCGCAATCTTATAGAGAACGGTCATAATGAAGAAACCCGTTGCCCATATGCCCACGGTTACTCCTATCTCATTGGCTTTTGGGTAGTACTGGGTGATATGTCCAAGCATACTCGGGACGAACCCGCCGAGGACAAAGCCAAGCCCCTTGTCTATCCACAGAGCTATGAATATAGCAGCGCAGGCTCCTCCAAGAATCCAGTCGTTGCCTTCCTTAAATTTCAGATAGGCAAACATCCCAAGGCTTAAGAAATTCAAGAAAACTCCCACCCACATGAAGGGAACCAAGTTGTTGTAGGTATGGCCGCCTTCGGTGATCCCGAAGAATAGATAGCGCAACGACTCGATATGCCCGGGGACATTGGAATAATATGCGGTAAAGAACTCAAGCAGCACGAAAAAAGTGTTGATGATCGCTGCATACATGATGATGGTGGCCACCTTATCCAATGCCTTCTTTCCAGGATCAAAATTAGCGACTCTCTTCATGATCAGACAGGCGATTACAACAAGCGCTGGTCCGGCGGCAAATGCCGAAGCGAGAAAGCGTGGTGCGATAATCGCCGACAACCAGAAGTGACGTCCAGGCAGACCGGCATAGAGGAATGCGGTGACGGTATGAATTGAAACAGCCCAGGGAATGGAGATATAGACGAAGATATACACCCATTTTGGCGGCGGAACCTGTTTTCTCTCGGCGGTGAGGATAACCCAGCCGCAGATGCAGTTTAAGCTCAGATATCCGAGCAGTACCACCATATCCCAGAACAGCATGGAATGAGGGGTTGGATGCAGAATCATATTCATGGCCCTGAGCGGCTGCCCGATATCAACCATGACGAACATCAGACACATGATGACTGCTGAAATGGCGAGGAACTCTCCGAGAATGGTGATCCTGCCAAATGCTTTGTAATCATGAATATAGAAAGGAAGGACCAGCATAAGGCCTCCAGCCGCAACTCCGACCAGATAGGTGAACTGGGAGATATACAAACCCCAGGAAACATCACGGCTCATGCCGGTGAGTCCTAATCCGAAGAGAAACTGCCGTACGTAGCAAGCGGCGCCTATGACAATAAATACGCCGAGAAAGGCGAGCCATATCCAGTACGCAGGTTTACCTTTGAGTGATTTTTCAAACATAATGACCTCACACTATGTAAAAGACTGACGGTTTTGTCCCTGCGGATGACTTCCGCTGGATAGTAAATTCTTTTTCAAGGATTTGCCGTATCTCTGATTTTTCATCATTGATATCACCAAAGACCAGAGCCCCGCTCTCCTTGATGGCCGCAACACATGCCGGCTCTTCTCCTCTGGCAAGCAGATCATCGCAGAAGGTGCATTTCTCTACGACACCGCGCATACGGGTGGGGAAATCGGGGTTTATGTGTTTGATATAGGGTCGCGGATCCTCCCAGTTGAAGCTCCGGGAGCCGTAAGGGCAGGCAGCCATGCAGAAACGGCAGCCGATACATCGATGATAGTCTTGGGTCACGATGCCCGTGCTTTCCATCTTAAAGGTCGCTTTGGTCGGGCACACCCGGACGCAGGGAGGAAATTCACAATGGTTGCATAACAGCAAAAACTGTGAATTTTCTTCCTTTCTTGCCAGATGGTACTTGCTCTCCTCAGGGAAGGCGTGCTCAAAGCCATCCGTCCAGATCCACATGATCTCTTCGTTTTTCTTCTCCGGTGGAAACTGTGGGATATTATACGTATTATTACAGGCGGCTATGGCCTTGTCCATGAGTTCAGGCTGGGCCATAAGCTTTCGCATATCGATGACCATGCCGTACTGTTTGTTCTTTTCACCGGTCTTTTGCTGGCCGCCTTCCGCGATTTTGCCTTCAGACGCCCCATGCGCTACCTGTTCCGAGGCATAAGAGGCAGTGGATGTCAGTTTGGCGATTGCGGGAGCGCCTATCCCGGCTAGTGCGGAAAGACCTGCAATCTTAAGGAATTTTCTTCTTTCGTTATCCATTAGTGCGTCTCCTTCATCATTGTAGCCGCCTCAGCCTTGGAAAAATGACAATCCCAGCAATAAGGATTAACTGCGGCGTATTGGTGGCAACTGTCGCAGAATTTTTCTTTGCTGGTATGACACTGCAAGCAGGTCAGTTGTAATCCTTTCATGAATACCTTGCCGTCCACTGTAATGGGCCCGCGTTCATCTTTACGGATGACCTCATCCCGCCAGCGAAGAAGCAACTGCATGTGGGTATCACGGATCTCCTGCAGAGGAAGCACACACTGTTTATATCCTTTCGGCAATTCCAATTTAGGCATTGTACCCGCATTCAGCCGGTTGTACCAAATAGGAGCTGTCAAAATGAGGACAAATATGATCAGTCCCGGAATAATTGTTCTTTTGTTATACATTATCGTAACTCCTTTATTCCCGGTCGGAATTAAACCATCGTTCGAAGACCGTCATCAAGCTCGGCTCGATTCTCACCTTCAATTACCAGGGCGTTGCCGACAAGTTCTGAAATACCGCAGACCCTGACGTCGGGATTCCAATAGTTCATCAGTGAGGTCAAGGTTGCCCGGTCAATGGCACAGACACAGGCCAGCATATTGACGTCTTTCTTGTCGTGGACATATTTGACAGCATTGGCCCTGGGCAGACCGGCGCGCATTCTCAACTCCATGATTTCATCGGTGTTCAGACCGGTGCCGGACCCGCAGCAGAAGGTCTGCTCGCGGATGGTATTTTCGGGCATCTCCACCCAGTCGACGACATGATCCAGAATGTACCGGGGCTCATCCATGAGTCCCATGGCCCTGGCCGTGTTGCATGAATCATGATAAGTGGCCTTGACATGACTGTTGCGGCTCTTGTCGAATTGGAGCTTGCCGTGCTTGATCAGATCGACCGTAAACTCGCTGATATGGACCATCTTGGTCGAGGCGGCGTTTTTAAATACCGTGCCGGTAATCGGCGATTTCGGCACTTCAAGGAAATCCGCCGGACCGTTCATGGTATCCATATACTGGTGGAGAACACGCCACATATGTCCGCACTCACCGCCCAGTATGTATTTTACTCCCAGACGCTTAGCCTCGGCATACATCTTGGCGTTGAGTTTTTTCATCGCCTCATTGCTGGTAAAAAGACCGAAGTTGCCGCCTTCCGAGGCATAAGTGGACCAGGTATAGTCAAGTCCGAGGGCCTCGAAGAGAAGCAGATAGCCCATGGCCGTATACAGACCGGGCTCGGCAAAGACATCTGCCGAGGGGGTGATAAACAGGATCTCCGCACCCTTGCGGTTGAAGCTATGATTGATCTTTATGCCGGTCAGATTTTCGATGTCGTCGGCCAGAAAGTCGACATTGTCTTTGAAGGTATGGGGCTGCAGACCCATATGGTTACCGGTCCGGTTGGAGTTGGACACCGGCTCCAGGATCCAGTTGATACCGATACCTACCAGATGCAGGAGTTCACGCAGCATCATCGTCACTTCGGCAGTATCGATACCGTACGGGCAGAAGACCGAGCATCTTCGACATTCCGTACACTGGTAGGAATACATGAACCATTCTTTCAAAACGCCCACGGTCATCTCCCGGGCACCGGCCATTTTTCCAAGAATCTTCCCAGCCAGGGTAAAGTCGTTGCGGTAAACGGACCGCAGAAGCTCGGCTCTGAGCACCGGCATATTTTTCGGATCGCCGGTTCCGAGGAAAAAGTGGCACTTATCGGCACAGGCTCCGCACCTGACACAGCAATCCATGAAGATTTTCAGGGAACGAAATTTGGCCAGTCTTTCCCGCAGACCGTTCAGGATAATCTCCTTCCAGTCCTCGGGGAGCTTCCAGTCGTCATCTTCAGGCGACCACTCCCTGGCGTTGGGAAAATTCAAGCCGCTCTGGCTGTTAAGATACTCAACCTTCTCCTTCTTGGCGACATAGGCGTAATTTCCCTCTTTGAAGGCAACGGGGATGTCCATCCAATCCCTGGTCGGTATCGCTCCGGTTGCCAGAGACGGTCCCTGCGCCACGCTTTTCGATAATTGTTCTAATTTTGGAACTGCCATCGTTTTTATTCCTTATACGCTAGTATTGGGTCAACAATAGAAATATCATTCTTTTTCAGCAGGCAACTCTTTTTCAACAGGGATACCGGCATCCACCATGAACTCCCTGAATTCATCCTCATATCCGGCATAAGAATGCGGTTTGATAGTCGGATCGTTCCAGGGATTGATATGTCGAACTGCACGGGTGTTGTTTTTCATGTTCCTGGTTGGGCTCAGGAAAACCCCCCCCAGGTGCATCAGTTTACTGAAGGGGAAATAGATAAGAAGCGTACAAACAAGGCAGAGATGTATATAGAATATCGCTCCGAGCTTGGTCATGATTATCGGCGAGAAGGTAACAAGCCCCAACGCCAGCCGCTTAATCGTCAAAATGTCGATATCGGTTCGCAGGAAGTATCGCATCAGGATGCCGGTACACGCTATGCCGAAGATAAGGACCAGCGGGAAGAAATCATTATTAAGCGTTATATAGCGAACATGGCGATTCCAAATCCGTCGTCCGAAGAGGTAGCCCAGTGCTATCAAAATGGTGGCGTCGGTGATGTAGAGGTTTGGTGCACCGATCTGCAGGATTCCGTCGCCGAAATCGAGCCAGTTGACCCAGGCAGGCACCGGGTTCAAAAACAGACGCATATGCCTGAGCACGATCATGAGAAACGAGTAATGGAACATCAAGGCGAAAATCCAGAGCCATTTTGAAGACTCATAGGTAATCTTCGGCCCGTTGTGGATCTCCGCTTTGGTGTTTCTGAAAAGCGATCTGAAAGTGAAGATCTCAAGAATCATTCTGGCTACAACTTCGGGAGTCGTGTGAGGACATTCAAGTTTGTTCTGCTTGATGAAGTCCAGAGACGCCGCTTGTCCACAGGTAGTCTGGATGGAAAAGGGTACGGGCGACTTGGCCCAATCTACCACTTTGATGATAAATCCACCCGCAAAGACCACAATGGCCAGATAAGGAAGGGCAATACCGAAAAAGTACTGCATACCCGGTATCTGGGATCCGAGCCCGGCGATCAGGATGAGACCGATGACCACCAGAAATGAGAAGGCGTACTTCATTTCTTACCTCGCTTCAAATTGATCTGAATTTTTTTGGCGACCGCACCGGTGAAAACGAAATCCACCCAATCCGGAAACCTGTTATTTGTTTTTTCCCGTATCGGAACTCTCTGCATCCTTCGCCAGCTTCGACGGGCAGGTACTGTCCGTGAGTATATGAGCGCCGGATTTTATCTCTTGTATCCTGACCTTGTAAAGCTGTTCCCTGCATTGCATGTAAATATCAAAGGCTGCCAACATGGCGAGATCGACTGCGAACTCAAAATCATACAGGTCGTTCACCAATATGCTGCTCTCCTTTTTCTCGGTTAAGACTTCACGGACAATGTGTTTAACGGCATTAATGGGCGCCACCGCCTGGGATGCCGTAAACTGCTGCACTGACCGGAGACGCATAATCTCACCGATCGGAGCTGCAAATTCTTTTGAATCCGCCTTGTTAACCAACAGGTCGAACAACTTATTTAAGGCCAGACGAGTAATGCCGCCAACGGGATTTGCAAACCTGTTATCTTCCTTCAGAAAAAATTCCGATGACTTATAGGTGGACAATGTATATTCCACCCATCTGTTGACGATCTTCTCCCTAAAACTGTTCAATGCACCATTGAGATCCATCAACAAACCGCCTCGTTCGAATTACCCTTTTTTTTAATAATCATTCAAAATTACAAATTATAAATAAATGAATGGTCATTCACAAATCTTGATCTTTAGCACCTTTCCAACCCTTTTTCAAGAACATTTTTTTTGCGACAGGGAGTTGGTTGAGAACTGAATAACCCGGAATTTTTGCAGGCTGAAATGGCGAAATACCTGATAAACCGGCCAAGGTGCAGATGCATGAAGACTCCAATAATTTTTCTCTGCCATCGGCCGGGTCGGCCAGGGAGGTACAGTCGGCTCAACGCGTCTGCAGGTCAAAAATCGGTGGAGGTCTCCTCGACTGGATTTCTCTTAAATGCCGTGTCAATTTATCTCCCTCTCAAAACGGACGAGATGAGAAATCCGGGGTAGAAGGAATACGTCATTCCATATCGACGATGATATTTTTGGCTTCGTTGATATACGGATCCTGTTTGATCTCTTCCCGCCAATTGGGGGCTTCGTCTTTTTTCCCTTCCTTTTCTCCGAGATCCGAACGTTCTACTCCCATCATCCTCTCCTGATATTTGCGGAACTTGGTGCCGAACTTTTCCCGCTCCTTTCTGTCTTCCTCAATCCTCTTGGCCATATCGGAAAGTTTTAAGGAGATGATGGTATGTTTACTCCGTTCCGTTGCCCATTGGGCTTCTTCGGCAATGAGCTTCATGCCCTCTTCGTGGGCGTCCCGTTCTTCACTTTTTTCCTCCAGCATTTTCAGGTTAAGCGGTTTACCGTCAAACGGGGTGAAAGCCACCGGTCCAACCTGATCCCAGGGAAGGGAATAATCGAGATATTTCTCTCCGGATTTCAAATGCTGAAAGAGACTGGGCAGGATGATGTCGGGAATGACCCCTTTATATTGGGTTGAACCACCTGTCACCCGGTAAAATTTCTGGATGGTCACCTTTAAGGCGCCAAGATCGGAAAATTTCTTTAACTGTAGGATGGGCATGTTTTCGTTGAGATCGATGATGGTCTGAACAGTCCCTTTTCCATGGGTGTGAGCGCCGCCGACGATCACCGCCCGTTTATAGTCCTGCAGAGCGGCAGCTACAATCTCGGAGGCAGAAGCGGAGAACTGGTTTACCAGAACAACGAGAGAGCCGGAATATTCAATTGAATCATTGTCGTCATCCAAAACCCGTGTCGTTCCATAGCTATTCTTTACCTGAACAATGGGGCCTGATTTAATGAACAGACCGGCGATATCAACGGCATCAAGGAGTGATCCACCACCGTTATTTCTCAAATCCAGTATCATTCCCTCGAGTTTGGTCTTTTTCAGGTCATCGATGGCTTTGCGGGTATCGTCGGTGGCATTCCTGGCATTTTCGTCGGTTCTGGACTTTTCGAAATCCCGATAAAAGCTGGGAATGAGGATATAGCCGATTTTGCCGCCGTCCGGGGAATTTATCACAGTATCCTTGACAAAGGTCTCCTCGATCTGCACCACTCCCCTGATAATAGGAATCACCACCTTGGCCCCATCCGGTTTTTTGACAGTCAACCTGACCTCGGTTCCTTTCGGACCCCGTATCAGACGGACGGCATCGGATATGCGCATATCGGTAATATCGACAGGTTCTCCTGCACCTTCAGCCACCTGCAGTATGGTATCCTCGGCCTGGAGCTGTCCCTGTTTTGCCGCAGGGCTTCCGTGAATAACCCTGACCACTTTGATAAAGCCGTCCTCCTCGCGCAGAAGTGCGCCGATCCCTTCCAGACTGCCGCGCATATGGATATCGAAATCCTCCTTTTTCTCGGGCGGCAAATAGTCGGTATGCGGGTCAAAGGATCTGGCTATGGCGTTAAAGAAAACATCGTATTGATCCTGCAGGGTATCTTGATGCAAACGGAAGAAAAACTCTTTGTTGATCTTGGCCACCTTTTTTTTCGCCTCAGACCACAACTCCGCCTCGGAAAGTTTTTTCTTGGCCTTATTCTGGTCTTCCTTCAAATCAAAATATCGTGAGATAACCTGAGCCTTGACGATCTTACGCCACCTATTCTGCAGGTCAGCCAGGTTGTCCACATAGTCCAGTTTTTCCGGGTCGGTCTCAAGCTTTTCGTCGCGGTTGACATCAAAACCGTTGGCCATGATCTTATCAACCATCTTCTCCACCTGACCGATCCGCTCTTTCATGATGTCGTACCCGGCATCAGGGAGAACCATGGTTCCATGTTCCAGATTATCGGCAATATGAGGGGCAAAGGCTTCCAGAGTGGTTACATCCTTTTTCAAGAGGAATCTTTTCTGGGAATCAAGCTGCTTCATATAGAGATGAAAAGCCGCCTTGGATTGGGTTTCGTCCATCTTTTTATCGCTGAAGTGGATGGCCGGAAGCTGTTTGTCAAGCATGTACCCTATAAGCTGGTTTCTTTTCCGTGCCTGGTCCTGTTCATTTGAGGTGTCTTTGGCAGCAACTGCCCCGGTGGTAAAAAGGAGCAGGACAACTGAAATGACCGCAAAACGAAAGATAAATTTCTTCATAAATTCTTTAAAAGTTCAATGACGTGGCAGAAACCCACGAATTTCAATCTGCAAACAGTGTTGCCAGACAGTCTTAACAAAAGCGGAAGGCAAATACCATCGAAAAGAAGGGGATTTTCAAAAAATGTCCTTTTCTTGGGAAATCTTTTATCAACCTCTGTCCAAGTTGAAATACTTTTCCAGATTTTCAGGTAATTCCCGCCGGGAAAGACCAAGTTCGCAAGCAAAGGACAAGAGTTCCTGATACGAGCAGTTCACAGAATGAGACGGGAGAGTGCCGCCGTTAATTTCAGCAGCCAGAAAGGACCTTAAAGCCCCGGCCGCCGCCTTCTGCAAGGAAGCCAATCCCACATTATGGCGTCTATGAAACATTTTGAACCTCTGCCAATTTTCCATGGAACGACGAATACCCCGATAAAAGGATTTCCCTTTGTTTTCCGGACGCATATCCCGCAGGATGATATCCTGGAATCGCCATTTGGCCGCTTCAAGCAATTCTGTTTTCTCCTGCTCGCTTAATCTGAGGCGGGGTCCGCTTAGATCCTCTGTCAGATAATAAATAGACGAGTGAAAGGCAATCTCGGGAAGCTCGCCTGAATCACGAATTGCAAGCCACTCATTCTCAAAGGTTATGTGTCTATCGTTTATCATCGTCTTCCAAGCCAAAGATGGAACGCAGCATATCGGCCTTGACATTGCTGTCATGCTTGCAGGAATCCTTTTTCAAGAATTGTAATGGATCATAAAGGATCCTTGAGGTAATGGCCGCCGTCATCTTCTCGATGGAGCGGCGTTCCTTATCGGACAGGCTCTGAAGCCTGGGCAGCGTTCTTTCCAACTCGATCCTGCATATGTCGTCTATTTTTTTTCTAAGTGCGGCAATGGTGGGCGTTACCGCCATCCCTCCATACCAGCGTCCAAACTTCAGGACCTCTTCGTCGACGATCCGTCCGGCCTTGACCGCCTCTTTTTCCCGCTCCGACTTGTTCAGCTCCACAACCGTAGTGAGGTCGTCGATATCGTAGAGAAAAACGTTATCCAGATCATTCAAGGCCGGATCAAGATCGCGCGGCACGGCAATATCTATAAAAAACAGTGGCTTGTTCCTCCTGATTCGCATCACCGGCCTGACCTGGTCCTTTTGCAGTACCATGCCTACGGCTCCAGTGGAACTTATAAGGATATCCACCCGTTCCAACTGCTGTACCAGTTCTTCCAGAGAGACGGCAACCCCGTTGAACTTTTGGGCCAAATCGAGGGCCCGGGACAAGGTCCGGTTGGCCACGACGACCTCCCCTACACCCTGGCCGACAAGGTGCTCGGCCGCAAGCTCCGCCATCTCTCCGGCTCCGACCAGCAGAACCTTTTTGTCCTGCAGGCTTCCGAAAATCTTCTTGGCCAACTGGACAGCGGCATAGCTGATCGAGACCGCAGATGAACCTATGCCGGTCTCGTTTCTTACGCGTTTGGCCACCGAGAACGATTTGTGCAGCAGACGGTTGAGCAGGGGGCCGGTGCTATGCTGTCCAGAGGCATACCGATAGGCCTCTTTTAATTGCCCCAGGATCTGTGGTTCGCCGATAATCATCGAATCAAGACTCGATGCCACCATGAAAAGATGACGAACCGCATCGTTATCGTAGTATATGTATGTATAATCACGAGATTTTTCTACAGAGACATGGCCGCCGAACAGGAAATCGATCACGGCATCCTCAACACGCTCAATAGATTCGGCAACGAGCAGGACCTCCACCCTGTTACAGGTGGAAAGCAGATAATACTCCCGAAGGCCGGGAATGTCGGCGAGCCGCCGGAGCGGTTCTTTGTATCCATCGGTCAAAGCTATCTTTTCCCGTACCTCAACTGGGGTAGATTTATGATTTACCCCAATGAGCAGGATCCTCTCAGCGGGCATAGCTATGAACTCCTCCAAGCAAAAACGTCACTCCCCAAAGCGTGAAAAGAACAGCGCAAAAACCGATGATTGCCATGACGGCGGCCCGTTTGCCACGCCAGCCGACGGTTATCCGTTGATGCACTTGAATAAGGTAAATAAACCAGGTGATCAAGGACCAGGTCTCTTTCGGGTCCCATTGCCAATAGGTTCCCCACGCCTGATGCGCCCACATGATGCCGGTCACGATGCCAAAGGTCAGAAAGAGAAAACCTGCAGTTAAACAGTGACTGTTCAACTGATCCAGGGCATCCAGGGACGGCAATCGGGAGAAAAAGTAGCCGAAACGCTTGGTTTTCAGCTCCCTTTCCTGAAGCAGATACATAAGCCCCCCACAGAAGGCTAAGGACAAAAATCCGTAAGCAATAAGCGACACGCCCGCATGAACAGGCAGCCATTTGCTCTGGAGAGCCGGGACCAGCGGCGCGGTTTTTCTGGAAACGGAGGCGGAAATAACCAGCAGGACAAAGATCAAGAGGGAAACGAAGGTTCCGAAATTTTTCACCGTATACCGCCACCTAAACGAAAGATAGGCCCAGGTCGAGGCCCAGGCAAAAAAGGCAACGGCCTCATGTAAAGAGGTTACCGGCGTGTACCCGGTCAGCAGGTAACGGGAGACAAGATAGGCGGTCTGCAGGATGCCCGAGGCGATCAGTATCCACCTGGCAATCGTCCGAACTTCTTTTTTTCTGGTAATGAAAAAGACGACATAGGCGGCACAGGCCAGGAAAGTTACACCCAGGACGGTCTGGAAAAGGAGATAGCTGATTTCACTCATCATGGTCCTTGCAGTGATCGGATTGGATATTTGTCGGCTCTCTTGTGGAAAGATCGGCGACAAGTGCGGGTATATCGATTGATTTCGGAAGGCATAAGGCGAGTTCGGCCTGAAGCGCCGGCCAATCGCGATTGCGAAGGCAGGCAAGGATATCCGTCTCCAGAATCTTTTCAAAAACACGTTTATGAGAACCGGAGGAGCTGCCGTCATTGAGAACTTCGGCTCTTATCGAGGCGAACAGATCCACCAATAATCCGTATTCAACCCCATATTCCAAAGAAAGCCTCTTCCTAATCCAGGCGGACAAGGCCGGGCTTGCACCTGTGGTGGATACGGCCAAAAGCAGACCGCCCTGTCGTACCACGGCGGGTACCTGAAAGCTGCAGGCATCCGGGATATCGGCACAATTCAACAGAATGTCATGCAATCGAGCTTCCTCTATCACCTGGTTCTGCACCTCGGTGTTGTCGGTGGCGGCAAAGACCAGAAACGCTCCCTTAACATCACCTTTGCGATAACCTCGCTCCCGCCATTCTATCCTCTCGCTTTCAACCAGACTCCTTATGGTGTCACACACTGTCGGGCTGACCACCTTGACCTTCGCACCACAGACCAGCAGCGGTTCGATTTTCCGGGCAGCAACCTCTCCACCGCCGACTATGAGACAGCATTTATTTTGTATCTTGAGGTTAAGAGGATAGAGCGGCATGGGACATCGTTATGGTCTGTTTTTCCACTTCAGACAGTTGACGACAACCGTAACCTGCCCTCGTGGTGTGTTCATGGTCTGCCGGCCTACCGCTATGCGAAAATCTTCTTTGGCCAATTCCAGAAATTTCGCCAACGATTGCCTCCGGATATCGTGGGCAATATACAGAGCACCATCCGGTTTGAGATAGGTCTTGACCAAGGAGAGAATGGGCTGCAGGAACTCTTCCCGAAAGAGGATCTCCGCCCCCGCTATCACATCAAAAGGTTCAAGTTGCGGAGGATTAAGCCAATCCAAAAGCAAAGTCTTGACTCCGGTCAGTCCTGAAGCGGCGCAGCTTACGCGTTCAAAATCCAGAATGATCTCCTCGTAATCGCTCAAGGTCACATTAAAACCGGCTGCGGCGGCGGCAAGTCCGGGAGCACCGAGACCTGCCCCAAGCTCGAGAAGCGTCTTGTCTTTCTCTTTGGCCTGGGGGAGCGAATGTAACAGGTAGGAAAGCACAAGCGCCGCCTCCCACAATCTGATCCAGAAAGGAAATTCGGCTACGTTATCAAAAGGGTCTTTGCCTGCAAGCACCTCTTCCAGGTCTGAAGCCTTCAGAAGTCTGATGGTCTTTTCCCCGACCTTGAGCTTGTCAAAGGTAAGTGAATATTGCTTTTTAATCCGGTTGTAAATGCGACGTTCGCTTTCCGGTAAGTTCCTGATATCCATAACTACGGCGGTTGGTAGACGCCTAAATTCTCCACGGTTGAAATTTAGTGTGAAATATGAGGTCCAACAAAGAGGGGGCAACATCAAAACGGTTGAGTATATCCAGTATCTCTTTCACCAGCATCAGAACAGCCATCTACTTACACCTCTTGAGAGGAGGTCACCACATGAAGGCTCATCCCCCGACATAACAAGGTCGCGGATTCTGGAAGACTTTCACATAATAAATAGACCAATTTTTTAGGTTATTCATGAATATTGCCCGTGTCAAGCAACAACCCTTGACGGTTCCCGCTCCGCGGGGAAGCCGTCTTTAATTCATCACGCTTTTGATATCATTGGCAAAGACCGAATGTGGCACATACGAATTATATCGTTTAACGATATCTCCTCTCTGGTTTACAAGAAACGAGGTCGGAATCCCCATGATACCACCAAAGCCCTCAACCGTATGCTCGTCGGCCATCACAACCGGGTAGTTGATTCCCAATTTCTTTATTAACGGGACTACAGCCCTCGGCCCATCCCCATCCATGGAAAACGCAACCACCGAAAAACCGTCCCGGGACAGTTCCTTCTGCAGATCGATGAGTCCGGGAATCTCTTCCCTGCACGGTGGGCACCAGGTGGCAAAAAAGATAACAAGCAATACTTTTCCCTTAAGTTCCTTGCTGTTAATGGGCCTGCCATCGGTCACCGCCGGGAGAGAAAAGGCCGGCATCTTCGTTACCGCATAGAGAGGTTTTGCTCCCAGACAGAAAGAAAATAATAAAATGGTTACAACCAGCACAATCGGGAAATGTATTTTTTTCATTGGTGTACTCCTGATAAATTTGCAAAACAGTCGCAAACATAATACTCTCGCTCGGAAATTTTTTCTTCCTTTTTGTCGGCTTCACAAAAAATTTACCGACCGATGGTTCCGTACAGTACCTTTTTGAACTATTATATTTTCCCTATCCAGAATTTCAGGAGGTCAGCTTTTTCCACAGCAGCACACCATGATCCGATCGACATCATGGGTGCCACTCTTTACAGGTGAGAGTGTGGATAAAAAAAGGACGCTGAGATGAGTGTAATAAATTGCAAAACATGCTAGAGTAGGCCCGGCTTACGCTCCGTTTTCATAAAAAACATCTTACATAATCAATATCATCTTATCTTTTCAACAAGTTATAATGTAGCAGGACGCAAAAACACGGGTAAGATACAATAGCCATAGAAGGAACCCCTGATGATGAGACTACCGCCATTACGGAAAATACCGATATTCGTTTTCTGTTTCATTTTTCCTCTTCTTTCTGCCGGAAAGGCACCAGCCCGGATTATCGATCGCGTTGTTGCCCTGGTTAATAACGATATTATCCTCTACTCCGACTTGCAACATGCAGGGAGACTCTATTTTCAGAAAATCAAGGAAACTACGCCAAAAGACTCACAGCAGGAAGCTCTTAAAAAGGCGGGAAATGAGGTTCTCGAAGGTCTGATCGAGAAAAGCCTTATCAAGCAGAGAGCTAACAAAGAAAGGGTAAGAGTAACTGATGACGATTTTCAGCGTGCATATGACATGATGGTCAAACGAAGCGGTTTGACCAAAGAACAGTTCGCTGACAAGATTAAACAAACCGGATTGACCCAAACTGAATACAACAAGAACCTCAGAGACCAAATTCTCCAGGAAAAATTGATCAATCTTGATATCCGTTCCAAGGTGGTCATAACCGATACCATGGTTAAAAAATATTATGATCAGCACAAACCGAAATACAACAAGACTGCAGGAGGTTATACCCTTTTGCAAATGGGTTTTACCTGGGGAGCCTCAGCCGATGCAAAAAAATCGGCGCCAAACATGTACGCGGATAAGCTGGATGCAAAACGTCGAGCGGAGGAAGTCAGAACGATGGCTGAAAAAGGCCAGGATTTCAGAGAACTTGCAAAAAAATATTCCAATCTCCCGTCCGCCGCTGACGGAGGAGATATCGGGACCTTGAAAGAAGGAGATATGGCAGCGGACATGCGGGAAGCCATAGTCAATCTCAAGCCAGGCCAAGTCAGTAAAATTATTGAAACTCCCGCAGGCTTCCAATTTTTCAAGCTCATCGCCAGCAAGGATGGAGTTGACCCCGAATCATCCTACGAGTCTGCCGAAGAAAGTATACGAGAAACACTCTATCGACAACAGTTAAAAAATGAATTTGATAAATGGGTAAAAAACCTTAAAGAACAGGCATATATAAAAAAAATGTACCCGTGATGGCGAGTTGCCGGTTTTTATTACAACCATGTTTTGACTTGCCGAAAATAGAGGCAAGGATGTATTAATACAAGCTCCTTATTCCTTTACCTGGAAAACGACAGATGGCGAACGATTCTTCTTTATCCAACAGCGAAACCCTGGGCCAGTTTTTACACAGGCACAGGACTGAAAAGGGTTTTGAATTAGCGGAAGTGGCCGAAGAAACTAAGATTCCGCAGGCAACGTTACAGGCAATGGAGGACGGGGACTATAAAATGCTACCGGCTGACGCCTTTGCCCGCGGCTTTTATTCCCTCTATGCCCGGCTGCTGGAGGTGGATGTCGCTCATGTCCTGGAACAGTATGCAAAAGAACGGGGCGATTCTCTGAAGAACCTCAAGAAGACCTTCCAAACTCCCTCAAAACTGGGTGAATCCGTAAGCCCAATGGCCGAACGACCAGCGATCAGCCCGCTTTCCATTATGGGTTGCTTTTTGGTCATCTTGGTCTTGATCATCACCGGCATATGTTGGTATTTCTCCTGGAATCCGGCAAAATTCCTCAGTCAACAACTGCGAAGTTTCGGAAACAAGCCGGTAATTGAACAACCGAAGCAAAACACAGCGGCCGGAGCGCCTCCGATTACGGTCACGAAACCACTCCCACCTCCCACGACAAAAGAAACAGCACCTGGAACCCTGCAAAATACAGCCGAGAATGGCAAATATGCCCTTGTGGCTGAATTTCCGGAAGCAACCAAGGTAACTGTTACCGTCGATGAGGATTTCCCGGAAGAGCTGACGTTCTCCGCCGGAGAAAAATATGAGTGGCATCCGAAAAAGTCCATGACTCTAACGCTCGCAGCAGGCACAAAAACCCATCTGATTCTGAACGGTACAGTCATCCCGATGCCGGCACCGGTGGATGGGTTTATCACAGTTTCGATTCCCGGCTCTTTGCCCAAGTGATCCGTGCCCACAGTTTTTGCCAGGACTTCTTATGAACACTGTGTCAATTTGTTTTCTTCTCAGGAAGGGCAAGACATTTCGCACAATCAAGTATGAAATCATATGTACAAAGTGTTCGCCAAAGGTCAGTCCAGACAGCGCCGTCTTCTTCTGTATTTTGGCAATGAACATAGCCAACTATAGTTCATTGCCAAATACTCCGAATCTGACGCCGCCTGGACCGATGAGAAATCCGGGTTAAAACCTGGCGAGAAATGCTTGCGAGCGGCTAAAGATTTAGAACCTGTTTTGTCCTGCAAGCAAAACCGTACACCACCGCCCTATGTCTTCCCCCGAATTGGAAACCGTCGCCATTGTTCTTGACTGCCGGAACTACGGCGAGTCAGACAAGATTGTCACCTTCTTCTGCCCCGAAGCCGGTCGTCTCACCGGCATCGCAAAAGGGGCAAACCGCAGCAAAAGACGTTTCGTAAACAAGCTGGAACTCTTCTCCTCATTGTATATCACCTACAATCAACCACGCCAGGGCGGTCTTATCATTGTCACAGCTGCCGATCTTACATCAAGTTTTTTAAATCTAAGGAAAAATATTGACCTTTATAATGCCGCAACCGTCATCCGGGAATTTGTCCTCATAGGTGTCAGCGAGAAGGAATGCGACAACAGGGTGTTTTCCCTCCTTCATTGGGCGCTTGCATCTTTGGATGAAAAACGGCCCCATCTTCCCATCGTAATTATTTTTCTTCTCAGATTTTTTGATCATATCGGGTATAGACCCGATCTATCGACTTGTCATCACTGCAACCTCCAGGTTTGGTCCGGACAGGCATACAGATTCAATTACATGACAGGCGGCCTCCTATGCCAAAGCTGCCTGGCTCACGATTTCCAGACAACAGTTCCCCTTTCTCTAGGAACCATAAGGCTCTTGACCGATGTGCAAAATCTGCCTCTTGATCGACTTCACCGTCTACAGTTCTCAAACATTGCCACGAACGAATCCCTTGTACTACTGCATCGCTACGGACGCAGACTCTTTCAACGCGATATCCATTCCTGGAAGACGATTATGGATTCCGAAAACAGAAATCAGGAGACAGGAGTCAGAAAAAAATAATAGGAGAACGGTCAGATCGCACCTCGGTCTCCTGGATTCTGAATCCGTTTTTCAAATGAGCCTCTTGCAACATGAGGATGTTTATTCGAAATAAAGCATGCGAACAATTTTACCACAGGCATATGAGTAATATCGGAGTCGAAGTTTATACCCGGAGGGTGCTTACCCTCGAGGATAAAATTTTAAGAATAATTCAGGGCTTGGGCAAAAAGACCGTCTTGCAAGAGGTTCTCAAATATACCGGATTTCTCCACTCTGCACAGAAGTACATGTACCGTCGTCGAGCTTCAACAACAGAGAGCCGTCGTCCTTCAGCTCTGTCACAGTGGCTTGATAGAGAGGGGCTTCGAAGACATTCTGGCCATAGATGACCCGGCGGCCGATGGTGTCGGAAAGCTCCTTCCATTGCTGGAGCAACATATGACTCCTGCCTTCTTGGGAAAAACCTTCGCCCTTGAGTTCACAAGCTTCTTCATAGTAGAGAAGTCCCAGGGTCCAGGCCACCTTGGCCAGAAAAACCGTAGCAAAGTGATGAAGATCAACAGGATGACCGAGCTGTTCAATCAGGGAAGTTGCAGTTGGTTGGAGTTCTTGAGGGAAAGCGTGGTTGTTGCAATTTATGCCAAAACCGATCAGATCATACTCTTCCAGCCGACGAGGACCGGAATAGCCCTGGATGAGAAAACCAGCCACTTTTTTCCGGGTGATCAAAACATCGTTGACCCAGCGCAGGCAGGCCTTTACGGCCCCGACTTGCCGCACGGCCTCACAACAGGCGACTCCCACGGCCAGCGAAAGAAAACGACGGGAGGAGGGAAGCAGTGTATTGGCATGAATCAGGCAGCCCCAAAGCCCCCCCGGCGGAGCATGCCAGGAGCGGGAAAAGCGCCCTCTGGAACCGGTAAGTGTTCTAGCGGTGATAACCGTGCCGCTGGCCACCGATTTGTCGGCGTCTTCGGTGGCGTTAATCAAGGTTCGGGCACGGTCCATGGTGCGCTCGAGAGAATCATGGTGCTCCAGGATTGAGCCGACAAAAGCACCAAAGCGAAAAACCGTCGCCGCATCGGCAAATGCTCTGCTGCGCAATGGAAGTTCATGATCGAGAATGAACTCTTTCAGCTCTTCAGCCGTAGGGTAAATCACTGCACCAAGTTCCCCGGCGGGCTAAGCCTCGGCATTCCAATCGGCTTTTACCTTGGCTATGATCTTCTGAATAAGCGGCAGCTTCTCGGAAGAGCAGACCCCGATCAACGGATCACCCTGCTCCACTGAAATTCCCGGTCTAAAATAAACGGAATGAACCACACCAGGCTCTCCTTGATAATACACAGGGGTATCACGTTTCATCAGGGACATGGTGATTATCTCGTCACCCGGTTTGACAGATACCGTCTGAGCACCTTTTTTTTCAATCCGAGATTGAATCTCCAACGAGAAAAAATATTTGGCTTTTTCCGGAGCGGGGAAGAGATACAGGACTTCTTTTAAGATTTTTTCGATGATCTCTTTTTTCTTCAAAGGATGACGAATGGTCATCAATTTTTCCCCTGCCTCGACAAATTTCCCGTCACGTTCACAGTGAATTTCAGCCACTGTTCCGTTTGTCTGGGAGGTCACAAGCTTTGAATTTCTCTCTCTGGTTATCTCGTATAAAACGGTGCCGGGCACGTGCAGCCACTTCCCACTGGGAGCCACCACCTCAGCTCCTTCTGTCACCAGACAACGGACAATTCCGGTGTGAGTGGCGCGCACATCTACATACTCATAGGGATCCGATCTGTATTTACTTAGGATTTCGTCAAATTTTATTTCATTCGCCATGCATCCAGCCTGTATAATTATCTAACGACAAAATATGCCCATGTCTTATGAGAAACCTATCACCACAGGTCCGGTACGCTTCGTCTTTACAGAAAGGTAACTGTCAGCAAGACTGCCGCAGCCATAGTAAGATTTCCCATCATATGGGGCTTGAGATAGCCGCTAAAGGATAAATTTTGCAGCGTCAGACCATCGACCCAAGGAAACGCATGCACCCCCAAACTTGAAAGGGGAAGGACACCCGCTACTAAGAGACAGAGATCAAACAATAAAAAACCGATAATTGCAAACCTCCACCATTTTCCGTTCATATCATCACCTTCTTGTAATTCTACAAACCGAGGACAGTGAATTCTGCCTCCACCGGACACTCAACATCCAAGAAAGATCAAGTTTACTGAGATAATCTCAACATGGCAAGCCTATTTTTCCTCTTAGTACCTTACTTCCAAAAAGCCGATAAAAAACAAGATAACGGGAATTGTTTTTGAAATCGCATAACTGCATCTACATCCAAGATACATATACTCCCTTGCGGGGTGTTAACTGTTTTCCCAATAAAGGCTTGGTGGTATAGTATTTCGTCTCAACCCAGGTAAAACGTAAACGGCTCTTTCTATATTTTCTTTTATAAAATCAAAGCAATGCCAGAAAAAAAATCGACAAAAGATACCCTCTTTCAAGTGAAATCCATCCCTGAAGATTTCACCTTTTCCAAGCGAGTTGTGGAGGTTTTCGACGACATGGTGGACCGGTCCGTTCCCTTTTACCATGAGGTCATTCGTGCCGCCGCCCTCCTTCTTGCCGGAACACTCAGACCCAATGACCGGGTTGTCGATCTGGGCTGCTCTACCGGCACGACACTGCTTGAGCTGACCAGGCTGCTTCCGGACATGGGTCTCAAATTCATAGGTGTCGACAATTCGCAAGCCATGGTCGACAAGGCACGATTGAAGAGTGAACTCTTTTCCAAACAGGACTGCATCACCTTCATCGAAGAGGATGTCACACGTCTGCAGAGCCCCGGCACCGGGGCCTTTGTCCTGAACTATACGCTGCAGTTCATCCGTCCTCTGCTCCGAGAAGACTTCCTTCATCGCCTCTACGACAATCTGCGGCCGGGAGGACTTCTGATTCTAAGTGAAAAGATAATAAGCTCCGACAGTAAGCTGAACCGGGAATTCATCGACATCCATCATCTGTTTAAACGGGAGCGAGGCTATTCGGAGCTCGAAATCGCCAAAAAGAGGGAATCCCTGGAAAATGTTCTTATTCCGTTCTCCATCGATGAGAACAAGGCTCTTATGAGAAGGGCAGGTTTTGGTTCGGTGGAAACATTTTTCCAGTGGTTCAATTTTGCCTCTTTTGTGGCAGTGAAGGCTTCTTGATTTGTAACATGGACTATCTCTCACTCCTACCACCATCGGCAAACTCCGATGAAATCCTTTCCATCCGCAACGAGCGCCTTACCTGGGCGGGACAGGATAAAAAAGGTTTTTTACGTTATCGCGAACCCTGTGAACGTCTTATAAAGTATTCCGCCCGACACGTGGACAGCAACGGCGATATCGTAACCATAGGCGCCGCTGACGAAATATCGGATAGCGCCAGGAAGGCGATTGGAGAAGACCTGCGTGCCTTCATGCCGTGGCGCAAGGGGCCTTTCTCCATTTTCGGCATTGATGTGGATGCCGAATGGCGTAGTCAGCGGAAATGGCAAAGGCTGCTGCCGTTCCTCCCAGACCTCAGAGATAAAACCGTTGCCGATATCGGCTGCAACAACGGGTATTACATGTTCCGCATGTCTCCCTACCAACCGAAACTGGTCCTGGGACTGGAACCGACCCTGCAACACTACTACTGCTTCACCGCCTTAAACGGCATGGCAGGTCTTGCCAATCTTTTCATCGATCTCTTGGGCGTCGAACACCTGTACCTCTTTCCGCAGTGCTTTGACGTGATCTTTCTCATGGGGATCATCTATCACCGCCCCTCCCCCTTGGATGTCTTAAAAGATATCTCTGCGGCACTGAAACCCGGCGGCACTCTGATTCTCGAATCGCAAGCCATCCCCGGCACCGACCCGGTGGCCCTCTTTCCTGACAAGACCTATGCCAAGGTCCCGGGGACCTATTTCGTTCCCACCGGAGCCTGCCTCATTCACTGGATGACAAGAGCCGGATTCACAAACGTGAATCTGTTCTGCAGTCATCCCATGACATCAAAAGAGCAGCGTCGGACAGACTGGATGGTTTTTGAATCTTTCAGCGATTTCCTGGACCCAGACAATCCTGCATTAACGGTGGAGGGCTATCCCGCCCCGCACCGAGTCTTTCTTCTGGGCCGGAAAAGTTAGCCCGGATTTTTACTCGCTGCTACCTGGTTTATTCACCGTATAAGGATACCAAAAGACGGAAAATTCAGTAGTTGGTTAGCCGGCCCTGCCATCCGCCTCCGCCAACAGCCGGGCCAGCTCTGCCGGATCATAAACCGGTTGCTTGCAGGTAAAATCAACGCACACATAGGCAGTTGCCCTGTTGTCTATGGGCCGAACAGAATCAAGAAAGGGTAACCTTTCGGAGAGGTATTGCTGGTTCTCGCCGCCGTCGGCCAGAAGGATCAATCGATGCGGATCAAACCGGCGCTCGGCAACCTGCAGCAGTGCCTCGGTATTAGCCGCCCCTCTATCGCCTGCAACAACCACTTGCATGGGTTCGTCATCCAGGCATTGCCAGGCAGACAGCATCAGAGGAAGCGCCGGAGGGTACTGCTCGATAACTTGCGAAAATGAGAAGAAAAGCCTCTGTGCTTTTTCCCGTAAGTCGTCTCTTGCCCGTAGTCGGGCAAGACGCAGGAGGTTATGAGCGGCAACCGAATTGCCGGCAGGTTCTGCCCCATCGTAGCTACCCCGCATTCGCACCTTGAGGCTGGAATCGGCGACGCTGTCGTAAAAGAAGCCACCCTCATCCTGCCAGAACAGCTGTATTGTCCGTTCGGTCAATTCCTCCGCCCATATAAGCCAGCTTGGGTCATGCGCTGCCTGGTAGAGAGCCAACAGAGCATCTGCGAGATTGACATAATCGTCGAGTTGCCCGGCGCAACCGGCCTCTTTATCCCGATACCGCCGCATTAAAGTCCGGGTTGCCGGATCATAAAGGTTTTCCCGGATAAAGGTAACTGCCCGTACTGCAGCCCCCAGCAATCCGTCATCCTTCAGTATCCTTTCTCCACGGGCCATGGCCCCGATCATCAGCGCATTCCAACAGGTTATAATCTTATCGTCGCAATGGGGACGGGTACGTTTACTGCGAGCCTGCAACAGCACATGTCTTGCCGCCTCAAGCCGGAAGTCAACTTCCTCAGGTTTTAAGGAAAAGCGATTTGCAGTTTCCTGAAGGCCATGAACGAGGGAGAGGATATTTCGGCCGGTAAATTCGCCCAAAGGATCCTGGCGGACATTGCCGTGTTCTTCAACTCCATAAACGTAGCAGAACAGCTCTGCGGCTTCCGGATCGAGCAGGTCTTCAACCTCCCCGCGCATCCAGAGATAATATGCTCCTTCACCGTGTTCTTCCGGTGCATACGGGTTGATACTGTCCGCATCTTCAGCCGAGTAAAATCCCCCTCCGGGATCCTGCATATCACAAATGACATAGTCGAAAATTTCCTGTGCCACGCGGGCATACAGGTGGTCACCGGTGAGAAGAAAGCCATCGAGATAGTTATGCGCCAACTGTCCCTGATCATAGAGCATCTTTTCGAAATGGGGAACGAACCAATCCGCATCAACGGAGTAACGATGAAATCCGCCGCCTAAATGGTCGTACACCCCCCCGGAGGCCATCTGGCGCAAGGTATGCAGAGCCATCTCTTTGGCCGCTTCCTCTCCTGTCCTCCGATACCGGTCAAACAAAAAGGAAAAAACGACAGATCGTGGAAATTTCGGGGCATCTCCGAAGCCGCCTTTTTCGTCATCATAGCTCTGAGCCAGCAGAGTATAGCAGCGCTGGGCGGCGTCCCCCCGTACGGCTGCCGCGGCAGGTCTACTCTCCAGACCAAGCCGGCTGACCAATTGGACTGCGATTTGCCGTACCTCAACCCGGTTCTGCGCCCAGGCTTTATTCAGTGCCGCAAGCAGGTCGGCAAAGCCCGGCCTCTGATAGGAAGAACGGGTCGGGAAGTAGGTTCCGGCATAAAACGGACTTCCGTCAGGCAGCAAAAAAACAGACATGGGCCATCCGCCGGCACCGGACATCATCTGGGTAGCTGCCATATACATCTGATCGATATCAGGACGCTCTTCCCGATCGACCTTGATACTGACGAACCACTGATTTAAAAGTTTTGCTATTTCAGGATTCTCAAAAGATTCATGGGCCATAACATGGCACCAGTGACAAGTGGAATAACCGATGGATAAAAAAATCGGCTTATCCTCACGTACAGCTTTGGCAAAGGCCTCTTCCCCCCATGGGTACCAGTCGACCGGATTATAGGCGTGCTGCAACAGATACGGACTTTTTTCAGACAGCAGATGATTTGCACGTTCTCCCATGACAAACCTCCTTTAAAACATAGGCCTCGCATTGCACCTCCCTAGAGGAGTGCATAGAGGAAGCTTTGTCTTACAAGGTTGTTCTCCCGGGAGGGAAAGTCAAACCGGGAAGAGAATACTCCACCCCCTTCCCCGGCTTGTAATGGTTGTCGGCATCATGAAAAATCAAGACTATTTTAATTTAAGACCGACAAGCGCCTCAGGGGTGACCACCCTGAAGGTAAACGATTCCGTAACGAACAGGTTGATCCCGGTTGTGGAATGGTTGTGGTAACCAACGGCCAGATCCTGTCCGACAGTCAGTTCAAAGTCACCGCCTCGAGCGGCAATCAACAGGGCATCCTCGGCCAGAGTAGCGTAGATTACATTTCCACCGATCTGGTTCTCAAGTATGGAACGCAAAGTACCGCCCGGGGTCGTCCTGGCCAGAAATTTCCATATCTTGGGATTGACCACCAGGTTGGTCGGACCATCGACTCCCTCCTCCAGCAGCCTGGTCTGGCCTTCGGAAACGGCATCGACAATGGAGTCCATATCGAGCTTCATTGAGAGTTCTCTTCCTTTTACCGTGTCCAGTAATCCGGTTATTGCGCCTGGTTTGAATCCATTGTAAATAGCCTTTTCCTCAAACATGGCAATTTCCCGACAGGCCGTAACAAGAGAATCAAGACGAATATCCCTGGCGCCCCGCTCCACATTGTCCAGCTCCCAGGTTTCAAGACTGAAATTCACCCTGGCCTCGAGAAGAGGCTGCACCTGATAGATGCCGTATCCGACATTTCCACTTTCCTGTTTTTTCGGAACCGACAACCGCCCGAGATTGATACAGGTGTGGTCGATTCCATGAGGACCGTCAAGATCGACGAATTTACGACCCGAGAGATTGGCAATCAGGGTCTCCTTGGCCATTGAATCAATTTCGTTCCATCCCTGTGGGCTGATGGGGGCAAGTTCTCTACGTAATATATCCATAAGTCATTCTCCTGTAAAATGAGCTATTTTTTCAAACTGCCGATCCCCAAGCCGCTCTGAGATCCGGTTGACGGGGAAGCAGGCATCTCTGCTGCGGCAGGCCTGGCGCCCAGGAATTCCACTTCAACCTCCTGTGCTCCCTGTTGATAAAACCCCTCTTCGTTGGGATCGAGTTCCTTGAGCAGGCGCAGAAACTCGCCGGCATGCACCTTTTCCTCATCGGCAATATCAAGCAAGACCTTCTGAGCTAAAAGATTGTCGGTTGATTCAGCTAATTGCTGATAAAGCTGGATGGCTTCATATTCGGCGGCAACCATAAACCTGACGGCGCGCACCAATTCTTCATGGGTTAGCTGTCGATCATGTTTCAACACACTGAAAGGATTACCAAATTCAGGCATTTTCTCCTCCTTGGGAATATGTTTGACTGGAAGCACAAGAAAAAAGGACGCGGCGGCAATACATCACCGCCCTGGTAAAATTATAACGATACAAGGATGAAACGCCAGTTAAAAGTCTAATCAGAGATACCTGCGCACATCGAGAATCTCTCCTCGATGGGTATCTTTCAAGCTCTCGATATAGACTTTGGCGGTCTCTTGCGCCGGGATTCCAGGACTACTGTCCATACCCATGGCCTCCATGGTTTCTTTAACCCAGGCAGGACTCACACAATTTATGCGGGTGCCTCGCGTCATCTCGAGTTGGGCCGCTCGGACAAAACCCTCAAGGCCGGCGTTGATCATACTTATCGAGGATGATTTCGGCATCGGTTCCTGGCTGAGAATTCCACTGGTAAGTGTAACGGCACCTCCGTCATTGAGGTGTTTTCTGGCCGCAAGAAACAGTGCAACCTGCCCCATGAGCTTGTTTTTAAGACCGAAAAAATAATCTTCAGAAGTGAATTCATCCAGGCTCAAGAACCTTGCAGACCCCGCAGCGCAGATAAGTGCGTCAAAGTTGCCGGTTCTGGTAAAAAGAGATGCAATGGAGTCGGTGGATGTCATATCAACTACCAGATCACCTTTTGAATTTCCGACCCTGATAACGTCGTGCTCATTCTCCAACGCCCTGACGACCTCCTTGCCGATGGTGCCTGTGGCACCGATAACTACGATCTTCATATGCTACCTCCATTGAAATAGTTTGATAATTGTGGCATCTTGTCCGAATTGCCGACAGAAGGCCTCGACAATCTCGCCGATAAAGACACTGTTGGTGGGAAGTTCAGCAGTTGTATGGAGAGTAAGGGACAGATTCAGGGGGCATTCTCTAATCATCGGAGCCTGTTCGAGTCTACCGTAGAACAAATCGAACAATCTCGATTTATCCGTTTTTCTAGCTGAAACCAGGCCAACATAGTCTGTTACGGCAACCATTGCGGTGGACGGAACAGCAAGACTGAACTGTTTTTCACATATGATCGCTTCATGGCTTGCATGGGTTTGATTAACGGCTATTGCAATCAGCGGCGGCTGGAAATTCACCCTGGTAGCCCAGGCCAAGGCCATGAATGTCGGTCTACTCTGAAAATGAGCGCCGAGAATCAGTTGCGTTGTCGGCAAGGCGAAAAGCCTGGAATCGAAGATAACTGCGCTCATTTTGCCTCCTAAATAATTTTTGGTTCATCCGACTCAAGCGCACTTTTGAAAAGCTGAAAGTAACTAGCCGGCGAAGTTCATCGCTCCCTGCCGCTGCTCTGCGGCCTTATCGCCTGTACACCACGGCTGACAGACAGGCCATCCATGGCCTGACTGTCAGTTGCGGACGTCCTGTCCGCAACCCTCCGGGCCTCATGTGGTTCCCAGACGAGCCTCCGCCATGCGTCCGGAAGCGATAAACTTCGCTTCCCGCAGTCCAGATGGGTACGCTTAAACCGGATGAACTTGATTTTTTAGCAGATTTTAAAAACCCAAATTGGTCATTTGTGCATGCATTTGTTTGTCGATAAAAATATATCCGTTGTTGTAAAACCTGTCTTTTAGGGTTTCCGTCAAAAACTTTAGTTGTTAGTTGTGCATACAATTCTCAGAGAATAGAATATACCCTGTTACTCATGCAGCAGTTTATGGGAGGCTTCGGCAGTAAGCAGGGTCAGCTTATCCCCATTATCTTGTCCTAATATCTTGCTGTAGCGTTTGTACAAGCTTTCCCAGGCAGTGCTTATTTGCGGCTGCAACGCCTCTCCTTTTTCTGTGGGATAAATAAAGGTATTGCGCCCCTGCCCTTCTTTTCTGATCAATCCACGCTTGGTCAGCGCATCAACGAACCTGGACACGGTCGACGGCGCCATGTTTAATGCTTCAGCCAGCTCTTTCTGGGAAATCCCCGGAGAATCAACTGCCAGCGTCAGCAGAAAGGCATATGAGGGTGTCATGCCCACACCGGCAAATTCTTCTTCCCCCATTTTGGTAATCACCCGCGCCAATGAATTGGCGGTAAAAAAAAGACAGCATTCAAGCGGATTCGTTTTCTTGCAATTCATAAGTCCAAACCCATAAGTCCAAACATTTTTGTTTGTACATACAAATAATACAAGGTTTTTCCAATGTCAAGGGTATCGATTTAAGATACTATTCCTAGTATATCGAGCTTTTTCCAGAGTCCATCTTGGCAACTTCGATGACTTTTTACGAAGCCGACAAAAACTCAGTATTGTCAGGGGGTCGAAGTGTGCTTATCAGTTGACGATAAAAAATGCACTATCACATTGCCTTTGTAAAAGGCTATGATACAATTGCATGAAATTCTCACCCATTCAACCATGTGAACGATAAGGAGACCTAATGGATAGTTCGAAATGCACACTCTTCAGCGGCGGCTTAAAGGGAGCCGAAGCGACCTTTGGAGAAACCGCGGAAAAGATGAATATAAAAGAAGTGATCTACTCCTTTGAAGGACATAGACTCTGTCGGGATACAAATGCCGTGATCCTGAGTCAGGAAGAACTCGAACGCGGCGATATCAGTATGGAGCTGGCCTCCAGGATGATGAACCGGACCTATTACGAAACAGAGAAGATCAGAAAAGTTCTGCAGACCATTTTTCATATGGTCAACAGCGGCCACCAGGTCTTTGTCGTCGGCTCCATCTTAAGCGACGGTTCTGTGAAGGGCGGTACCGGCTGGGCGGTCGAATTGGCCAAGATGTTCAACCGTCCCCTGCATGTCTTCGACCAACCGACAAAAAAATGGTATACGTGGAAAGGCGGTTGGCAGGAAGACTCTCCCAAGATCGAATATGAGACCTTTGTCGGCTCCGGCACCAGGTACTTAAGCGATGCCGGACGCGAAGCCATAGAAAAGCTTTTCACCGACTCGTTCCCCCAGAAATAGCTCTACTTTTCGGCTCAGGGATTGAACATTTGGCGAATCAAGGTTCGTCCCTGTGCCGACAGCAGAGAATTTCTCCTGGAATTTTTCTGAATATTGTCCCAATATCAAACTCATCCATCTTTTCCTGTCAGTTAAAAAAGACTCAACCCATAATCCTCTCCCTGCAGCGGTTTCATACCAGAATGTGGTTTATGCGTACTTTTCTACAACCCGGGAGTTGGCTATTATCGATGAAGGGCGCATCACGGAGGCCCGTCGGTAAATCACCTGAGGCCATAGAGGAGCGGCCGGAAGGGAGGATCTCCGCCGGGTTGTTGTTTTCTGCATTACCCAAAAAGTATGCGTAATCCGGAAGAGCTATTTTTTCTTTGTTCTATTTCTTATTTCCAGCAGAAATCAACATCTCCTTCACCGAAGGCGGCTATGGGGTATGAGCTGATCCGGCCGAATCCGAAGTTTCGCTTCATTCACTTATCTATAGCCGTATCAACGTGCCAAAAATCCGGGCTGAACGAAAATGCAATAGCCAACTAGATATGCTACCATAAAACGAAAGTGGCCCTGTACTGTTTGATATTAAATGAACCAGTGCTTCATTATTCCGTGTTTTGAGCGAGAACCGAACTATGAGTGCCAAACCCACATATGCAATGCTTTCACGGCAGATTGCAGTTTTAAAACATGAATTGCGGCGCCTGAAAAATGCAGAAGAGGCCTTTCACCGTCAAAACAGCTACCTGAGAACCCTGCACGAGACATCTCTAACCTTAATCGACAAGCTCGATAAGGAGGAACTCCTGGAAAGCATTCTTGAACGCGCCGCCTCGCTGAGCGGAACGGCGCACGGCTTCATCTATCTTCTGGAACCGGGAGAATCGCCTGGGCAGATGCAGATGCAGGTCGGAATGGGATTTTTCAAGGGTCAATTGGGACGTCGGGTAAAACCAGGCCTAGGACTGGGAGGATGCGTGTGGAAGACCGAGGCACCGGTTCTGGTGGAGGATTATCAGTCGTGGCCTGACCGAATCCCGGACAAAGTACTCGACGGACTTCGGTCCCTGGTAGGTATCCCTTTGAAATATGATGACAGGGTTTTGGGGGTCATTGGTCTAGCGCGCATGGAAGAGGAAAGACAGTTCAATAAAGAAGACATTACCACTCTTGAGAGGTTTGCAGCCCTGGCGCTCATTGCCCTGGAAAAGGCACGCCTCTATGCCAATGTCCGGCACGAGCTCGCAGAGCGGAAGAAAACGGAGGAGATCTTAAGAGAAAGCGAGAGGCGCTATCGGACCTTTCTTGAGTCCTCTCCCGACCCGATTGTCGTCTATGACATGCAGGGAGTCGCCACCTATGTGAATCCCGCTTTTGAACAGACCTTTCATCTCTCACGCGACGAGCTTCTCGGTAAACAGATAGACTTTGTTCCTCCGGAAAGTTGGCCTGAGACCAAAGCTGCTATTCAGCGAATGCAAAGTGGCCAGAAAATCAACCTTTTTGAGACACGGCGCCTGACGCGAGAAGGAAAAATCCTTGATGTCCAGCTTAGCTCGACCTTGTACCAGGACCGCGACGGTCGGCCACTGGGAAACATTGTAACACTGAGGGATATCAGTGCCCAGAAACGCGCAGAAGAGGAGTTGGACAGATATCGCGGTCACCTCGAAGAACTGGTAACGGAGCGGACCACCGAACTGGCTCGGACCAATCTTAAACTGGGGCAGGAAATCGAAGAGAGAAAACGGGCGGAAAAGGCGCTCAAGAAACGGGAAAAGGAACTGCAGTCACAGTCCCATCATCTTGCGGAGGTGAATACCGCTCTCAGAGTACTGCTCAAGCAGCGGGAAGACGACAAAAAAGAGCTGGGTGACATAGTGCTGAGCAATGTGCAGGAACTGGTCAGTCCTTATCTACAAAGGGTCATTAATGGACGTCTGGACACAACCCAGCGAACGCTTATCCGGATCATTGAGACAAATCTGAATAACATCATCTCTCCGTTTATCGACAAGCTGACCTCGGGTCTTGCGAAACTGACACCGGTTGAAATTCGGGTGGCCAGTCTGGTCAAAGAGGGAAAAACCAATAAGGAGATCGCAGAAATTCTGCTGATCTCAAAAAATACGGTTCTGTTTCACCGTCATAATATCAGGGACAAACTTGAATTGAAAAACAAGAAGATAAACCTGCGTTCGCATCTCCTGTCCATGGAATAATAGTGGTTATATACTACTATTATACTATTATTATATAAACTTGCTAATCTTGTTATTTCCTGTATCCTACAATTAAAGGTCTAAAGATTGCACCGTACAAGACAAATACTTTGCCGAACCGGTCAATCTGGCCCGAATTCTCAATAGATATCCCTTAATACCCTGAGTCTGTATTCTCTTTCGATTTATTTTTATATTTCGAAAGGTAAATCGAAAGAGAATTTGCAGACAATTGGACAACAGACGTTACTGCAGACCAGGCTTCCGGCTTAACCCGGATTTCTCATGAACACTATGTCAATTTGTCCACCTCTCAGAAAGGAACAGACATTTCGAAGAAATAATTGAGTTTTCAAATTTACACAGTGTTCATCAAAGGTGCCCCGAAAGAATTGCCTTTGGGGTATCAGTTCGTCAGCGTCATCTTCTTCAGTTTTGGCTGTGAACATGGCCAACTATAGTTCATTGCCAAAAACGTTGTACCTGACGCCGCCTGAACTGATGAGAAATTCGGGCTAAGATCGGTTCGATCATGGCTGAGATTTTCGGCAGTCATTAAAACCAGGCGATATCGGGAAATCTATGACGCAACTCATCGCATCAGAGGTAACGCTTACATTCGGCGGGCTCCATGCGCTCTCCAACGTCAATCTTTCCATTGAGCCGGGACTGATCACCTCGGTTATAGGCCCCAACGGTGCAGGTAAGACGAGCCTGTTGAACTGTGTCTCAGGATTCTACCATCCCACCAAAGGTGAAATACGTTACGGTGGGCGCAATCTCACCCATGCCTCGCCACACCAGGTATCGAACATGGGCATAGCCAGGGCGTTTCAGAACCTGGAACTGTTCCGTGGCCTGTCTGTGCTCGACAACCTCCTGCTGGCCCGACATCAAAACCTCCGGTATTCCTTTTTCCATGCCCTCATCTATTTCGGCAAGGCCTCGCGGCTGGAGGCAGAAAATCGTGCCTACGTAGAAAAGGTAATAGATTTCATGGAGCTTGAGCCCTATCGAAAGAAAATGGTCGGGAACTTGAGCTATGGGGTGCAAAAACGAGTTGAAGTGGCCCGCGCCCTCACTCTGGCGCCCGAACTTCTGCTGCTCGATGAACCCATGGCTGGGATGAACATCGAAGAGAAGGAGGATATCGTCCGTTTCATCCTCGATCTGAAAAAAGAATGGGGGATCACGGTGGTGTTGGTGGAACATGACCTGGGTGTGGTCATGGACATATCAGACCGAATTTATGTCCTTGACTTCGGTGAGATCATCGGCTCGGGAAGCCCAAAAGAGATTGCTGCCAACCCCAGAGTGATTGAGGCCTATATCGGCGAGGACCAGGCAGCTCCCCAAGATACTGCCAGGAAAAATTGAAGCGACCAAGAATTTGCAGCACCAAGAGAGAGGTATGGAAAACAAGGACCATTTAGTCAACTACAGTATTCCGCAACTCCTGCGGTGGCGGGTGGAGACTACCGGTGACAAGGTTGCCCTGCGGGAAAAGGATTTCGGATGCTGGAACTGTTATACCTGGAATCAATACTATGACTTCGTGCGCAAGGCAGGGCTTGGTCTGAGAGCGATCGGATTTCAAAAAGAGGACAAAATCGCCATCATCAGCGACAATATACCCGAAGCGCTCTACATGGCCATTGGATCCCAGGCCGTGGGTGGCGTCTCTTCCGCCATTTACCAGACAAGCCTTCCCGATGAAATCGGGGGTATTCTCGATTACCTTGGCATCAGCATCGTATTCTGCAGCGACCAGGAACAGGTGGACAAGGTGGTCGAGGTTCGGGACCGCATCCCCCAGGTCAAAAAGGTCATTTATGAAGATCCGAGGGGCATGCGGGGCTACCGCTCAGATGACTGGTTCATGTACATCGAAGATCTTTATGCGCTCGGCGACGACCTCCATCAAAACAATCCTGGCTTATTCGACTCCTTAGTGGATCAGGGAAATCCCGATGATGTGTGCCATCTGTGCCTGACATCGGGAACCACAGGCCTGCCCAAGGGAGCCATGCTGACCCATCGCAACTATATCAATATGGGACTCCAGCTCACCCAGGTCGACCCTCTGGAAGAAACCGATGAGTATGTTTCGTTTCTGCCCTTTGCCTGGATCGGCGAACAGATGAACTCCTTCGGTGTTGCCATGGCCACTGGAATATCAGTCAATTTCCCCGAGTCGGTTGAGACCAGCATGGAAGACCTGAAAGAGATTGGACCGCATTTCATGTTCGGCGCACCGAGAATATACGAAACCATCCGTTCACAGATCTGGCTGAAAATGGACGAATCCTATTGGCTGAACCGGCTCTTCTATAACTATTTCATGAAAATAGGAGAAGAATCAGCGGTATACCGTATGTCCGGCAGGAAGATGCCGGGAAGGCTACGCCTCCTGGCCTGGTTGGGCAAACAGATCATTTTCAGGCCACTCGTCAATCAGATAGGACTATTGCGTCTGCGCAGAGCC
Source organism: Desulfocapsaceae bacterium (assembly GCA_046704745.1). Taxonomy (GTDB): domain Bacteria; phylum Desulfobacterota; class Desulfobulbia; order Desulfobulbales; family Desulfocapsaceae; genus CAWGGS01. The sequence continues at coordinate 33,977 of JBJKRL010000101.1, read as the reverse complement.
TACACCGGAGGAGCAGCACTTGGCCCCGAACTGTTCACATTCTACCAGGCCATCGGGGTGAATCTCAAACAGATTTACGGACAAACGGAAATCGTAGGAATTGCCTATATGCACAGGGATGGAGACATTCGGCCCGACACGGTGGGAAAACCCTTGCCGGGGACCGAATGCAGCATTTCCGAACAAGGAGAGATCCTTTCACGTTCCGCTTCGGTAACTCCCGGATATTACAAACTTCCCGATAAGACGGCCGAACTGCTTGAGGGTGGGTGGCTCCATTCCGGTGATGCCGGATATATCGATGAACACGGTCATCTGGTGGTCATCGATCGCATCTCCGACGTCATGCATAACGACCAAGGAGAGATGTTCAGCCCGATGTTTCTCGAAAACCGTCTGAAATTCAGCCCCTATATCAAAGAGGCCGTCATCTTTGGAGACAGGAAGGCCTTCGTCGCAGCGCTCATCAATATTGATCCCATTGTCGTCGGAAAATGGGCCGAGGACAGAGGTATTTCCTTCAGTACCTATATGGACCTGTCGGCCCAACAGGAAGTTGCCGACCTTATCAGGCAGGCGGTTTTCAAGATTAACGACAATGCCGAGAAACCTCACTTCAGGATACACCGTTTCGCCCTTCTGTATAAGCTCCTCGACATGGACGACGGAGAACTGACCAAGACCGGAAAGATCCGCCGCAAATTCGTCCGGGAAAAATACGGCGAACTGTATGACGCCCTTTATGACGAGAATATAACGGAAAAAAGGGTTGCGGCAAACTATCAATACCAGGATGGACAGACAACGACAGTCGATACAACAATCCGTTTTTACACAATGGGCGAAAAACGATGAGCTATTTTTTCCAATTGGTGGTCAGCGGTATTGTGGTGGGATCCATATACGCCCTCTCGGGACTCGGGTTTGTGCTGATTTACAAATCCAGCAGGGTTCTTAATATCGCCCACGGCCAGATCATTGCCACCGGGGCCTTCATCACCTATGCCTTGACCGTCTGGGTCCACATCCCGATTTATATCTCCTTTCCGGTGAGCATGGTGATCACCTTCTTTCTTGCCATGAGTGTGGAGCGCGTATTTCTCCGCCGCCTGATCGGTGAGCCGATTATCTCCGTCATCATGGTCACAATAGGTTTGATGTCCATCCTGGACGGTTTAATCTACCTGACCCCTTTCGGGACGGAAAATTTCTCTTTTCCGCCTTTCCTGCCCAAGACGCCGATATCCTTTTGGGGAGTGTCTTTGTCGTGGACGCAGCTGGTGGGAGTCATCATTACCTTTATCATGATCGGCGCCTTTTCCTGGTTCTTCAAAAAATCCACCGTGGGGATCTCCATGCGGGCCGTATCCGATGACCAGATGGCGGCCATGTCCATCGGAATATCGGTGCCACGGGTTTTCGGCCTTGCCTGGGCGACAGCTGGGTTAAGCGCTGCTGCTGCCGGAGTTATTATCGGAAACATCACCGGGCTGAATTTCGACACGCTGCATGCCTTCGGCATCATCGTTTTTCCAGTGGTTATCTTAGGCGGCCTCGATTCGATACTGGGGGCAGTTGTCGCCGGCATCATCATGGGGCTCATTCAGCAGTTTGCCAGCGGATATCTTGACGGCAACTGGGGGCTAAACGGCACCGGCGAGGTGCTGCCGTATATCATCCTTCTGATCATTTTACTCTTTAAACCTCACGGGTTATTCGGAATCCACGAAATTGAACGGGTGTAGCAATGTCATCGAACCGCTGGCTGGCAACAGGAAACTATTTCACCTCCTACAGAGAAGAGCAGAGGATTTTTTTCACCAGTCTGGACAGGACCGCCATGTGCCTGCTTCTTCTCGTTCTCTTCGCCTGGCCGTTCTTTTTCGACCTGGACAACAAGTATATGCTGGTTATCGATAATATCCTGATAGCCGTTATCGCCGTTATCGGTCTCAATCTGGTGACCGGCTTTGCCGGCCTGATCTCCATCGGGCATGCGGCCTTTGTCGGTATCGGGGCGTATACCGTGGCTTCCTGCGCCCGGGTTCTGGGCGACAGCCACATCCTCTTGACCCATGCCTGGCCGTTGATGATTCTTCTGGCCGGTCTTGTTGGGGCAATTTTCGGCGCCATCGTCGGTCTGCCGGCCCTACGCCTGAAACACCTGTACCTGGCCATTGCCACCCTTTCCTTCCAGATGATATTCCAGTGGACCATTAATTTTATGGATTTCTTCAATCAGGGACAGACCATATCCGTGGGCAGGGCCTTCTGGCTAACCGGCGAGGTGTCACGCAGCAACCACTATTTTTTCTGGTATTACACCATACTGGTGGTGCTGGTGGTGCTCGGATTTTCGGTTCGCAATCTGCTTCGCACTCGATACGGTCGCTGCCTCGTTGCAGTGCGCGACAACGACCGTGCAGCCGATGCCATGGGAATGCACCCGGGATTCACCAAGGTCTATGCCTTCGGCCTGGCAGGTTTTATGGCAGGGGTGGCCGGGGCTTTGCATGCCTATCTGTACCGGGGGGTCGGCATTGAATCCTTTTCCCTGCAGCAATCCATCAACTTTCTCGCCATGGCCATAGTCGGCGGACTCGGCACCCTGCCCGGTTCGTTCCTGGGGCCTCTGGCCATAAAGGCCCTGGATCTGCAGGTTGAAAAATGGTCCGAATGGGTGGGCGCCCACCAGTCGTTGACAACCAATCTGACAACGGCGCTCAGACCCTTAAGTTTCGGTTTGGTTATCGTCCTGTTTCTGATGTTTGAACCCCGCGGGATTGCCAACTGGTGGCGCATCCTGCGTTCATATGTGAAGTTGTGGCCTTTCAGGTACTAGGACCCGGATTTCTCATGAACACACCTTATAAGAAATGCGGGCAAGCTTCGATCAGAAGCGCCTGGTATCTCTTCTCCAGTAGCGGGGAGAGGTCGCGATACAGCTTCTCAACAACAACGCTTGATACTATTCAACACTGAGGAGGAGCAATGAAAAAGAACAACATGATGAGATGGATGACTCTGCTGGTGGCTGTTTTCCTGATAACCCTTCCCTTCCAGGCCCAGGCGGGAAAAGTGTATAAGCTCGGCTTGTCGCTTGCCATCACGGGTCCGACCTCGGATGCCGGCAACCCCTACTCTAAGGGTGTCGAAGATTACTTCAAATTCGTCAATGATACGAAAATATTAGGTGACGACACAATCGACTGCATGATTCGTGACGATCAGTACAAAACAGATATTACCAAAAGAAATTTCGAAGATTTTCTTGACCAGGGGATCGTCTTTTACCTCAATTATTCTACAGGGAGCACCCTGGCCCTGAAAAAGGATTTCGAAGAGGTGAAGATGCCCGTCATTCCCGCCTCTTTCCATGCGGGGAATCTTGTTGATTCAAACTATATCTTTCTCCCCATCGCCTCGTACTCCGCCCAGGCCATCGGCCTTGCCGAGTACATTGTGAAAAACAACAAGGGAGATGTTCCGAAAGTAGCCATGTTTATTCATCCTTCGGCCTTTGGCCGCGGACCTGTGGAAGATCTGCAGAAGGCGGTGGCCGCGGGTCTGAAAATCGACATTGTTGAAGTTGTCGAGCATGGCAAGGATCTCGACAACACGGCCATGCTGCAGCGTTTGATCAGTAAAGGTGTACGCTATGTCATCTGCCAGACCGTCCAGTCTCCGGTGGCCACTATGTTGAAGGATGCCAGCAGTCTGGGTCTGGTGGCAAAATCCTTTGGTGAACCGGGGAAAATCACCTTCCTGGGTTGCCATTACACCGGTGGAAACGACCTGGTTGCCCTTGCCGGATCGGCTGCCGAGAATTTCTACTGGACCACCTCCTACATCGTAACCAACGAACCGAGCCCGGGAGCAAAGAACCAACTTGCACTGGCAAAAAGATACCATCGCGACGACAAGGCCGCCAACTCTCATAACTACACCAACGGCATGATGGTAGCCCAGGTTGCCACCGAGGTCATCAAACGGGCCAAGGCCAAAGGAAAAGAGATCAACAAGGAAACCCTGTACGAGGAATTGTTGGCGATGAACGGCGACAATGCCTTCCATCCCGACACCACTGTCGGACCGGTCACCTACTCGAAGACCGATCACACGGGGGTTGACTCACTGCAACTGTATGTTCTTAAAGGTGGAGCTTTCAAGTCGGTGGGCAAACCCTTTATCCCCGAATATACGGCAAAGATCAAATAAGACAGGAAACTTAACCTGAATGGCGCCGCCCTCCTCTTCCGCACCTCCCTTTGTACGAAGGTTTCCGGTGCGGAAAAGGTGGGGTCTTTCAGCTTACGCAGATCATGAACCGGGAAATTGGGAAAACGTTCCATGGATAAAAAAATCAACGGGACCCAACTTGAAGTCAACAACATAGAGGTCGTGTATAACGATATTGTCCAGGTCCTGCGCGGCGTCAGCCTCAATGTTCCCGAAGGAAAGATCGTTGCCCTCCTGGGGACCAATGGAGCAGGCAAGACCACGACGCTGCGGGCCATCAGCGGATTGCTGAAGCCGGAAAACGGATTTATCCGTGAGGGGTATATAAAATTCAGGGATCACGATATCACCAACCTGATGGGAACCCATGTCGTCAAACTTGGAGCGGTGATGGTCCCTGAAGGACGACGGGTTTTCAAACATCTTTCGGTTGATGAAAACATCCGCGTCGGCTCCATAACCAGAAAGGACGGGGCAGTGAAAATCAGAGCCGATCATGCCTTGATGTATACCCATTTTCCACGGCTTTCCGACATCACCCATCGAATGGCCGGCTATTGTTCGGGCGGCGAACAGCAGATGATCGCCATTGCCAGGGCGTTGATGGCATCTCCCAAAATGCTTATGCTCGACGAGCCGTCTCTGGGGCTGGCGCCGCTTTTGGTCAAAGAAATTTTTGAGAACATCCGGTTGATCAACAAGGAGTTGAACACAACCATCCTGGTGGTGGAACAGAACGCCAAAATTGCCTTGGGTATCTCCGATTATGCCTATATCATGGAATCCGGCAGAATCGTGTTGGAAGGACCTTCAAAGGAACTCCAGGAAAACCCTGATGTCAAGGAATTCTATATGGGAATAACCCAGGGCGGCGGCAGAAAATCGTTCAAGGAAGTCAAATCTTACAAGCGGCGCAAGCGCTGGATGTAATTATGATAAAACCGGGGGAAGAGGAGGAGAAGATGAAATTTTTAGTGGGCTACAACGGCTCAGCCGTGGCCAAAGCGGCCCTTTCTCTGGCAAGAACGTATGCTATGGCCCTTGGTGCCAAGGTCATTGTTGTCACCTCCATGGGTGGTGGAGCAGGTGAAGACTCGGAGGAGATCGGTAAGGCTGAACAGGGGCTGGCCTTTGCCGCACAGTATCTCAAGGAAAAAAAGGTCTCCTGCGAAACCCACCAGCTGGCCCGCGGTCTTTCGCCCGGTGAAGACCTGGTACACTATGCCAAAGAACACGGTATTGATCAAATTTTTGTCGGAGTGGAAAAGAAATCGAAAACACAGAAGCTTATCGTGGGGTCAACAGCACAGTACATTATTCTCAAATCCCCTTGTCCGGTGGTGAGCGTCAACAAGTCATCGGTGTAGTCGGAATTCTTCATGGACATTTCAGGGATTCGGGCCAGGCCAAAGAGAAACTCAACAGGCGGAAAAAGTCAACGCTTCGAGAAATGTACACAGTGTTCGGCTTTGGGGTAGAAGACCTCCCTGTATTCACGCTCTTCTGACTCCTGATTCACCATAAAATATCCTAACTTCATAACTCCGCACAAGGAATGGCGCCGGGGTCTGCCCGAAACCTTCGGCAAGCACCGGCTGGAAGGCTCGATACCGCCTGTTTTTATGCAGGCTGCAAATACTCTTGCCTTGAATCCGTCTTACCTCTAACTCTCTAGAACATGACACGGAGGCTTTTATGGGACTTTACGACTTTTCGTTCTACGATCTGATCAATCGCAATGCGGTCGCCTTTAAAAATCAGATCTGCTGGCAGGAAATAGACGACGGGAGGCAGATGACCTTTGCCGAATATAAAAATCGGGTCGATCTTCTGGCCGGAGGCCTTGATCGTGCCGGAATCAAAAAAGGAGACCGCATCGGAGTGGTCGGCAAAAACAGTCTGGAATTTTTTCTTGTTTATGGTGCAGCAGCGGCTCTCGGCGCCATAGTCCTTCCCATTAACTGGCGTCTTTCAGCTGAGGAAATGTACTTTAATCTGAACGATTGCAAGCCCCAAGTCGTCTTTGCCGACGCGGAATACCAACCCTTGATTACAGATGCAACCGCCCGGCTGTCGACGGTTCGTGCTGTATTCAATCTCAAAGCCGACCTCGGGGATGCCCAGTTCTTCGCCTCACTTCTGGATATCCCGGCAGAGATGCCATTTCATGAGGTGGCAAGCTCCGATGCTTTGGTGATCATTCACACAGCAGCCGTTGCCGGCCGTCCCCGAGGCGCCGTACTCAGCCACCGGAACATGCTCCATGCCCACATGCATTTTTCCTATTATTTCGGCCTCACGGCAAATGACGTGCATTTAAACCTTTTGCCGCTTTTCCACGTAGCAGGACTTTTTATGGCGACCAGCGCTTTCCATGCCGGTGCCATAAATCTCAATATGAGTAAATTCGATGCGAAGACAGCAGCATCCCTCATTCAGGATAAGGGCGTGAGTCTGTTCTTTGATTTCCCGCCGATACTGGATTCCATCCTCAAAGCGGCCAAGGAAAATCAGCTGGAGATATGCTCCTTAAGAGCGGTTGTGGGCCTTGGAACTCCAGAGGTAATCGATCACTACCAATCTGTCACAGGCGGCACCTATTGGGCCATGTACGGGCAGACGGAGACCAGTTGCCTGACTACGATGGGGAAATACAACGACCAACCAGGTTCGGCCGGCAAGGTTATTTTGTACGCCGATGTCCGGCTTGTGGACGATCATGACAGGATCGTGCCGCCGGGAACGGTTGGGGAAATCATCGTCAAGGGTCCAATGGTCTTTGAAGGATACTGGGAACTTCCCGAGGATAATACCTATAGCTTCCGCGATGGATGGCATCATACGGGCGATTTGGGCCGTTTCGATGACAATGGCTTTCTATTTTATGCCGGCCGCAAAGCGGAAAAAGAACTTATTAAGCCCGGTGGCGAAAATGTCTACCCTGCAGAGGTGGAAAAGGTTATCCTTCAGCATCCGTCCGTGGCCCAAACAGTGGTCATCGGGGTACCCGACCCGAAATGGAAGGAAGGCATCAAGGCTGTCTGCCGACTCCAGGAGGGGAAGACGTTGACGGCTGAAGAGCTGATACGTTTTGTCGGCGAACGCATATCAAGTTTTAAAAAACCTCAATATGTTGCTTTTATAGACGAATTTCCGATGGATGCCCATGGTTCCGTAGACCGGAAGGCGGTCAAATCGCTCTATGGCAAAGGGTAGGACAAAAATATGGAAGCAGACATAGCTCTCAAGCACCATTGCCCTGGAAAAGTGGTCGATGCCAATGAGGCTGTCTCAAAGATAAAAAACGGCTGCCGTGTCTTTATCGGTACCGGGTGCGGGGAGCCGCAACACCTTATTCGCAGCATGGTCGACGACACCCGGCTCCAGGATGTCATGGTGTATCAGATGTTGTCGTCCACCCTGTCTGAATACGTCGATGATCCGGATTTTCTGCGGCGGTTTGCCTTAAAACTTTTTTTTATCAGCTCCAGAATGCGGAAAGCTGCGTTCGAAGGTAAAATAGATTATATTCCCGCCTACCTGTCGCATATCCCGGGCTTATTCGAATCACACAGTATAGGACTGGATGTAGCATTGGTCCAGGTCAGCCCGCCCGATCAATACGGTTTCTGCAGCCTGGGCGTGTCTGTTGATATAACCCGGGCGGGAATGTCGGCGGCGACCCTGGTGATAGCCCAGGTCAACCCACGGATGCCCAAGACCTGGGGAGACGGCATCATCCATGTTGACGAGGTCGACTACTTCGTTCCCTTCGAGGAGCCGCTTGTCGAGTCGATCCCACTTGCGAAAAACCCCAAAATCGCCTCTCGTATCGGTTACTATGTCAGCCAGTTGGTGGAAGACGGGGCTACGTTGCAGATCGGATTCGGGCATCTCCCCTATGCCATTTTGCCGTACCTGGAGGGAAAAAAGGATCTCGGCATCCACACCCAGCTTATAACCGACGCCTTCATCGCCCTTCTACAGAAAAAGGTGATCACCAATAAACGCAAGACCCTGCTGGAAGGACGCGTGGTAGCGTCTCTGTGCATGGGTTCTGAAAAGCTTTATCAGTATGTTGACAACAACCCGCAGTTCTATTTCCGCTCGTCCGAATATGTCAACGACCCTACCGTCATTGCGCGCAATGACAACCTGGTTTCCATCTCGTCGGCACTGGAGGTAGACCTCACCGGCCAGGTATGCAGCGACTCCATGGGCCATATGTTTTACAGCGGCATTGGGGATCAGGTGGATTTCTTACGCGGCAGTTCAATGTCCAAGGGAGGTTTTTCAATCATCGCCCTGCCGTCCACCGCCCAGAACGGACGTGTCTCGCGAATCGTATCGAGTCTCAGTGAGGGTGCAGGAGTCGCTACAACCCGTGGCGACGTCAACTATGTGGTGACGGAATACGGGATTGCCGCACTTGAGGGCAAAAGCATCTATCAAAGGGTCATGGAACTGGCCCAGATCGCCCATCCCAAATTCCGTGAGGACCTGATCGCCGCGGCAAAAAAACATCATTATATTTTTGCCGATCAACTGCCACCTGTTCAGGACGATCTGCTCTTTCTCGAAGGGTACAAGACCCGCCAGATCCTTCCCAATGGCAAGACCATTGAATTCCGTCCCCTTTTGCCCTCGGATGAATTCGGGTACCGCAATTTCTTTTACTCACTCAAAGAAGAGACCGTCTATCTCAGATTTTTCTGCAAGATGAGACTGTTTTCCCATGAAGTTGCCCAGGAGCAATGGGCGGATGTCGACTACCACCAGAACATCTCCTTGATCGGCCTTGTCGAGAAAGGCGGGAACCAGGATATCGTGGCCATCGGCTCCTATGCCGATGAAGGGGACGGCCGGGCCGAAGTAGCCTTTGTGGTGCGGGAAGACTACCAGGGAATGGGGGTTACATCGCGTCTGCTGCCGCAATTGGAGGCTATTGCCAGGGAAAACGGATTTTCAGGTTTTGTTGCCACAACCATGGAAGAAAACAAGGCTATGCTGCACGTCTTCAAAAAACACTACCCCAACGCCGAAATAACACGCACCGAGGCGACAGAACTTCGTATTGTCATGGACTTTGATAAAGCGTGAGAGAATCGGGTAAAACACCTGTCCGGCAAGAAGAGCGTCTATTCCTTATCCAGATTTACAAGCACCCTGCCTTTTTGTTTTCCCTTCAAGATCAATTCAATATTCTCTTTCAGTTCCGAGATGCCTATCTCGTTGTACAGATCCAGGAACTTGGGAAATCTCCATTCCCCGGCCAGTTTTTGCCAGACATCGAGACGATGGACCATCGGACAGTTCTGTGAATCTATCCCTTGCAAGCGTACTCCCCTGAGAATAAAGGGAAAAACGGTCAACGGCAGATCGGGCGAGGCGACATTACCGCAGCAGGTTACAATTCCGTGAAGATTGGTCGCCTTAATCGCTGTAGCCAAAATGTCACCGCCTACCGTATCCACGACTCCGGCCCAATGACCTTTTAAGAGCGGTCTTCCGCTTGTATCGATGGCTTCACCCCGATCAATGATCCTGGCAGCACCAAGTCCTGTAAGAAAATCATGCGCCTCGGCTTTCCCACTTACGGCGGCAACGGAATACCCGAGATGGGCAAGAATCGCCGTCGCGATACTGCCGACCCCGCCGGTGGCCCCGGAGACCAGGATTTCGCCGTCTTTCGCACTCACCTCCGAGACCAGGGCAGCCACTGACATGCCGGCAGTAAAGCCCGCCGTTCCATAGATCATGCTCTCAGACAGGCCAAGAGATGCAGGCAACGGCACCACCCACCCTGCAGGCACCCGGATATACTGGCCATAACCGCCGGAAGTATTCATGCCAAGATCATAACCGGTGACCAGTACCTCGTCACCGGCTTTGAAGGCACTGCTCGTGCTCTCTTCGACTATACCCGAGGCATCTATACCCGGTGTGTGAGGGTAGGTCCTGGTGACCCCTTTGTTCCCAGAGGCGGAGAGAGCATCCTTATAGTTAAGGGAGGAATATTTGACCCGAATCAGGACTTCACCCGCCGGCAGGTCCTCAATGCGTCTTTCACGGATAACTCCTGTGAATTTTTTCGGTTCCTCTTCGCTTACCACCAACGCCCTGAAGGTATCTTTGCCCATTGTACTCTCCTCCTCCGTTTTTTCTTTGACTCACCTATGAAGTACGTCCCTGAGTGCGGAAACAAGCATTGCGCACTCGTCGTCCGTGCCCACCGAAATCCGCAAGAACTGATCGATCCTTTCCTGCTTGAAGTGCCGGACGAGAATAGATCGCTCCCTGAGAGACCGTGCGAGATCAGCGGCATCTCTTCCGGGATGACGAGCAAAGATGAAATTGCTCTTGGACGGCAACACAGTAAATCCGAGAAATTCCAGTTCCTGCACGAGTGCCTCACGGGTAGCGATTATTTTGCTTCTCGTCTTTTCAAAATAATCCGTGTCATCCAAGGCTGCAACCGCGCCGCTTATTGCCAGACGATCGAGTGGATAGGAATTGAAGCTGTTTTTGACCCGGTCAAGGGCCTCGATCAATTCCCGATGTCCGACGGCAAAACCGACCCGCAAGCCCGCCAGGGACCGGGATTTAGACAGAGTCTGGATTATCAGAAGGTTGGGAAATCTATTAATCAATCCCACGGCCGTCTCGGCACCGAAATCCACATAGGCTTCATCGACAACGACAACCGAATCGGTGTTTCGTCGAAGAAATCGCTCGATTTCGGCAATCTCCAGCGCCTGGCCGGTGGGCGCGTTGGGATTGGCGATAATTACACCTCCGTTGGGTTGTGGATACAGATTCAGATCGATCTGATACGACGGTGTCAATGGTATGCGTTCAAACCTGATGCGGTACAGCCCGCAATAGACAGGATAGAAGCTGTACGTGATATCGGGAAAGAGAAGAGGCAGTTCGTGATTGAGCAGCGCATAGAACGTGTGGCCTAGAATTTCATCTGAGCCGTTGCCGACAAAGACCTGTTCCGGCTTTATTTTATAAAGTCTGGCCACAGCGTCTCTGACCAGGTCCGAGCCTGGATCAGGGTACAGCCGCAGTACATCCGCAACCTCACCGCCCACGGCCTGCAAAACCTTCGGTGACGGTCCATACGGGTTTTCATTGGTATTGAGTTTAATCACCCCAGTAATCTTTGGTTGTTCACCGGGAACATAAGGCTTCAATTCCCCGACAACCGAACTCCAATAACGATTCATACACATTCCTAAAAGGATAATCTAAGCTTCTTCATTTATTACAATACGTTAATAAAACAATTTTTCTAGATCGTTATATCAATTTCCCGGAAAATTCCAACTCCAGAGATGAGAGTGTAGAAAATAAATGAAACAAAATCAACCTCTCCTGATTTTGGCTCCCGGCATGAAGGCAAAGAGCACCCGGGAGCCTCTTTTAGAAGAAGAGAGGAACTATCATAGAATAAAATACAGCCATTTGACAAATTACCTAATTATTTCTCACGCAGGATATCTCTGATCTCCTCCAATAACACCTCCTGCTTGGGCGGCGGTGCCGGAGCGGCTGGGGCTTCTTCTTTCTTTTCCTGCAAAGAATTCATAATTTTAATAAGAATAAAAATGGAAAACGCTATGATAATAAAATCAAAGATAGACTGGATAAACTTCCCATAATTCAAGGTTACCGCCGGAACCTTACCGGAAGCTTCTTTTAAGGTCACAACGAGATTGCTGAAATTAACACCACCCACCAAAAGTCCGATTGGGGGCATGATCACATCGGCAACCAGCGAGGAAACAATCTTACCGAAGGCGCCTCCGATGATAATACCCACAGCCATATCAACAACATTTCCCCGCATTGCAAATTTTTTAAATTCCTCTAACATACCCATAAGATCCTCCTTTTCTCTTACGCGAACAACACTCTTCGATGACCGGGTCTCACATCGGTGGAGGTTGCCGTGGCAGAGGCTTTGTTGTGAAGCGCAAAGTGGGACGCTGCCGTTTCTCTTTGCGCCTTGCTTAAAAACACATACAACACGAAATGAACAGGCACCCCATTGCTTCTTTCCGGATGCCTGTTTGAACACTGCATTAAACTCAGGTATGGCCTATAGAAAATGCGAAAGATTATCCAATTAAAGAGATTCAAACCTTATACGGCATCCATTACATCCGGGGTAGTCTGCAATTTTTGAATAAAAAAACCTGCTCATGATGGCTGCCTTAAGAATCCTTACAAGAGGTTTACCGACAAACTCTTTCCTTTGCTAAGAGGTGGGAAAGCAAACAAGGGACGGTCTGTCTATCGGTTATGGTGTACAGACATAGGGGAAAAAGAGCAGCGACCGCAAGCGATGACCTCCCTCGGGTTATTGCTTTCAGTTGCGCAAAAGCACACTCAAACCGGATGAACGTCAGGTCAATCCCCAATGAGACATTTGGCTATCCTCTCCAAATTATTCGATACGACCCACGAATATTTCTGATTAAACAAGGTATCGATGGTCAACATCCGCCCTTTTTTCAGACGCTTTAAAAACTCATAATATTGCCCCGGTCCACCGTTGTACATAGCATAAACAAGACATGCCAAGGTTGATTGGTCCAGACTCTTTGCCCTGTTCTTGTCTCGCAAGGCATATCTTTGCAAATAGAGGGCGGCGATCTCGCTGCCTGCAGCCGCATTGTACGAGATATCCCAACGCAGTCGCTGCAGGTTATACAATCCTCTCCAAACTCGCTCATTGACCTGCATCAGACCGACCGATGTATTGTTGTATGACAAGAGGTAGAATAGCTGATTGTTTTTCTCTACAAACTGTCTGAAACAACTCTCCTGCCAGGCCATGGCAATAATCATTGATCGATACATGGCCCGCAGTGAAGGGGGAAAGTCGTGTTTGTCCTTTTGCAAATTTGCCGCTACATCCAGGACTCCAATAACCTTTTTGACATACTCTTCCAGCCCATTTTTTGGCACCCGCCATTGCAAGATATCATTTTTTTCCAAATCCCCGGCGTAGGCCAGAGGAAAAAAATAATCCCGGATCCTGGCCACCATATCCTGGGAGATGAACGATGTCTGGCTTTGTTCCTGTTTCTCCACTTTGCTATCGGAAGGTTTTCCTCCCTTTTTGGCCGGAGATTTACCGTCAGGTTGCATTTTATCGCCGTTTTTTTCCATCTTCCCATCGGTCGGTAGGGTTTTCTCTTCAATTTCCATCTTCCCATCAGTCGGGAGGGTTTTCTCTTCAATTTGCAGGTCCGGCTTCAGCTGAAAAAGCCTGCGAAGAGCAGGATTCACCCCGGAACCGTAGATGAGGACCGTTTGATCCGTGGTCAGCATCCTGGCAAGACGAATTAAACCGTCACGGCTCATCTCAATCCCGAAGGTCGGCCCCAGCCTGTCAAGGACCGTAAGGGCATCGGCGGCCGTAAAAAAGGACAGGTAGCCGAGTGTTGCGTCCTTGTCGCGCTGCCTCATGTGATTGCGGAATATCGGCGAGAGCTGTTTCCATGCCTTGACAAATTGCTCCCGAACAAAATCATTTGTCAGGTTCTTATCGTTTAAGCCTTCGACAAAACGATATCGAGCATCCAAAAGGACATCCATGAGGGTTTGTCTCTCGTCCTCTGTCAGGACGTCTTGTGATACTGTGGTTACCATATAGCTCAGCAAGGCATCCCATTGTTCCCAGAGATGGACCGTCTCTTCGAGATCTCTGCCGGATAGCACCTCCTTACCCGGAGATTCCTCCGGTCTGTACACCTCCTGAACATCGGCTAGGAGATCAACCGTCACCGCTTCCTGTGTAACCCGAACCTCACCGGTACGTAAGGTAGCCAGCATTTCTTTTGTCTGTTGCTGTACTTTTTCAGGGAACAGGGGGAGTAGAAAGGTCTTCAGGTCATTTACCGGAGGTGCCAGATCAATTTTAATACTCTCAAGATATTGAAAAACATGTTCTTTGACAAGGTCCCAGACAACTCCGGCAATCTGCGCCGGTTGCCTGTTCATTTCCAGGAGCTTGGATCCGGTGGTGACAAAGGAAAGTTGCCATGTCACACTGTTTATAACCGGGCGTTGATAGAGAACGAGATACCCTTTCCAACCCACGGGAACCATACAGTTGTCTCCAATCGGCGATCCTGCATGAACTTCGACTTCGGTCTCAAACTGTATAAAGCCATGAGACTCGGAAACCGTAGGATGAGAAAGAATAAGAGACAAGCATCCGTTATCGGAATTAAGCAAGGTAACCGATTGGTCCTTCTCCGTATAGGCCGTTCTGAGAATCAGTGCTTGCAGCAGGTTGTAATCAATTGTAATCGGTAGAGTTACAGTCTCTGTTTTGGCTGCAACAACACGGACGGAGACTCCTAAAACCCAAACAAGGAGGATAGTCAATAACAAGGGGGTGACAACTCGTTGTCTCGGCATATTTTTTAACCGGTATATGGTTGCTCGATAGACTCAGTTTCTAAACATACCCAAAATGCCGTAAGCTAAACAAAAGACATGACAAATAACCGACAGCTACAACTCTTCTTTGTTGACACCTGCGTAACGTCAGGTTTTAGAGTGCCGTATGATTTGTTTCCTTGTTTTACGACAAGATTACTGATTTTCTATAGGTTATTATCCAGTTCAGCATAATGGGATAGCTTCTATGCAACGGATTTTGGGGAAAAGCGATCAGTTATACTATACTCAGGCAAGGCAGGGAAAAAAAGTAAAATGTTTGTAAAAAATTCACAATTATCTTTTGCTGCTGAATTTTCATATGCAATGATTAAGGTTACGGGAAAGATTTCACCTTACGTATTTTTTCGACAAGAAAATTGCGCCAGCTCTGTAAGAACAACAAAAGGATTTCATATGAATACTACACCTCAATCCGTCATGACCTTCCGCGCTTATCCGTTTAAGGTGGGCCAGAAGGTATATATAGAAGACGGGCCGCGCCGTGGAGATTGGGAGGTTATTGGGGTAACCGAGAAGAAAGTAACCCTTCGCTGTCCAATATCACATCGGGAGTTTACCTGGGATCGTTTTTGCTACTTCATGAAAGAAGAAAAAGACGGCTCATGGCCGCATCCTGACCGATAAGAACCGGGATAAGTCCCCGGTTCCCCCCTTGTTTCCCGTTTCCTGTTGACGCAAATCCAATTTCCGGGTTTAATACTATAATTTTGCCTGCTCGACTTGCAAAAAAACGACAGTCTGTTTGAAACGTGATACAACAGATCCCAAAAATCCGTTAAGGTCACATCCTCCGCAGTCCGGCAGCAATTTGCACATCTTTTAAAACAATCGGTTCCTCAACTCTTTAAAAAGGGGCTTTGGTATCCGAAGACGCGCGAAAACGAAGGGACAACGCATGAAAGCACTTATCGCCTTGGAAGATGGAACGATCTTTGAGGGGCTCTCATTTACCGGACAAGGTGAGGCGGTGGGCGAAATCGTCTTCAACACCTCCATGAGCGGGTACCAGGAGGTTCTCACCGACCCATCCTATACCGGCCAAATCGTCACTATGACCTATCCTCTGATAGGCAATTACGGCATCAACGCCGACGACATGGAATCGGCGGCTGTTCATCCCAAGGCCTTTCTGGTCAAAGAGTATAACCGGATTCCCTCCAATTTCCGCTCGACCATGACCCTGGCCGATTTTTTGATAAAGCATGATGTGTTAGGAGTCGAGGGTTTCGACACCAGAGCACTGGTAAGACATATACGCACAGCTGGAGCCCTGAAGGGGATCGTCTCCACCCGGGATCTTAACCCGGACTCGCTCATCGAACGCGCCCGCTCCTGGAGTGGACTGATCGGCGTCGATATGGTGGAACGGGTAACCTGCCCCGAACCCTACGGCTGGACCGAGAATGGTCCCGTGCCGGGTAGTAATTTCAGCACCGCGAGCTGCCAAGCCGAAAAGCCTTGGAAGGTTGTGGCCTTTGATTTCGGCATCAAATACAATCAATTCCGGATCCTGGCCGAAAAGGGCTGCCTGATCCAGGCAGTGCCGGCTACGACCGAGGCGGAAACAGTGCTTGCAATGCAGCCGGACGGTATCTTCCTCTCCAACGGTCCGGGGGATCCGGCAGGTGTTCGAGGTGTTGTAGCAACGATAAGAGAACTCCTTGGAAAGATCCCCATCTTTGGAATCTGTCTTGGTCATCAGATGATGGGACTGGCTTACGGAGGCACGACATATAAGCTGAAATTCGGCCATCGCGGCGGCAATCAGCCGGTCAAGGATCTGACCACCGGTCATGTGGAGATCACCTCGCAAAATCACGGTTTCTGCGTCGATCCAACTTCACTCGATCCCAATGAGGTCGAGATCACCCATATCAATCTCAACGACGGCAGCAACGAAGGAATGCGGCATAAAAAATTCCCCGCGTTTTCGGTCCAATACCACCCGGAACATGCACCGGGGCCCCATGATGCACGCTACCTGTTCGATCGCTTTATCAAGATGATGAGAGGATAAGACTGCAATGGGCGATTTCAGCCTGTCCGCGGTCAGAGAGGAAATATAAGACCATTATTGACCTAAAAATAGAATAACCATGCCGAAACGAACCGACATTCACAAAATACTTATCATCGGCTCAGGGCCGATCATCATCAGCCAGGCCTGTGAGTTCGATTACTCTGGTGCCCAAGCGGTCAAGGCGTTGAAAGAGGAAGGGTACGAGATCATCCTTATCAATTCCAACCCGGCCACCATTATGACCGACCCCGAATTGGCTGACAGTACCTATATTGAACCGATTACCCCGGAAATAGTCGTCACGTTCATCGAAAAAGAACGGCCTGATGCCCTGCTTCCCACTCTGGGCGGCCAGACGGCATTGAATACCGCGATCAAGGTGGCAGAGACCGGAATACTTGAGAAATACAATGTCGAACTGCTGGCGGCAAACATCGATGTCATCCGCAAGGCAGAAGGTCGCGAGGAATTCCGGGCGGCGATGAAGGCCATCGGCCTGAAGGTACCGGAATCGGCCATTGTCCACACCAAGGCCGACGCTATGGCGGCCGCCGATGACATCGGATTCCCCATTATCGTCCGGCCGAGCTTCACCCTTGGCGGAACCGGCGGTGGGGTCGCTTACAATCGCCAGGAGCTGGAACAACTCTGCACCGCCGGCCTTGATCTGTCGATGACGAATGAAATCATGCTGGAGCGCAGCCTCCTGGGATGGAAGGAGTTCGAGCTTGAAGTGATGCGGGACAAGAACGACAACGTCGTCATTATCTGTTCCATCGAGAACGTGGACGCCATGGGTGTCCACACCGGCGATTCAATCACCGTTGCCCCGGCTCAGACCCTTACCGACCGGGAATATCAAGATATGCGTGATGCAGCAATAGCCATCATCCGCGAGATCGGCGTTGAAACCGGCGGCTCCAACGTCCAGTTTGCCGTCAATCCCGTAGACGGTGAGATGATGGTCATCGAAATGAACCCCAGGGTCTCGAGAAGTTCGGCTCTTGCTTCCAAGGCCACCGGCTTTCCCATAGCAAAAATCGCCGCCAAATTGGCAGTGGGCTACACCCTGGATGAGATCAAAAACGACATCACCCGCGAGACCTATGCGTCGTTTGAACCGTCCATCGATTACTGCGTGGTCAAAATTCCCCGTTGGACGTTTGAGAAGTTTCCGCAGACGGCCGACATCCTGACCACATCCATGAAATCGGTGGGTGAGACCATGGCCATCGGCAGGACCTTTAAGGAGGCCTTCCAGAAAGGAATGCGTTCTCTGGAAATGGGCCGGTTCGGTTTCGGCGGCGACGGCAAGGACATCCTTGAGCACCTGGAAACCGAAGACCTGGAAAGAGGTCTCAGGGTCCCCAACTCAAAACGCATCGCGCATATTTACGAAGCGCTGAAACGCAACATGCCGATCGAACGGATCTATAAACTCTCCGCCATCGACCCCTGGTTTTTACACAACCTCAAACAGCTCGTCGAAACGGAGCAAATGATCTGCGAACGCGGCTTTCAAGGCCTTGATGCCCCCTTCCTGCAAAAATGCAAAAGCGAAGGTTTTTCAGATTATCAGATCTCCTGCCTCACTGGAACTGCAAGAGATGATGTCCGGGAATTGAGGAAGAAGCTGGGAGTAGTTCCGGTCTATAAACTGGTTGACACCTGTGCGGCGGAGTTCGAATCCTACACCCCGTATTATTACTCCACATATGAGATGGAAAACGAGGCCAGGATCACCGACCTCAAGAAGATCGTGATCTTGGGCGGCGGCCCTAACCGGATAGGCCAAGGTATCGAGTTTGACTATTGCTGTGTACATGCCGCCTTTGCCTTGAAAGAGATCGGAATCGAATCAATCATGGTCAATTCCAATCCGGAAACCGTTTCCACAGACTATGATACGTCAGACAAGCTGTACTTCGAACCATTGACCAGAGAGGATGTCTTAAACATCATCGATCAGGAGCGACCTGACGGGGTTATCGTGCAGTTCGGAGGCCAGACCCCTCTCAACCTGGCCGTGCCGTTGGAACAGGCCGGAGTCAAGATCATAGGCACCCAGCCCGATGCCATCGACCGCGCCGAGGACCGCAAACGCTTCCAGCAATTTCTGCAGAAATTGAACCTCCGACAGCCGGACAACGATACCGCTCACACCTTGGAAGAGGCACTGACTGCAGCCAAGCGCATCGGCTATCCGGTGGTGGTCCGGCCCTCCTATGTCCTCGGAGGCCGGGATATGCGCATCGTCTATACCGATGAGGGCATCGAAGAATTCATGAAGGCCGTGGGCGGTACTGTCCTTGAGCATCCGGTCTTAATCGACAAGTTCCTCCAGGATGCTATCGAAGTGGACGTCGATGCAATATGCGACAGCAAGATGACGGTAATAGGCGGGATTATGGAGCATATCGAGGAGGCAGGAATCCATTCGGGAGATTCTGCATGTGTACTGCCGCCTCATACGCTGTCGGAGAATTTGATCGACGAGATAAAACGGGCGACCAGGGCCATGGCAAAGGAACTTGGCGTTATCGGGCTTATGAATGTCCAGTACGCTGTAAAAAACAAGGACCTCTATGTCTTGGAGGTGAACCCACGCGCCTCAAGGACCGTCCCCTTCGTCAGCAAGGCCACCGGTGTGCCGCTGGCCAAACTGGCCACCAAAATCATGCTGGGCGCCACCCTGCCCGAGTTGGGCCTGACCGAAGAGGTCGAAATCGACCACTGGGCAGTCAAGGAGGCGGTTTTCCCTTTTGATCGTTTTCCCAACGTCGACACCCTGCTCGGCCCGGAGATGAAATCCACCGGCGAGGTGATGGGCATCGACGACAACCTGGGACTGGCCTTGGCCAAATCCTATCTGGCCGCCGGTTCCAAGTTGCCGACTTCCGGAAATGTATTCATAAGCGTTCGCGACAGCGACAAAAAGGCCCTGGTGCCGGTAGCCAAGGCCTTGGTCGATCTGGGCTTTGCCATTCTGGCGACCGAAGGCACCGCCAACTACCTGAAAGACAACAAAGTCTCCTGCGAAAAGGTAAAAAAGATTTCCCAGGGACGCCCTCATATACTGGACAGGATTATGGACCACGACGTCACCTGGATTGTCAACACCTCGTTCGGCAGGCGCACCACCGAAGACTCGTATACCATCAGACGGGCTGCACTGGATTTCCATATCCCTTATACGACCACAGCAACGGGAGCCGCTGCATTGGTCAGGGCCTTGAAAGAGATGCAGTCGGCCTCAGTCGGTGTCAATCCCATCCAGTACTTTACCAAGGTAGTGAAAAAGAAAAAAAAACCAACTTTCCAACTCGACATCCAATAATTATGCTTTACAATAATGGCACCAACACGAAACAATAGTGCATACGATCGTTTCTGTATCCAAAAAAGATCAGACAACGGGTAATTACGTAAATTTTAAGAGCCACCGGAGGACTCTTTGAACAATTTCTATAAAAATCTCAGCATGTGGCTGGTCATTGGCCTGACCATGATCCTGCTTTTTAATATTTTCAACAAGCAGCAATCCAATACCAGTACACTGACCTACACACAGTTCATGGACAGCGTTGTCGCCAAATCGGTCAACCGGATCAGTATAAACGGAGATGTTATCACCGGGACCATGAAGGACGGCAAGCCGTTCCGCACCGTTTTCCCGGCTGATGATTCCGAGCTGCTTCCCTCCCTTCGCAAGGCCGGAGTTGATGTTTCCGTCCAGGAAAATCAGAAGGAAAGTTTCTTAACTACCATTTTCATTTCCTGGTTTCCGATGTTGCTCCTGATCGGTGTCTGGGTCTTTTTCATGCGCCAGATGCAGGGCGGAGGCAAGGGCGGCGCACTCTCTTTTGGAAAAACCAGGGCTCGCCTGATGGAAAGAGGCAAGCACAAGGTGACGTTTGATGATGTGGCGGGTATCGACGAGGCCAAGGAAGAGCTGGAAGAAATTATAGATTTTCTCAAGGATCCTCAAAAGTTCACCAAACTTGGTGGACGCATCCCCAAAGGGGTCCTCTTGGCCGGTTCTCCCGGCACCGGCAAGACGCTTTTGGCTAAAGCCATTGCCGGAGAGGCAGATGTGCCTTTTTTTACCATATCGGGTTCGGATTTCGTTGAGATGTTCGTCGGTGTCGGCGCCTCCCGCGTTCGTGACCTTTTCATCCAAGGGAAGAAAAATGCACCCTGTATCATCTTTATAGATGAGATCGATGCGGTGGGTCGGCATCGAGGCGCAGGCCTCGGTGGCGGACACGACGAACGTGAACAGACCTTAAACCAGCTCCTGGTTGAGATGGACGGTTTTGAGTCCAGTGAAGGTGTAATCATCGTCGCCGCAACCAACAGACCTGACGTACTTGACCCGGCACTGCTTCGCCCCGGCCGATTTGACCGTCAGGTTATCGTCCCGGTACCCGACGTCGGTGGACGCAAAAAGATTTTGGAAATCTACGGCAGGAAAATCAAAATGGCCAAGAATGTGGATATGGAAATCCTGGCCCGCGGCACCCCCGGATTCTCCGGCGCAGACCTTGAAAATCTGGTCAATGAGGCGGCACTGATGGCGGCCAGAAGCGGCGCCCAGGAGATCAATCTCGAGCTGCTGGAAAAGGCCAAGGACAAGATTATGATGGGTGCGGAAAGGCGCTCCATGATCATTACCGAGAAAGAAAAAGAGGTCACGGCCTACCATGAAGCAGGTCATGCCCTGGTGGCAAAACTGCTCCCGGATACCGATCCTATCCACAAAGTAACCATTATCCCACGCGGCCGGGCACTCGGTCTGACCATGCAGTTGCCCACGGATGAAAAATACACCCGGTCCAAGCAATTCCTGGAGCATACCTTGTGTATCCTTTTCGGTGGACGGGTAGCCGAGGACATCATCTTTGGGGAGATCACCACAGGTGCGGGCAACGATCTGGAACGAGCTACCGAGCTGGCAAGAAAAATGGTGTGCGAATGGGGGATGAGCGATGAACTCGGCCCACTTACCTACGGGAAAAAGGAAGAACAGATTTTCCTTGGTCGCGAAATTGCTCAACACCGTGACTTCAGCGAAGAAACAGCTCGTCAAATAGACTTGGCGGTCAAAAAAATCATCTACCAGGCCAAGGACACCGCCATTAAGCTTCTGGAAGAGAACAAGGATATCCTGGCCCGGATGGCGGAAGAACTCTTGGAGCGGGAAACCATTGTCTTAAGCGATATCGAACGGATCATGAGCGAGCTGCACCCGGAAAGGTTTCCACCGCAAGAAACCAAGACTGCCCCTCCTCCATCGGCCGAGGAGACACCGGAATCTGAAACAGTGAAGGAGACGAAAGAGACAAACGATTCTGTAAATCCTACTCTTTCTGAAACCCCTTCACCAAAGACACCGGACAATAACGATTCGACGGTCACATCCTGATCTGCTTTTAAAGCATTTGCTCAAAAGAGAAAGCTACATGCCGACAGCCGGTATCAAGATAATGGGTATTATCAATACGACACCGGACTCGTTTTCCGACGGTGGCCGGCATTTCTCATCTCATGCTGCTATACAACAAGCAGAAGCAATGATTGCCGGAGGCGTCGATATCATTGATATCGGAGGAGAATCCACCCGGCCATTTTCCGCCGGAGTATCCTCCGAAGAAGAGCTGCGACGCGTTTTGCCCGTCATTGAGGAAATCCGAAAACATCACAAGACCGAAATCTCAATCGACACCACCAAGGCCGAGGTGGCCAGGGAGGCAATTGCGGCCGGGGCCGATATCATAAACGATATCTCAGCTCTGGGGAAGGACGGGGAAATGCTCTCTTTGGTCAAAAAGACTTCGGCTCCTGTTATTCTCATGCACATGCAGGGGACCCCGGAGACCATGCAGATCAATCCCCATTATGACGATGTCATCAAGGAGATCTTGGAGTTTTTTCGTGGAAAGATTGCCATGCTGGAGGATAACGGTGTAGATCGCAACAGGCTTATCATCGATCCCGGCATCGGCTTCGGCAAGACTCGGCAGCATAACCTGACCATCATAAAGCATCTGGAGCGCTTTTCCGAGTTGGGACTCCCTGTCCTTCTCGGCCATTCGCGAAAGAGATTTCTCGGCGATATAACCGGCCTGGAGGCGGACCATCGTGACCTGCCCACTGCCGTGGTTGCTGCCCTTGCCCTAGACAAGAACGTGGCAATTATCCGTGTCCACGATGTTGCATCGACCCGCCAGGCCCTTCAGGTAGCCCTTGCCGTAGCGAATGCCGACTAGACCGGCGGCCCACAGTTATTTTTGCTGGAATTCGAATTCGTCCAACGTAATAAATTGAAAAATGTAGGGGCTGGTCTTAGTGCCGACACAGATCATATCCCCATCTTTGAGCGGCAGACTCCCGGTGGAATCATTTCCTCCGACGCTTATCTCTCCAACTCTGGTACCACAGGCACTTCCCCTGTCAACCAGCACGTAATCATTGCCGCTTTTTTCGATCTGGAAATGCTCTCTGGAGATATTCAAAAGATGTCCGTCGTCGACCAGGTAGAGATCGTTGCTGGGGGGCCTGTTATCAAGCTTCGCCCTTTCAATCCTTTCCAGCCTCCCGTTGATCTTCTTGATTCGAGATTCTCTACCGACCCTGAACGGAAATTTTCTAATACAGACGACTCCTTCCACCAACGATAATTGAGGTGTCGCCTTTATAGATTCCGGGGTCATGGCCTTCAACACAGCCTTGGGTGTTACTACATCGAGAATTGTCTGTTTTTCGTCCATGGATCTCCCCTGTGTTGGAATTCAAATTACAACCTGCCATGATTCATTTTTTGCAGAATATCTTGTAATAAATAGAAACTCAAACACAAATTTCTTTCCTTCCCGTTCCGTTTGAAATCCTGGTTCGCAGGCCGCTTTCCTTTTCCGCCGGTTTGAGTCCCTCTGGGTAAAATTTTATTTTTCGTTTGACTTGTCTGTCAAACTCGTGTAGGAGAAAGATCCATTTCTGTCTGCATCTTCACGCGACGACTGCGGCACCGGCAGTTGAGAATTCCCCAGCCGATACCTGAAAACTACAGACGAAATTTTTGATTGTCCAGAAAAGCACTGAGGAGAAGTTACCTCTATTTTTAAAACGGAATAGGTATGGAAACAAAAACATCCTGTACTGCAACCGGAATCAAAACTTCCAGCAATTCCTGCGATGTCCCAACAAAAAAAAGCATCCTATACATTGAAGACAATTCCACCAACCGTGAGCTGGTTCGCTACATCATTGATATGCGTCCAAATCTCGTTTACCTGGAGGCAGAAAACGGGAAAGAGGGGTTGGATTTTGCCCAGCGCCATCAACCTGACCTGATATTCCTGGATATTCACCTGCCTGACATGGATGGTTTTACAGTTCTCAGCCACTTGGCCCAAGCCCCGGAAACGTCGGATATCCCGGTTATTGCCCTGACCGGTAACGCCTCGGCAATCGATATTCCAACGGGATTGGCAGCCGGGTTTAAAGAAATTCTTCCAAAACCTATTGATATAAAAAAATTTTTCAACGTTCTCGACACCATACTGGGTTCTTGACACTTCCTTGGTGCTCGCCCGGGATTCTCATCTGCTTTCTGGAGTATATTACATTAATGCAGTGTTCATGGGACCTTCGGACTGGACAAAGCCCATTGGATCATCACTCGGGTTTCCGTTGACAATACGGCAGGTTGTCAAAATAGTATTGCCAATTATTGTTGATCTTGCTAATACTGCGAAGATTACTGTGGAGATTCGCGGTACTGTCACTTTCGTTTTGCATTACAGGCAACCGGAACTCTCTTACTTGAGATCGGAATCGTATTCATAAAAACCGGAACCCCATGAAAAGACCGTTGGAAATGTCCACCCAAGTTAGCTGGATTGACATCATCAAACGTTTTTTACTCATTTTTTTACCGCCTGCCATATTGTTTGGAAGCATCACCTTATTCATCTACTTCAAAGATGTGAATGCCGAAAGGCTATCTATCGAAAATAACGAGATCTTCAACATCGAAACACAGCTGAAAATCGTTGCTTCGAATTTTAATGACGTAAGCAGAGATTTAAAATTTCTGGCCTCTCAAAATGAACTCAACGCTTTCCTTCAGAACCGCACTCCCGATCGTAAGCATCAGCTTGTGAGTGAATGGCTATCGTTCTGTTCCATTAAACCCGCATACAACAAAATCCTTTTTATCGATAAAACCGGCAGGGAAATCATTGAAGTGACCCGTCAGAACGGCAAGGCGGAGTTAACCCCTCCTGACACTCTGCATGATGCGGCAGGCCGGGACTATTTCAAAAAAGCGACAGCCCTTGGTCGTCATAACGTCTATATATCGCCTTTTGACACAAATGCGACCCTGGCGGATGGTCAGCGAGCTTTCCAGCCCATCCTCCATTTCAGTACACCAGTCTTCGATATGGCGGGAAACCGGCAGGGGATCCTCGTCCTCAATTATCGCGCAACCTTGTTGCTCAATGAACTAAAAGAAACATCGGCGAATTCTCCTGGCTCAACACTCCTGGTAAATGGAGGATACTACTATCTAACAGATAGAAATCAGGATAAAGAATGGGATTTTGCCAAATCCGATTCCAACACCTACTTTCTCAAAAAACACCTACCGAAGGGATGGCAGCGTATAAGTCTGGAAGGTTCCGGGCAGTACAGAACCAAGGACGGTCTGGTAACTTTCGGCACTCTCTATCCACTCCCCGACACCATCCGGTCACTGTCTCAGACCAAGATCAACTTTGTCCAAGATCACGATAAACAGTATTATTGGAAAACCGTATCCTATATTCCCAGCAAGGTGTTATCCGTTTGGCCGACGAAAATTCTTAATCGAATTCTTCTGCTCTATTCTTTTTGCCTGGCTATTATCGCTGTCTGTTCCCTCTTGCTTGCCCGCACCTCAGTAAAACGAAAACGCGCGGAGGAAACCATACGCGAACGGGAGGAACATCTGAGGGCTATCAATTCGGCGGCTGCCAATGCAATCATCGTAATCGACAGTAACAAAAAGGTCCTCCACTGGAATCCTGCTGCAGAAAAACTCTTCCACTATACGTACGAAGAGGCCAAAAATAAACCCATCACGACAATAATCGCCCCCCCGAAACATCAGTCGACATTTACGAAGATCTCAAAAAAATTCAACATGCCTGAAAAAGATAGTGCGGGATCAAAAACCATCGAGTTGTTCGGGTACAAAAAAGACGGAACGGAATTCCCGGTTGAGGTTTCCTTCTCTGCTTTCAAGAGTCGTGATCATTGGCATACTGTAGGGATCATACGAGATATTTCAGCCCGGAAAAAAATGGAAAAAGAGGTCCTTCAGGCCCAAAAATTTGAATCCCTCGGAGGGTTGGCAAGCGGCATTGCTCATGATTTTAACAACCTCCTTACTGCAATCACAGGTAATATCAACCTGGTACGCAGAATCACCAATCCAAATGATGAAAATTATGAATTATTGGAAAGTGCTGAAAAAGCGGCAATACGGGCAAAATCTTTGAGTCAGCAGCTCTTGATCTTCTCAAAAAGAGGCAACCCGGTCAGAAAAACCACGTCGATTGCCCCATTGGTAAAAGATTCGGCAGATTTTGCCCTGCATGGTTCCAACATCTCCTGCTCCATCGACATTCAAAAAGACCTTTGGCTGGTGGATATAGATATCGGCCAATTGGGCCAGGTCATCCAGAGCCTGATCATGAACGGGAAAGAGGCAATATCAGGCTCGGGCGCCATTGAAATTTCCTGCCACAATGTTTCTGATATCAACCTTCCCAATTTCCCGGCTCCTATTATTGGAAATTTTATTCAGCTTCGGATCCATGACACAGGCTGTGGAATCAGTAAAAGAGACCTCCCGAGGATCTTCGATCCCTATTACAGTACGAAAACAAACGGCCGGGGGCTCGGTCTGTCAATTGTCTATTCCATCATCCAGAAACATGACGGCCACATAACCGTTCAATCCGAGCCTGGTCTCGGAACAACAGTTGCCATCTTCCTACCTGCATCGCTTGATCAACATCGGGAAATGACGAAGAAGGATGAAACACTAACAGATAGACACTATCAAATCATGGTTATTGATGGTGAGGAAATGCTTCTCAATATTGCCAGACGTATGCTGGTCCATCTGGGACATGAGTGCATCTGTGTAAAAAACTCCATGGAAGCAATCGAAATTTATAAACATCTCTGGAAAACGGGATCTCCTGTGGACGGGGTTATAGTCGACCTGACCATACCGGGGGGAATGGGAGGAAAGGAAACAGCCGGAGCCATTTATGATATCAATCCGGAAGCAAAAATCATCGTCTCAAGCGGCTATACAAACGATCCGGTTATGAATGATTACGATGAATACGGTTTCTGCGCAGCCATCGCCAAACCGTTCGATATGACGGAATTAAGGAATACCCTCAATTCCGTTATGGGATAAAAGGTTCCATCCCTGTACAAGAATGTCATTATAAAAGCCCGCTGGAAAACCAGTAGTGGAGGATATACACTCCGGCCAGAATGATTAAGATCCCTGATATCTTTTGAATATAGGGCATCAGTTTTCGCATCGCTCCAACCACGACCCCTTCCTTGACCAGGGCCATGCTCAAAGTAAGGAGTAGAAGGACCGACCCCATACCGAGGGAATATCCGACAAACTGTCTGACACCGGATAAAAAAGTGCCTGCAGTCATGGATCCTCCAACCACCATCAAAAAAACAGGGAAGGTGCAACTCAGAGATGTTGCGCCAAAGGCAACACCAAAAAGGAAAAACCCCTTGATAGTCATCTTGCGCGGATCACCTATCTTACCGGCAAGCGTCAACATCTTGTTAAAAGCCAGGTACTTGCCGGCTAGAAGCCATATCCCGAGAAAAATAAGAAGGAGACCGATGGCAACGGAAACCCATGGCATATATCCGACCAAGATCGAACCTCCAGCGGAGACAATTATTCCCACCAACCCAAAAAGAAGGGAAAAACCGGAGGTGACAATCACCGAAACACCTGCTGCTTTGACCAACCTGAAAAACAGAGAACGTTTTCCAAAATCCTCATCTTCTGCACCTATATACAGCGACAGATAAACAGGCAACATCGCAAATCCACAAGGGTTGACAGCCGAGACCATGCCGGCACCGAAAGCGTACCCGACCTGCAGGTTATCGGCAAGCTGGTTCATCCATTGACCGGCCAGTACATGAAGATCCATAACACCTCTTTTTGGGATCCAGAATTCGATACAATGCTTTGAGCTCCCCTGACATTCAATCTTCCGGGTTGGTAGAATCTAGCAGATATCCTTTCCAATGTCTAATACGGAATTTTCAGCGGTTCAAAGGTCTTCGAAGTCAAAATTCATGACCGAAGGGTGCTTATCTGTTTCAGGACATAAACCCACCCCTGGGGGCAAAGCCTGCGCCATCCGGGCTGCGGGACATCCGTGAAAAAGGTACCCCTCAGCTCTTAAGCATTACGATCATCTCAATTTTCAGCATTTGTTGCGCTCGCGGTGCCGCGAGAATGGACGTTCATGAGAAATCCGAGCTAAGGTGCAAAAAAGACAACACCTCAGAGTTCTTTCTCCGGCCCAAGAGCATTTGGCAAATTATTTCCGCTAAATTTCAATTTCGAGACCAAACATGTATACTGAAAAAAGAACGGCCCATTTCTGCCATTGTCTTTACTAAATGGAGTTGCCTTATGCATCAAGCCTTTGCAAAACTCCTTACCAATCGAGATCTGCCCACACCGTCAAATCTCGCTCTGCAGATCATGCGGTTGAGTAGCTGCAAAACGGCTTCATTCGACGAAATTGCCGATCTCGTAGAAAAAGATCCTGCCCTTTCCGGCAAAATTCTCAAATATGCCAATACCGCTCTTTTTGCCGCGGCCATACCTGAGATATCCATCAGAAAAGCGATTGTCAGGCTGGGTACCGGCACCGTTATGGGCCTGGCTTTGGGCTTTTCCTTACTTGCCAAGAACAAGAAAGGACGCTGTGAGAATTTTGACTTCCAGACCTTCTGGTCGACGTCCCTGGCCATGGCAACGGCAGCACGGGGTCTCGCCGAGATCAGTAAGGCATTCGATCCAGATGAAATCTTTATTTGCGGCCTGCTCTCTCAGGTGGGCAGATTAGCTTTAGCCTGTATTTTCCCTCAAGAATACAGCAATATCCTGTCAGGAAAGCCCAACGACCGGCAACTCTTAATTCTGGAAACAAAAGAATTCGGTATCAACCACATAGGGGTCTCCCTGGAGTTGTTTCAAGAATGGGGTTTGCCAAAACGATATATCGAGGATATGCTGCTTATTGAGAGTCATGCACCGGATGCTATGCCAGATAAAAGTGAATCGGTTTTATCTGAACTTCTCCAGCTTGCCCGACTGATGGCACTGATCTGTGTCATGGAATCACCGCTTTCGCAACAAGTTGCCAAGGCCGAAGGGTTGGCCCGAAAAAGCAGACTGTCCGACGACGAATTCACTTCTCTTTTTGACAAGATCATTGCCAATTGGCAGGAATGGAGCTTTCTCTTTCAAATCCCGGTTCAGGATTGTTCCTCCTACGCCGAATTAAAGGCCATCGGCCAAGAACAACAACCGGAAACATGGAAGGAAAAGGATTCATTCTGCATTCTGGTCGCCGATGATGACGTTACCAGTTTAAAAACCTTGGAGATCATCCTCTCCCATTCGTCCGATCATATTGTGTGCGCCCAAAATGGCAATGAGGCCATGAACCTGGCAATACAATTTCAACCTGATCTGGTTATTACCGATTGGCAAATGCCGGAAATAGATGGCATCGAACTTTGTAAGATCCTGCGCAAAACGGAATTTGCCAAGCATGTTTATATCATTATATTGACCGCCAACGAGGAGGACGACAAGCTGGTACAGGCTTTTGATGCCGGTGCGGATGATTATGTGGTTAAGCCGTTCAATCCCAAGATATTAAAAGCACGCATACGGGCCGGAAAACGCATGGTCCAATACCAGGAAAAGATGAATCAGGATCAAGCAATTATACAGGATTATACCCACAAGTTGGCAACTATCAACAAAAAGCTCCATACCATGGCCATGACAGATACTTTGACGGGGCTCCCAAATCGTCGGGCGGCCATGGAAAGGCTCGAGGAATTGCAGTCTGAGTGCATACGATTCAAAAATACGGTTACCTGCATCATGATTGATATCGACAATTTCAAACAGATAAACGATACCTACGGTCATGGAAGCGGCGATCTTGTTCTGAAAAAGATTTCCAATCTATTTATTATGAAATCTAGAGGATATGATATTGTTAGCCGAATAGGTGGGGAGGAATTTTTGATAGTAAGCAACCGCAATACCCTACATGAGGCAACCGCGTTTGCCGAACGCCTGCGAAAGGAGGTTGTCGACCATCGGATTGCGGTAAAAGGAAAATCCCTTCAGATTACGATCAGTCTCGGGGTAGCTGCTATGAGTCCGGAAGTGCCTGAAATAGAAACACTTCTGCAGATGGCTGACAAGGCTCTTTACAAAGCAAAAAAGGGCGGCCGCAATAGGGTTGAAGTGGCAACGTGAAGGCTTGATCAATTCTGTCCAAGCCCGTCAGTCATCGTATATATCTGAAGTTCATCCTGCAATTCAAGGCCGTTGTTGCATAGACGGTCGTATAGGCTTTCAGCCCTGGAAAGATCTCCGGTACGCCCTTTCTTCTCCAAAGCATAGGCCAAGGCCCGGATGCTTTTTGCCGAGAAATGGTTAACCGCACCTTTGTAGGCATGCGCGGCATCATGCAGCGCAGAAGGGTCATTGGTTTCGATCGCCTTTTTAACATCGTCCAACAGAATTGAATTTCTTTCTACAAAGAGTGCCGCCAATTCTTTGAGAAGAGATTCATCACCACCGACAAACTGCAAAGCCTTTTCCTTGTCCCAGATTTTTCCATTGGCAGGTGTTTGAACCTCTTCTTCCGCTTCATCGGGATCAAATAACTCTTTTTGCTGTTCCTGAAAATCTTGATATTGATTCCGGCATTTGAGCCAGGGTTCCAAATGCTTTTTTAAGATATCCGGCTTGATTGGTTTGGTAATGAAATCATCCATTCCTATGGCAAGGCATTGCTGACGAGTACTCTCCATGGCATTGGCAGTCATGGCGATAATCGGAATCCTGGGACGCCCGTATTGTATTTCCTGCCTGCGAATCTCCGCTGTGGCATCAAAACCGCTCAACTCCGGCATCTGGATATCCATGAGGACCAAGTCATATTGTTTTTCTTCCATCATTTTTAATGCTTCTTTTCCATTACCGGCAATATCAGGGTCAACTCCGATCTTCTTCAGAATGGCGGCCCCTACCTTCTGGTTGATCATCTCATCATCAACCAGCAATATTTGCCCCTGTAAGGCTGGAGTCGATTCTTGTCTCTCCACCCGGGAATCGTCCTCTTCCGTCACTTTTTGTTGTATGTTCAAGGCGGTATAAAACTGGCTTAGACGGATGGGCTTATAGATGAGGGTCTTAATCCCGGCAGCAAGAGCCTTCTTCCTGACTTTGCCTTCCGAACTGAGAAGGACCAGCTCCGGTGCATCGAGGCCAAACTCTTTCCTGATTTCCTCTGCCACTTGGAGACCGTTTTTATCCGGCATATGGTAGTCCAAAAGTACCGTATCGATATGCTTGCCCAGCCCGGCCATCTCCCTTATCTTCTCCAAGGCCTGGCCCCCCGTTTCACAGCTGTGAATCCGGACACCTCCGGTTTTCAGGTAATGTTCGATAATGAGCCGGTTGGTAGCATTATCGTCAACAATGAGAAAATTACGACCTCCAGCTGCCTCATGTGATGTTTCCTGAACCTCATCCTCAACCACCTTCATCGGTAAACTGAACCAGAAAATTGTCCCCTTCCCCTCCTCACTGTCAACGCCTATCTCTCCTTCTTGCATCTCGACCAACTGTTTGCACACACTGAGTCCCAGCCCTGTCCCCCCATATTTTCTGGTGGTTGAACCGTCAGCCTGGGTAAATTTGGTAAACAAACCGCTCAAAGCGTCGGGAGCAATCCCAATACCGGTATCCTCAACAGAAAACCTCAGTATTTGCTGGCCGTTCTGTTTGTTAAGCAGCGCAACCTGGAGTACGACCTCACCCCGTTCGGTAAATTTAACGGCATTGCTTAATAAATTGGTGAGGATCTGCCGAAGTCGAGTCGGATCTCCCTGGACCCGGGCATCAACATCAGTGGGCACAAAGCAGAAGAGGTCGAGCTGCTTCAAATTTGCCGCTTCCGTAAAAAGCAAAGTGACCTCCTCCATCAGGTCTCGAAGATCGAAAATGATGGATTCAAAATCTATTTTACCGGCTTCTATTTTAGAAAAATCAAGAATATCGTTGATAATCAGAAGAAGAGAATCAGCCGATCTGGTTGCCGTCTGTAGAAGACGTTTATATTCCTCACTTAAAGGCGCATCTTTGAGCAGCGAGAGGACACCGATTATGCCGTTCATCGGGGTACGAATCTCATGGCTCATGTTAGCGAGAAATTCGCTCTTGGCTTTGGCCGCAGCCAGAGCTTCATCACGTTTTTGCCTCAGCTGTTCGGTCCGTTCTCGAACCTGCATCTCAAGTTGACGTTTATGTTCCGATAATGCCGTGTCTCTTTCACGAACCACATCCAGCATTGCATTGAAGTCATCAATCAAGGCACCGATTTCATCCTCGGTATTTTTTTTGAGTCGAATTCCATAGTCACCTGACTCGATAACCTTTCTTGCAGTGGCGGCCAAGGCGGACACAGGACGCGTTATAAGATGCTGAAGTTGCGAAGAAAGAACAAGAGCAAGCAGAAGGACACAAACAAAACTGAAAATCAGGAAAAGTACGGAATGCTCCATTTGGACGGTGAGGTTTTTCAGATTGAGAAGCAAATACAGGGTTCCGATCTGTTCTTCCTCTGAAAAAATGGGATGGAATATTCCGAACTTAATAACTCCTCCGCTAAGGAAAAATTTATTGGATTGTTTTTTGACCGTAACAGGAGGCTCCCTTTCAATCGGCATTTTAGAATTCAAATATGTGGCGAGGATGCTGCCATCGACGGAAAATATCACACCTTTTTCAATATCCCGATCGGCCTGCATAGCCTTGATCATCTCATGCGTCCAATTATGGGTAAACGAGCTTGACGAGGAACTTTTCATGTTAACAACGACATCGGTGAGCGTATTAATATTGTCAACGGTCACCTGCTTAATCGCCCTGAAATGGTAGAAAATCGAGACGAGACTGTAAAGAAAGAGCGTCATTCCCGTTATACCCATCATGATGGCAATGAGCTTTTTTCGTATGGATAGTTTGCGAAAAGGTTTCTGCATGAGTGTCTCGTTACTCTTTTACCAGGTCATTGAACAGCTGCTGTCGAGGATGAGGCCTTGCCATTCGATCAGCGTAGTTGGAATGGTACTTTAGTGGAAATAGAGGAGTGGTTTTTTTGGGTTATCTCTTTTGCCACAGCTTCGCCGGTCTTTCTATCCAAATATTTTCGACTTTTATTCAAGATGGTTAGAGGACGCCATCGATCTTCAACACCAGAGAATACCGCAAGCAGGATCCTGCTTCCGTGTTCTCATCGTTGCCTCCGGTTGCAATGATTTCCCAAATCTGTATGATTATATCAGATCCCATGAACGATCAAAAATTTTTCTTAAATGACATGTTGAAAAGGTTGCCATGATCCCCAGCTATCATGCTCTTTACCAATCAGGCCAACTTACTGAAAAGGCTCACAAAGCCTATGAGATTCTGAAATGCTGCATCCTCTGTCACCGACAATGTAAAGTCGATCGTCTCACCGGAAATAAGGGGATATGCAGAACTGGTGCAACAGCGGTGATCTCCGATTTTACTCCTCACTTCGGAGAAGAACGACCGTTGGTCGGAAAAAATGGATCAGGTACCATCTTTTTTGCCGGCTGCAATCTCCTGTGCGTGTTCTGCCAGAATTACGATATCAGTCATCTTTGCCGCGGAATCCCGGTCACCGACCGGCAATTGGCAGATATTATGCTCTCGCTCCAAAAACGCGGTTGTCCTAACATTAATTTTGTCACTCCGACCCACGTGGTCCCGCAGATCCTTGCCGCACTTGATCTTGCGGTCCAAGATGGTCTGAAGATACCGCTTGTCTATAAC
>JBJKRL010000100.1:0-39215 GCA_046704745.1 Desulfocapsaceae bacterium | reverse complement strand
AGGAATATTGTAAGATAGTCAAGATATAGTGGCACTTTTACTTTTCCGGGTGCCACTATGGAATTAGACCGCCAGGCAACAGTATACCAGTCAAGAAATGGAAAGAAACAGGGGACAGACCACGATTTCGGACCACATAGATGACGGATCTATTTTACTTAACAAGATAATGCACCGGATAAACCGGTGGTCATCTCGTTAAGCTTTCTTTTGGCAAGCCTTAAAGGGAAAACTCTCTCTGAGTTTAAGACTATTCCTGATATGCATTGCCAGAATAGTAGATACCAATGCTACAGAGAGGGCTGTATATTCATACCTTTGATGAAGCAAAATTATGTTATGATTACATGGTGTTGAAAACTTCAAGCGGCATCGGATCAGATACGTTGAGATATTGAGCTGTATGTCACCAATTTTACTCTTTCGATTCTGCAAAACCATGGATCTCTTGGAGTCGCTTATACTCTATCCAAGTAAAGATGATTACAAGTATATCCAAGACAGTAAGTGCCAGTAAAGCCGGTGAGTGCGTATGTGTGTATCTGTAAATCTGATAGATACCGAATAGAAAGAACGCGATAATCGCTAATGGGTAGGCCAATCGCTGTTTTAATAAAAGCCCCGCCACCAACCCAACCTTAACTAAGCCATGCAACAAGAAATACGTGGCTGCGAATACTGTAACATCCTTTGTCAGATTATGTGCGCTATTGAGAAGATACGTGGCTATCAGGTCTCTAGGATCTTCGCTCAACTCATGCAAGGTGAGAACCTTTACCAAAGTGTTTATACGGTCTGGTGAGATAAAGAACAGTAGAATCCCGCCGACTATTTCGAACACACCATCTATGCCTTTGGCGATTACACTGAAGTTAAAGATAACATGAATGTTATTGAACTTTCTTTGTTGTTTCATGGCGTTTAGTCATTCTAGACAAAGCATGAGGTTAGAGTTATGAGGATTTTTCTTGCGTCCTCTTCAATGATGGCCTTTGCCGACCAAGCACGGGCATGGACTAATAGAGTGAAAACCCTTTATGTATCCTGTTCCTGTTGTGAGATAGGAGCATAACTGCTAGCCAAAAGCAAGGTCGATTTGGTGTTGAATCACTCAAAATAAACTGGGAGGCAAAAAGAGTGATTAGGTCTGTCAATCTCAGATTCACTGAAGAACAAACAAGTTGTGATATTTCCTGACCTGGTAGACCTTTCCTATCATGAGATCCTCCTCATGATATTGTAATTGAATCAGATTGTTTTCCACCAATATCGCAGAATGAGATTAGATTTATGGAAATTTGTAGGCGTCCATCTAAATTAACAAGTTATTCTCGTGTCTTGCGACCCAGAAAAAAAACGGCGGTGGCGCCCAGGATACAGAAAAGACCTCCTACCTGTAAGGCGCGACCGGGTCCGGTCTTCTGGGCGATCATTCCCATCCAGAAACTGCCAATCGGCATGCTACCGCCGAAAACCATCGCCCAGATGCCCATTAATCTTCCCCTCAGATGATCAGGAGAGTGGGTTTGGATCATGCTGTTTCCAGTAGAAAAGAACAATATGATGCCGAAGCCGATGCCAAAAATGATCAGGACGGCCATCATCAGTTGATGGACAAACCCGAAAAGAACGATACAAAAACCATAGATTCCAGCACCTGTAAACAATGTCTTGAGGCTGATCATGGGGTAACCCCTGGCAGCCACGACCAGCGCCGCTGTGCAGGCGCCAAGACCGTTCATCGCCAGAAGCCAGCCATAGCCCCGAACGCCTGCCCGTAGTTGAGTCACCACAAAAGATGAAAGCTGGGTCTGGTAAGACCAGCCTCCCAGGCCCATGACGAAAAGTAGGATGACAGTCTGAGCCAGTGTCGGATTGGTCTTGAGATATTTGAACCCTTCTAGGGTGTATCTCCAGCCAGTAGTTATTTTTTTCGGAGCATAATGGGAAGACGGGAGTTGAATTTTATAAATGGCGTAGAGAACAGCTAGATAGCTTAGAGAATCGAGAAAAAAACACCAGGAGGCTCCGGAAAAGGCCAGTAGGAAACCGCCGATGGCGGGACCGATGACCCGGGCCGAATTCACCATGCCGCTGTTTAAGGCGATGGCATTAACCAGATCGTTTTTTCCTACCAGTTCCACCATCAACGCCTGCCGCGCTGGCATCTCAAAGGCAATGAGCGAGCCCCAAAGAGAAGCAAAAACCATAAGAGAGGCAATGTTTACGGGGCCGTGAAACAACATGACGGCAAGAGTCAATGAGGTCAAAAGTGAGAGCCAGCTCGTCAAGGTGAAGATCCTTATTTTGGGAATACGGTCAGCCAAGGAACCGGCATAGGCGGCAAAGAGAAAGATTGGAAAAGAATGGAGAACAAAAACAAGACCGAGCAGAAATTCCGAATGGGTGAACTGAAAGGCGATCCACCCCAAAGCGGCGGTGCGGGTCCAGGTTCCGATCAGTGAGACGGCCTGGCCCGAATAGAAATAGCGGTAATTAGGATTGCGCAGGGCGGAAAAAGTTCGGCGCCATCGGCCGGGCATGAGACGGGGCTTTGTCATATTGGGGCAGCATGGTACTCTCTGTTTTTTTTCATTCACTACAAATGCCATGAAATCAAAGGGTACAATAAATAACGGTATGATATTATAAACTTATCCAGATTGTTGGGTCTAGCCGATCAGTTTCGCTCAAGACCGCTGTCGGCATAGACAATCATCGCAAGACTCCAACCTGTTCTAGCTGTTCTTACTCTCAAGGCACACCGGGAGAATTGCCACCGTGAAACCTGCCGAACATGCGCGCCGACATCAGGCTGACAAAAAGAACCCCCAACCCCAAGGCAACGATATGATCCGTGGAGCACAGGCTGAAGGTACCAACACGGCAGATAAGGGCATACCCTGTTGCAAGATTGAAAAAACCCCACAACACGTTTACGGTCGAGGAGGAAAGCCCCTTGCCAGGGGGCTTCGCAATAGGGCTTTGGAAAGGGCGGCCCATCAGGCCGCTGATAAAATGCGGGAGCTCGTTTGTTAGAAAAGCGCCGCCGAAGAAGTAAGAGACGTAGTGCGGCCATTCCATGTCAGGGTCTCCTCTTCTCGCGGGTGTTGTCAAGAAGACTGATCATCTCTTCTGTCGTACCGGTTTCGCCAATTCGCGGAAATATCCGCGTCACGCTGTTGAGGTGGGCGTCAGCGTTCATGTCGGTCATGGCGTCGACAGCGAGGGTAATGTTGAATCCAAGCTCATGGCCGTGGCGAGCGGTAGACTCGACACCGGCGCTTGTGGCGACACCGGTGATCACGACTTGCGTAACTCCAAGTTTATTAAGGTGCTCCTCCAGACCGGTGTTTGTGAATGCACCCCAGGTCCGCTTCGTTACTGTGTGATCTTCAGGCTGCCGATTCAACTCAGGGACTAAATCAGTCCATCCTGCGGGAAACTCACTAATTCGCGAAGCCCGCTCCGCGCGACCTGGTGCTACCCCGTCAACGTTGACGAGCACGACCGGCAGCCCGCGGTTTCGGAATGCGTTAGCTAATACACCAGCGTGTTTCACGACCTCGCCAATTGGATGGGCGGTGGGTGCGCCTACAATTCCCTTTTGCAGGTCGATCACAATGAGGGCAGTATTTTTATCGAGGGTTGTAAGAGGCATATTCTGTAACTCTCTTTGAGTGATACGGGTCCGTTGGTCTCAAGATTCGGCGAGGCGCTTGATGATCTCGCCAGCTGCAAACAGTGTCTTCTGCTCCTCTTCATCGAGTTGCGCAATGGCCTGCGTCAGCCAAGCCAGTTTCGCGTCCTTGGCTCTCTTTCTAAATTCCGCACCCTTGGCGGTCAGCTCAATATTTAACTGGCGACCGTCAGTCGGATGCGGTTTGCGTTCGACCATGCCCATTTTTTCCAGTGTCGCGATGATGCTTCCCATCGACTGTGGCTTCATGCCTTCAGCGCGCGCCAGGTCAGCAGTTGTTGCCGGACCTTCCCTTGCCAGACGCGACATTACAAAAGCTTCAGTCAAGGAAAGAGCACTCGAGACGCGCACAGCGCGCGCACGGCGCACCATCAGCCCTATGGATTGGATAAGATCTGTTACGGCGTGGTCGAGCTTTTTCTCTGTCATAAATTTCACACTACAGAATAACAGTTAAACTTGCAAGGTAAACTTCTATGTTCACCTATATACCATTATAAAAGTGAAGCCAAAACGCTATTTTAATAGGGAATAAATGATTAACGATAACAGCGTCATAATTCCATAACCTCGCAATTTAGAGTATGAAAAGATATTCTTTGGCAATCTCAGACAATTCATTCACGGTCCAATGCGACCGAGGTGTGCGCTATTTCTGATTTATTGAAATGAACTGCATCTTCATTCAACCCGAGAGACGGGTTTGGCTGGATTTGGTATTATTTCATATCCAGGGCTTGGCCCTGAACAATTACATTCGTGTAACTTTTCTTGACGAAAGTCCTCCCGGATTTACTCTTATTACCAAAGAAATGAGAAATGTTTTTAGGAACTCTTTTCTTTTACCAGTGGCACACTGAGAAAGATTTGCCAAACACATCACCTCTGAAGTGGCGGTAGGCAAAAGAGCAAAGAAATTGTAGCTCTGTGCAGTTACCGCCCGAGCCCGGATGCAAGTTTTCAAAGGCAGTGTGCGATAATCCTATCAACTATCTTTATTAAATGAGCTTTCCGGTTAAATCTCAAAAGGAGAATGCCATGGAAATCAACGGAAAATGGAAAGGTATCTTGGTAGCCTGTCTTTTGGTGATGATGGCATCACCAGCTCTGGCACGAGAAAATCGAGATAATTCATCTCAGTTTCTGCCTAAAGTTATTCAACAGGACGGAATAACCTATACTACGGGTGGTTATGGTCTGAATGAACGTCACGCGCTCGAATCAACGGTTAAGCAATACAATCTCATTATTTCGAATGCTGACAAGAAAGGGGAGTTTATCGGCGATATCGAGTTTCTCGTTACAAGAAAAGGCAAACACGAAACATTGACAGTCAAGGATGCGGGGCCATTGCTTTATGCCAAACTCCCTGCAGGAAACTATGTGATAAAAGCAGTCAGCAACCATAAAAAGCTTGAGCGAACTGTCTCTATTACGGGCAAAAAACAGGATCGGATGTACCTTATCTGGCCGAGTTGAAAAGCTTGGCAATAAAAATGGCGGGAATTGCCTCCCCGTTTCTTAAGGAATTGAAACGTTATGCAAAAACTCCTTCAACGTACCCTGGCGACTTTTCTGGTTCTTCTGTTTTTTACTTACGGTTCCGGAAATGCCAAAGAAATTACTGGACTTGCTCAGAAGAGAAACCAGATGATCGGCTTTTTGCTGGACAAGGAGCTTCCTGCCATCCATTTCAGCCATAAGAAGATGAATGAATCCCTCTCCAAGGCAGCCTTCGATCTTTATCTGAAACAGCTGGATTACGAGAAAAAGTTTCTACTGAGCAGTGATGTAACCGTACTGCGCTCATTTGCCCCTCATATAGCCGAAAATTTGGAACATGGAATCACTGTCCTGCCTGAAGCCGGATACGATATCCTGAAAGAGCGGGTCGGCCAGGTTGAAAAGATGGTGGATCAGATAATGGCTGCCGGTTTTGATGTTAAGCGTAATGAAGTCTATGAAACCGACCCAAAAAAAATCGGCTATGTCAATGACCTGGAAGGATTAAAGGAGAGATGGCGAAAAATAATGAAAGCGAAGGTTATGTACAGATATCTTGAACTTGCCCAAGACAATAAGAAGGCAGAGAAGAAATTGCCGGACAATAAACTGTGGCAACAGGCCAAAGAAAAGGTGGCCAAAGTCGATAAGGATTTCTTCCTTCGCCTACACCAGGAGACCCTTCAAGATAATTACAACCTCTTTTTTAATGCCGTTGCCAGGGCTTTCGGCCCGCATACAGATTATTTTCCCCCCGCCGAAAGAGAGGATTTTGATATTACAATGCGCGGTAATCTGCAGGGAATTGGGGCTGTCCTTCGCGAGGAGAACGGATTCATCAAGGTCGTCAGTATCATCCCTGGAAGCCCAGCCGCAAAACAGGGCACGCTCCAGGCCGGAGACACTCTCCTCCAGGTGGCCGAAAAAGGATCCGACCCTGTCGATATAACCGATATGCGTCTCAGAGACGCTGTTCGGCTGATCCGGGGAGCCAAGGGGACCGAGGTCCGTCTAACGGTGAAAAAACCGGATGGCACCAGGGTAGTTATCCCGCTCATCAGGGATGTTGTCGAGATCGAAAAAACCTTTGTTAAGGATTCTGTGTTAGACGCTCCGGATGGCGGGAAGATCGGCTATATTTTGATCCCGAGTTTTTATCGGGACCTTGATAGGTCAAAAACCGGAAAGGAAGCAAGAAATGCGGCTGATGACACCCGTAAGGCGATAGAGGATCTGAAAAGGCATAAACTTGAAGGAATTATCCTTGATCTGCGTAATGACGGTGGCGGCTCTTTGGTCGATGCCGTGGATATTGCCGGGCTGTTCGTCGGGTCCGGACCAATCGTTCAAGTAAAGGACAGCAGCGGAAAGATCCAGGTCCTAAGCGATGACGATGATACTATTGAGTACAGTGGGCCGCTTGTCGTTCTGGTAAACAAATTTTCCGCGTCAGCCTCCGAGATTGTGACCGCAGCCCTGCAGGACTATAAACGAGCCGTAATTGTCGGTGGTGAACACACCTATGGGAAGGGAACGGTGCAGACTATTATAGATCTGAACAAATCCTTGCCAGCCTCAGAATCTAAAGAGATCGGCGATCTCGGGTCATTAAAGGTGACTATCCAGAAGTTCTACCGGGTCACCGGCGGTTCCACCCAGTACAAGGGGGTTGTGCCCGATATTGTGTTGCCGAGCTTGATTCAGTATCTGAAATCAGGCGAAAAATACCTGGATTATTCACTTCCCTGGGATCAAATCGGGCCTGCAAAGTATACCCCTTTCCGTAGCAAACTTTCAGATCTGGATATGATCAGGGAAAGAAGTCTGCAGAGGGTTGAACATAACCCAAAGTTTCAGGCAATCACCGATGAAGAGGTAAAATCTGATCAGCGAAGTAAGGATACCGTTGTCTCGTTGAGGTTGACAGATATGCGAAAGAAGTTTGAAGAAGCGCGTATGGAACAGAAAAAACTCAGCGCCCAGCTTGGAAACTATAAAACAGGACTCTTCAATGTCGATCAATCGGAGACTAAAGAAAAAAATACAAAAAAATACACCATACCCAAATGGAAAAAACAGATTAAGAAGGATCCATATGTCGGAGAGGCGGAAAATATCATTGTCGATATGGAAAGGTATTAATAGAGTGAATCAGGGCTTGTGAAAAAAATGGGTCAGGTCTACACGTTTGAAAGAATATTATTTTCAACTAAACATCTCAACAACGCCTTTCTCCCCATGAATGGGTGAAGGCAACCTTAAACTCTCTCTTGGCAAGCCTCAAAGGGATAACTCTCTTTGAAGTTTAGACTATTCCTG
The DNA here is from genome assembly GCA_046704745.1 of Desulfocapsaceae bacterium. Taxonomy (GTDB): domain Bacteria; phylum Desulfobacterota; class Desulfobulbia; order Desulfobulbales; family Desulfocapsaceae; genus CAWGGS01. The sequence continues at coordinate 31,693 of JBJKRL010000100.1, read as the reverse complement.
AGATGTTAAAACTCTCAGATAATGACAAGAGTTAATATTGCCATTTCTAAGGTCTGAATTTTCTGTAATCACTCCAGGTTAAGACTATCATTCCAAACCAAGGTGTCAGCCAGAACCCAACCGACAGATAGAGATACTTTGGCGATTTCAAAAGCTCATATATCCTGATTAGATGTAACAAAAGAAGCCGTAGGGGCTCGGTGGAAAGAATTCCGGGACCCTGCGGCTTCTTTATAGGGAAATACTGATTGGAGGGGGTAGCGTCGCACCCAGGACAAGACCTAATGCCCCTCGTTACAATGGGCTGTCCTGGGGATGGAAAAACGTTTCATAAGGCACCTCCAGCGGTTGTTGATTAATAATACTTGCCTCTTTGATTTTTATGATAAACGTTTCACAATGGTCCAAGGTCAAGGAAAAATCGAAATTTTTTTGGAGGATTGAAATTCAGAGAGTTGAACGAGAGTTGCCTCCTCTCACGGGCAGTTGGTTTTTAAGGTATATAAAAACTATGCATCTCTCTTTTTCCGGTCCTTCTTGATATGTCTACAATTTAGACAGTAGTAGCCGACGGCTTTTTCAATTGTAAGGCTATAAGAGAAAATAGAATAACAATTTCGTTTTGTTATGTTCTTTTTGTGAGTGAAGATTTGAATTGGCACGGCCTATGCTAAATAAGGTGAGTGAAAGAGCAAAACAAGAAATGTTGTTGGTCGGAGATTATTAAAAATAAATAGTTATATTGAGCATATAGAGATATATTCCAGCTGCAAAAGGATTTGCAGGTCGACGGTTTAACCTCGTAACCATTGATTTGTCGTGTTGTCCCAGTCGTCTTCCAGGCTATCCCGAGGTCATCATAATTGAAAGGAGATCAAAATGAAAAAAATGCTGGTTTCTTCGCTCTTGGTCGCAGGTTTGGCTGTCAGTTCAAGTGCCATGGTTTTTGCCTCTAATAATGGCGATACTTCGAATACCGGATCCGGATATTCCATGATGGGCAACGACAACGGCTCCGGCATGATGGGCGGAAGCTCACATCCCGGCAGCAACAGATCCAGCTCCGGATCCGGCATAAACCAAGACTTGACGAGTGGCAATAACGGTTCCGGCAACTTTAATCCCGACTATGGGTACGGGCCCGGTATGATGGGCTACGGCGGTTACGGCTACGGGATGGGACCAGGCATGATGGGCTACGGCGGTTACGGTTACGGCATGGGCCCAGGCATGATGGGCTACGGCGGTTACGGCTACGGTATGGGTCCAGGGATGATGGGCTACGGCGGTTACGGCTACGGGATGGGACCAGGCATGATGGGCTATGGTGGTTACGGTATGATGGGCGGTTGCGGCTACGGTATGGGTCCAGGGATGATGGGATATTTCCATGGCCCGAACAGTGGTAGAGCATACGGCAGTATGTGGAATGGCTGGCAAAAACCGGAACAGATAAAGAAATTTCTGGATGCTACGGTGGAACTCAGGAGAAAATTAAACGACAAACTGTTTGATTTGCATGAGGCATTGAGAAAACCATCGACAAGCGCAGACACTTTGGCCAAGCTGCAAACGGAGATAATCGATCTTCGCAATAAAATCTCCGAGAAGGCTGGTGATCTACGCTGATCGAAAGCTTTTATCAAAGGACGTGTTGGTAATAAACGTGTCCGGAATTAAAAAAAGAGATAGAGACGGAATTACTGCTTGCTATCATATAAAAATTGAGGGAGTACAGCAATGTATGGAGGATACGGAATGGGATTCGGAGGAGGCTTCGGATCTCTCTTCATGCTTCTTTTTTGGGGGCTGATTATCGTGGGGCTCATTCTATTAATCAAGCAGTTATGGAGACCATCGAACAGGTCGCAGACAAGTTCTGCGCTCGCGATTGCCGCCGAGAGATATGCACGGGGGGAGATAAGCAAAGAGGAATTTGAAACGATTAAGCAGAATTTGAATTGACCCACTCCATCTCTTTCTTCCACTACCAGGCGGCTCCCCATTGCGGGGACTGCCTGGTATTCTTAAATCAAGGTCTATTATGAAACAATGGCACAATGGCCCGCTTTCTGCCGGGCGGTCGCCAAAAAAAAATTATCTGCTAATTCTGAGCTGATTTTCTATCGCTCTATTTCCTGATAAGGCGGTAAGCAGCATATTACTATGACCACTCGACGGCTCACAACGGAAAAAGCACCCGGGTTCGAGATCGTCGACAACGATCCCGGCATCCCGACATCTGAGCAGAAGCGAGTCTTATACGCCTTTTATTGTTTACCAGAGTCCGCCGGAGAGGACAGCGGTCTGGGGCTGGCCATTACCACAGAGGCTGCCGCCTGCCTGGGCGGAATGTTGAGCCTTCTCAACCGGCCGGATACTCCGGTCTTATCTTTCACCAGGCAAGTGTTTGAGTAACAAAACTTGCTGCATACGCTACTCTAACCAGCAATAACTCCCAGCAGGGTAGACAATAGTGCCGGAACCTGTTGCGTCTTATTGATCCTCGTTTTCCCTCTTTTTTCATATGCCTAGAATTTAGACAGTGACAAAATGGCGAGTCTTTGAACCCTACGTGCCGGTGGTAATTAGTTCTATAAATTCGGTTTGATATTTCTTCCTGGTTAGAGAAAATCAAACTGGCACAGCCTGTGCTACATCAAAAGTAAAGAGAGGAAAAACCTTGGATTGGATCATCTGATGTAATTGTGGGTCCGATTATCAAACACAACGTTTTCAATAGCGGCAAATCTGATAATGGGAAAATGATATAGCAATGAATTTACTGCAAACTGCTTCAAGATACGACATCCTCTCTTCACGTTCACCGTTCAAATTCTCAAGAACCGCTCTGGCGCTTATCCTGGCTACGATTTTTCTTGCCGTCATCCTTGCGTTTTTAATTCTACAACATATCAATCGTTCTCAAGAGATGATGGAGCGTTTTCTCCTGGAAAGGGGGGAAACGATCATCACGGCGATAGAGGCGGGGATGAGGACCTCTATGATGCATTTCATGGGTGGCGGTGATCCTCTCCAGACCTTGATCACCGAAAGCAGCCGGGAGAACAATATTGCTTTTATCAGGATCATGAATAGAAACGGATCCATAAAAAACCAGACCGATGGGGCCCCGAAGGTGTCATTGTCGAATCGGGAAGTGGGGCGTTTGATGGACTCGGATGCCTCTCTAACCCATATAGAGGGAGATAAAGGGATAATCGTCATATCAAGAAGTTTCCATTTGCCTAACTCCAACGCTAAGCCCCCAGCTATGCTGGGGAGAATTACAAAAGCTATGCTGTAGTATTTAACAAAAAAGCTCCCTTCAGGTTAAGGATACAGTGTTGATTCTGTGCCCGAAACCCAAAAGGAGCAAGTGAATGCGAAAGACGTTAGCACATACAAGCTGGGAGTGTAAATACCATATTGTTTTCGTGCCTAAGAATAGGAGAAAGGTTGTATATGGCAAATTGCGCCGGGATGCTGGCCAGATATTAAGAAAACTCTGCGAGTATAAGCAAGTGGAGGTAATTGAAGGCACAGCCTGTGCGGATCATATACATGTCTGCCTGTCAATACCCCCTAAATTTTCGGTGTCCACCATAGTTGGGTACCTTAAAGGCAAGAGCACAATGATACTGTTCGAGAGGTACAGCATACTCAGGAGGAATTTTCGAGGGCATCATTTCTGGGCACGAGGTTACTATGTAAGTACTGTCGGCCTGGATGAGCAAAAGGTAAGGCAGTATATAAAGAATCAACAAGACCGGGATTCCATAGAGGATAAATATGATACGGATCTTGTTAAGGACCCATTCAGGGGTGCAAGTAGTGTATTAAAAAAAGAAGAAGACGAAGAATAAATAAAAGGCTCTCGGTCACAGAACAGCTTTGTAGAGAACAACGGAGTCAACCCCTTAAGGGGTGATTAGTAGCGGAGCCCTTATAGGGCTCTAAGCAAGCCACCGGCTATGCCGGTGGTCATGACTCTATGGCGGACTTGTCGATGATGGGGCGTCGGATGGGCATGATGAGGGGAAATGCCGTCTCCGATGGTGTCATCTCGGTCGGTCTCTATACCAAAGAGTTCGATCTGGCACGTAAGCAGGATATTCAGCATGCCTTTTTCATGGGGGCCATACTTCTTCTCGTCGGCAGTGCCGGGCTCTATTTTCTCTTTTTATACCAGGGTATACGAGTTGCCAACACAACATTGGCCAATATGAAACTCTATACCAGAAATGTGGTAGAGAGTATTCCGGTGGGGCTCATAACCCTTGATAGAGAAGAGAGAATTGTCTCCTACAACAGAAAGATGGAGGACATTTGCGGGCATTCGCTTCGTCGGAACCGAGGAGAGAAGATCACCTCTGCCTTCCCGGGCTGGCAGGTTGATTACCATACACTCAGGAGTGCCGCTCTAGAGCAAGCCATGGAGTTGCTCACAGAAGACGGGAGGGTGATTCCTATAAAAATCGGAGGATCATCGCTTGTCAACAATGACGGGGAGGTCATTGGGACTGTTCTGGTCATGAGGGATATGACGGCCATTAAAGAGATGGAAGAGCAACTGGAACGTTCCCGCAGAATGGCGGCTCTGGGCAAGATGGCGGCCGGTATCGCCCACGAGATACGCAATCCCCTGGGGACGTTGCGTGGATTTGCCCATTTTTTCGGGAAACAACCGGGGGCTACCAGGGAAAGCAAGGATTATGCCGACCTAATGGTCAGTGAAGTTGATCGATTAAACCGTACTATTTCCGGGCTGCTGCAGTTTGCCAGACCGCGTGAGCCGCAACGTGTTGATGTCGATCTGGATCGGTTGATATCCAAAACCGTTACGCTGATGGAGGGCGATTTCGCCAATCATGAGTTGAGTTTTCACTGGCGATGCAATAGCAGGATATTACTAAAAGCCGATCCGGATCTGCTCCTCCAGTTCATGATGAATCTTTTGAAAAACAGCATTTATGTGACTCCTCCCGGCGGGGAGGTATCGTTGATGGGCAAGGAGGATGAGCATTCTGTTCGGATTACCATTTCCGATAACGGATGCGGCATGACCGAACATGAGAAGGAAAGGATGTTCGACCCCTTTTTTACGACGAAAAAAACAGGAACCGGTTTAGGACTTGCTGTCAGCCACCAGATCATTGAACAGCATGGAGGCACATTTGAAGTCGAGTCTGGCCCCGGAGAAGGAACCTGTGTGATGATTTTTCTCCCTAAAATCTAGCAGATCTGTTTAGAGAAGAAGGGGGAATTTCCTTCGTCGATGACGCTGTCCTTCAGCCGTGGTTCACCAGTGATGAAACCGCAGAAAAGCGGCCGAAAGCAATGAACGTCGCCTGGTTGATTATTTCAGCTTTTCCAAAGGAAGCATAATCCGGATGGGGCGTAAATTGTATTGTGCGGCATCTGTTTTTTCGGCCTATTTCGATATATAAATCAGCGTGCCGCCAGCCGATCGTTCCGTTATAAAACTGGGTGCCATGGGTACGTATCATCCCATATAAAGTGTGATAAGCACCGCGATAAGCGTCCAGGTAAACAAAGTGGCCGGGAGCATGGCGATTACCGCCTGTCGCGGGGATTCAAAGTGTTCGCGCATGGCCCGGAAGCCGCGTCGTACTCCAAAGACGAGGCCGGCGAGCAAAAGTCCTCCCTGGATGATGGGGATCCAGTCCGGGAACAGGGGCGGAAAATGCTTTTGTGCCAGGCCGAAGAGGTTCCAGTCAAGTCCCAATGGATCGGAGAGTACGTTGAATATATACCCGTAATTGATCATTACCGAAGGAAGGCTGAAGGCGATCCAGGAGAAAATCCCGGCCGGGATCAGCATGGAGGCCGAGGCCAGGGCCAGGGTTTTGGTTGCAATCCTATTGCCGGTGAGTGCCTTTGCCGAACGGGCACTGAGCAGGAAAAACCCCGGCAGGAAAAGAAGAGACGCACTCCATAGGATAGCAATATATGTAAGAAAAGCAGGTAGGTTGCCGGTCTCGCTGACGTTTGCGGCATTTCGGATAAAGCCCCAGGGACCCAGCATGGTTATGGAAAAGGCGATGGCAATGGTCAGCATCATGATGACGTTGACCATCTCGTCGTAGCCTTTGAGATTGCCGCCGGAGGCAAAGGGACGCAGGAAGAGGCCGACGTTGTCCTTTGGGCAGCTCTTGAAGCATTCGGTGCAGATACCGCAGTGGGTGTTGCGCTCCATGGATCCCGGATATTGTCCCCATGGGCAGCCCCAGCCCGACTCGTTTCCCTGCACACAGCACTTTTCTTTATGTGTTCTGCAGACCTCGGGATCCACGGCCCGCACGGCAGTCATCGAAGCCATGGAGTAGGTGCCAAGGAATCCGCTTACCGGGCAGATATAAAGACAGAAAACCCTTCTTCGATAGATAAGCGCCAGGACAATGGTAACGATCAAAATCAGCAGAAAAGCGATCCCCGTGGCGATGGGGCGGGTGATCAGCATGATCCCGAAGGAGATCATGGCCATGAACACCAGGTTCTGCAGCCACATGTTCTGCAGTCTCTTCGGCCAGTCCAGCTGAAGACCCAGAAACGAATGGCGCAGGCCCCTGAAAGGCCTCTCGATGGTACGGACGGCGGTAAGCGCCTTGCGGCTCAACCACTCGGCCGGGGCGGGCAGCGGACAGACAGTGCACCAGAGTCTGCCTCCGAGCGGCACGAATACGGCCTTTAACAGGAACCACCAGAAGATCCAGACGAAGATGATGGTGATATTGTGATTGCCTACAGGCGTGCCGCCCAGAGCACTCAAAATGAAGAGGTAGAAGATAGTTGCCATGGGCAAAAGCAGAGCGAACTGAAGGCCCCGGCGTTTAACTAGCCAGGACAGGAACCGGCTGTGGTTAAGCAGGTTGATCCCTTTAGATGCCCGAGAAGGCATAAAGGAGCTTCCTGAGCCAGCCAGCAGCAAAAGACTTGCAACCAGCCAGATGGAAAGGGCAAGGACCCGGTGGTAGGGGGCGTCGGGGCGAACGATCAGCTCACCGGTCATGAACGGGTGCAGGCTGCCGCAGACCTGGGTGCAGCGAAAGACGAACTTGCCGCTCTTGTCGGCTGTAAATTCGACCTCTTTCACCTTGTCCCAGTCATAGTGAGTCTTGCCATTGTCGTCTTTCCAACCGTATTTCTGATAAACGATACCCTTTTGTTTAATGATCAGGTCGACGGGATAGTGGTCCAGCAGGAAGCCGTGGGTCACGTCCGCGCTGGTAAGCTTTAAGACCACCGTATCGCCACGGTTGACAATAAGACGCGGCGGTGAATAGCCGTAGCGGGCGGCGGTGATGGTAAAGACCCGGCGCTGTGGGCTGATTCCCCTGTTGTCGATGTACCGAGGCAGTACCAGCGCCAGAATCAGGCCTATGATGATGAGCGACCATATGAACGGCCGCGAGAAAAAGATCTTCATGTTACTTAGGGTTGTTCATTTGCCTCAACCCTTATTTATAGAGGACGCTTCCTGCCGGGCCGCGGGATGCCTTGAGTTCGAGGTTGACAGTCCCTTGGGCGGGAACAGTGACGATCTCTTTCACCGGCCGCAGTTTCTCCTGCCAGATTTTGACGGTATATGTGCCGGCATTAAACTCGGGCAAGGTCGGGAGTCCTGCGGCCTTCGCCCACTTAGGATCAGGAATCTGGAACCGGCCCTGGGCATCGGTAATAGCTGCGTAGGGGCTTTTCATCACCATGATATAGGCGATCATTTCGGCATGGATATCGCAACGCAGTTCAACGATTCCCGGCTTGTCAAACACCACGCTCTTGCTCACGCCGGGCCCATAGCTGCCGAAGTTGAACTTCTTGGTGTCGGAAAGTGAAAACACATTGTGGTTGACTTTGTCGTGGTTGGGAAAATCCACGGTGCTGCCCACCGGCACCACCAGGATATGCGGGATAAAGGTCAGATTTTGCTGGTCCATTACAAAATGACCTTTGCTGAAATTTCCAGTCGGAACAGGGCCTTTTTCCACATAGACCATAATCCCTTCAGGCGAAGGCAGACCCTGGACGTGGACCTGGCCGCTGATTGTTCCGGCCGGTGCCGATTGGGCTGCAATAAGAAAAACGGTTGCTGCAAAGCTCAGGATGATTGGTAATAATTTAGATGGTTTCACTGTGGTATTTCCTTTTAGTACATTGTATTTTTTCAAAATATGATTCTCACCATGAGGCACTCGTCATCTCAATGTCTCTGTTTCGCCATCCTTTGGCCAATGCCCAGGCCTTGAACGTCGGGCGGTAGATCAAATGTGCCTCAACTGCCGGTTCGTCATTGGGATCGACAAGAGCAAAATGGAATTCTTCGGTCACCGTGGTCTTGGGCGGTATTCTGGTATCGGAATCGATACCGGTTGCCTTCCAGAACGGTACGTTCAGGTTGTTTAAATCATCATGCAGGACTCGGGCAAAGACGGTGCCCGGCAGACCGGCATAGTCGCCTTTATCCACTGATCCCTTTCCTGTCCAGTCTGGAAGTCTGGGGCCATCCAGCATTTTCAAAGCAACTCCTTTGGAGTCGGTGGCCTTCACAATCAGCATGATCGAGCGCATGGTCTCGCCGGTGGGGACCCAATGCCCGGCGCCGATGTTGGTCACACGGACCTTGACGTCGAGGACCTTTCCTTTGGTTTTACCCTTAATATCAAGGGAAAGCGCAGTCTTTAGCTGGATTTCGGTACTCCCTTCGAACAGGTGGGGGGTGATAGTGGACGGGTCGCGTTTCACGCCTGCCATACTGCGGGCCTGGCCGTCGACTATATAGTCATCGTAGGGCAGCATGTCCTTGCGCCAGCTCATATGACAGGACTGGCAGGTCTTGCCGCGATCCCCGCTATCCTTGGGCAGACCGTTCTGCCACATTCGCCACTCCTGATAAGTGGTCTGGATCGGCAGGTCGTTATCCTTGCTTAAGCCGAAGTCCTGCCATTGGGCCGCGGTATAGACTTTATCGTGCTTCCAGGGTTTTTCGTCGGCTGTGGCTTCAAAATGCCCGTGGCAGGTGGCGCAAAACACACTTTTGCTTTGAACCGAGGCATAGGATGCTGCCATGAACTGGTTGACCACATCGTCATAGGGGCCGAATACCAGGATGGAGTTGCCTCTCGCAGGCCTCGATCTGCGAAACAGCGGTTTCATCCTGCTCGGCGTTTTGTCGTCGCGGATAACCTTGTCGATCTTATGACAGTACTCGCAGCTGACACCGTCCCATTCGGTCTGCCGGGTCTGTAGAATCGTATTCAGGTTTTTGCTCATCAAGGGATTCACTGAAGCTGACGGTGCATGGCACACGGCGCATTTGCCCACCTCAGCCGGTCTGTCCAGCTGAAATCCCGGATTGGTGTCGATACCCATCATGGATGAGCCGTTATACATCTGGATAACCTTTGGGTTCGAGGTGGTATGCGCCATTTTCGACTGGTCCCAGTATCGGGCCAGCGTATTATGGCATTTGGCGCAAACCTGCGGTGAATAAAACCGGTAGTTGGGGTCGTCCGTGCGGGGCACAGGATAGAGATCGATGGGGTCAAGCTCCGGAGCGGCAGGAAAACGGTAGCCGTTGTTGAACCAGTCTTCCTTGCCGGCTGTGATGATGAAAGACGATTCACGGTGCGGGGCGGAAAGGGTATAACGGCCGTGGTTATCAGTCAGGGTGAAGTTTTTGCTGCCGCGGATGCGCACCCGTGCGTCAGCTACAGGGCCGTAATCGGATTTGACCAACCCATTGACCACTATTCCTAGTGTTGGATCCGGCTGCGGAGAGGCCGCGAAAACAGGGATAACACCAAACAGCAGCACAAAAAAAAAGCCAGACGCTGCCCTGTAAAGGTTCTGTACCATCAATGATACTCCTTGTTCGTTTTCATCCGAAAACGGCGTTTTTCTTTCAACACGTCGTTGCGCTTAGAATTTTATCCTCGGAGGTAAGCACCTTTCTGGCATAAACTTCGACTCCGATATGAGGTATTCACCTGTGGTAAAATTTCTCGTGCATCCGGATTCAGAAGAGGTAAGCAAAGACTCCGAAATTTCTCGTTGCGAGATGGAAACCTGTTAAATAATTTCAAGCTGTGACCCTGAGAATACCCTTCATCTTTTCATGGTACTTGCCGCAGATGGCATTGCAGGAGAAGGCAAAATTTCCGGCATGGTCGGCGACGAATTTGACAATGACGGGTTTGCCGGGTTGTATTCCGTCGTTTACGAAAACCCCATAACCTTTCATGCTGAAGCCATGAACGACATCGCTACTGGTCAACTCAAGAACAACGGTATCCCCTTTTTTTACTGTGATGACGGCAGGTTTTAAAGGCTTATGCCATATCTGGTTGACAAGGCGCTGCCAGGCGGATACAGGACCGACGCGCCATCCTTCATCGGCGGATCCGCTTAAGACGAAGAATTTGCCGTGGGCCGGTGCAAGTTCCTCTAGCCGGTAAAAATTATATCCCCGGATGGCCAAAGGGAGGCCGATAAGTATGAGGACGATCACAAAAAAGAGGAGGCGATCTCTGGTTGTCTGCTGCATGGTTAAAAACCTGTTGCGTCCATCGGGCGTCATTAAGAAAAACCCCTGCCGGGATCGCCCGGACAGAGGCCAGATGCTTATAGGCCTTTTACCGTCCTGCCCGGGACTTCCTACTGCAACCGCCCTTGCAGTGAGCGGACCGCGGTACCATATAGCGTTTCATGATCAGGCCTCCATTTTCAGAGTTTATGCAAAAGATGCAGTCAAGTGAAGAAAAAACTGTTTTGTTTTTACTTTAATACCTGAATGCGTCCTGAGTACTTGTCGACACCCACGATCTCTACTGTTTCACCGTTTGTGCCGATAAGATCAACCTTGTAGTACGGACCGGCGTTATTGGGGGTCCCCACTCTCACCTGCGGGTTAACCGGTTTGATATATTGGGTAACGATTTTTTTAGCTTGATCCGAGGTTATGGGTTGTCCCTGGGCCACGACCTGCTGCTGTTGCTGTAGGTTCCGTTCCTGGGGGACGTAGTCTGCTCCACCCTGGGACCCCCATCCGCAGGCGAAAAGACTTGTCATCGAGCCTAAAATAATCAGGGCTGCGATAATGGCGATTATTGCCGACAATCGTTTGATGAATGCTGAGTTCTGGTGCATGGTGCAATCTCCTCTAATCCACTGATCGGGTTGATTGTAGACATATCCGATCTGCTAAAATTTGTTAACCGTTTTCCCTGAACGCTGGTCTCCCCGGTTCGCTCTTCTTTTCCTCCAATTGCACACGTTGTGCCACAATGTAATAAAGGGATCGAAAAAAGAAGCAATACCCTCCTTATTTCCTGGAAACCGGCAATTTTCCCTTTGGCAACAAGATGTTCAGAACTGAAGGATCGAAAGAATAAAACAACCGCAGTTGCATCGACAACATCTGTGAATTGCAGAGGCAGTATTTGCTGTCCAGATTTTGGACATTGTCCATACAGTAATGCCAATTTGATTGCCTGATTTTTAGGCATCATGAGAAAGAACTGAAATTTTATCTTGAAGACAAAGAATAATTTTAAAAAGTATTCCCAGGGTAACGGGAGGTTATTCTTAAATATGTTGGATTTTTTACCATCATGACCGGCTTCTTGATCATGTGGCCGACAATTCTTACACTGGTAATGTATCCTGTCCTTCTGGTTGTCTATTATCGGCTGGCAAAGAGGGAAGAGACGGCGGTCAGAGAGGAATTCGGAAGTTTGTACGATGATTATGTAGCCGAGGTACCGGCTTTTTTCCCAGGAATTAAAGATATGGCGGAAACGTTTCATCTGAAAAGATAGAAACAGTATGTTTCTGCCACCTCTTGAAGGTGGCAACTTCCACAAGCAGGTTTTGATTTTATCATGGAACGATATGAGAGATAAATTTATCCTGGCAATAGCAATGCTTGTCCTCCTAGTGTTTCTTGCCTATCTGCATTTTCAGCCGGGTAATGGCGGTTCCGGAGAGAGCATAACAGCTGAAGATCTTTCGTATGGGACCGGCCATGCCGCTCCGGACTTTGTCTTAAACGATCTCTACAATAGGCCTGTTGCCCTGAACAGGTATAAGGGTAAGGTGGTTCTGCTCGGTTTCTGGACGACCGACTGAGGGTGGTGCCGAAAGGAGTTGCCTTTCCTGGAAAAGCTGAACAACCAATTTGCCGACAAGTCCTTCCGGGTCGTCATGATCGATGTGGGTGAATCCGCCAAAACGGTCCGGCGTTTTATTTCGCATTATAAATATACTTTTCCTGTTTTATTGGATGAGAAGGGAAGAGTCAGTAAAGAATACAATGTGTTCGGTCATCCCGTGAAGTTTCTGGTGGATAAACAGGGAAAACTTATTTTCACAGCCTTGGGATACAGGAATTGGGACTCGGCTGATTGGGTGGCGACACTCGATAATTTTCTTAAAAGGTCCGAAGAGACAGAGTTGAAGTAATTTCCTGCAAACGTATTTTTATAAACCAGCCTCTACCCCTGCTTGATTCCGCAGGAAGCACTCTTACCGGGAAAAGCTGATTGCCAATCAGTAATCGGTTGTTTCTAATATGGAGTGATAAGTCCTTGTCATGTTGCCAGCATTCTTGAGATTAGTATCAATATGTCTGTAGGGGAGGTAATTTTTATAATATTGCAGATAGGTTAAGTGCTTGACTTTGGAAATTTACAGTGATAAAAAGGTTCAAAATCGGAGTGCATTTTTTCAGTTTCCATTTCTTATAAAGGAGGGGTGTATGGACAACATCAAACGTCTTATAGGAATTGCCGCCGCAATGTGTCTGGCATTGACCGTCTCTTCAGGACCGTTTTGTGCCAAGTCTTTTGCAGCTCAGAAAGAGGCAAAAATAGGGTTTGCCCTGAGTATGACCGGCGGTGCGGCAGCATACGGAGCCACGCAGAAAAAGGGCGCCCAATTGGCAGTAGATGAAATCAATGCAGCAGCAGGTGCCAATGGTCTTAAGATCGATGCTATTTTTGAGGACGATGCCAGCGTCCCGCAGCAGGGAATCAATGTCTTCAATAAATTCATAAATGCCGACAAGGTCTCCATGATCATCGGACCGACACTCTCCAACACGGCCAAGGTAACGGACCGCATCGCCCAGAAGGCTGGTGTGCCGGTGCTCGGCGTCAGCAACACGGCACCTGGTATTACCGAAATAGGCAATTATATCTTCCGTGATTCACTGACCGAGGCTGTTGTCATTCCCCATACCATCAAAGTCGCAAAGGAAAAATTCGGTCTGAAAAAGGTTGCCGTGTTTTACGGCAACGACGATGCCTTTACCAAAGGCGGATACCTGGCCTTTGAGAAAGCCTTGAAGGACAACGGCCTGAAGATCCTCACCGAACAGACCTTTGCCAAGGGCGACCGCGATTTCTCTCCGCAATTGACCCAGATCAAGGCCAAAAACCCTGACGCGATCATCGTCTCTGCTCTTGTAGAAGAGGCCTCTGGCATAGTCAGCCAGGCCAGGCAATTGGGGATTCCTACAAGCGTTCCGATCATCGGCGGCAACGGCTTCAACTCGCCGGCGCTGATCAAGAATGCCGGTGAGGCTGCAGAAGGCGTGGTCATCGGTGCTGCCTGGAATATCACCTCTTCTTTGCCGCTGAATAAAAAATTCGTTGCCGACTTCACAGCAAAATACGGCAATCCTCCCGACCAATTTGCCGCTCAGGCCTATACCGGTGTATATATCGCCTACAATGCCATTAAAAATGCCGGATCGACCACCAACCACAAAGCCATCAGGGCCGCTCTCACCAAGACGAAGCTGAATACGGTTTTGGGTGAATATTCCTTTACTGCCGGTCGTGACGCAGGGTATACACCTGTCGTTCAGATCGTAAAGAACGGGAAATTTTCTGTACTTGGAGAATAGAAGGAACGCCGGATGGAACTTTTGGCCCAACAGTTGATCAACGGCCTGTTTATCGGGAGTGTCTACGGCCTGTTTGCCGTGGGCTATACCTTGGTTTTCGGGGTGCTCGACATCTTGAATCTGGCCCATGCAGCCATCTTTACCCTGGGTGGACTTGTTGCCCTCTGGCTCGTCGATACGGCAGGCTTGTCCATCTGGCTGGCCTTTCCTGCTGCTGTCGTGTTTTGTGGGATATTGGGCCTGATTCTTGACCGGTTCGCCTTTGCACCACTCAGGCAACGGGCCGATTCCAATTTTTCCGGGCTAATCTCCAGTATCGCCATGGCGATCATCTTTGAGAGTGCAGCCCTTGGGCTTTTCGGAGCCCGGACGGTACGTTTTCCCGCCCATACGGTCTCCGTGCATATCTGGCGGTGGCAAGGGGTATCAATCACCTCATTGCAGGTGGAGATCGTCGCCATCTCACTGTTGCTGATGTTTGCATTAACCCAGTTTCTCAGCAGGGCGCGGGTGGGCAAAGCCATCCGCGCCGTTGCCGAAAACGACCGGACCGCACGCCTGTTGGGCATTCATGTGGATGGTATTATCGCTTTTACCTTCTTTATTTCTTCGGCCCTGGGTGGGGCAGCGGGCATCCTCTTCGGTTTGTATTTCGATTCACTGTCACCGGATATGGGGCATTCCATCGAGCTTAAAGGGCTGGCGGTCATTATCCTGGGCGGCATGGGCAGCATTCCCGGCGCTATCCTGGGAGGCTTGGCCTTCGGGTTAAGCGAGGTCCTGACCGTGGCAGTTACCGGGACTTCGAATCTCCGCGATGCCGTGGCCTTCACAGTACTTTTCACGGTGCTGGTTCTGCGCCCTTCCGGTATTCTCGGCAAGAAGAAGATGCGGGAGGCTTAAAGAGTGGAAGCCCTCCATCAGTTTTTCGCTATATACGGAAGTCTTGTCAACTTCCTGGGTATCAACTCCCTGTTGGCCTTAAGCCTGTATCTGACCCTGGCAGCCGGCCAGCTTTCTCTCGGCAGCGCCGCCTTTGCCGGGATCGGCGGGTATACCGCAGGGATCCTGACTATGAAACTGGGTGCCCCTTATCTGCTTTCCCTTGCTGCCGGATCGGTTCTGGCCGGATTTGTCGGCCTGGTGATCGGCCTGCCCGTCCTGAGGCTCCGGGGGGTTTTTCTCGCCATCGCCACCCTGGCCTTCGGTGAAGTGGTGCGCATAGCTGTTTTAAACATCGATATCACCGGAGGGGCGGAAGGACTGGTCGGGATTCCCACCATCACTACAACCTGGGGAATTTATCTGTCCCTGGGTATTGCCGGATACGCCATTGCCCGGCTGCGCCGGTCGCGCATCGGCTGGTGCTTTGAAAGTATCCGCGAGGATGAGACTGCCGCTGCAGCCATGGGCATCAACACCACCTATTACAAGACCCTGTCCTTTGTCCTCGGTGCAATCCTGGCCGGATTTACCGGGGGGCTCTACGCCCACCTCAACTATATCATAACCCCTGGGGAATTCGGCTTCTCCGTGGCCGTCAATCTTTTGATCTATAACATAGTCGGCGGAATCCGCGTCTGGTACGGACCGGTTCTGGGAGCTGTTCTGCTCACTTCTCTTCCGGAAATCCTGCGTGGCATCGGGGTGACGGCAGGACCGATCCGGATGGCGGTGAACGGTCTGATTTTATTGCTGGTGATCCTGTTTCTGCCCAATGGCCTGGTGTCGATCTTTGAAAGGAGCGGCAGACGGAAGATCGATGGCGATCCCGTCCCGGAGGAGGCCTGAGATGTTTCTGCAGATAAAAGACGTCACTCGGACATTTGGGGGGGTAAAGGCCTTGGACGGTGTTTCGCTTTCCGTGGCCCGCGGTGAGGTACATGGACTCATCGGCCCCAACGGCGCTGGAAAGACGACTCTCATCAACGTCCTAAGCGGTATCATTCCCCCAAGCTCAGGAGAAGTCTCCTACGAGGATAAATCCATTCATGCTTTGCCGGCCCACAGGCTGGCTGCCATGGGAATCGCCAGGACCTTTCAGAATATCCGTCTCTTTCCAACCATGACCTGTCTGGAAAATGTTATAGCCGGGCAGCATCTGGTAGCCCCGAGACCATACTTTTCCCGGTTGTTCTGTCTGCCTTCGTCAGTAAAAGCAGAACGGGAATACCGCCGTCAGGCCATGGAGTGCCTGGCACGTGTCGGACTCGATACCAGGTCGAATTTTCTGGCCAAGGCACTGTCCTATGGTGAACGCCGGCGCCTTGAGATTGCCAGGGCTCTTGCCTCTCGTCCCAAGCTGCTGCTTCTTGATGAACCGGTGGCCGGCATGCGCAAACAGGGCGTGGACCAGGTAGGGAGCCTGGTTGAGTCCCTGGCCGGGGAGGGGATGACTGTGCTTCTCATCGAACACAATATGTCGTTTGTCATGGAGCTGTGTTCCAGGATTACGGTGTTGAACTTCGGCCGAACCTTGATCACCGGTGATCCACTTGAGGTAAGCCGTCATCCGGAAGTCGTTGAAGCCTATTTGGGAGCAAGTGAGAGCCATGCTTGAAGTCGTCGGATTGACAGTGGCCTACGGTCCTGTGGAAGCCGCCCGCAATGTATCTTTTCAGGTGAAAGAAGGGGCAATCGTCACCCTGATCGGCCCCAACGGTGCCGGCAAGACGACGATCCTGAACACCATCAGCGGCGTTGTCCCGGCAAGATCCGGCAAGATCCTCTTTGCCGGTCATGATATTACCCGGATGGGTGCCCACAAGCGGGTTTCGGAAGGAGTTGTTCAGATCCCCGAGGGTCGCCAGGTGTTGGCGGGAATGACGGTGCGAGAAAACCTTGAACTTGGCGGCTACCGGCGTCCCTATCGGGAGATGGCAAAAGATGTCGGTAAGATGGAAGCGCGCTTCCCGATTCTTAAAGAGCGGCGCGGCCAGATGGCCGGTTCGCTGTCTGGGGGGGAACAGCAAATACTGGCCATTGCCCGCGGGTTGATGGCCCGTCCGAGGCTGTTGTTGCTCGACGAGCCCTCACTGGGACTCGCCCCGAAGATGGTCCAGACCATGTTCGAGGTCATCCACGGGTTGCATGACGAAGGTCAAACCATACTGTTGGTGGAGCAGAACGCCCATCTGGCCCTGGCCGCTTCATCGCACGCCTATGTCATCGAAAACGGCAAGATCGTCCTCGAGGGTCCAGCCGAAAAACTACGAACCGACGAATCCGTCATCAAAACCTACCTCGGTCAGGCTGTCTAGCCTGACGTTTATAAAAAATCCGGCCTATATCCAGGAGAAGATCTTGTCACTCATCAGAGTGGTGCAGGCCCGAATGGTGGCAACGGTTCCTGTGTGAAAGATGTTGATCAAGGCCATGGAGAGGCCTGCTTCCGCCAGCATAGCCGTATAGCTCTGCTCAAAGGTGGGTTTGACCTCCCTGTTGCCTGGACCGCTGGTCAGGTTGGAGATGCCGGCGATTGTCTGCACCGGAAAGCCTAAGAGGTCAGGCAGTGCGCGGATCACCTTGATCACCTCCATGGCCTGGATATGGCCGTTTTGCCAGATAAGCGGCGGAACAACCGGGTCGATGATCAATCGGTTCCTATCAAGACCGGTCTCCTGAAATCGGGTGAAAAGTTCCAGAGCAACGTTGAGCCGTTCCGATGCGTCAACGGGCACATTGCTGTTGGGGTAGAGAAGATACCCGATGATCCGGGCATCGAAAGTTTTGGCCAGAGCAAGGATGTGGGCAAGTTTTTCCGGCTCCAGGGAGAACCCGTTGATAATGGCATTCCCATTGCAGGCAGTAAGACCCGCCTCCAGGGCTGTCGGGTTCGAGGTGTCGAGCAGGAGCGGCAGATCAGTTGCATCGCGGACGGCCCTTACCAGAAAGGTCATTTTTTCAGCCGGGTTTTTCGTAAGAGGACCGGAGTTGATATCGATCATCTCTGCACCGGCAGCTTTACAATGCCTGATTAAATTGCGGATCGGTTCCGGGTCCAGCCGGTTGATCGCATCCGCAATTTTGGTATTTGTTATGGTGAGGTTATCGGCAACGATGTGCAAAACGGGCTCCTTTTGCTTAATGATTTTATCGGCTATGAAATCACGACCGATTCAGCATCGAGTTTAAGAAGACCTGATATTGGTTCGGCAGGGTTCGTTTTTTGGCGGTGATGATATAAAAATTACGATGCATCGGCAGATCTTTGATGGTAATTTCCTTGATCTGTTTGAAGTTAAGACCGTCGTGAATGGCATATTTGGAGATGATCGAAACCCCGAGATCGGATTTGATCGCCTCCTGGATCGCGGTGCTGGATCCGAGAACGGCACAGATATCCAATTGTTCAATATCCACTCCTTTTCGGGCCAGAAAGCCTTCGATGGTTTTCCGTGTTCCTGAACCTTCTTCCCGCATGAGAAAAGGAAAGTCCCGGAGCTGTTCGACGGTGATGGTGGAACGGATTTTTCTTTTCGTCGAAGCGGCCAGCACCAGCTCGTCATCGATGAAGGGCTGATAGTTCAGCTTCTTTGAAGTCATTTTGGCCCCGACAATACCGAGCATGATCTCGTGATTGAGGACGGCGTTTACTATCTGGGCCGAGTCGCTGATCCTTATCTCGAAAGAGATTGCCGGATGTTTGAGCTTAAAATCGGCTGCTATTTCCGGCAGGATGTAGGTACCGGGAATGGTACTGGCTCCGATGATCAACTCTCCGGATATTGACTTGCCTGTGGAGGTCACTTCCTCTTCGAGTTTTCTCAGGTCTTCAAGGACGGTCAGCGCCTTTGGATAGAGGATGTCCGCCTCCGGAGTGGGCATGATGGATCGGCCGAGCCTATCGAACAGCTGACAATCCAGGTGCGATTCAAGGTTGCGGATATGTTCGCTGATGGTCGGTTGGCTGGTGTGGAGCAGTTCGGAAGCTTTGGTGAAGCTTTTGTGCTTGTAAACTGCGACGAATATTTTCAGATGTCTTGTTTCGATGATCTGATCCTCCGGTAATACCAGCCGTCCAACCGATCTTTCTCCGTCGTGTGGATGCCGGTCTTGGAATTTATGAATTTGAAAAAAATATAGTGTGATTCATGGTATTTTCCTAGTGAAAAATCGTCACCGGCCCGAATTCGATTTTTCTTCTCAGGATTATCTATTGACTTTGTGCCAGTAAGATGGTTGTAAATACGTGGCAACAATTATATAATAGACCTGTTTGTGCCCAGGTGCCGGGTATGATCCGGTCCTGTGTACTTCAGACTCAAAAACATTGTTAGTGAAGGATCCCGTCAGGTTGTAACTGCCGGGTAAAAATAGAGTATTTTTGAGTAGGTATGATCTTGAGCGTTTCGACAGAAGGAAGAGAGTCGATTGAGTCACAATCTCGGCCCTGCCTTCGGCATGCTTGCAAACCGGTGTCTGTCTGGAAACGAGAAATTTGTTCTCAATCAAAGAGGTTGACGAATTCACCCACGGGCTTTTTATTTCCCTGGGGTTGAGTTACATAACCAACCAAGATCAAGGACAAATGAGTTTATTCCTGACGGGCACTAACCAAGAACGGAGAGTTGCTCAATGGAGAAGACACAGGAAGAAAAACTGGAAAAAATCTACCAGCAATGTACGGCCCACGGCGATAATCTCATAACGGCCATGCAGCTGATGCAGAACGAGTTCGGCTACATTCAGGAAGAAGCAATCAACTGGTATGCGGATAAGACCAATACCCCTGCTTCACGATTCTATGGTGTTGCCACATTTTATGCGCAGTTCCATCTCCAGCCTCGCGGAAAGAACATTATAACCGTTTGTCAGGGCACAGTGTGCCACGTTAAAGGTGCTTCCCGCATCATCGAGAAGATCCGTGATGATATCAAGCTGAAGGAAGACCAGAAGACCACCAAGGATATGAAGTTTACCTTGGAGAGTGTCAACTGCGTAGGAGCCTGCAGTATCGCCCCGGTTGTAATCGTCAACGAAAAGGTGTTCGGTAAACAAAATCCAAGTAAGACGATCCAAAATCTTAAAGCATATAAGGAATAATACCGTGAACAGCGAAATAACCGTAAATGTGTGTATGGGCACCGGTGGGATTGCTGCTGGTGCGGAAATGGTCATGGAGGAGTTCAAAAAAGAATTTGACTCCGCCGGTATCAAAAAGGCAAGTGTCAAGAAACATTGCAAGACGCATAAGGTCGGCTGCCGTGGTTTCTGTGCCCGCGATGTACTTGTTGACGTCTCCTATGGCGGGGACACCTGGACCTACCAGTACATCCAGCCGGAAATGGTGAAGAAGATCGTCAGTCAACATGTTCTTGGGGCAAAACCTGTAGAAGAGTGGCTGGTCACCGACGATTATCATACCTTCCATGACAATCAAAAGAAGGTCGTCCTGGCAGACCTGGGCAAGATCGATCCGGAAAGCATCGATGAATATCTCGCCGTCGGCGGGTATACGGCGGTGAAAAAAGTCGTGACCGAGATGAAGCCGGCTGCCGTAATCGAGGAGATGAAAAAATCCGGTCTGCGCGGCCGTGGCGGAGCCGGATTCCCCACCGGGTTGAAATGGAGTTTCTGCGCAGCCAATGAAGCGGACGAGCGCTACCTCATCTGTAACGCCGACGAAGGTGACCCCGGTGCCTTTATGGACCGTTCCGTGATAGAGGGAAATCCCCATGCCGTCCTTGAAGGTATGATCATCGGTGCCTATGCCATCGGAGCGACACACGGGTATGTTTATATCCGTGCCGAGTATCCCCTGGCCGTCAAGCGTCTTAATATGGCCTTGGAGCAGGCGCGTGAGAAAGGATTTTTGGGTAAAAAGCTCTTCGGCATCGACTTCGATTTCGACATCAAGGTGAAACTCGGGGCCGGGGCCTTTGTCTGCGGTGAAGAGACGGCGCTGATCGCCTCCATTGAAGGTGAGCGAGGCATGCCCAGGGCCAAGCCGCCGTTTCCTGCCAATAAAGGGCTCTGGGGCAAACCCACCATCATCAATAATGTGGAGACCCTTGCCAATATCCCGACCATTATCAATAAAGGCGCCGAGTGGTTTGCCGCCATCGGTTCCGAGAAAAGTAAGGGCACCAAGGTTATCGCCCTGACCGGCAAGATACGAAACACCGGTCTGATCGAAATCCCCATGGGGACTCCGCTTAAGGATATTATCTTCAATATCGGCGGCGGCATTGAGGGCGATAAACTCTTTAAGGCTGTCCAGACCGGCGGTCCCTCCGGCGGTTGTATTCCCCAACAGCACATCGATCTGCCGGTCGACTATGAGGGGCTCAAGTCAGTCGGGTCAATGATGGGCTCCGGCGGTATGGTTGTTCTGGACGAAACGGACTGCATGGTTAATATCTCCAAATTCTTTCTGGAATTCACCCAGTCCGAATCCTGCGGCAAGTGCGTACCCTGTCGGGTCGGCACCAAACGCCTTTTGGAGATTTTGACCAGGATTACCGAAGGAAAAGGAAAGAAAGAGGATATGGACCTGCTTCAGGAACTGGCCGAAGATGTCAGAGACGCCAGCCTCTGCGGACTCGGCATGTCTGCTCCGAACCCGGTACTCAGTACGCTCAAGTATTTCCGTCACGAGTATGAAGCACATATCCTGCATAAGAAGTGTCCGGCAAAAGTCTGCAACAAGCTGCTGACTTTCTACATCCGCGAGCATATGTGCGTCGGTTGCGGAATGTGCGCCAGGGCCTGCTCGGTGAATGCCATTTCCGGCGAAAAGAAACAACCGCATACTATCGATCAGTCGATCTGCATCCGATGCGGCGCCTGCTTTGATACCTGTAAGTTTGATGCAGTACTTAAGGAGTAACGGCTATGATTACGTTGACAATTGATGATAAAAAAGTAGAAGTCCCGGAAGGTTCGACGGTTCTCGAGGCTGCCCGCAAGCTTGGTGTCGATATTCCGACACTGTGTTACGATTCCCGGCTGAAACCCTATGGCGCCTGCCGGCTCTGTATCGTCGAGATAGCCGGTTTTCCCAAACCGGTCACCTCTTGCACGACACCGGCAACCGACAAGATGGTGGTCAAAACCAACAGTGATCAGCTCTATCGGCTGCGGAAAACGACCATTGAACTGCTGCTTTCCGATCACCCGAACGACTGCATGACCTGCATTCGCTCCGGTGAGTGCACCCTGCAGGAATTGGCTTATCTTTATGGTGTGCGGGAAAACCGCTTCGGCGGTGAGATGCGAGATCATGACCGGGTGGATGAGAATCCGTTTATCATGCGTGAACAGAACAAATGCGTCATGTGCGGTCTCTGTGTTCGGGTCTGTGAGGAGATGCAGGGCGTTGGGGCCATCGGCTATGCAAACCGCGGTTTTGAAGCCAAAGTCTGTCCTCCTTTTGAGAAACAGCTTGATTGTGAATTCTGCGGTCAATGTGTCTCTATCTGTCCCACCGGTGCGCTTTCCGGGAAAATGTGGGCAGGACAGCCGCGGGTTGCCAGTATGAAGCAGACCGACAGCACGTGCACGTACTGCGGCTGCGGCTGCAGTATCACATTGCATTCCCATGGTGATAAGATTACCAGGGTCTCTTCAAAGCCGACGACCCACAACCGTGGTTGGCTCTGTGTCAAGGGCCGTTTCGGATACGACTTCATCAACCGCGACGACAGATTGACCACCCCGCTCATCAGACGTAAAAAAGGCGGCCCGCTTGAACCGGCCTCCTGGGATGAGGCGTTGAAGGTCGTCGCTTCGAAGCTGAACGGTATAAAGAAGAAATACGGTCCGGATGCTTTGGCCGGCTTAGCCTCGGCCAGGTGCACCAACGAGGAAAACTACCTCTTCCAGAAGATGTTTCGCGCAGTGATCGGCACCAACAATGTCGATCACTGCGCCCGCTACTGACACAGCGCCACGGTGGCCGGTCTGGCCGCCAAATTCGGTTCAGGCGCAATGACAAATTCGGTAGCTGAGATTGCCGACAACGATGCCCTGCTGGTCATCGGATCCAATACCACCGAGAATCATCCCATCATCGGTCTGAGAATGAAAGAAGCGGTGGCCAAGGGAGCGAAGCTGATCGTTGCCGATCCGCGTAAGATTCCGCTGGTCAAGTTTGCCACCCTCTGGCTCAGGCATAAACCGGGAACGGATTCGGTCCTGTTGAATTCCATCATGCATGTCATCCTGGAATTAGGACTTGAGGATAAGAAGTTTATCAAGGCCCGCACCGAGGATTATGATGGGTTTAAAAAGTCTCTTAAACCCTTTACCGCTGAGTTTGGCGCCGAAGTGACCGGTGTGCCGGCAGAGGATATCCGCAAGGCAGCCGAGATTTTCGGATCAGCCAAACAAGCTGGAATTTATTATGCTATGGGCATTACCCAGCATTCCATGGGAACAAACAACGTCCACGCAGTGGGCAACCTGGCCCTTTTAACCGGCAATATCGGCAGAAGGGCGACCGGTGTCAACCCGCTCAGAGGGCAGAACAACGTGCAGGGCGCCTGTGATATGGGCTGCCTGCCCAATGTATATCCAGGCTATCAGAGCGTTGCCAACCCGGATATTCAGAAAAAATTTGAGGAGGCCTGGAGTGCAAAGCTGTCCAACAAACCAGGCCTGGTGGCAACTGAGATGACCGGTGCAATGATTACGGGCGATCTCAAAGGCATGTATGTCTTCGGTGAAAACCCGGCTTTGTCCGACCCGAATATGTCCCATTCCATAAAGGCGTTGAACAAGCTGGAATTTCTCGTTGTCCAGGACATCTTCCTCACCGAGACGGCTGAGCTTGCCGACGTGGTTCTGCCGGGAGCCTCCTTTGCCGAGAAGGAAGGAACCTTTACCTGTTCGGAGCGGCGTATTCAGCGGGTCCGGAAGGCTATCGGATCACCGGGAGAAGCCAAAAGCGATTTGACCATCATCGATATGGTCTACAGAGCCCTGGAAGGAAAACCCGCGGCAGAGGCTGTACCTAATGCCGGCGACATCTTCAATGAGGCTGCTTCTCTATGGCCGGGAATTGCAGGTATCAATTATAATCGTCTGGAGCAAGGCAGTCTGCTTTGGCCATGCCCCAGCACGGATCATCCCGGTACGGAATTCCTGTTTAAAGAGACCTTCGCCCGTGAAGGAGGTAAGGCCCTGTTCACTGCTGTACCGCAGATAGCCTCCAAGGAGCTTCCCGACAGTGAATATCCGTTTACCTTGACCACCGGCCGCGAATTGTTCCACTATCATACCGGAACCATGACCAGGCGTTCAGCCGGTTTGAATGCTGTAGCACCCGAGGCATATATAGAGATCAATCCTGTTGATGCTGATGGGCTCAGTATAAAAAGCGGTGACCGGCTTAAGGTTAGCTCTCGACGGGGAACGATCGATCTCAAGGCCCGTGTCTCCGGGATCGTACCGCCCAAGGTCGTCTTCATTCCGTTCCACTATAAAGAGGCAGCAGCTAACTTGCTCACCAACGATGCCATGGATCCTGTCTGCAAGATTATGGAGGCAAAGGTCTGCGCCGTTCGTCTTGAGAAGTAACCCTTCCGAAGACAAAGAGACCCGCTGCAAGGCGGGTCTCTTTGCTCCCTCCAAATCTTGGCTGGCTTTCTATTGGAAAAAAGTTGTCTTTTTCCTTTCCCTGCTGATAAAATTTTTATAGTCCTTCTTCACCTTTTTACCAGTGGCAGGTAGAGAAGGACCTGTTGCAGAAGAACCGTTTGAACCTGGAAGGGAGGGGACTTTGATTCAGACGCAGAGGGATGAGTTGAGAAAACACAATCTTGCGGAAAAAGACCAATGCCGGGAAGGAATACAGTTGTTGCACGTGGGAATTATTATTGTATTTTACTGCTGATTTCCTGGTTTTTGTCATGAGGACCTGTGCCTGCCGGAACCCGGGATGATGGGCTATCTTAATGGAATGAGACAGGTTTATAATGCGATATGGGAAAACATACTGAAGAAGATGAGGGCAAAAGGGGAGAACTTTCTCTCAGTGGTCCTGACCGACTGATAGATGAACAAATCCTTTTAAGCACCGTCATACGGCAGACGGAAGATAACGTCCTGATTGCCGACAGTCATCGTATTATCCTCTATATCAATCCTGCCTTTGAACGTTCTTCAGGGTACCTTTGCAGTGAATTGAAAGGAAAGCCTATGCGGTATCTCCGGAGCGATCAGCATGACCCGGCCTTCTTTGAAAGGATGCAAAAGACTCTGCAACAAGGTGAAACCTGGATGGGCGTCATTATCAACAAAGGGAAAGGTGGAGGCGATTTTGAGATCGAAGGGTCCATCTCTCCAATTAAGGACAGCTCAAACCAGATTACCCATTGGATTGCAGTGGGAAGAAACATGAGCCGTTTCAGGAAACTGGAGCGTGAGCTGCAACGGGTACAGAAGATGGATGCCCTCGGCACATTGGCCGGAGGTATCGCTCATGATTTCAATAATATCCTTGCTGCTGTTATGGGGCTGATCGAGATGGAGTACCTGAGTGCCGAGAGCGGCAGCCGGACCCAGCAGCGAATGGAACAGGCTTTGGCAGCTTGTGGCCGTGCCCGGGATCTGGTCAAGCAGATCCTTGCTTTCAGTAGTCAGGACGTACAGAGGCGAAAACCACTTAAGGTGTATGCAATCATAAAAGATGCTCTCCAGATGTTACGGGCGACCCTGCCGACGACCATTACCATTCATTCTGATCTTGAAGCGGAAGATATGATGATTTTGGGTGATGCAACCCAGATTCATCAGGTCATCGTCAACCTTTGTACAAATGCCGCTCATGCCATGCGCATGTCCGGAGGCGTTCTGGGAATCGGCCTGAAAGAGGTGAAGTTTGATGACATTCAGGCCGTTGAGCATCCGGAGTTACGTTCAGGTCCCCATCTTGTCCTGACAGTCAGTGATACCGGGGAAGGAATGGTCCAAGACATACGTGAAAGGATCTTTGAACCTTTCTTCAGTACCAAAGGTCCGGGACAGGGGGCCGGGGTCGGTCTCTCCGTGGTACATGGGATTGTCAAAAGCCATGGCGGACGAATTGTGGTGCAAAGCGAACCCAAAAAGGGGAGCGTGTTTGAAGTATATTTTCCTAAAATTGAGGGGACGGAAGAGATAGTTCAGGCAACTGTTCAGCCATTACCTGGTGTCGGCAGTGAACGGATTCTTTTGATTGACGATGAGGAACTTGTTGTTTCAGTTGCTTCTGAGATGCTTGGTTCCCTCGGATATCAAGTGGTCATGTCGCAGCGAAGCATTGATGCCCTTGAACTTTTCCGCTCCCAACCGGACCTCTTTCATCTCATTATTACCGATCAGACCATGCCCGGAATGACCGGACTCGATCTGGCAAAGGAATTTCAAAAGATCAGGGCTGATATTCCCATCATTCTGTGTACCGGTTTTTCAGATGAGGATATCAGCAAAAAGGCTCGAAATCTCGGGATCCATAAAATCCTGTCAAAGCCCTTTGTGTTAAACGAATTGGGAGCAGCCATCCGCGAAATCCTTGATCGTAAGTAAGTATTTCAACTTTCCGGCTTGGTATTTTTGTTGCAATTTCGAGGTGATCAACAGGCAAGTTGTCTGCTGGAAAGAATTCAGGAGCCAGGAGCCAGAATCCAGATTACTTGATTTTAAAGGGTTTTCTCATGAATTCTGACTCCTGGATTCTGGCTCCTTGTGAACTAACTGCAGGAAGACCCCAAAATTGGATAGTATTCCAAATCATTACCACAACCCTGAAAGTTGAGTAAGTATGATTACCATTAATCCTCTGCCAATTTTGCAAGACGATTGATCGGGTCCCAAAAGTGCGATCTCCAGCATCTTCATCGCGACATTGAGGTAGGTAGACGGGCCATCCATGGCAAGGCTGCCGGTTGCGGACCTCGGGGTCCGCAACCCTTTGGGCCTCTTCCAGTCTTTGGTCACATTGGGCGGTTGTGGTCCGTGAGCCCTGAAGTGCGGTACTGAAATTTTACCGCAACAGTTCAACATTCGCTACGTTCCGCTAAGGAAAAACAATAACAACCCTCTCGTCTTTTCCTTCACGGCGGGCCTTGATTTTCAAGTCCATGCTGTTGTTGCGAATACCGAAGGCCAATGTCGCTTCATCTCGGGCGTCCTCCATATCGGTCATACTTCGAAGGGACTGGATGATCGTATTTCCAATGGAACTGCCGGGAGAGGGGAGTTCGGTGTTTCTGTACTCAGCGATAACTTTGACCTTGCCGTCAGCAGTGGTTGAAAGCGATATTTCTTCAGCATTGTGATTGATTCCGTGCAAGACGGCCAGGGCGATCCATTTCAGCGCTGCCTCTTCTGTATCCTTGTCTCTCGCTACTTCGGACATCTCTTTTAAGGGATCGTTTGTAGCAAAACAATCACAGAGGTTTTGTACTCGTAGATGAAGATTGGAAGCATCTTTCATGATGATTCTCCTTTTCTGGAATAGTCAAATACAGGTCATGTATTGCCAAAAAAAATAGTATAAAGTGGGGTGGAAACGCATGATCTGATTCTAAGTGAAAAATTATCGATCAAGTTGTAACCTCGTCATACGGAACCGTTTCTGCAAAATTTCCCTCCCAGGCTCCGTACTTGGCCTCACGAACACTATGCGTTTGGGGTGAAAGAAATACACTGTTTGGGCTGAGTTCTATTTTATTCAGCAGGTTAACTGTTTCATGAATGCTGCATGAAAGGTTGCAAAAATTGCATTCACGAGAACTATGAGTTAGAAAAAAAATAAACATATTTTTCTTGAAAGCAATAGTTCTCATTATCATAATTTGAGGTAATTTACTGATCGAATCTTGTTCTCAACCTTTCTGTTGTCCCCCTCTGGATGGGATATTTTGTCCCTTTGTCCTCTTTTTCTGTTTCTTTTTGACTCATTGAGCAAGAGGTGTTTTGTGTCGGTTTGAGGGATTTTCTTCCTGAATCGAATGAGGTTCATGCCCGTACCGTCCAAGGGGAAATGGGACAAAATGGCCTGATTTGAAAGGATAAATGTGTTACAACATGCTGTAATTAAAATACATTGTATTGTGGTATGTTATTTGCTCTACATTCTCCGTGAGAATGTAGAGCTGTTCACATGTGAGGACACCTCGTATTTCCTGCCGGAAAGCGGCAAGGCCAACATGAACAGCTGAATGTATGACGCTGAACCGTTTACCGGTACATTTTTTTCTAACCCGGCAAATGTCTTCAGTTCCATGATCCAGACAAGAAAAAGTATCATAAAGGAGTTGCAATATGACTGACAAATTGTTTCGCGTGAATATGTCTGATCTGACAACCTGGATCGAAGAGGTTCCTGACGAATGGATGGGTCTCGGCGGTCGAGCCTTGACCTCCACCGTGGTTGCCGCCGAGGTTGAACCAACCTGCCATCCTTTGGGATCAAAAAACAAACTGGTCATCGCTCCGGGTTTGTTGTCCGGGACACCGGCAGCCAATTCTGGACGTTTGTCTTGCGGGGCTAAAAGCCCGCTGACAGGAACCATCAAGGAGGCCAATTCGGGCGGAACATCTGCCCTGATGCTGGCAAAGCTCGGCGTCAAGGCGCTGATTATTGAAGGCAAGCCGAAGGATGAAAAATTATATGGGCTGTTGGTAACCTCCGAAGGTGTTTCTATAATGGAAGAATTTGAGCTTAGAGGAATGGGGAATTATGAGGTCGTTCAGGTCATAAACAAACGTCTTGGAGATACATACGGGGTGATTTCCATCGGTCCGGCTGGAGAAATGAAAATGCTTGCCGCCAATATCTCGGTCAAGGATCCGGGATCAAGAATACGCTCCAGCGGCCGGGGAGGGCTGGGGGCGGTCATGGGATCGAAAAGGATAAAATACATCGCTGTTGAGCCCAGTAAAAATAATGTCGATATTGCCGCCCCCGAGGCTTTCAAAGTAGCCAACAGGGCTTTTGCCAAGGCCTTGGTCGACAATCCCATCAGCCAGGCGCTTGCCCAATATGGAACCAATATATTGGTCAACATCATCAACGAGGCAGGAGCCTTGCCGACCCGTAACTTTACTTCAGGGCAATTTGCCGAGCATGAGAAGATCTCCGGCGAAACCATGTACGCGACCATCGTCGAACGTGATGGTAAACCGAAGCATAACTGTCATCCGGGCTGCGTCATAAATTGTTCTCAGCTTTACAACGCAAAAGATAAGAAGTACAAGACCTCGGGTTTTGAATATGAGTCCATCTGGGCAATGGGTGCAGATTGCTGTGTGGACAATCTCGACTTCATTGCAGAAGCGGATTATCTGATGGATGATCTGGGCCTTGATACCATTGAGACATCGGTTGCTTTTGGGGTGGCAATGGAGGCAGGGGTGCTCTCATTCGGAGACGGCGCAGCTGTCTGTCGTATTCTGCGTGAAGACATTGGCGGTGGAACACCGCTAGGTAGGATCATGGGATCTGGAGCCGGGAATGTCGGGAAAGCCTATGGCGTTACCAGGGTTCCGGTCGTCAAAAATCAGGCCATCCCAGCGTACGATCCACGAGCTGTCAAGGGAATCGGCATTACGTATGCCACCTCAACGCAAGGGGCCGACCATACCATGGGCTATACCATCGCCACCAACATCCTCGGGGTCGGCGGTTCCCTGGATCCATTGTCCAAAGAGGGGCAGGTGGAACTGTCGCGTAATCTGCAGTTTGCGACCGCAGCCATCGATTCCACCGGCATGTGTCTGTTCGTGGCCTTTGCCGCCCTTGATGATCCAACCTGCCTGCCGGCACTGATTGAAATGATCAACGCCCGGTTCGGCATAGGGCTTACCGCAGACGATGTAACCAATCTTGGAAAGACAATTCTGAAAACCGAACGGGGATTCAACCTGGCTGCCGGATTTACCTCTGTTGATGACCGGTTGCCGGAGTTCTTTACTGAAGAACCCATTGCTCCGCACAATGTGGTCTGGGATATCGATGCGGCAACGATTGACTCATTCTGGAATTTTTAAGTGTGATGGACTCGTAAAAAGCTCGATCTATGTCGTTGTAGATCTAAAATGGCAATTCGCCGTACCATATGTACTGCCGAATCACCGTTTCAGATACTACGCCTAATATATCGAGCTTTTTCCAGAGTCCATCTCGGCATCTCTGATGACATTTTACGAGTCTCTCAAGTTTGGTTTCCCTTTATAGAAAGATAGCATGTAAAAGGGGCGAGCGCAGCTCGCCCCTTTTTTTGTTTCTGCCGCAGAAAAACCTTAATTGCCGACAAAGTCAGTCAATGATTGGCCGCCAACTCACCTTACCCCTGAGCTCCCATGCATTGCGATCATCTGCATTTTCATCCTTTATCCTGCTCGCGGCGCGTGAATGGACGTTCATGAGAAATGTGGTAAAGAAAGAACTATGCTATACTGTTTAATACTGTAGTTTCCTGCACCTTGTGAGGCTTTTAGCTAAAAACGATCTTTTCATGTAAATAAAGAGGTATACCATGCTGTCATGGCTTCGCATTCTCCTGATTCTTGTCCTCGTCGGCCTTCCTCTTGTCATCACGAGCGGTTGTTCCAGCGATAAAGACAAAAAAGAAAAGGGCGTCATCGAAAAGCAGACCGATAAGGTTGCTCAAGAGGCTGTTAAGATGATCAAGACCCCTCTCAACGAAGCCAAGTCTGCTGCGAAAAAGCAGGAAGCGTATGGTAAAGAGGTAAAAAAAACGGCGACAAAATAGTGAGCGCCGTTTTTTACTGTACGGAAATGGCCCAAAAAGGCTCAGTCTTATTCAAGAGTTGTGAGAATCCGGTCTGTATCTGTTACCGCATCGCAGACAACGGAGAGGGCCGCTGAAAAGGCTGTCTGAACGTGGCTTGCCGCAACATGGGCCTTAGCAAAAGTGAGGTCTCTGGTTGCAGTGGCATCATGGACAAGGGTTACGGTAAAGCCAAGATCCTTCGCTGCTCTCGCTGTGGCATCGACGCACATATGGGTCATCATGCCGCAGAGGATGATATGCGTAATCTCCAGTTTTCTTAAAGTTTCCTGCAGGGGAGTGTTTACGAAGCTATTGGGGAAATTTTTTACTATTACCTTTTCCTCCGGCAAAGGTTGGACGAAAGCGTGTATCTTTTGTCCGGCGGAACCGGGGAGAAAAAAGGTTGCTCCTTCCCGCAGGGACTCATGGGCAACATGGATAACCGGCAAGTTGCTTTCTCTGAAACGGCTGAGAATCGCTGCCGCATTTCCTGCTGCCTCTTCGGCACCTGTCAGCTCCATCCTGCCGCCGGGAAAGTAGTCATTTTGAATGTCAATTAAAAGAAGTGCCTGATTGGTTTTCAAATTTCACCTCCAAAAGAATAGAGTTGGAAATATTAAAGAGGATAAGAGGAAAATTAATCCGCCGCAACCCGTCATCCGCCGTTTTCTTGAACCGAGACCATCATATCTCGGCCGCTCAAATGGATCGTTTGTCCGTTGAGGGCGTAAACCATGGTAGTAGGCGAGAAGGCACCACAGCGAGCGACGCGGCATGGTGAGATGGATCGCATTTATGTCGGTGCGTAAAGTTTGTTGTTGCTGCTAATTATAGACAGTACTATGATTTATAGAAGTGTCAGTATTGACAAAAAAGAGGTCGATATAGACAATGTTGTGAGGAATTAATATTCGTCGAGTATACAATATAATCTCAACTTTCCGGGTTGTGGTAATAATTTGGAATACTATCCAATTTTGGGGTCTTCCTGCAGTTAGTTCACAAGGAGCCAGAATCCAGGAGTCAGAATTCATGAGAA
>JBJKRL010000099.1:0-12639 GCA_046704745.1 Desulfocapsaceae bacterium | reverse complement strand
TATTTTCACTTGGTGCCGGAGGTCGGAATCGAACCGACATGGACTTGCGTCCGCGGGATTTTGAGTCCCGTGCGTCTACCAGTTTCACCACTCCGGCATGAGGGTGGTTTATACCTCAAATCTTCGGTTATAGTCAAGAAAAAAGGGTTTTTTAATCACTGGGCTGTTTCGAAAAAGATACTGCGCAACCGGTAAAAATATGTGATCCCGGACCATATCGCCAGAATTAGCGAGGCGTATATCAAAACCATACCAATCAGGTGTTGATGCGGTACCGGCAGAACACCCAAGGGAAAAATCAAAAAACCAAGCCCGAAGTACTGAAAATTACTTTTTATTTTCCCCATTAACCCGGCGGCGACAACCTTGCCCGTGGTGGCCGCCAATCCTCTGAAGCCGGTTACGATGATCTCCCGGCAGATGATCAGGAGGCAGACCCATGCTGGGATTTTATGCAGTGGAATAAGCATAATCAGCGCCGTACTAACCAGGGCCTTGTCGGCTATGGGGTCCATCAGTTTCCCCAGAACTGTCTCGATATGATATTTTCTCGCTACATAACCGTCTATAAAGTCGGTACCGGCGGCCACCGCAAAGACCCAGAATGTCACAAGCTCAACATCGGTTGACTGAGGTATGGAAAAAAGAATGATGAGAACGGGAATCAGCGCCAGCCGAAACCCTGTGAGTATATTCGGTACGGTAAATAATTGTTTCATCCATCTACCAGCCTTCCGGAATCCTTAAAAGAGCGTCAATTAATACTCACCACATCTTGGGGATTACCAGACGAAGGCATCGAAATTCTTTCGACATCTTGGCCTTTATATTGCCGGTAATATGTCAGCACTCTTTTAACGTATTCGATTGTTTCCGGAATTGCCGGTATTTTCTGGTAACGTTTGACAAGATTCGGTCCAGCATTATACGCCGCAAGGCTGAGAAGGAGATTGCCGTTAAAGGAATCGAGGAGCATGCGTAAGTACCGTACGCCACCTTCGATATTTTCCCGCGGATCAAAAGGATGGGTCACATTGAGGTCTCTGGCCGTTCCCGGCATCAACTGCATCAGGCCTTGTGCGCCCTTATTGGATACGGCATTATGGTCAAAATCCGACTCAGCCTTGATAACTGCCTTCACAAGATACGGATCAACCCCGTATCGCATGCAAATTATCTTTATATGCTGGTCGTAGAGGTTTGAATCTCCGTAATAGCCGAAAGAGTCATCCGCATTATACCAGCTGCTGGGTTTTGGCAGGTTGGAAGAGCCCCAATCGTCCCCCAGGGAAGTGCAATTCTCGGTAGCAGGAACATTTGTATAACTCACACTTCCGGAAGAATCCACACACCGGTACATACCGGCATCAGCCTGAACCGAGGCAAGGCAGAGAAATACCATTGTTACAATCAGCAAAAACGATCTGTTTCTAATTCCCATGGATCTTTGTCCGGCGGGGTTCACATCCATTTTGATTTCTCGGGCTGAAGGAATCTCCAACTAGTTGATATAGTAAAATATTGAAAAAAATCTTCCGTGTTTATATTTAGATGGCTAAGTAAAAAGCTTCATATGCGAGACGCGTAAATTTTTAATTGTATCGGCGTACAAGAGGTATGTCGCAATGTTTAAAAATTTGCAGCGCCCTTTAGAAGTACCCTTGGGGTACCAACGAAGCGGATGGAGAATTTTTACGGCACCATCATTTTTTCCGTTTCTCCCAATCGGTCAGGAATTTGTCAATCCCGTTGGCGGTTAACGGATGTTTGGCCAGCTGCTCGATGACTTTATAGGGAATGGTTGCTATATCGGCACCTACCATCGCTGCATCCAGCACATGCAACGGGTTTCTGATACTGGCGACGATAACCTCACTGTCATAGCCATAATTTCGATAGATGGTCATGATATCGCCGATCAGGTCCATGCCGTGTTCGCCGATATCGTCCAGCCGGCCGACAAAGGGGCTGACGAAAGTGGCTCCGGCCTTGGCGGCAAGCAGGGCTTGAGCAGAGGAGAAAACCAGTGTTACGTTGGTCTTTATCCCTTCGGCGGTCAATCTCTTCACGGCCTTGAGCCCTTCCACAATCATTGGTATTTTGATGACAATGTTGTCGCTCATGGCTGCCAGCACCTTGGCCTCTTTACACATACCCTCGGCATCGAGGCTGACGACTTCGGCACTCACCGGACCGTCAACTATCTTGCAGATCTCATGGAGAAGCTCCTCAAAGGTCATATTCTCCTTTGCGACCAGGGAAGGATTGGTGGTTACCCCATCGACCATTCCCATTTCAACACCTTTGCGGATCTCGTCAAGATTTGCCGTATCTATAAAGAACTTCATTCATCATTTCCTTTTATTAAAAACTTGTTGCAGCAATCTTCGCTACAGAAATACACCATATTCCCCTGATATTGCAGATGGATCGCCTGCCCTTTTGGAACCAGGCAATGGCAAATCGGATCTTCAACCAGGACATCGGAGACGGTACCGGGCTTTCCCACCGTCGGATTTTCTTTTCTCGCCTTTTTTTCTTTCTTTCGGCCACCGACCAGGAGCCGGTATCCGATATAAAAGAGAACGGCAAGTATAAGGAGCCGGAAGGGACCCATTTAGCGCACCTCCCTCACCTGCCGGCAACCATGTATTGCCAAAAAGGAGGGTTTGTAACCACATCCATTGTATCCATTATATTCAAGCGGCGTGAAATGTCGAATTAATCTTCCCATGTCTGTCTATTTAGTTCTTGCTGTGTATTCCTTCCCGACCCGATGTGTTCGAGCAATTGAGCACATTGCTCACCGATGGTCAAGCCGTTTGGTGAATTTCTATGGTCCGGTGCAATCTCGGCAAAAGGCACGAGCACGAAAAGCCTATGCGCCATCCTGGGATGGGGGAGAGTCAGGTTCGGCGAATCGACCACTTTGTCACCAAAACAAAGGATATCAAGATCCAGCGAGCGATCCTGATATCCCGTTTTATCGTTATCTCTTGTTCTACCGAACGCTGTTTCAAGGGCAAGGAGACTCCCAAGCAGCTCTTCTACCGACAGTGTCGTCTCAATCTTGCCCACTGCGTTGGTAAACCAATTGCTGCTCTCCATATCCACCGGGGCGGTCCCGTAAGGGTGTGACAAAGCGCAGAGTCGTACGCCTTGCAGCCGACCCAATTGTTCCCAGGCGGCTTGCAGGATCCTTTTGCCGTCACCGAGATTGGAGCCGAGCCCGATAAAGGCGGTAATCGTTGTTGCCATCAGTACCTAACCTGGATTTCTCATGAACACTGTGTTGATTCAAAAATTTTAATTATTTTCAAATTGTCATATTTCTTATTATTTGAACTGAATTTGACACAATGTTCACCGAAGGTCAGCCAAGCCGGCGCCATCTTCTTCACAGGTGGCAATAAACATAGTTCACTATAGTTCATTGCCAAAAACTTCGGACCCGGCGCTGCCTGAACTGATGAGAAATCCGGCCTAGAGATCCTGCAAACCAAGCACATCGAACATCGAATAGAGCCCGTTCTTCCTGCCGACGACCCAGGCCGCTGCAGTTGCGGCACCCTTGGCAAAATGATCACGGCTGTGGGCGCGATGATTGAGTTCGAGCCTCTCACCCGGGCCGGCAAAAAAAACCGAATGCTCTCCTACGATATCGGCAGCCCGTATCGTCTGGATGCCGATTTCGCCCTTTGGTCGCTCTCCGATAAT
This sequence comes from Desulfocapsaceae bacterium, assembly GCA_046704745.1. Taxonomy (GTDB): domain Bacteria; phylum Desulfobacterota; class Desulfobulbia; order Desulfobulbales; family Desulfocapsaceae; genus CAWGGS01. Next base: position 8,922 of record JBJKRL010000099.1, on the reverse strand, counting down.
TCCGTGCCGGGCAAACACCCCAACATCGGCCAGTTTTTTGCCTACCCCGGCTGCGGCCATTTCCCCGAGTTTTATAGCCGTGCCGCTTGGGGCATCCTTTTTCATCTTATGGTGGGCTTCGATAATCTCGACATCATAGTCTTCACCTAAGATGGCCGCGGCCTTTTTTACCAGTTTAAAAAGAACATTGACACAGACCGACATGTTCGGAGCCTGTACACAGGGAAAATTTCCGGCCAGATTTTTCAGCTCGGCAAGTTCTTCGGCAGTCAGTCCGGTTGTACCGATGACCATGGCTTTTCCTTTTTGGGCAGCAAGACGGGCAAATTCCATTGTCGCCTTGTGGAAGGTAAAGTCGATAATCACATCTCCCTTGTCAATAACCGCCTCGAGCCCTGCCTCTATGGGAACGTCGATCGGCCCCAGTCCGGCCACCTCACCGGCATCCTTACCGATGGCAGGGTTACCGGCTGCCTCAAAGGCAGCAACATAGGCAAGTTCCGGATGAACATGGACCATATTGGCAACCCGCTGTCCCATTCGGCCGGCAGCACCGGCAATGATCACCTTTTTCATAGTTATACCCCCCTGGTTGCTCTGATCGGTTTCAGGATTCAGTTTTACAGCAATCCGAGTTGTTCCATGGCGGCCTTTAATTTGGCAAGGGCCGCCTCATCAATGGGGGCCAGAGGCAACCTGGGACGGCCGTCGGCGATCTTGCCCATCAATTCGACCGCCTTTTTCGCCGGTGCCGGACTCGGGGCGGCAAACATGGTTTTCATTAACGGAAAAAGCCTGTGGTTGAGTTCATTAGCCCGGCCTATATTTCCTTCCAGGGCCGCCTCAATCAACTCGGACATGGCCTTTGGATAGACGTTGGAGACAACGGAGATGACTCCTTTGCCGCCAACAAATATTGTCGGTAAGGCGGTAAAATCATCGCCGGAGAGCAGGATAAAATCGTCTGGGCACAGACGGATCACATCTGTAATCTGTTGCAGGCTGCCGCAGGCCTCTTTAATGCCGATGATATTCTCAAATTCCGCCAGCCGTGCCACCGTTTCCGGCAGCATATTGATAGACGTGCGTCCGGGCACATTATAGAGAAACATCGGAATATCCACTGCGTTGGCAATGGCCTTGAAATGTTCATACAACCCTTCCTGACTCGGCTTATTATAATAGGGGGTCACCGAAAGGACCGCATCGGCCCCGCTTTCTTTGGCACTTTCAGTGAGTTCGATGGCCTCCAAGGTGTTATTGGCGCCGGTACCGGCAATAACCGGCACCCGTCCGGCCACCGTCTGGACCGTCAGCTCGATAACCCGTTTGTGCTCCTCAAAGGAAAGGGTCGCCGATTCTCCCGTCGTCCCGCAGGGGACGATCGCATGAGTACCGTTTTCTATCTGAAACTCAATTAGCCCGACCAACCCCTGCTCATCGAGTTCGGTGCCGGAAAACGGCGTTACAAGTGCTACCATTGCGCCATGGAATTTTTTCATAACTCACCTCTTTGTGTCTTTCCTTTTAACTTCACCTTCTTCTACAATAGAGATTCGGAAGTCAATTCACCTGCATAGATTATCCTCGCCGGTCCCTGCAGGAAGACATTTTCGGCCTTGGGTCCTTCCAGCAGGTCAAAGAGTACTGTCAACGGATCCCCGCCAGAAGTGACAAGCTGCACCGGGGAACAGGCTTTTTTCTGTATTGCTGCAATGAGCGCCGCGGCAACGGCACCGGTTCCGCATGCCATGGTCTCATCCTCCACTCCACGTTCATAGGTACGTACCTGCAGCCTGCCGTCTTTTAAAAACCTGATAAAGTTCGCATTGGTTCCCGCCGGTTGGAACATTTGGTGAAACCGAACCTCTCGTCCCCACGCTTTAACCGGCGTCTTACTGTCTTTAACGAAGATCACCGTATGGGGAACACCCGTGTTGACAAATGAGGCATCCTGCCGGACTCCACCCAGTTCGAGTGTAAGCCCCAACCGAAAATCAACGGGAGGTGTCATCTTTAACCGCACATTTCCATCGTCTCCGAGAACTTCCGCTTCAATGATTCCTGCTATGGTCTCAAAACTCATCCGGGCGCCGGCAATCTTGTTGACGTAGGCATAGCGGGCTGCGCATCGGGCTCCGTTTCCGCACATCTCCGCAAGCGACCCGTCGGCGTTATAGAAGCGCCAGCTGAAATCGGCGACCTTTGAATTTTCAATCAGAATCAGGCCGTCGGCCCCCACCGAAAACATCCGACGACAGATCCTGCGCGCCAGCTCCTGCTGCTCATCCACGGGAATTACGGGATTCCGGTGATCAACGATGATGAAGTCATTGCCGGTACCACTCATTTTGGTAAAAGGTATGGGAAAAAAACCGGTCATGTTACGACTCCTGAAATGTAGGAATTTCTTCTCCCTCGATCAATTGCTCCAAGGTCTCGCGCCTACGAATTACGGTATATCGGTCACCATCCACCAGGACCTCAGCCGCCCTAGGCCGGGAATTGTAGTTGGATGACATGGAAAAACCGTAGGCCCCTGCACTCATCACCGCCAGCAGATCTCCCTGCTCCACCCGAGCCAGCGCTCTGTCTTTTGCCATAAAATCACCGGTTTCACAAATCGGGCCGACCACATCCACCTTCTCTTGGGCAGCGCCTCTGTCAATCACCGGCAGGATGGTATGGTGGGCGCCGTAAAGGCTAGGACGGGTCAAATCGTTCATAGCTGCATCAACAATCACGAATTTTTTCTCTATATCACCTGCCTTGTTCGTCTTTGTATACTGCACCTCGGTCACCAGAATTCCGGCATTGCCTACGATCACCCGCCCCGGTTCCAATATCAAGGTGCAGTCAAGACCTTCAAGTTCTCCTCTAATGGCCTCGGCATAATCACGGGGATGCGGCGGTGTCTCGTCGTCATAGGTGATTCCAACCCCACCTCCGAGATCCACATAGCGAAGAGCAATATTTTTTTTACCAAGATCCCGAACAAAGGCTTTTATCTTGGTCATTGATTCAACAAAGGGTGAAATCTTGGTCAGCTGCGAGCCGATGTGACAGCTAACGCCCATCACCTCAATGTCTTCCATGGCGGCCGCCTGTTCATACAGCCCCATCGCCTCCTTAATCGGGATCCCGAACTTGTTCTTGGCCAGACCCGTAGAGATATAAGCGTGGGTTAACGGATCGACATCCGGATTGACCCTGAAAGAGACAGGGGCTTTTTTACCGGTTTTAAGGGCAATCTTTTGCAAACGGTCAAGCTCTGCTCCGGATTCCACATTAAAGAGCAGAATCCCGGATTCAAGTGCATAACGCAGTTCCTCTTCAGTTTTACCCACTCCCGAATAAATAATCTTCTTCGGCTCAACTCCGGCCTTCAAGGCCCGGAAGAGTTCACCTCCCGAGACGATATCGGCCCCCCCTCCCGCCTGGGCGAAAAGGTGCAGAATCGCTATGTTCGAACAGGCCTTGACTGCAAAACAGGTAAGATGATTTACCCCTGTAAATCCCGAATCAAAGGCTTGAAAATGCTGAAGCAGGGTTCTTTTACTGTAGAGGTAAAAAGGTGTGCCGACCTTACCGGCTATCTCGGCCACCGCCACCTCCTCGCAAAAGAGTTCCTCTTTCCTGCGATTGAAATGATTCATACGTCACAAACTCTCTATCTAAATAATCGTTACAATTACAACAGGTAACTCTTCCTCGAGTTCCCGCCTGCCGATTAATGCCTGAGGGTAGCCTCCTTCGAGTGTTCGCTCTCATTGGGCGGTTTGGCCTTATCAAAGGCCGTTATCGAATAGTAGACTCGTATATCCGCGGGAACATGCGTATCGATAAACGAAACTGCTGACGTACCGGCCTCACCGATCAGTTCGGGTTTTTGCTTATCCGCCAATCGACGATAGATCCGGTAGCCTGCGACATCGCTTGCCTTTGATTTTTCCCAATAGATTCTGTTACCGCCCTCTACAGCTATGACCGTCACGCTTGCTGGTGGCAATGGCGGAGTCAAATCAACCGGCACCACACTGACTTCTTTACTGGTACCACCACCCACAATGTTCCCCTCAATAACCAGATCACTCTGAATCTTATAGAAATACTTCTGACCATTGACGACCTTGCTATCAACAAACTCGGTACCGGCCATGGGTTTTCCCATTGCCTCGTAGGCTTTTCCGCCTAGGCTGCGCAACACCTGGTACTGCACACGCATATCAACCTTACTGCCATCCATATAGCGAGTGACGGGCTCCCAGTTAAGGGTTACCTTGCCATCCCCTCTTGTGGCTTTCACCCCCGCAGGTGCCTTCGCCGGAATATGCCAGATAAAGGAAACGATATTGGAATCATCGCTCTCCGCCCACCAACTGGTTCGGGAACGAACCTTAAAAAAATACTTGTTCCCGGACCGCAACAAGGATGTCTGATACGTTGCGATGCGCCGAGCTTCCTGCTCGTTTTCTCCACCCGGCAGCACCATGGGATCACCAAACGGAATCGGGCAGCCTTTGCAGTAATTATCCAGCGGCACCACTGCTCGATAGAGATCAAAAGACGAAATTCTATCAATGTCCGTTCCTTTAATCGTTTTCACGGGATAGGACCAGGTAAGGGTGACCCCTTTTTGATCAACTGTATAGCGCAGATCTTCTATGGGTTTGGGAACGACTCTTGCCGGCGGTACGGGATAGGTCTTCACGCCACACCCACCGACAAACAGCAATGTACCGATAAGCAGCAAAAAAGATCCAGCAACGCTTGCACCGTTTACAATCTTCATTCTCTCATCCCCATTTGTTGTTCGGCAAGACCGAGCGCTTCCTGAACCCGCAGGATCCCGGTTCCTCCCAATGATATACGGCTGTTGATTGAACCTTCCACACTCAGAACCTTAAAAACATCTTCTTCGATGACCGGCGAAAAGGTTCGCAGCTCGTCAAGACTCAGTTGATCCAGTTCGCATCCTTTGGCAAGACAATGGCCCACCGCCCGGCCGACGATGCCGTGAGCCTCGCGAAACGGCACGTTCTTCCGGACCAGATAGTCCGCAAGGTCCGTGGCGGTTATATATCCTGTTCTGGTTGCCTCTTGCATCCTTTCAGTATTAAAAGTCAGATTAGCCAAAAGCTCCGCCATGATGGCCAGGGAGGCGGAAACCGTATCCACCGCATCAAAGACCGGCTCCTTATCCTCCTGCAGATCGCGGTTGTACGTGAGCGGCAACCCTTTCATCAATGTGATAAGCGTCACCAGGCTCCCGGTCACCCGGCCGGATTTGCCGCGAATAAGCTCCGGAATATCCGGATTTTTCTTTTGCGGCATAATCGAGGAACCGGTGCAGAATTTATCGGCGATGTCAACAAAGGAAAATTCCTGACTCGACCAAAGCACCAATTCTTCCGACATCCGGGAAAGGTGCAACTGGATCAAGGTGCAGCAGCCGACAAATTCGATGGCGAAATCGCGGTCGCCGCAGGTATCCATGGAATTGGCGGTAACCCCGTCAAAACCCAGGTATTCTGCCACCTGCAGCCTGTCGACGGGCAGTCCGGTTCCGGCCATGGCGGCCGAGCCCAAGGGCAGAAGGTTCAGTCTTTTCCTGCAGTCAAAGAGTCGTTCGCGATCCCGGCCGAACATCTCGAAATAGGCCAGCAGGTGATGCGAGACCAGAACCGGCTGGGCCCGCTGCAAATGGGTATACCCCGGCATGACATCGCCCAGATATTTCCTGGCCAGAACGACAAAGGCTCTCCGGACATCATCGAGGAGAACTGACATGCGGTCGCATTGATCCCGCAGGTAGAGTTTCAAATCAAGGGCAACCTGGTCGTTACGGCTCCTGGCGCTATGAAGTTTGGCCCCGGCCGGTCCGATCCTGTCCACCAAGGCCTTTTCAATATTCATGTGAATATCTTCCAGTTCGCGTTTGAAAACGAAGGTACCGGCCTCGATCTCCGACTCGATCTGAGAAAGTCCCGAGAGAATTGCATCTCGTTCCTCAGCCGACAGAATCCCCTGGGCGGCAAGCATGGTCGCATGAGCCCGACTGCCGGCGATATCGTACGTATACAGCCTGGAGTCGTAGTGGATCGATGCGGTAAACGCCTCCACCGACCCGGCAGTCGCCTCGGCAAAACGTCCACCCCACAGCTTTTCGGAACCGCTTTTCTTTTTCTGCATCGTTGCCTGCTATTTCTTCTGTAAGGCCTGGATCTGCAAACGCAGGCCGTTTAGTCGAATAAAGCCCGTGGCATCTGCCTGATTATAGACAGTGTCCTCTTCAAAAGTGACAATATCCTCCTGATAGAGTGACCTCTCCGATTTCCGGCCCACCACCGTACAGTTGCCTTTGTACAGCTTTAACCGGACTCTGCCGTTTACCGTCTTTTGGGCAGCATCCATGGTCCCCTGCAAGAGGTTTCGTTCCGGAGAAAACCAGAAACCGTTGTAAATAAGCTCCGAGTACCTGGGGACCAGGGAATCCCGGATCTTCATAACCTCCCGATCCAGGGTGATGGTTTCCAGAGCCCGATGGGCAGTACGCAGAACCGTGCCGCCCGGGGTCTCATAGACTCCTCGAGATTTCATGCCGACAAAACGGTTCTCCACCAGATCAAGACGGCCGATCCCGTTGGCGCCGCCCAATTCATTGAGCCGGGTAAACAGGGCCAGCGGCTCCATTCTGACACCGTCAAGAGCTACTGGGTCACCCTGCTCAAAATCGATCTCCAGGTAAACAGGCTTATCCGGAGCCTGCTCGGGAGAGACGGTCAGCTTGAACATAGCCTCATCCGGCTCATTCCATGGATTCTCCAGTATTCCCCCTTCATAGCTGATGTGCAGGAGATTCTCGTCGGAACTATAAGGTTTTTCTTTGGTCACCGGAACCGGGATATTGTGGGCCTTGGCAAATTCCACCAGCTTCTGCCTGGAATTAAGATTCCAAATTCTCCAAGGGGCAATGATCGAGAGCTTAGGATCGATGCCAAGATACGCCAGTTCAAAACGGACCTGGTCGTTTCCTTTACCCGTTGCCCCATGGCTGACTGCATCAGCCCCCTCCTCATGGGCGATACGGATCTGTTCTTTGGCGATCAGCGGCCTGGCAAGCGAGGTCCCGAGAAGGTAGGAACCTTCATAAATGGCATTGGACCGAAAGGCGGGGAAAATGTAATCGGTGACGAATTCCTCTTTCAGATCAGAGACCACAACTTTTTGCGCACCTGTAGCCATGCCCTTTTTACGAACGGCATCCCAATCCTCTTCCTGTCCGATATCGGCTGCATAGGCGATAACGGGACACCCGTATTCTTCAGCCAGCCATTTCAAAATCACCGATGTATCCAGACCACCGGAATAGGCCAACACTATCTTTTTTACATCCATCCTTTTACCTCATTTCGGCAGGAGCTGTTTGCTCTCCAGACCGATGTATCACCTCCGTCATGCAACGGAAATCATTCATAACCCCTAAAAATTCAGATTCCAACCTATCGGCTTTTTTGCTTTCAAGCCCTGACTTACCTCTGAAATTTTGCTGCCTCAAGCTTAAAATCATTGGGTTTTCAGTTTATTGTTCTTCTCTTGGTTTACTTGCCGCCGATTAGTTTTTCTAAAATTGCCTTATGCATATGCATCTTATTTTCCGCCTGATCGAAGGCTACGCATTTTTCAGACTCCAACACCTCGTCTGTGATCTCCTCGTTCCGATGGGCAGGCAGACAGTGGAGAATGATAGTCTGGGCCGGCGCATGGGCCAACAGCTCGCTATTTATCTGATAATCCTTAAAAACCTTCAACCGGATATCCGTCTCTTTTTCCATTCCCATGGAGGCCCAGACGTCAACGTTGATAACATCGGCATCGGTCACCGCCTCCTTGGGGTCGTGCAACAGGGTAATCGGCCGTACCGCCTGCTCTTGCGCCTCATTTAATATCACTGCATCCGGCGCATAGTCTTCCGGGCAGGCCAGGGTCAACTCGAAGCCCAAGCGGCAGGCCGCCTGGATCCAGGAATTGGCCATATTATTACCATCACCCACCCAGGCAATCTTCAATTGGTCGATAGGACCTTTTTTTTCAATGACCGTCATCACATCACTTAACACCTGACATGGGTGATGCAGATCGGTCAAAGCATTGATCACCGGTACCGTCGAATAGCGGGCCAGCTCGTTTACGACCTCCTGGCCGAAGGTCCGAACCACCATCCCGTCCACATAACGAGCCATAACTCTGGCCATATCTTTGAGCGGTTCCGATCTTGCCAGCTGGGTGTCTCTGGCCGAAAGGAAGATTACCTGACCTCCCAGGCCGTACATGGCCGCTTCAAAAGAAACCCGGGTTCTGGTGGACGGCTTTTCAAAGACGAGGCCTATTGTTTTTCCGGTCAGCTGTCGGTGCATGACCCCGGCATTCCTCTCTTTTTTCAGAACCTGCGCCCTGTCAACAAACCAAACAAGTTCGTCCTTGGTAAAATCTTGTAATGACAACAAATCTTTAGGCATGACTCTTCACCTCGTTCCAAACCGGAAAAGTGCCCTTGCCGGAGCTTGAAATCACACCGGAAATTGCACTGTGTTGTTCATCGGGGAAAAGGTTTATATTTACAAAAAAAGAAGCGATTTGCAAAGAATTTCCCCATCACTCGGCAAAGACTTGGGCCAAAGCCGCTACCAGCTGGTCGATTTCTTCAATGGCAACAATAAGCGGCGGGACAAAGCGAAGGGCAACATTTCCTGCAAAGTTAATCAGATACCCTCTTTCAAGCATCTTTTGGACCAGTTCCGGTCCTCTCTTTACGGCCTCCTCGGTCAACACCAGCGCCCATATCATCCCCAAGCCCCTGACTTGCTGAACAATGTTGGGAAAATGAGAAACCAGCTTCTCGAGCTCGCTCTTAAAATACGC
>JBJKRL010000098.1:0-58052 GCA_046704745.1 Desulfocapsaceae bacterium | reverse complement strand
CACTTTGTTACAAATTTTTCCGGCCAATATGCCTCCTTACCGGCAGGATAACCGTTCCACCCTAACTGGCTGATTCTCTTTTCCCACTTCCGAAAAAACATCGCCTGGACATCAACCCAATCATTTTCAAATCGATTACCACCGAAACTCAGCCAGGTCTCCCAGCAATTGATGGAGGTGCCCGAGGTGCATCGCATAAGGCCCGTCGAGCCAGTGAAAAGGACAAAAAGAAAACCTTGGGTATTCCCATCAATTGCCTTTTCAAGATGGATGAGGATTAGTGGCAATCCTATTTTCAAAAAGAAAACAGGCCGGAGAGTAAAATCCCTTCCGTTTTTTTACCTTATCAATATACCGCCCGTCCTACATTCTCTTGCACGTGTAAAACGATTTAGTTGAATATCCATTTGACAGACAGGCGGCAATATGAATATAATTCAACAAATAGGAGATAATTTTACATGATAGACTCAGTTGATTTCCAAATTTTGAATATAATTCAGAAAAATAGCAAGATTTCCAATGCAGAGCTGGCAAGATCTATCAACATGGCTCCTTCCGGGATTTTGGAACGGGTTAAGAAACTAGAAAGAAAAGGGATTATCCTGGCTTATGAAGCCCGTCTCAATCACAAAGCCCTGGGAGTTGCACTGGCGACTTTTATCCACATAAAAACAACAGATGCAGTAGGCGGCACTGACATCGGTCGCAGGCTCGCCGCAATTGACGAGATCCAGGAGGTTCATTGGATTGCAGGTGAATTCAATTACCTGATAAAAGCGAAGATAAATAGCACCGATGCCCTGACCATCCTGCTCAGGAAGATAGGTGCCATTAAGGGTGTTACGGATTCACGAACGACACTGGTGCTCGATACGCTGAAGGAACAGCAGGCCATTGCAGCTGATCTTATTGAATACAAAAAGAAGGAAAATCTTCAGACGGACAAGATCCCACTTAGATCCCGTACATAAAAAGTCTCTGTCTGGAATTTTCTGGCCTTAACCCTAAACGAGAAGGAATCTCCTCTGAATATGATCATTACCTGTATCTGGCCCGGATTTTTCACCAGACCAGAGCCACAATATATTAGAAAAGGAGCCCCGCCATGGCAAATTCATCTCTGGATCGGAAAATAATAGAGCGCAGCAAAGAATTTTTGCAAAGCATCAGCGGCGAAGCCCCGACCATCTTCAACAAAGGCTGGTGGATGGGGAAGGTTATGGACTGGTGTATGAAAAACGAATCCTTCAAGGTGCAGCTTTTTCGATTCGTCGATGTCCTGCCGTACCTGAACACCTCCGAATCCCTGTCCCGGCATATCAAGGAGTACTTTGGTGCAGACGATCAGGAGATCCCCAAGGTCCTGCAATGGGGTGCCAAAGGAACAGGCATCGCCGGCAAGGTGACCGGGAAAGTCATGAATATGGTCATCCGCTCCAATATCGAGACAATGGCCAAGCAGTTCATCATCGGAGAAAATATTAAAGATGCCTTGAAGACCATCAAAAAGATCCGAAATGACGGCTTCACCTTTACCGTTGATATCCTGGGTGAGGCAACAGTCAGCGAAAACGAGGCCGTCAAGTACATGGATATGTACCTTGAACTGTTAACGGCACTAGAACAAAACAGCTCAAAATGGCAAGGAATCGGGGGAGAGAAGCTGGATTGGGGATATGCACCACTCGTAAATATCTCAGTCAAGCCATCGGCACTTTTCTCCCAGATCGATCCCATGGACTTCGAAGGTTCGGTTACAGGCATCATCAAACGTTTGGAAATTGTCTACCGGAAGGCCATCGAGGTGAACGCCTCCATGCGCATCGATATGGAGCATCATCATTTCAAGGATATCACCATTGAGGTTTATAAGAGGATGCGGGCAAAACAGGAGTTTCGCGAGCATGGAAACCTTGGCATCGCCCTGCAGTCCTACCTTCAAGACACCGATGCCGATCTCAAAAACTTGCTGCAATGGGCAAGAGAGAGCAATTTGCCGATCTCCGTCCGATTGGTCAAAGGAGCCTATTGGGACTACGAAACAGTGGTTGCCAAGCAGAACGGCTGGGAGATTCCGGTCTATACCAACAAGGCGGAAACCGATGCAGCCTTTGAGCGGCATACGCGTTTGGTTCTGGAAAACCATGACATCTGTTATCTTGCCTGCGGGTCCCATAATATCCGTTCGATCTCGGCGGCCATGGAAATGGCAAAAGAACTGCAGGTCCCTCAGGATCGGTATGAATTTCAGGTGCTTTACGGCATGGCTGAACCGGTTCGCAAAGGTCTTTTAAATGTTGCCGGGCGCGTCAGGCTTTATGCACCGTTCGGTGCCCTGTTGCCCGGAATGGCTTATCTGGTTCGCCGGCTGCTTGAGAATACCGCCAATGAATCCTTCCTCCGCCAGACCTTTGTTGAAGAAAAGGATGTGGAACATCTTATGGAAAACCCGCTTGCGACCCTGGAACGGAACTTTCTCCAGGGCGGTACTTCGTCGAATAAACAGGTCTCGGCGGCCAGATTTACAAATGAACCCACTGTCGATTTTACCAAGGCTGCGGTCAGGGAATCCTTTGTTGCAGCCATCGCTCAGGTGCGCAGCAACCTGGGAAAAACCTATCCCCTGCATATCGGCGGCAAGGATATCACAACAGCTGATACCATAGCCTCGGTCAATCCGGCCTCCCCGGACGAAATTATTGGGCAGGTATGCCAGGCCTCCGTAGGCGAGATAGACCAGGCGGTTGCTGCCGCCCGCCAGGCCTTTCCTTCCTGGAAGGCCCTGGCACCGGAAGAGAGGGCCCGATATCTTTTCAAGGCAGCCGATATCGCCCGCAAGAAGATCCCCTTTCTGTCCGCTTGGCAGATCCTTGAGGTCGGCAAACAATGGGGACAGGCGTATGCCGATGTCACCGAGGCCATCGATTTTCTCGAATACTACGCCCGGGAAATGATCCGGCTCGGGACACCTCGCAGGATGGGGAGGGCACCGGGTGAAATGAATCATCTCCTCTACCAGCCAAAAGGGATTGCCGCAGTCATCGCTCCGTGGAACTTTCCGTTGGCTATCAGCTGCGGTATGAGTGCGGCCGCCATCGTCACAGGCAATCCTGTTCTTTACAAACCCGCCGGTCCCTCCTCCGTTATCGGCCATACCCTGCTGGAAATCTTTCAGGAGGCCGGCCTGCCAGCCGGTGTCTTTAATTATGTGCCGGGAAGGGGCTCGGTAATGGGCGACTACCTGGTGGAGCACCCCGATGTGTCGGTCATCGCCTTTACCGGCTCAATGGAAGTCGGCCGGCGTATCATTTCCAAGGCGGCAACCGTTCAGACAGGCCAGCAACAGATCAAACGGGTGGTAACGGAGATGGGCGGGAAAAACGCCATCATCATCGATGACGACGCCGATCTGGACGAGGCGATCAAGCAGGTCATCTTCTCGGCCTTCGCCTTTCAGGGTCAGAAATGTTCGGCCTGTTCCCGCGCCATCGTTGTCGCCCCGATCTATGAAAAATTCATCGATCGCCTGGTACAGGCGGCAGGCTCGCTTGCCATAGGACCGGCGGAAGATCCAGCCAACTATATGGGTCCGGTAATAGACGACAACGCCCAGAAGACGATTCAAGGCTATGTGGAGCTTGCCAGACAGGAGGGACGAATCCTCCTGTGCCGGGAAGCACCTGCCGGAGGCTATTATGTACCGCTGACCATTGTCGAAAACATCACCCCGACTCATACGCTTGCCCAAGAAGAAATCTTCGGACCGGTGTTGGCGGTCATGAAGGCCAAGGATATGGATGAGGCGGTAGAGTGGGCCAACAGCACCCGATTTGGTCTGACCGGGTCCATCTTCTCCAGGAGTCCAAGCCATCTCGAGAAGGCACGCCTTGAGTTTAACGTCGGCAATCTGTATCTGAACAAGGGCTGCACAGGTGCATTGGTAGAGCGTCATCCCTTCGGAGGCTTCAAGATGTCCGGTGTCGGATCAAAGGCAGGGGGGCCGGATTATCTGCTGCAGTTCATGGACCCGAAACTGGTCAGTGAAAATACCATTCGCCGCGGTTTCGCTCCCATCGACGAGACCGACGACTGGATAAAATAGCCTAATTGTTCCAGCCGAACTCACCAATAAGGTTGACAAAACGCACACTCTCAAGAGAGGAGATCTCGGTTGATTGGCCTCTTTTGGTCAAGAGCTGTAGTATCTGGACGTGCTGGCCACCGACGGGCATAATCAGCCTGCCATTGTCTGCCAGTTGGGTGATGAGCGGCTCGGGAATCTTCGGGCCGCCTGCTGTGATGATGATGGCATCATAGGGCCCGTTTTCCGGCCACCCGAGGGTCCCGTCATCCAGTTTGGAAACGATATTGTAATAACGCAGCTTATCAAAAGTCTTTCGGGCTGCGGCCAGCAGTGTGTGGATACGCTCAACAGTATACACTTTTTCGCAGATCCGGGACAGAACGGCCGCCTGGTATCCCGAACCTGTCCCTATCTCGAGAACTTTATCCGTTTCCTTAAGCTCCAGGGCCTGGGTCATATAGGCAACGATGTAGGGCTGGGAGATGGTCTGTCCAGCGGCAATGGGCAGCGGATAATCGCCGTAGGCCCTGGCCCACATGGCGTCGTCGACAAAGAGGTGCCGGGGCACCTCGCCCATGGACTTCAAGGTCAACTCGTCGGATATCCCACGCGAGAGGAGTTGCTCACGGATCATCCTCTCCCGGACTGTCGCATAACTGTCCTTCACACCTACTCTTTCACATCCTGCCAGGAATAGCCCTTGGCCCAGTCGAACTCGTCTTCATTAAAGGAACTGTACCGACAATCAATCACGAGATCACCTTTGAAGGTAATCAATACCATTCCGTAACCTACCGGATTGAAGGCCTTGCCGATAACGGGAGCCTTTTGCATCAGAGATTTTTTCTCTTCAAAATAGACCCATTGCTTGGTATCAGCAGAGACCGTTCGTTCAGAATCCGGTTCTCCAAGATAGGTCAGGACATCATTTTTGGTTGATTTGCCAATGGTAATCAGGCTTGCATCAGATGCCAGATGCCGAACGGCATGCGTCGCGCATCCAGTAAAAAAAACCAAGATACCCAACACCAGGATACTGTAACGACGTAGAAAGGGCATATCTATCTCCCTGTAAAATGGACATGAAAAACATTGCAACGTATCCGATCTATAGCCTGTAGGACGCTATTTTTCAACGTTTATGTGCAATTCCCCTCTGGAGAACCGGCCGATTGGTGTCAAAGCCTCATAGGTAACGCGGCACAATGACTTAATTTCCCGGTATCTTGCATAGGCAGGGATTCATCCTCAGGTATTTACCACTCGTTTAAGAATCCGGTAGTTCCTCTCCACCATGGTCAACTGATCTACGAGGAGGCCTGCCTGGATCATCGCGTTATCGAAAATCTGACAGGCCACCTCTTTGGCAAAATCCTGATCGCTGGTTTTTAAAGCTGCAAGCTGCATGATGAGAGGGTTTGCAAGATTAATCTCCAGATTTTTCTTGCTCTTCTCATGGAGAAGCCCCCCTTCGACACGGCTTGCCGAGAGAACCCGCTCCATGGTCGAGGTCATATAACCGTCCGGATTGACGATCATGGCAGGAGAATCGACCAACCGCTTGGACTTGATAACTTCATTGACTTTATCGGATAACGTTTCCTTAAACCAGGCAAGCAGACCTTCTCCATCTTCCTTGGAAAGCCTGTTCGATTCCTGCTCTGCAGCAGGAGTTTCCTCTTCCGTTTTGTCGGCACCACTGGGCAGAGAGAGATCGGCTCGATCTGCGGAGACCAGCTTTTTGCCTTCAAATTCGCCAAGATGCGTCAAGACAAAATCATCGATTGGCTCCATTGTGTACAGGATCTCGATATCATTTTTCCTGAACATCTCAATATAGGGTCCCGCTTCGATGGCCTCCCGGCTTGGACCGTTGATGTAATAGATCTCTTCCTGATCCGGACGCATTCGGCCAATATAATCGGCTAGAGGTATCGGTTTGCCCGGTTCCGACTTGGAGGATTCGAAACGAACCAGCTTGCCGAGCTCCTTCTGAAATTCGAAATCCGAGGTAATACCTTCTTTAATATAGATACCGAAGGTCTGCCAGAATTGCAGATAGGCTTCGGCATCTTTGGCCGACTCCTCATCCATAAATTTCAGGAAACGCTTGGTAATCACCTTACGAATTTTTCTCACCAATGTATTATCCTGCAAGGCCTGCCTGGAGATATTCAGCGGCAGATCTTCACTGTCGACCACTCCTTTCAAAAAACGCAGCCATTCCGGCAAGATATTCTTTGAGTGCTGATCGATCAGGATACGTTGACAATACAGATTGACGCCGGGGTCGACTCGGCCGAAACCCATTATCTCAAAATTTTCCTGGGGAACAAAGAGCAGTGCATTGATCGCCAGAGGAGCATCAGCCGTAAAGTGGAGACGATAGGTTGGTTCATCCACGGCATTGGCGATGAATTTATAGAACTCGATATAATCGTTGTCTTCAATCTCGCTTTTATTTCTCGTCCAGAGTGCCTGAACAGTGTTGATCGTCTCCTGTTCCAGTTTGATTGGAAAGGAAACAAAAGCTGAATATTGTTTGATAATCGATTCAATCTTCCATTTTGTTGCATAATCGTGGGCATCTTCTTTGAGTTCCACGATGACTTTGGTGCCGCGATGCAGACCTGTTTCCTCCCGGATGGTAAAGGAACCGGAACCGTCCGATTCCCACTCGTGTCCTTCGCTGCCATCCCAGGAGCGGCTCTGTACCC
This sequence comes from Desulfocapsaceae bacterium, assembly GCA_046704745.1. GTDB lineage: Bacteria > Desulfobacterota > Desulfobulbia > Desulfobulbales > Desulfocapsaceae > CAWGGS01. Next base: position 51,248 of record JBJKRL010000098.1, on the reverse strand, counting down.
GAACCTTTTCCCCGGCCATGAAAGCTGCGTAAAAACCAACTCCGAACTGCCCGATCAGGCTGACATCCTTCTTTACCGCTTCGGTCAACTGGCTCAGAAATGTATTTGAGCCGGAATGGGCGATGGTCCCAAGATTTTCCTCCAGTTCGGTCCGGGTCATGCCGATACCGGTATCGGCTATGGTCAGTGTATGGTTCTTCTCATCCAGACTGACGGTAATTTCCAAAGGGAGATGTGAATCGAAAACATCTTGGACCGTAAGGCTTTCATGCCTGAATTTTTCCAGTGCATCTGCAGCATTGGAAATAAGCTCCCTGACAAACACATCTCGCTCTGTATAGAGCGAATTTATAACTATATCAAGAACTTTTTTTGTTTCCGCCTTAAATTCATAGGTCTTTTCGTTCATAATTCACCTCATGCTTAGCATCGTCCAGAGAAAAGAGGCGCGTTCTGCTACCCTTTCCGTTGATTTTTTCCTGAAAGTCGGCGAAAATGGTAAGCATATATCATCCTCTGTCAACCCCCATTACAGGATTGCTTCTTCTTTCCGTAACTTACGAGAATATTTTAAGAACCACTATTTATAGAAAAATACTTCAATGACAGACACAGTGATCATCGGCGCCGGACTTTCCGGCTTGACCGTTGCCCGTAAATTACAAAACAGGTGCTATGGGCACACCTTTTTGCTGCTCGAAAAAAATGACAAAACTGGTGGCGTTATAAAGACCTACAATGAGAAAGGCTTTATCGCCGAGGCCGGGCCGCACGGTTTTCTCGATAATTGTGAGGAAGCAAGAGAACTTCTGTCTGAAACCGGCTTAGAGACCGAATGTATCAAAGCCCCGCTGGGCCGATTTGTCCGGTACGTCTACCTTCACGGAAAATTGCAGCAGATCCCGCAGACCCCACGTACCATCCTGTCTACACCTCTTCTCACATGGCGGGATAAACTTCGCGTCCTGGATGATATCCGGAAGAAGCCCCTGGCTGGTCAGCCGTCTGTCTCCCAGTGGGCCCAATACCATTTCGGACCTGGCCTTCTTCCCTTTATCGATGCCGCCCTCACCGGCACCTATGCAGGAGATATGGAGAGGCTGACCATTGACGGAGTCATGCCCGGAATACGAGCTCTTGAAAAGAGACACGGCTCGATCATTCGCGGGCTCTTGGCCAAAAACCGCCAAAGCAGCGGCAGAAGGCGATCCATGCCGGCAATGACCAGTTTTCCGACCGGCATGCACAGATTGCCGGAACGTCTAACCGCGTTTCTTAGACCGGAAGCAGAACTGATCTGCGGCTGCCCGGTCATGAAAATTCGAAAAACAGAATATGGATGGGCTGTCGATTCGGAAAGAGGGACCTTTGAGGCCGGAAACCTGGTTTTGGCCCTGCCAATCAATACATCACTTGCACTATTACGAGATATCGACGGTGAAATGCCTCTTTCTAAAATCCCGGAAGCCAAAATCACTACTGTGGTACTGGGTTTTGACAAAGACAAGCTTCTGCCGCCAGGTTTTGGCTATCTGATCCCGCATCGTGAAAACCGCTTTACCCTGGGGACGCTTTTCTCATCCAATATGTTTCCGGCAAGGGCTCCGGGAGGTTGTTCTCTGATCGAAGTCCTTGTCGGGGGACGAAGACACCCGGATAGGGCGGAGCTTGACGAGCAGGTACTTCTTGACCATGCACTGCAAGATATTCGGAATATACTAGAGATCACAGAACAGCCTGTTCATTGGAAAATTCTGCGTAACTGCAGCGGAATTCCGCAGCCGGAGCAAGGATATCCGGAGCTATTAGCCTGGCGCAATAAGTTGATAGGCAAGCACAACGGGCTTTATGTCTGCGGTTTCGGCTGGGACGGAATCGGTATCAACGATATGATCAGAACGGCAGGAAGGGTTGCCGACAGCATCATGGCAGGACATAGGCCGGCTGAAGATACTGTCGTCAAAGGGGTGTATTTTTAAGCTTAAGGCAACCTTGAGAAATTCAATTCGAATTTCTCAAGGTTGCCTTAAAATTTCTTTATCCTATTGCTTAAAAGTCTGACCTGTTCACCTACGGAAGTGTTGCGCAGGGTAAGATCGGTTACTACCTTGATCGAATGCAATACCGTCGAATGATCCCTTTTAAAGGCCTTGCCGATATCCACCAGAGACTCCTGGGTGTGTTTCCGGCAAAGATACATAGCCACCTGGCGGGGAAAGGTCAGGGCCTTTTTTCTCGACCGTGACTGCATCTCTTGGACACTCACCTTATACTGCCCGCCGACAAATTCGCTGATTACCTGAGAGGTCAATGTCTTTGGATCACCGACCACCGATTGCACCACGTCTTTTATCAGATCCATCTCCACCGGACAGGACGTCAATTTTGCCTTGGCTCGAATGGCGATGACAGCTGACTCGATCTGACGTACGTCTCCTTTTATATGCTGGGCAAGATAGGTGACGTGGGATTCCGGCAGTTGTAATTTGTGGTAAGTGAGTTTGTTTAATACGATCCTCTCGCGAGTCTTCAGATCAGGAGCCTGGATGGTGGTCACCAAACCCGATGCCATCCGTGAACGAAACTCGCCATCGATGCCATCCAGCTCCCGCGGCGGTCTGTTGGCTGTCAGGACAATCCTTTTACCGCATTTGATGAGAAAATCCAGGAGTTCGTTCAACTCTTCCTGCGTCTTCTTCTTTCCTGTCAGGGAATGAACATCCTCTATCAGGAGAAGGTCGCAATTTTCGTGGTATTTTCTTTTAAACCTCTCCATGGTATTGGCCTTGATATCACGTACCATTTCCGAGGAAAACTGCTGGGCCGTAACATAATGCAAACGGGTCATGGGTGAGGCCAACTGGATCTGATGGGCAACGGCCTGGGTGAGATGACTTTTACCAAGGCCGGTGGAGCTGTTGATATACAGACAGGGGCCTATGGAATCGTCATTAATAGACATCGATCGGCAGGCGGAATGTGCCAGGATGTTGCTCTCTCCAACCATAAATTCATCAAACGTATACCGAGGATGTAGCGGACGGACACACGACCCGCCAACAGGGATATTCGGGAGCCGAAGCTGTTCGCCTCTTAGAGGTGGAATCTGCAGCCTGCTTCCGTTTTCACAGAGAATCACCTTCCTGTGAAGCGGATCGATTTCGTTGACCTTTTCCTGGATGATGTTGAGATAATGTTGTGCAACATAGGCACTGAAAAACCGGTCCGGGCAGGCCAGCCGTATTCTGTTTTCCTGAACCTGCTCACAGGCAAGCGGTTCTATCCAAAGAGTGTAGACGTTTTCGCCCAGCTCTTCCTGTAGAATATCCTTCGCTTTATCCCAAACCATCGATTCTCTCCAGAAAAAAAAGATTTAATGCCGATCTAGAACAAGTACGGTGTCTCTCTACAGCAAATGTATGTGGAATCATGAAAATAAAGGTATAATCATGCCGTTGTCGTCAAGGAGCGGACTTCATGATTTTCACTGCCGAATATAGCCAGGAAAAAGGTGTCAACAACGCCATGCATGACCGATGATAAACTCCATTTTTGGTTTTCCGTCAAAGACGATTTTCAGAAATTTTTTTTAAAGCCCGTTAAAACACACCAACAACTCCGGATACAGATACAGCCCGGCTTTCCACGACAGGACCTCTGGAAGCCCTAATTCTATTGCCCTCGCATAATTACTAAATTTATCTTTTTATTTCAATTTATTATCTATGTAACGCCGGAGTTATCAACAATTTAATCTAATTATTTAATTCAAATTTTCTCTATATTGCTTTATTTTTCTAAATATTAATCGAAATTTTATTTGCAATTTACCGGGAATGGCGATCTTTCAAGGGTTTTATTAAAATTTAATAAAAAAAAAATTTTTTCTGACTTCCTTTGTCATGGAAACATCAAAGGACCTCGAAGGCGGCGCTCCGTTTCTTTGTGGAAAGTATAAGTATCCCTTTCTATTTTCAGAATGTTTACCTAATCAGGATTTCTCATCAGCCCAGGTTGCGTCAGGTCCGGACTTTTTGGCGATGAACTCCAGCAAGCTATGTTTATTGCTAAATGTGAAGAAAATGGCACTACCCGGACTGATACCCTAAGGGCATTCCAAACGGCTGGCGATCTCTTTTTCCACCACCCTGGCCATTGTCACAGCCCGGACTTCGGAGGCACCCGCCCGCAGAAGGGCCTTGGTACACTCACGTATGGTCGTCCCAGTGGTAAAGACATCATCCACTAAACAGATGCGTTTTCCTTTGAGCGCCTCCCCTTTGGGTACGGCAAAAGCCATTCGCAGATTTTGCCTCCTTCTTGCGCCGTCAAGACCTGTCTGCGGCAAGGTATCACGTATCCGGACAATAAGCCCCGGAACAACGGCTGCTTTTTTATCGGGAAAGAATAACCGCGCCAATAAAACGGATTGGTTCAGGCCTCTTTGCCGCAGTCTTTTTCCAAACAAGGGTACCGGGACTATAAAATCGACTGATGAGAACGTTGTAAAATCAAAGGGAGCGACAATCTGAGAGAGAGCGCTCAAGGTCGTCCTGTCGCCTCTGTATTTCAAGCCGTGCAGGAGCGTATTCACAGGTGCAGAATAAAGACACACGCTCCTGACCAGACTGAAAGGAGGAGGGTTCTTGATACAGGCGCCACAGAGATGGTCTTCGCCGTTTTCCGGCAAAAAAAGCATGCCGCACCGTTCGCACAGAGGCGAAGACAGGTATCGAATTTTCTCCCTGCAAGCTTTACAGAGACAAAGCCCCATCGACTGTTTACCGCACGCGGCACAGATTGGTGGAAAGAGCAGGTCAAGAACCCGGCTGAATTCAATTTTACGGATCCAATCGATTTTGTCCATCCACCTCATCCCCTGTGATTTGGAACTTTATAGGCTCCTATGAAACATTGATATTTTGCGTACGACACTCAAAACATGTCGATTTTGCAATAAAAACAACAAAATTACCCCTTTAACACAATAAAACCTGGAGAAAAAATACTATGAAAAATTCACATGGATCTTTTTCGCTCCCGTCCTGTTTGTGTGCTTTGCATTTTCTCCCAAACATGGCATAATGGGCCAGATTTTATTTCCACTGCCGAATAATATTCTCTAACACCCCACAAGGGGGTATAAGTACCTTTCACGAAATTCATTCCCAAAAGCATGAAATGAATTTCTAAGGTTCTAACGAATTTTTCATTGGCCTGCACGCATTACTGATATTTACACCTTTAACTCTTAACGGAAAAAGGATTATCCATGGGATTGCAACGACCATCTGAAATCTCAACCATACAATCTTTGCTGGTAAAGAAATTCGTCCTTTTACTTTTCCTTCTCCAACTTCCATTGTTTTCGACACCGGCGAATGCCATCCAGCAGAACACGGCATTTCTCCCTCTGAAAATCGATAGCAGAACCAAAGCAAAAGAACTATCCGATATGGCCGACGCAGGTTTAAAAACGGCTCTTAACAATGCAGGGCTCACCATGATCAACAGGGAGCAGGCGCAAAAAATGGTCGACTACAACGCTGCCTGGCCACCCGCCGCCAAAGACCTCAAGCATATATCTGCGCTCACGGGAATGAACAATGTCGCCATCGGCACCCTGACCGTCCTGGGAAACTTGATCAGTATTGACGTCAAGGTCTATGACTCCCTGAGTCCGACGTCTCCCACATTTTATACAAGACAGGCCAAGTCGACGGCAGAGCTCTCGGAAGCGCTGGCAGGAATCGTAAACGACATTGTCGCCTATACAAATCGGGCCTATACCATCGCCTCCATTGCACCTGAAGGAAACAAAAATATCGATTCGGGTGCGATTTTAAGAAAAATAAAAACCAAAGTCGGCGATATCTACAATCCGGCTGAGCTCAGAAAAGACCTAAGGTCCATCTATCGAATGGGATACTTTAACGATGTACAGATAGATGTGAAAGACACTCCCGAAGGAAAGAATGTTATTTTCAAGGTAGTGGAAAAGCCGATCATCAGTTCCATAACCTATTCCGGCATTTCAGAACTTAAGGAAAAGGACGTCAAGGACGCGGCCAATCTCAGAGAACAAAGTATCCTCAATCCTGCCAGAATCAACAATACCATCGAGGCCATCCAAAATCTCTACAAATCAAAAGGATACTACAACACCAAAGTCACCGCCAAAACCACTTACCCTGCTAAAGGTAAAGCAGCCGTGGCCTTTACCATCAAGGAAGGAAAGAAAATATATATCAAGGAAATCCGTTTTCGCGGTAATAAAACCTTTGACAGCAGTGACCTTGAAGATGTCATGAAAACGGGAACCCACAACATCTTCCTTTCTTGGCTCACAGATAAAGGACTCCTGGACATGGATCAGTTGAAACAGGATGCCGACCGGATCGTCGCTTTTTACAACAATCACGGTTTCCTGGATGCCAAGATAAGCGATCCGATAATAACCCAGGACAAAGAGTGGCTCTATATCACCTTCGATATCGACGAAGGACCTCGCTATAAAATAGGAACCATCGATTTCAATGGCGATCTCATAACCAGCAAACAGAAGCTAATCGATATGATGTCTATACGTAAGGAAAAATATTTAAGCCGAAAGGTCCTGCGTGAAGATATCCTCAAGATACAGGATTATTACTCGGAAAAAGGCTATGCCTTTGTCGAGATACGTCCCGATCTCAAAAAATCGTCCTCAGCCAAACGATTCGACATCGATATAAACATCAGAAAGGGGGACCTCGTCTATATCAACAGGATCACCATCCGGGGCAACACCCGAACAAGAGATAATGTTATCCGCCGTGAATTGAAGATCGCCGAAGGCGGGATATTCAACTCAAAAAAATTAAGGACCAGCTCCGAAAAGCTGCAGCGCCTGCAATATTTCGAGTCAGTGAGTCTCACTCCAGAACCTGCCGGTGACCCATCGCTTATGAACATCAACATCGATGTCAAGGAAAAGAGCACCGGCCGCTTTTCCATCGGGGCCGGTTACAGCACGGTGGATCGTCTGATCTTTATGGGGGAAATTTCCGAGGACAATTTTATGGGCCTGGGAGACCGCTTGGCCTTCAGTGCCAATACCGGCAGCGCCAGCCGGGTGTTTGATCTCTCCTTTTATAATCCGCATGTAAACGACTCCGACCTGTCATTGGGTCTCGATCTTTTCAAACTTTACCGGGATTACACCAATTACACCAAAAATTCAGAAGGTGGCAGTATCCGTCTCGGGTATCCCATTTGGGAAGATTGGGTAGGCGTCGGCGGGTACAGTATTACAGACACCCATTTAACCAATGTCAGTGACACTGCCGCCTATATCATCAGGGCTTCAGAAGATATTCATACGACGAGTGCGGTTACCTATACCTTCAGGCGAGACGTTCGCGACCGTCTCTATGGGGCCACAAAAGGTTCTTATAATGAAGTCAGTATTGAATACGCCGGAGGTCCCTTTGGCGGTGATTCCCAATTTACCAAGGTAGAAGGAGTATCATCCTGGTATTTCCCCCTTTTCCTAGACACCGTCCTCCACCTTCGCGGTTCAGCAGGCCAGGTCTGGGAAAACCAGAGTGGCAAGCTTCCGGTTTTCGAAAGGTTTTATCTCGGCGGGATTAACACGGTCCGTGGCTTCAAATATGCCAAGATAAGCCCGGAAGACCCCGAAACCGGCGATCTCATCGGCGGCAACAAGATGTGGTATACCAACTCTGAAATTCAGTTTCCTCTTGTCGCTAAACAAGGGGTTCAAGGGGTTATCTTCTATGACATGGGACAGGTTTTAGATAATGACCAGAGCTGGACGGTAAGAGGGTACAGGAGATCAGCCGGTCTCGGAATTAACTGGCTCTCGCCTATTGGTCCCCTGCGTCTTGTATGGGGATACAATCTGGATCCACACTCCGGCGAGCCGCATTCGGTTTGGGATTTTACTATTGGCGGAGCTTTCTGATTTAATTATATGATTGAGCCTTTTGCAAAATGAGGATTTTTTTTAAAAATCAAGGCATGCGAAAAATTTTACCGCAGGCATATAAGTGATATCGGAGTCGAAGTTTATACCCTGAGGGTGCTTTCCTCCGAGGATAACATTTTGAGCATAACGCGGAGTTTGGGCGAAAAGACCTTTTTGCTAGTGGCTCTGATTGAAAGGATTTTCTTTGCCGGTTGCGTTAACGCAGCCGGCACTTTTTTTTATCGATGTCTTCCTTGTTATTAACACAAACGGCATTGGCCAAACGATGTATAGCCGTGGCAGGATTGCGTGGCAGCAGTCCTGCTCTTTTGAGCGCTCTTGCAACGCCCGGGCCTTGTTGCTGCATCCTGCCTGATGAAAATCTGGTAACGCTCTTTGAGCAGGATCTCAGTCTCTTCACCGACGCCAGAATACTCGTTTACCCCGGGTACGAAATTCCCCCTTATACACCTCTTTCGCCGGACCAACAGACGACCGCCGCCAGGCTCTCAACCCTCTACTCTCTCCAGGAAAATCCACACGACTTCTTCCTTTTGGCCTCGGTGGAGACACTGATGCGCCGGACCATGCCGAAACATGTCCTTTCGGCAAATGCCGAATTGCTTATGGCAGGGGAAGATTTCGACCAGGAAAAACTGATCTCCGACCTGATACACACGGGCTATGAAAAGGTGGCACTGGTGCAAAGGATCGGGGATTTCTCCGTACGCGGCGGCATCATCGACATCTTTTGCCCCCCCTTCCCCAATCAAGACGGATCCTTGCAGGACGGACCCATACGTCTTGACTTTTTCGGTGATACCATCGATTCAATCCGTGTTTTTGACCCCATAAGCCAGCGCTCCGAAACGGAGCTCGCCGAGGCGACCCTGTTGCCGGTCAACGATATCCTTTTCCCGCGTGCCGGTACCAAGGTCCAGGAACTGATGCTTTCGGCGCTTGAAAAAAACGCCGAATCTTTGGATTGGGATGCAGCACAATCAAGAAAGATTCGTGACCGATTATTAACCGGCCGGCGTTTTGCAGGTATTGAGCTTCTCCTGCCCCTCGTTTATCAAGATTGCGACAAACCAGTGGCTTCCGTCTTCGATTTTCTCCCCGAAGAATGTCGAATTATCCTTATAGATTCCGAGGCATGCCGGCAGACCATACAGCTGGTCACCGAACGCATACAGGTTAATTATCAGGAGGCGCAGAAGAACTTCCTCTGCGCCTTTACACCCGCAGATCTCTTCCTGAGCAAGGAGCAGCTGGAAGAGCGTTTCACCGCCTCACCCAGTATCTTCATAACGGATTTTTACGAAGAGGAAAGCCAAAAAATTACCGTTTCCTCAACCAACCATCTGTTGCTCAAACAAGACATAGGAGCCCAGCGGCAAAGACGCGGTCTGCTCGCCCCACTCACGGACCAAATACGTACTTGGCAAAAACAGGGTGATGGGGTGATGATCTGCTGCCGCTCTCATCGTCATACCAAAAATTTGGCGGAACTCCTGGAAAAACACGGTCATGACATCCGTCTGCTTGATCCACCGCTTCTCCTTAAAGATCTTAGAATATCCATCAGCCCAGATTTCCTCTATCTCTGTAGTCATCCATTGCAGGAAGGCTTCAGCTTGCCGAAGGACAAACTTCATTTCCTCTCGGAAAGCGAACTCTTCGGAGAAATGCGTCTGGGAAGCAGGAAAAAGGGACAACGCCGCCCACAGGGAGAACCGGTAAGATTTGCCGAATTAAACAATGGTGATATTGTCGTTCACCGCGACCACGGACTCGGCATCTACCTGGGGCTGACCACCATGGAGTTCAACAACGTCTGCAATGATTTCATACTTATCGAGTATCGGGACGGCGACAAACTGTATGTGCCGGTGGATCGTCTCAACCTGATCAGCCGGTATCAGGGACTCTCCGATCACCTGCCCAAGATCGATAAACTCGGCACCCAGACCTGGAAGACCATCAAGAAAAAAGTCAAAGAAGAGGTCTGGAAAATCGCCCAGGAGCTTCTGGATATCTATGCTACAAGGGAGATTCGGGAAGGCAGAAGATTTTCAACTCCGGCTGAACTTTTCCACGAACTTGAGGAGTCTTTTCCCTATGACGAGACATCCGGCCAAGACAAAGCCATTACCGATGTTATCTCAGATCTGACCTCCAATCGGCCCATGGACAGGCTGGTTTGCGGCGATGTCGGCTACGGGAAGACCGAGGTCGCTATCCGAGCTGCCTTCAAGGTTGTAGAAGACGGTTTTCAGGTTGCCATCCTGGTTCCGACCACAGTTCTTGCCGAACAGCATATGCACACTTTCAAGGAACGACTGCAGGGTTTTCCGGTTACCATCGAATGCATCAACCGTTTCCGGAGCACGGCAACCCAACGCCGGATTACAAGAGATCTGGCAACAGGTAAAATAGATATCATTATCGGCACCCATAGATTGTTGTCCAAAGATGTAGCCTACAAGAATCTCGGTCTTTTGATCGTCGACGAAGAACACCGCTTCGGCGTCAGTCACAAAGAAAAGATCAAACACCTCAAAGCCGAAGTGGATGTCCTCACCCTGACGGCGACACCAATTCCCCGGACCCTGCAGATGTCACTGTTGGGAATTCGTGATCTGTCAGTCATCTCGACTCCGCCGGTCAACAGGCTGCCGGTGAAAACCTTTATCGCCCGCTATGACGATCTTGTTATCAAAGAGGCAGTCACCAAAGAACTCAGGCGAAACGGCCAGGTCTTTGTCGTCCATAACCGGGTAAAGTCCATCCATCGAATCGCCACAACCATCCAAAAACTCGTTCCGACGGCCCGTGTCGGCGTTGCCCACGGCCAGATGGAAGGACGCGATCTCGAGGCGGTCATGGTCCTCTTCGTAAACAGGGAAATTGATGTCCTGGTCTGTACAACGATTATAGAATCGGGCCTTGACATTCCTGCCGCCAATACCATTATCATCAACCAGGCCGACAGACTTGGCCTGGCCGAGATTTATCAGTTGCGCGGTCGGGTGGGCCGCTCCAATATCCAATCCTACGCCTATCTTCTGGTACCTTCCATGGACGGACTCAGCAAAGATTCTAAACAACGTCTGCGGGCCCTGATGGATTATAACGAACTGGGTGGAGGGTTTAAACTGGCCATGAGCGATCTGCAGATACGCGGCGGAGGGAACCTGCTCGGTGTCTCGCAGAGTGGCCATATTGCCGCAATAGGCTACGACCTCTACCTCGACCTTTTGCAAAAAACCGTAACCGACCTCAAGGCCAGGACATCTGCGGAACAGGAAGGAATAGCCGATGATTTCGATCCTGAGATTAATCTCCAAATCTCCGCCTATATTCCGCAAAATTACATCCCGGATGCCAACCAGAGGTATCTTGCCTACAGAAGGATCTCAACACTAGCAACTGCGGATGAGTTGGCCTTTACTGATCTCAAAGATGAGATGAAAGACCGATATGGGACGTTGCCGGAAGAGACCGTCAACCTCTTCGAGGTCGTGTCTCTGAAAAAAGACCTTTTGCGTCTTCGTATCAATAAACTGGAAAGAGGAAAGGACAATCTTGTTTTTTCCTTCCAAGACGATACTCCCGTAACTCCTGAGAATCTCTTATTGTATTTGCAAGAAGGGAACCTGTCAAGGCTCACCCCGGAAGGCAAACTCATTATCCAGGCCCAACTTGACACCAGCGAAACAATTTTTTCCTCCATAAGAAAAACCGTTTCCGAGCTCTTATCGTTATGCCCATGACATCGTCACCTGCTGACCCCATAACACCCCGTTTTCACTGGTCCGATATCGATACCGTCCTTCTGGATTTGGACGGAACACTCCTTGATAAGTACTTCGACGACTATTTCTGGGAAGAATATGTGCCGAAGGTCTTTGCCAAAGTCAACGGCCTGAGCCCGTCTGAGGCACAAAAGGCCCTTCTTGGGCGCTATCAAAGGGTGGAAAGCACCTTGCAATGGACAGACCTCGACTACTGGTCCGAACAATTGCAACTGGATATCCCTGAACTCAAATGTCGAATCGACCACCTCATCCAGGTACACCCCCATGTCATCGATTTTCTAAAATTTACTCACTTAAACGGCAAACAGGTCCATCTGGTGACCAACGCCCATTCCAAGACCCTTAAAATTAAGCTGCGCAAGACAACCCTGGGGCCATGGTTTTCCACTGTTATCTGTTCAGAAGAAATCGGAGAGGCCAAAGAACATCCGGAATTCTGGAGACGTCTTGAACTCATGCTCGATTTTAACAAGGAACGCACCTTGTTTGCTGATGATACCGAAAAAGTCCTGCGAGCGGCACGAGACTATGGAATAGGCCATCTCATCCATGTGGCCAGGCCGAGTTCGCGACTGCCTATTCAATTTTCCAAAGATTTTCCTTCCATTTCCTACTTCAATGAACTCATCTTCTAGCACTGATGACAATCATTGCCAAGTTGCTATAACCCGGGTACACTTGCCAAAGTTATCCGATCATTTGCTCCGCCTTGTGAAAACCGATGGCCTCGCTCGCAATACCTCTGGAAGGCTGCAGGGGTAAAACGATAAATCAGCAACCTACACCGATGAACAACCTGCGGATTTTTTATCTAAGCCGATAAAATGGACAATGTATCGCTTTAAAGAAGATATCAACTGGACTTCTCATTTCTGGTTCGATGGTCAACTGATAAAAAAAATGATCTGGGCCAAGCTGCCCAAGTCATCAAAGTCCATTTTTCCGGTCATCGCCTGTCACCGCAATCAGAAAGGAATCGCCTACCCCGCCGAACGAACCATCTCCATCCTCTCCGGGCGAACCGACAAGACCGTGAGAAATGGGGTAAAAGGACTTGATGGTCTGTATAATATAAAAATTACAAATTATATTACTCCACGTGGACGACGGTCGAAAAAATTCTTCATCGCCGCCCCACCCAGGGTTCCCGGTCGCTCGTTTCCCTTTTATAAGTGTCTTTTGGAAAAAGGGCTCTGGCGTGAATTGACTCCGACTGCCCAGGCACTCTACCCCGTAATGCGCCATTTCGGCTTTTTCGATGGCGATATTTACCGTCTCTATGAGGATCCCGACTACCTTGATGAGAATTTCGACAAGGTCTATCGGGCACGAGATTTTGATTTTTGCGAAGCAGAGCCTTTGCAATTGGCACGCCACTCAGGTATTTCATCACAATCGTTGGACTCTGCCTTCGACAGTCTTCTTTCTTGCGATATGATCCAGGCCATAGACCGCGATCCGGGCGGTCATGTGTTTCTTTGGAAAGTCTATTTCAAAACCCAGAGCTGGTTTCCTCGTGAGGCACTCAATAGAAAAATAGAAGAACGTTATGGCAGGCAATAGTCATTGTTGTCCTGGTGAAATTCTTTTTGCGTTCAACTGCTCGATACGGTAAAAATATCAACAAATGCCGTACTACAATACATTCAAAACGAGGTTGCTATGTTGAGACGACTGCCCCTTCTCCTTTTTGTCTTACCTCTTTTATTGCTGGCCGGGTGCGCTGCAACTCCGCCTGTATATAAAGGATACACTTTTCCAGCTACCGATAAAACACAGGTTGTCTTCCAGGAAAAAGACGTGCCCGCTCAGTGTAGTGTTTTCTCCCATCTCATCATTCACACGCCAACCGGTTTAACAGGAAAGCAAATAGGTGATCGAATCACCCGGTTCGCTGAAAGTAAAGGAGCGGATATGATCTTTATCGGTCTCAGCCGTAAATCGTCGGACGAGCCAAAAAATTTCGGATTTTTCACCTATGGACCCAAGGACGTCCATAAGTTCAACAAAGATTGGCTCGGATGGAAATTCGGTTTTGACGACTGGGAAGATGGCGGCAGTCTTATAGGATTTGGTTACAACTCCTGGTATAACACTACCGACCATTATACTTTCGGTCTAAAAATACAGGCTATACTTCTCAGGTGTAAACCGGGATCGCCGACCGCTGTAAAATAGCAGCTCAACCTTCCGGGTTGTGATTTTCACCTATTCTCATAAGCAGGAAGATCGATTTCATACGGTTTCACCTGAGGAATGTGTAAAAGTTCCTCCCACTATTCCCTCTTCTACCTTAGAGGCACGGTTTATACCTTATTTTTGCAAGAAGCTTTTAACCCGCATTTCTCATGAACGTCCATTTTCACACCGCGAGCACAGTAAATGATGCAAATTGAGATGATTAAAATATCCGACCGTTCGAGAGAACTCACCTAGAAGCAAATCAACACAGTGTTCACCAAAGGCACTTCTTTCAGGACGCCTTTGGTGAACACTGTATCGAACCACTATTTGCAGTTTCCTGAACCCATCTCCAAACCAATTCATACATTATCGTTTGTTAGACACGATGTTCATGCGAAATCCGGGTTAGGATCGATAGCCATGGCTTGTTATTGGGTATTTTCCTTTTCCCGATTTTGCAGAACAGCATTTCTCTTATTATGAAATGTAAACATGATACCGATTCAGATAATTATCGTCCGGAATGAGCGGAATCAAGATCCTTGTTGTGCTATTTAGATATAACTAATTGAATATTAAATGTTTATTATATTCATATCGCTGAAATTGGAGGTAATTATAACGGGAAATGATTTTTTTTCTTGACAAAGAAAAAACGTTTTCATAAAACAGTGATCACGCAAACGGTAACAATGTTCTTATTATTTTTTATTTTTTAATTGGTATAAATATTATTTCGTTTAATTTCGTTTAATTATATTATTTAAAATAAGAAAACATGGTTTTATAGATACAACACAAACCAGTTAGTTTTAGGGGTATGCCTCAGCCGCAACGAGTTATAAATATCTAATTATTTTCCACAAATATCGTTTTCGGGTTTTATCTGGGGGTATAGACTACAGTAACAATGTTAAAGGAAATCTCTTGAAGAATTGTGTTCTATACGGTATAAGCCTAAGAGGGACCCAGACAGGTGGATGGGACAAGTGGATTAAATATCAGACCAAATGAGGACTAGCTATGACTAATTTTGATGCTGTATTTTCCCGTAGTATTAATCAACCCGAAGAATTTTGGGCCGAGGCAGCCAAGGGTATTGACTGGTTCAAAGAATGCGACAAAGTCCTGGATTCTTCAAATCCTCCTTTTTACCGCTGGTACAAAGGCGGTAAAATGAATACCTGCTACAATGCCCTTGACCGCCATGTCAAGAACGGCCGTGGTGATCAAGTTGCTGTTATTTACGACAGCCCGGTAACCAACACCATAGAGAAAATCACCTATAAAGAAATGCTGGATAAGGTTTCCGTTTTTGCAGGAGCCCTTCTGGAACAAGGCCTAAAGAAAGGTGATACCGCTATCATCTATATGCCGATGATCCCTCAGGCAGCCATAGCCATGTTGGCCTGTTCCCGAATAGGTGTTATCCATTCTGTGGTCTTTGGCGGATTCGCCGCCAACGAATTGGCCATTCGTATCGATCATGCCGAGCCCAAAGTCATCATCACCGCCTCCGGCGCAGTTGAAGGGAAAAAGGTCCTGGCTTACAAACCTCTTGTCGACAAGGCAATTGAACTTTCCGCCCATAAACCTGAAAAATGCATCCTCTTCCAACGCGACATCGTAAAGGCCGACATGAAAGCCGGTTACGATTATGATTGGAACGATGTTATAGCTAAAGCCAAACCTGCCGCCTGTGTTGAACTGGATGCAACCGATCCGCTGTACATTCTGTATACATCCGGAACCACAGGAATGCCCAAAGGTGTCTTAAGAGACAACGGCGGCCATTGCGTTGCTCTCAACTGGAGCATGAAGGCAATCTACAATATCGATGCCGGCGACGTCTGGTGGTCAGCCTCCGACGTTGGTTGGGTTGTCGGTCATTCCTATATCGTCTACGGTCCGCTGATCAAAGGCGCCACCACAATCATCTATGAAGGCAAGCCGATCGGTACTCCCGACGCAGGTGCCTTCTGGCGCGTTATCTCCCAACATGGGGTCAAAAGCCTGTTCACCGCCCCGACTGCTTTCCGGGCGATCAAAAAAGAAGATCCCAATGGAGTGCTTTTCAAAAAATATGACATCTCCTGCTTTGAATGCCTGTATCTTGCCGGCGAGCGCCTTGATCCCGACACCTATTATTGGGCAACCGATCTGATCAAAAAGCCCGTTGTCGATCACTGGTGGCAGACGGAGACCGGCTGGGCCATCGCCGCCAACTGCCGTGGCATCGAGGAGCTTCCGATCAAGCCCGGTTCACCGACCAAGCCTTGCCCTGGATACAACCTCAAGATCCTCGACAACGAAGGGTTCGAGCTTCCCGCCGGCAAGGAAGGGAATATCGTCGTCAAGCTCCCGCTTCCTCCAGGAAACCTGGTTACGCTTTTTAAGGCTGATGACCGTTTTGTCAAAGCCTATTGTGCGACCTTCCCGGGATACTATGAGACCAGTGACGGCGGTTTTGTCGATGAGGACGGCTATGTGTTTGTCATGGGACGTATGGACGACGTCATCAACGTCTCCGGACACCGTTTGTCCACTGGAGCCATGGAAGAGATTATCGCCAGCCATCCCGATGTTGCCGAATGCGCAGTCCTCGGAACTGCCGATCAACTCAAAGGCGAGGTACCTCTCGGAATGTTCGTTTTGAAAGCAGGTGTTACCAGAGATCCGGCAGACATTTCCAAAGAACTCGTCCAGATGGTACGCGACCGGATCGGTGCAGTTGCCTGCTTCAAAGAGGTCACCAGGGTTGTCAGGTTGCCGAAAACCCGTTCCGGAAAAATCCTGCGCGGCACCATGCGGTCCATCGCCAACGGCAAGGAATTCAGGGTCCCGTCAACCATCGACGATCCTGTAATTATTGATGAAATCACCGAAACCTTAAAAGGTATGGGATTTCCGAAAGCATAAACTCATTCATAGTCAACTGCCGCCTGCCGGCGGTTGACCCAACATTTCAACACTCTTGAGGAGGCTGGCTGATCGGCAGCCGGCCTCCTACTACAGGAAAGATTTATGAAGATCCATGAATACCAGGCAAAAGGGCTTTTTCGTCAATACAATGTCCCGGTACCGAACGGCGAGGTAAGCACAAGTTCCGAAGAAGCAGCGAAAATAGCCAAACAACTCGGACTGCCGGTGGCAGTCAAAGCCCAGGTGCATGCCGGCGGCCGAGGGAAAGGCGGCGGCGTACGTGTTGCCAAAACGCCGGAAGAAGTCGTCGAGGCAGCAGGAGCTATCCTGGGGATGTCGCTTGTTACCAAGCAAACAGGCTCAGTTGGCAAAAAAGTCAACAAGGTACTTGTCGAACAAGGGGTTAACATTAAAAAGGAGCTTTACCTCTCAATCATTCCGGATCGGGAGACCGCAACCATCACAATTGTAGCCAGCCAGGATGGCGGAATGAACATCGAAGAAGTTGCCGAAACCAATCCTGATCGAATCATCAAGGTTTCCATCAACCCCCTTACCGGAATCAAGGGCTATCATCTGAACCAGGTCGCCTTCGGTTTGGAACTCGAACCGGCCCTGCGCAAACCTTTTGCAGCTCTATTGAAAAATCTCTACGCACTCTTCGTGGATTATGACTGCTCGATGGTGGAGATCAACCCGTTGATCATCACCGGAGAAGATGCAATTATGGCCCTTGATGCCAAGATGGACATTGACTCCAATGCCCTTTTTAGGCATCCGGACGTGGTCAAGATGCATGATCCGGAAGAAGATGATCCCAAGGAGGCTGAGGCAGCAAAATACAACCTCAATTACATCAACCTGGATGGCAATGTCGGCAATATGGTCAACGGAGCAGGACTGGCCATGGCCACCATGGACATCATTAAACAGGCCGGCGCCTCACCGGCGAACTTCCTCGATGTCGGCGGTGGAGCCAACGCTGAAATGGTCGAGAACGGGTTTAAGATCATCCTCAGTGATCCCAATGTTAAAGGTATTCTGATCAATATTTTCGGCGGTATCCTCCGGTGCGACGTGCTGGCAAGTGGTGTGGTACAGGCTGCCAAGAAAGTTCAGCTTTCCGTTCCTGTCGTTGTTCGTATGGAAGGCACGAATGTGGAAGAAGGCCGTAGAATCTTACGCGAGTCCGGTTTGAAACTGATCAATGCTGCTGATCTTGCCGATGCGGCAAAAAAAGTTGCTGAGATTGTAGCCTGAGGGCTCCTCCAGTGAGAGTTTCTTTAATCCGGACGGAGCCGTTTTTGCAACTTACTGTAGAAATTTGAAGATTACCACCTACTAGTGAAGGAAGGACATGAGTATTCTAATCAATAAACAAACACGTGTGCTCGTTCAGGGCATTACTGGCCAGGAAGGTCAGTTCCATACCCGGCAGTGTATTGAATATGGAACCAACGTCGTGGCGGGAGTGACCCCGGGAAAAGGCGGGCAATCCATGGATGCCGTCCCTGTCTATAACACCGTTCGGCAAGCAAAAGAGCAGACCGGTGCCAACGCCTCAATGATCTTGGTGCCCCCGCCCTTTGCCGGAGATGCCATATTAGAGGCCATCGATGCCGATATAGAGATCATCGTCTGCATCACCGAAGGAATCCCGGTGATGGACATGCTGAAGATCAAAAATTATCTGGCCCAAAAAGATTCACGTCTTATCGGACCGAACTGTCCTGGAATTATTACTCCCGGTGAATGCAAAATCGGCATCATGCCCGGACGAATCCATAAACCCGGGGGGCCGGTTGGCGTAGTCTCCCGCTCCGGAACCTTGACCTATGAGGTCGTTCATCAGTTGACCCAGGAAGGCCTTGGGCAAACAACCTGTATAGGGATAGGTGGTGACCCGGTAAACGGCACCGGCTTCCTTGACTGCCTTGAGCGGTTTAATGAGGATCCGGAGACCGAGGCGGTCGTTATGGTCGGTGAAATCGGCGGGAATGCCGAAGAAAAGGCTTCCGCCTGGATAGCCGCCAATATGAAAAAACCGGTTGTTGGATTTATTGCCGGTCTAACTGCGCCTCCAGGACGAAGAATGGGACATGCAGGTGCCATCGTCAGCGGTGGTCAAGGCACAGCTGACGCGAAAATTAAAGCAATGCAGGAAAGCGGCATTCATGTCTGTAAAGACCTTGGAAGTCTTGGTAAACTTTGCAAGGAGGTCTTCAAATAAACCTAGTCCCTAGGGAGAGATTCCTGCATCTGCGGTCTATCCACCGGCAGAAGACCGTGCTTTCGTTTGACTCCCTTTGAAGGGCGTGCTCCAAAGGGTGATCTGAGGTGCCGAACGATTGGCAGGAAAGGTGGCTTGGAAGAGGAAAAAATCTCTTCCGAAATGCGAACATAAGACCTATATTCCCAACGGATCTTGAACAAATAGGTCGAAGAAGGCTGCCGATATGCCGGCATGTGGTGCATAGACGGAAATCTGGGACTCGAAACTTCTGTCCGTCTGGCTGTATTCCACATCCGGCATATCATCTCCAATCAAACAATTATCAAGATTTCCCAATCGATCATTTCATTGTCGATTAGAACTATAGAAAAAAACTTAGGACAGCAAAACCAGCCAAAATCATAGGAAATTCCACCGGGGGCCTCCGACCAGCTTCACGATTAACAAGCAACGAGACTCTGGACCGGTTTCGAACTAGACTGTACTTTTTTAAGAGATATCCCGCGTAAGTTATGGGACAGCTCAGCTCCCTTACTTGCCCGGCTCCCCAGATGGACGTCTCAAGGAACTCTGTGCCAAGGAGATAGTATGAAGACCAAAGAACAATTGGATAAGCTGCTCAAACTCAGGAATGAGGCTCAACTGGGCGGCGGTCAGAAAAGGATAGATAAACAGCACTCTCTGGGACGAATGACGGCCAGGGAACGTATTGAGATGCTGCTCGACCCGGGGACTTTCGAAGAGTTTGACATGTTCAAAACGCACCGGTGCCGAGATTTCGGTATGGAAGACACGCAATTTTTAGGAGACGGAGTCGTCACCGGTTTTGGAACCATTGACGGAAGACTGATGTATGTCTTCGCTCAGGATTTTACCGTCCTCGGTGGTTCGCTCTCAGAGACCTTTGCCGAAAAAATCTGCAAGATCATGGATCTTGCCGCCAAGAACGGTGCACCGGTCATCGGCCTCAATGATTCTGGTGGCGCCCGCATCCAAGAGGGTATTGAAAGTCTGGCCGGATATACCGATATTTTCCTGCGAAACGTCATGTCATCGGGTGTTATCCCACAGATCTCGGCCATCTTCGGTCCCTGTGCCGGCGGGGCGGTCTACTCTCCTGCCCTTACCGACTATATCGTCATGGTTCAGGAAAATTCTTATATGTTCCTGACCGGCCCGAAGGTTGTCAAATCCGTCATGTACGAAGACGTTACCGTCGAACAGCTTGGCGGTGCAGCCATGCACTCCAGTAAAAGCGGTGTCTGCGATTATGCAGCCAAATCCGAAATCGACGCAATCGACTATTTAAAGAAACTCATCTCTTTTATGCCGCAGAATAATATGGAGAGTCCTCCAGTCATGGCCTGCGATGACCCGGTTGTCAGGACCTCCCCCCTGCTCAATGAAATCATACCGGAGAACCCCAATGCCGCCTATGACATGAAGCAAATTATCCTGCAGACAGTGGACAACGGAGATTTTTTGGAAATCAAGGAAAACTTTGCCCCCAATCTTCTCGTCGGATTTGCCCGCTACAACGGCACCAGCGTCGGTATCGTAGCCAATCAGCCGACCAATCTTTCCGGCGTTCTCGACATCGACTCTTCGGTGAAGGGCGCTCGTTTCGTCCGTTTCTGCGACTGTTTTAACATCCCGGTCATTACCTTTGTCGATGTTCCAGGCTTCCTTCCGGGCACAGCCCAGGAATATGGCGGCGTCATCCGCAATGGTGCCAAGATGCTTTATGCCTTTGCCGAAGCGACAATCCCGAAAATCACCATCATTACCCGCAAAGCTTACGGCGGCGCCTATTGCGTGATGTCATCCAAACATCTGCGAGGTGATATCAATTATGCATGGCCGTCCGCTGAAATCGCCGTCATGGGTTCCAAAGGCGCTGTTGAGGTCCTGTACAGCAGACAGGCAAAAAAATCGGAAAACCCCTCCGCGTTTCTGGCTGAAAAGGAAAAAGCATACCATGATGCGGTAGCCAATCCCTATGTGGCGGCACAACGTGGCTACATAGACGATATTATAGAACCTGCCAACACCAGGTTCAAGATCATAAAGGCGCTGAAAACTCTTGAAAATAAAAGGGATACCAACCCGATGAAAAAACATGGTAATATCCCGCTCTAACACCCTCCAAGGGGTATAAATACCTTCGCAAAATTCATTCTTCACACACCAATAATGAATTTTCAAGGTACTCAACAGACAGACCGGAATACGAGAGATGCTTATCAACCTGGAACCCGGTCCTTGGTTCGGGAAATACCATGGTTAATAATTTATTCAATTATTCAAATAAACGTATGTGTAGAGATTAATGAAGGGAGAACACCATGACGGTTAAAATTTTTATAAAACGGGATGTACAAAAAAAGGATATGATCGAGCTTACAATGCTCTTAAAACGCTTGCGGAGCCTTACCTTGAACCAGCCGGGATATATTTCCGGCGAGACGCTGAGAAGAATCGATAAGCCGAATGAATGTATGGTCATCAGCACGTGGCGTTCCGTTGAAGATTGGAATAACTGGGTTAACAATGAACAGAGAGTTAAAATCCAAATGGAGGTTGATCAACTGCTCGGCCAAGATACGGAATATGCCATCTATGAATAGAATGGAGTTTAAGAGATTAATCCAAGAAAATAGGTGACATAATGGCTGGAAAGGAAAAGAAAATTGCTGCTGCCCTTGCCGCAGTTAATGCGTATATACAACAGGAAGAAGAAACCGTCTGCGCACAACTGGCTGCAAGCGTGAGTTCCCCTGCCTCATCCGGCCAGCTCAATATGTGGGGAATGAGCGGTCGTCAGGAAATGATGGCCATGCGCAGATTGATTCAGTTGAGAGCGTTCGATCGCATCCGCTAGAAAATACAGTTCAACGACCAGGTAAGGAGATATACGATGAGCGACCAAGTCAAAATGACTACATTACAATATGGCACTGACCGTCCAAAGGCTAAAAATCCTGTTAAGATCATGGATCTGACCCTGCGCGACGGCCACCAATCCCTGTTTGCCACCCGCGGCCGGACCGAGGATATGATCCCGGTTGCCGAATTGATGGATGAAATCGGTTTCTGGGCCATCGAGACATGGGGAGGGGCCACTTTTGATACCATGCACCGCTTCTTAAATGAAGACCCATGGGAGAGGCTGCGCACCCTGAAACGTTATATCAAAAAGACCCCGTTTTCCATGCTGCTGCGGGCGCAGAATCTCGTAGGATACAGAAATTACGCCGATGATCTGGCATATGCCTTTGTTGAACGCGCTGCCGAAAACGGCATGGATGTCTTCCGGACCTTCGATGCACTCAATGACTACCGGAACTTCGAAACCGTCGTCAAACAGATAAAAAAGAGCGGCAAACACTTCCAGGGCTGTATCTGTTATACCCTCACCGAGCCCCGTCTTGGAGGCGAAGTCTATAACCTTGATTATTATGTCAATAAGGCAAAAGATCTGGAGTCCATGGGTGCCGACTCGATCTGTGTTAAGGATATGGCCGGCCTTATTGCCCCCTACGATGCCTATGCCCTGGTCAAGGCCCTGAAGAAGGCTGTCAAGGCGCCAATCCATCTGCACAGCCATTTCACTTCCGGCATGTCTCCCATGAGTCATCTCAAGGCCATCGAGGCCGGTGTTGATATCATTGACACCTGCATGACTCCCTACGCGTATCGCACCTCCCATGCGGCAGTGGAACCCCTGGTAATGGCACTTCTTGGCACCAACCGCGACACCGGCTTCGACATCAGAAAGCTTGCCGCCATCAATGAGATCCTGGAAAAAGAGGTCCTGCCGAAATACAAACACCTGTTAGATGACTCCAAGGTCTCCATCATCGATATAAACGTCCTGCTCCACCAGACCCCGGGCGGCATGCTCTCCAATCTGGTCAATCAGCTGCGTGAGATGGATGCTCTGGACAAGATCGACGAGGTATACAAGGAACTTCCGAGGGTTAGAAAAGACCTTGGTCAGATCCCACTGGTCACTCCGACCAGTCAGATCGTCGGCGTTCAAACCGTCAACAACGTTCTGCACGATACTCCTGACGAGCGCTACAAAATGATCACCGGCCAGGTCAAGGATCTGTGCTTCGGCCTGTACGGTAAGACTGCGGTACCCATCAATCCCGAGGTTCAGAAAAAGGCTTTGAAAGGCTATCCGCGCGGTGAAACGCCTATTAGCTGTCGCCCGGCGGAGGTGCTGGAGCCTGAACTCGAAAAAGCCAAAAAGGAGATCGGCGATCTGGCGGCCGACATTGACGATCTGGTCCTCTATGCTATTTATCCAGTCACCGGCAAAAAATTTCTTGAGTGGAAATACGGCAAGGCACCGGTACCGGACAGCGTCAAACCTATAACTCTTGAAGACGTCAAGAAAAGAGACGAGATTATCAAAAAGGCCAAGGCAGGTTTGTTGGTGGAGAAAAAGACCGATGCTCCGGCCAAATCCGACCGGGTCAGGACCTTTAACGTCTTTGTCGACAATGAGTATTTCACTATTGATGTCGATCCCACAGGTGATGCTCCGGCAATCTCCATGCCAAGAGCAGCAGCACCTGCCGTTTCGGCACCGGCAGCTCAAGCTCCTGCAGCACCGGCGGCAGCACCGGCAACACCGGCACCTCAAGCTCCCGCAGCACCTGCGGATGCCGCAGGTCCGGGAACATTGCTGCTTGCACCCATGCCTGGGATGGTTGTCAAGTACGAGAAAAATGTCGGCGACAAGGTCAGCAAAGGAGACACCATCGTTGTCCTTGAGGCAATGAAGATGGAAAATTCTCTGCCGGCCCCTTGTGACGGCACCATCAACGCTATTAACTTCTCAAGCGGTGACAATGTAGCCAAGGGCGCAGCGCTCTGTGTAATCGGCTAACTATAAACCTTAAAAACCAAACCACAAAAGGGGTAGGAACTCGGAATGAAGTCCGGTTCGCTACCCCTTTCTTTTTCTCCTACTCTTCCGACTTCCGGAGATGAGCAAGCAAGGTCGCCGCAGCCACCGTAGGTGACAGCATTTCTTTCTCAACTTCCTTTTTCAATAAAGGCAACGCCTCTTTCACCTTGGGATTATTATAGAACCATCCTCGTAATCCTTCATCTAGCAGATAATTCATCCAATCCAGGGCCTGTTTCTTTCTCTTCTGGGTGAATTCTCCACTTGCAGTCAGGGCCGTCCGGTGCTCGTTGATTGTCTTCCAGACCTGATCGATTCCGTTTAATTCCAAGGCACTGCAGGTAAGCACCGGTGTCGACCACGTGGAAGAAACAGGCATCAGCAAATGCAGAGCCGCATGATACTCTTTCTGTGCCATCTCGGCACGCATCACATTGTCGCCGTCGGCTTTGTTGATCACGATGGCATCGGCTACTTCAAGCACTCCCTTTTTAATCCCCTGGAGCTCATCTCCGGCGCCTGCAATCATCAAGACCAGGAAAAAATCCACCATTGAGGCCACAGTGGTCTCAGATTGGCCGACACCTACGGTTTCGATGATGACCACATCAAAGCCTGCCGCCTCACAGGCAAGCATGGTCTCTCGTGTTTTCCTTGCTACTCCGCCTAATGTTCCCCCTGACGGCGACGGCCGGATAAAGGCTCTGTCGTTTACGGCCAGCTTTTCCATCCGTGTCTTGTCCCCAAGAATGGAACCACCGCTTCTAGTGGAGCTGGGATCAATGGCCAATACAGCGACCTTGTGGCCTAATTGGGTGAGCATGTTACCGAAGCTTTCAATGAAGGTGCTTTTCCCTGCCCCGGGAACACCGGTTATACCTATGCGAATGGAATCGCCTGTATGGGGCAGCAGCCTGTCGATCACGGTCGCCGCCATTTCCCTATGAGCGGGAAGAGTGCTTTCGATCAAGGTTATGGTTCGTGCCAACATCAGACGATTGTGATCAAGAACACCCTGGATGTAATATTGCGGGTCTTTAAACATCACTCATGACCATGGCTTCCCCCGGTCAGCTCCAAAATCCAGGGGGTGCTTACAAACAAGAAAGGGTCCAACAACCTCAAGCGAAGCTCGTCGTTGGACCCCTTTTTCTTACCTGTTTCACGTCTACAGGTACGGATAATTTTTCTTATACCACAAAGGCATAAGTTTCGTATGAGCAGGCAAGCTGCTCAACTCAGCTTTATAAATATTTCTCTTCGATCAAGGCCAAGGTTTTATCGGCGGAATCAGTGATCGGGGTGCCGGGTCCGAAGACAGCTTTGACACCTCTTTCAAAGAGATAGTCATAATCACCCGGAGGAATGACTCCACCCGCTACGACCATGATATCTTCGCCGCCTAACTTTTTCAGCTCTTCGATCAAGGCCGGGACAAGGGACTTATGACCTGCCGCCAGGCTGGAAGCACCGACGATGTGAACGTCATTTTCCACCGCCATCTTGGCCGCCTCTTCAGGGGTCTGGAACATGGGGCTGATATCGATATCAAACCCGAGGTCGGCATAAGCACTGGCGATGACCTTGATCCCGCGGTCATGTCCATCCTGGCCCATCTTGGTTACGAGCATTCGGGGCCTGCGGCCCTGTTTTTCCATAAAGGCTTCTGTTCTTTGCCTGAGCGCCCCGATAATATCGGTATTTCCAACATACTCGGAGGCATAGGCCCCGGAAATACATCTGGTGGTTGCCACAAACCGGCCGAAGACCTGTTCCATGGCATCGGAAATCTCGCCCACAGTTGCCCGAGCCCGTACGGCAGGCAAAGCAGCCTCAAGCAGGTTGCCGCCCTTTTCGGCAGCGGCACTCAGATCGGCCAGTGCCTTTTCCACTGCCGCCTTGTCCCGTGTGGCCTTGATCTCGTTAATCCGGGCAATCTGCTCAT
This sequence comes from Desulfocapsaceae bacterium, assembly GCA_046704745.1. Taxonomy (GTDB): domain Bacteria; phylum Desulfobacterota; class Desulfobulbia; order Desulfobulbales; family Desulfocapsaceae; genus CAWGGS01. The sequence goes on along the minus strand of JBJKRL010000098.1, from coordinate 25,253 downwards.
CGCGAACCGATGCCGGTACTTCACGGACATCGAAATCGATTTTTTCATTCGGAAGCTTATACTTATTAACACCGACGATAACATCTTTACCCTGATCGATTCGGGCCTGTTTTTTTGCTGCCGACTCTTCGATTCTGAGTTTGGGCATACCCGATTCAATGGCCTTGGCCATACCGCCCAATTCCTCAATCTCGTCGATTATCTTCTGAGCCTCCTCGATGATGCTGTTGGTCAAGGATTCAATATAGTACGACCCTCCCAACGGATCGACAACATGACAGACCTGCGATTCTTCCTGGATCACAATCTGGGTGTTCCTGGCGATCCGGGCCGAGAAATCCGTCGGCAGGCCGATGGCCTCGTCAAAGGAATTGGTGTGCAGGGACTGAGTGCCGCCCAGAACGGCGGAAAGCGCCTCCAGGGTGGTGCGGATAACGTTGTTATACGGATCCTGTTCGGTAAGGCTCCAACCCGAAGTCTGGCAATGGGTTCTAAGCATCGAGGATTTGACATTCTTGGGATTGAACTGTGACATGAGCCGATGCCAGAGAAATCGTGCCGCCCGCAGCATGGCAATATCCATGAAGAAGTTCATCCCGATACCGAAGAAGAAGGAAAGCCTGGGAGCGAAGGTATCCACATCCATTCCGCTCTTCAAAGCGGCGCGCACATATTCCACACCATCGGCCAGAGTGAAGGCCGTTTGCAGAACACTGTTTGCACCGGCCTCCATAATGTGGTAGCCGCTGATGCTTATAGTGTTGTATTTCGGCATTTCCTTGGAACAGAAGGCCATGATGTCGGAGATTATCCGCATGGAAGGCTCGGGCGGATAGATGTAGGTATTACGGGTCAAATACTCTTTTAAAATATCGTTCTGGATGGTACCGGTCAATTTCTCGTGTTTTACGCCTTGCTCTTCGGCTGCTACGATATAACCTGCCAGAATCGGTATGACCGCCCCATTCATGGTCATGGAAACGGACATCTGATCCAGTGGGATACCATCAAAGAGGATTTTCATGTCTTCAACCGAATCGATGGCAACACCGGCCTTGCCGATATCGCCTGCAACCCGAGGATGGTCTGAATCATATCCACGATGGGTCGCCAGATCGAAGGCGACCGACAGGCCCTTTTGACCTGCGGCCAGGGCCCTTTTATAAAAGGCGTTTGATTCCTTGGCTGTGGAAAAACCGGCATACTGCCGGATGGTCCATGGGCGACCGGCATACATTGTCGCCATGGGTCCGCGGACATAGGGAGCCATGCCGGGAAGGGTATTGGCGCATTCAAGGCCTTCGATATCTTCAGCAGTATACAAGGCCTTTACCTTAATGCCCTCAGGGGTCATCCAATCGAGGGTGTCGACGGACTTCCCTTTCATCTGCTTACTAGCTACCTGCTCCCATTTTTCTTTATTTGAATGTTGTGTCATGTGCAGCTCCTTTGGTACCTTAGAAATTCATTTCTTGTTTTATAAAAGAATTTCGTGAAGGTATTTATCCAGTACTTTTCCGCTGGGCTAACGCCCCCTAGCGGGGTGTTTTAGGTGGATGAATTACTCAATATCAAATTGGGGATGTGTGTAATCAGGAACGCTCACAGAGTTCAACCAAAACACCGCCCGTAGCTTTAGGGTGAAGAAAGGCGATTTTGGCGCCGCCTGCCCCAATTCTCGGCTTTTGGTCTATCAGCTGAATCCCTTTTTCTTTCAATTCTTCCAAAGCTGCTTCTATATTTTCGACACGAAAGGCTATATGCTGAAAGCCCTGGCCTTTCTTTTCAATGAATTTTGCCACCGGTCCGTCAGGAGATGTTGATTCCAAGAGTTCGACTTCGCTTTCGCCCACCGGGAAAAAAGCCGTCGTCACCTTTTGTTCGGTAACGGTCTCAGCACCCTCAAACGGGAGACCGAGGGTTTGTTGCCAAAAATTTTTCCCATCTTCGATACTGTTGACGGCAATCCCCAGATGGTCGATTTTGAGTATTTTCATTTTGTCCTCCTAAAAATTCTAATGTTTAACCTTGAAGCTGGTCAAATCTCCAAGGTTCATCAATCTTGCGTTTGTTTCAGCTACTTGTTATGTGGGTTGGCCATACCCCGCCATACCATCTCAAACATGGCGTTTGCCTGTTCAACGAGACTTTCTTTTTGCCCGCGCAGAATCCACATAAAAAAACTCCTCTGGACAAAGCCCATCAGAAAATCCAGTAAAGTTCCCGCTCTGACATTAGGATTCAGGACTCCTTCTTTTTGTCCCTGCCGTAAAACAGTTATCATCAGGTTCATCATCCGTGGCTGGGCAAAGGTCTCGTCCGCCATCCAGGTTTTCATGGGCAGGGTCATGAAGACGATGCGCCCGAGTCCCGGATGCCGTTCGTAATAATCGAGCTGCAGCCAGAAAACCTTCCTCAGTTTCTCTTTGAGGTCTTCAATCCCTTGAAGATGATCGACAATCCGATCGGTCAGTTTTCCCATCCAGACGTCGACAAAGGCGAAAACCAATCTCTCTTTGCTGCCGTAGTGTTTGTAGATCGTCGTAAAACTGACCCCAGCCTTGTCTGCAATATCCCGGATGCTCGCCCGATGGAAATCGTAATTGGAGAATACCTCCAATACAGCCTTCTCCAGACGCTTGTGGATATCCTGATTGAGTTCATTTAACATCGTTACTGTTTGTCCTTTTCTAAAGTTTAGACCAGCCCGCAAGATTGAATAAGAATTTTTATATTTACAGCTAATTAAGATCTCCCGATCTTAATCTCTCGACCATCCGCTTGCTAAACAACAAAACCACGTTTTAACTCTCAACTACTGTTAATTTGTTGAAATAAAAAGGTTTCATAAAACAGACAAAACGATGTGACTCAATATAAAAGAACATTGTTATCGTGTCTGTTTTATGCAAAGGCTTTTTATTTGTCAAGAAAAAAAATCCCCTCTTGACTTCGAAATCTCATCCGATACTATCGCCTCAATCGCATTTCTCCTCAGACAAGGATTTTTTTAAGGCATAACGAAGATGCGAAACAGTCTCCTCAATGTTATAAAAAATCCTTGACAACAGAGCCTCTTGCAAAAGGCGGATTCTAGGAGTCTACGCTTACCGGTTCAAAATCAAGGCATGCAAAAAATTTCACCACAGGCATATATGTAATATTCCACAGATAAAATTTTGAGCATAACGCCGAGTTTGGGTGCAAAGACCATTTCGCAAGGGGCTTAACAGATTTCTCTTTCCACCTGACCCCAAAAAGCTGTTCAGTTCCTGCCCGCCTACAGTAACAACTGTAAACACAAATAGCACTGTTTTTCAGATCGGATACTTTCTAAAAATACCGCGAAAAAACATTGTTACCTCTTTTCCTGTAAAACTCTGTTCTTTCCCGACCGCTTCCGACACCCTCAATAGACATTTTTTGAGCACAGCCTTGCTTGCCCGTTTTCTCTTCATCTGCTATCATACAACGATATTTCATCGTCTTAGGAAGAAAGTCTAACTAAAGGTTATATAATATCTTTACAAATCGCGATAAAAATCTTTAAGAAAGCTATTTTTTTCTCTTCTTTCACCCAAAGTCAGCTCTACAATGCAATCAATTACCGGTCAAAAATCATTATCTAAAGGCGATATCGAACTTTACTGGCTGCAAGGAGGTTTTTTTCACCTGGACGGGAGAACAATGTTCGGCCCCGTGCCAAAAGTGTCGTGGCAAAAACGGCTATCCATCTTGGCAACCTCTGCCCGACCCATGCCCACCTGAACCCCCTCTGGGGTATGGCCTATGACAATTGTCCGCTGAAAGTAATTGACAGAAAGGTAGAGTATCTCAAGTATCACCGGGACTTGAAGAGCTGATTTATTTTTTACCACGATCCCTTTGTCCGGGCATGCCGGCTAACCCGGACGGCAGTATTGCAAAAACCCTTTAAGGAAAACCAGGTCAAACCGCGCTGGATTTTTGCACACCGCCATTTTGCCTTGAAAGACGGCGAGAATATTTCAAGTAGGGAATGATAGCCGTATTTTTATTCCCGCCTGTGCCGTCATATCGAATCGATACAACCGGAACACCGGTCTTCTCTTCAATGGCATCCTTCATCGCTTCTGTAATAAGCGAGGCGCAGCAGAGTGCTGGGCTGGTCTGAACGAAAAGGGAAACATCAGGATAATGTTTTACTATATAGTGGACCTTCAAAATATTATCCATAGACTCGCCGGTATTCTCAATGGAGATGTTGTACTGCGATAGGATCTCCTCCGGTTTATCATCATACACATGTTCCGGTTCCCTAAGAATCCGGTTAAACAACTTCATATAGCCTCTTTCCAGCCGACTCATGGTTGCAAGAATTGTCCGATGCGACAAGACATCGAAATATTTTCTCTCATTAAACCACTTGCGAAAATACGATTGGGCAATCATCTTGGCATATTCACTGTATGGAGTCGTAATGACCTCCCCGCCCTGTTCCTCAATGAATCGGATTACATCCTGGCTCATCACCCTATTATCACGGACATAAATATCCCCAAATACCGCCACTTTGGGACGAACTGTCTTGTGGGTCTCAATCGCTTCGAAACAGGAAATGACCTCGGCTAAGACATCCTGCTTCGTCCGCTTGCCTGAGAAGGCGTCGGAGATAATCCCGATAGCCTGCTCCAAGATTTTGTCCGTACTTCCTTTTACGCATTCATAAGGGCGTATCCTGCAGGCTAGTTTTCTCAACATGCCGCCGAACATATAGGCAAAATAGGCGTTCATCGCCGCCCTGACGGAGATATCGACAAACGACAGCTCTCCGCAGTAAAGTCCGGCCTGTCTCATCCCAGAACCTCGTTCATTGACAATTGTCTTTATATGGTGGGGATAGAGCCGTATATTGCAGGCAATGGATGAATTGTTTATCCACAAAAGCGTATCAGCGGGATCAAGCCCATTTTTTTCCATGCAGGATAAATAGCCTTCGGCAACGGCATTGAGCGGAATGCATTGGCCGCTGTTGTGTTTGAGACCGGCACGAATAGTGGAATCAGTTTCCTCGATCAGGTAGACCTCATATCCCTCTCTTCTCAGGGTTGCCGCAAGAAAACTGCAGGTGAGTTTATCCCAGTTCGGGAGGACGATATTTTTTCTTGTAAGGTTTTTTTCTATCTGGGGGTTGATGGATCCATAATGGACTATCTTTCGACGCTCATCTTTTTCATGATGATTGCGAAAAGATCGAATGGCCGCTTCTATCCTGGTTTCATAGCCGACACTGGAATCGTGCTCATCGAGTTCGAGAATCAGGTATGGTTTTTTGTGGGCCTCCATGATGGACTTAAAATAATCAACGGCAAATGAGTCGGGAGAACACTTGAAAGACGTCATATAAACGGCGTACGCTCCTTTCTCTTTGGCGACAATCTCTGCAGCCTCCAGGATCCTTGCTGCATGTTCCCAATGTATCTCCGCCAAAAGCGGTGTTATATTGTCGACCTGGTATTTTTCATAACTAAGCATATCCAGATAAAAGGAATCAATTCCCAGCCGACTAAATATCCCAGGAATTCCGCAGTTCATGGCCGGAGATAAGATGGTATAAGGCCTTCCGAGAAGAATAACACGTATATCCTGCGATCTCCTTCCTTGTTCATTATAGATTTCCTTGAGCCTGAGCCGTCGAGCTTTGTCATATTCCTTGGCCCGATCATAGGCGGCGGATACCTCGAAAAAGCTGATATGCCTTTTGGTCACGGCTTTGAGCATGCGATACAGCTCGATACGGGTATGGAAGGAAGTATAGAGGTACCTGACTACCGGTCGTAAGACCCTGTTTTCCCGCCTTTCCGCAATCGAAACCAAAGCCGGAAGGAATTGGGTGTAATAGCAATACTGCCGGCGGACTTCCTTTTCTTTGTTCTCCAGGAAAACAGGCAAAAACACATAGTCGGCCTTGCTAAGAAGATAATGACAATGACCATGCATGGCGGAAATCGGAGCGCAGAATTCGGCTCGGCTGAGATTCTTGCCCACTTTCAAAGCCTCAGTATAGCCTTCGCTGGTCACTGTATTGATTGCCAAAAGGTCAAAGAACTTCTTCCAGAAATCGAGGTCGTCCATAAGATGAACAGCAGCCGGAATGCCCAGGGTTATTTCATCGGGAAAACTTCCGGTTCTCTTTGTGTTCGCGGCCTTTTTCCGCTCATTTAACAGATTGAAAGCCCCCGTCCTATTCTGCACATAAGTCTTTGTCTGATAGTCACGCCCACAGAGAAATCCGTAGGCTACCTTTTCTCCTCGCACATCGGCCACGGAAATTCGGCAATGATTTGTACAAATTTCACAGACTTCTGTTGAAAGTGGGATAGCTTCGTCATACAGTCCAAACCCCTTGAATGATGTCGCAGCCCCTGTGTCTTCATCCTGCAGGATCAGGGCCGTGCCCAAGGCCCCGGTAAGATGGCAGAGTTTGGAAACCAGAAGCGGGCGCTTAAGCCGTTGCTCAAAGGCTGCGACCAGGGCCTTGTTTTTGGCTGTCGCCCCCTGGAAGAAGATGACCTTGCCGATATTTTTTTCAGTTGCAACCTTTTGCAGATAGTTTTCCCGCACCGAATGCAGCGCTGACGCCAGGACCTCATTAATGGAGTATCCTTCTGTCAGGTGATGGTTCATGTCCCGTTCCATAAAGACGGTGCAACGATCGCTGGCCATGGGTGCCCGCACACCCTCGGTCCTGGCCGAATACTCTTCAACGGGGCAGTTAAATTTTACAGCCTGCTCCTCGATAAAGGACCCGGTCCCGGCGGCACAGACATTATTCATGGTCGACGATGTCACCCTGCCGTTTTGCAGAGTGGTGAATTTTGCATCCTGGCCGCCGATTTCAATGATGGTGTCCACCTTGGGATCGAGCTGGCAGGCGGCCCTGGCATGGGCGGTGATCTCGTCTATGGCGCTATCGGCACCGATGATCTTGCCGATAAATTTTCGTCCGGACCCTGTGGTTCCACAGCGGATAATCCGAAATGAAGCCCGTCTTTCGGACGCAATATCGTCAATCACCCCAAAGATATTCTGGACCGCGGCAAGGGGTCTGCCTGCGGTCCGGGTGTAGAGCCCGACCAGCACTTCACGATTTTTTTCCATGAGCACTGCTTTGGTGCTGGTGGAACCGATATCCACACCGAGGTAGAGATCCACACTCTCTTCTTGCTTGATCTCTCTGTAGATATCCACCTCGATGGGATTTGCGGTTTCCCTGCCTGCCCGATACCTCTTCCAACTGGAAAAATCGGGGTAATCGGAGAGGTGAAGATCCAGGGGAGGATAGGAGTACTCCCTCCTCGTTTCGATTTTTTTGATAATCTCCCCGGCAGCGCGCAGCGCCTTTGGTCGGTACTTTGCTCCCCGGCCGGCTTGCAATTCTTCAAGCAGAGCAAGGCCTGCGCCTATGGCACCATAAAGATGCCCATAATCCGTGGTTACAAGACGGGCCCCGATCATATTTTCGATATGTTTTGCTACAGCCCTGTTTTTCGATACCCCGCCGCAAAAAACGATCTCTCCATTGATTGCTGTGGAACGAAAAAGGGTATCAACGATGTTTTTCGCAAGACCGAAGCAGAGGCCGTCGCTAATTTCGCCCAATGTATAGCCTTCCTGTTGGGCATGGATGAGATCGGTTTTGGCAAAAACAGCACAACGGGAGGCGATTCGAGGACGGTTGCCCGAATTGCAGCAGGCCATTTCACTGAGTTCGCCGATTCCTTTCAGATTCAACCGGCCAGCCTGTTGATCTAGAAAACTGCCGGTTCCAGCAGCGCATGACGTATTGGTGAGCGACCCCAAATACCGCCCGTCTTCGCCGAAGGTCGAGAGGCTGAATCTTTCTCCACCGACAACCAGCATGCCTCGCATCCTCGGATGGAAATGACGAGCGGCCGTGATGAGGGCAACCTGGTTGTCAAAACGTCCGGCTGCATCTACCATCCTGGGAGTGGATGCCGTTGCGGCAATATGGGAGATTCGGGACAGGTTAAACCTTTGTAACAGCCGGTCAAGCGACCCCGCGATATCACCATGGTGAAAACAGTGGTCACTTTCGACGATTTTCCGTGCCCTGTTGATGACCGCAAGTCCTATTGATACAGAGCCGATATCGACTCCAAGTATATGCTGATTCCTCACCATGGACCCACTCCTTTTGCTCTTTCCTGTCAGGAAGTATCCACCACGGTTTTCTCATGACCGTCCCTTCTCGCGGCGCGAGCACAACCAATGATGAAAATCGAGAAGATCTCAATCAATGCCTGGAAGCCGAAGGACATAAATACCCTCGAGGGGCATAAATACCCACAAGGGGCATAAATACCCTTAAAGGGCAAAAAGGCAGGTCTATTTGTCCAGCCATGCTGGTTCATGAGAAATTCGGGCTACAGCTTCCCCTTTATTTCTTCCCAAAACTCGTTCAGGCCTTTTGTCCATCCCTTCACATAGGCACTGATATACTCGTCGAGACCTTCCAGACGTTTATCTCTTCTTTTGATCTTGCCTATTTTCTCGACAAAGTATTCGCCCAGGACCTCATCCTTGCAAGCATTGTCCAGATCATCCCAGCTCAGGGCATATTGCAGATCATCGTAATGGGCCCTCTTGGCCCAGACAATCCCGTCCAACCTTCCGGTGTCGAAATACCCGCATTCGGACTGGGCCTTCTCCCTTTTCAGGCGATCGATAATCTCACAAAGGTCAAGATCCTGCTGAATCCTTTTCTGGAAATCCTCCTTTTTTTGGATTGCCTCTGTTATGGCATCCTGGAACATCTTCGACAAGTTGAACGATTGTCTCCATTTTTCCATTTTTTCATGAAGCAGATCCGGGATACTGACCGTTACCTTTTTTGCCATGGCAATACTCCTGGAATTGATACGTATCAGTTCATGATATACGTATCAATTCCATCTGTCAATACACCCCCAACCTGGATATTTCAAGAGTCGAGACGGTCGCAAGCCTTGGAGACGTGTGGTTCACACGTATTATGGTGTGGGAACCACGCAAGCAGAGCGGGGGAGCGAGCCGTATCGGCTCCCCCAAAGGGAGGAAAAATAGATGCTCGAATTATTTTTGTTCAGGTACAGATTGTCCCTCTAACCCGCATTTCTCATGAACACTATGTCAATTTGTCTCTATTTCCAGAAGGACAAAACATTTAGAAGAACCAACAAGTCTGCGAAACAATCTGCCTGTCAGGCCAATCAGGCGTTGACCACTTCGCTGAGGACCCGGGCAAAATTTTCCACACTGTAGGGCTTGAGCAACACGCCTTTGAATCCATGTTTTCTATAATCCGACATAACGCTGTTTTGTGAATAACCGGAGGAAACAATTGCCTTGATATCCTTGTCTATCTGTAAAAGCTCCTGCAAAACCTCCCTGCCGCCTTTGCCTCCCGGCACGGTCAGGTCCATGATAACCGCAGTAAACGGCCGACGGCTTGTAAGCGCCTCTTTATACGAACTGATTGCCGCCTCGCCGGTTTTGACGGAGACATCGTCATATTCCAGGAACTCCAAATATCCGTGCATGACTTCAAGAATGGTCTCATCATCATCCAGAACGAGGATACGGCCTTCTCCTTCATGGTCACATTCCTCCTCATCCATCCTTTCGACAGCATCTTCTTTTGAGGTGGGCAGAAGTAAGGTGAACGTCGTTCCGACATCCAACTCGGAGGCAACCTCAATCCGTCCACCGTGCTTTTTGATGATGGAAAAGCTGGTAGCAAGGCCGAGACCGCTGCCGTCCTTTTTCGTTGTATAATACGGTTCGAAGATTCGACAAATTTTCTCCCGCGCGATACCGCAGCCGTTATCCGTGATATCAATCTTGACAAATGCCGCAGGTGAATCCTTACGATCCGTGGCAGGCAAAAAGGCATTCTCAGCCGAAACCTTCAAAAGACCGCCGGCCGGCATGGCCTGAACAGCATTAATGACGAGATTGTTAATCACCTGACATATTTGCCCTTTATCGATATCCACCAGCCAGAGATTGCTCTGAATTGCAAAATCGGAGCGAACCTTTGAGCCGCTGAGCATAAAAAGAACCGTCTCTTTCAACATCTCCGGGAGATAGGAGCCTTTTTTATCGGCGCCCCTCCCTTGGAAAAGGTAAGCAGCTGTTGGGCCAGTTCCTTTGCTCTGTTGGATGCTTTTTCAGCCCGCTCAAGAATCTGCCGGCTCTTTTCGTCGGCATCGAGATACACTTTGGCAAGTGATATATTGCCGAGAATCACCCCGAGGACGTTATTGAAATCATAGGCAATTCCTCCGGCCAAAATGCCGATGGACTCCATCTTCTCCGATTTGATCAATTCCTCTTCGAGTTTGAGTTTTTCCGCGATATCACGGACCACGAGAATAGCCCCATATATTCTTTTATTGTGGTCGGTTATCGGGGCGACACTCATGGAAACAATATTTTTTTTGCCGTTTCTTCCTATCAAGGTCAAGTCTTCTAAAACATTGACAATCGTTTTTTGCAAAAAGGCCTGATCAAGGGTGATTTTCAGCGGAGCATTGTCACGATCTCCCACCAGGGTCACGACTTCCGTACAATGATGGCCGTAAGCCTGGTCCTGATTCCAACCGGTCATCTCCTCCAGGGCTTTATTCATCATGACAACCCTGCCGGCTGTATCGGTCGTTACCACGCCGTCGACAATCGACCTCAGTGTTACCGCCAGGCGCTCTTTTTCTTCGATCAAGGCAAGTTGGTTCCGTTTAGACTCTGTTATATTCCGGATAATGACAAATACCTGTTTGTCGGCTATCGGTAAAAGACGGGCTTCGAAAAACTCTTGGTTAATGGATTTTGGATCCTGCTGCTCATCACCCATTTCATACTCTACACGGACAAGTTCTCCTGTTTGGGCGATCCTTTCAAGGGCTGCTGAAAACTTTGAAGCCATTTCCTTAGATGGTATATCTTGTATCCTTTTTCCAGGATAGTCGGAGTGCCTTAAGAGTATTTTAACATTCCTGCCGGCTCTGACATTGCCGATAATCCCGTTTCGATCGACACTGAATACCAGGTCCGGAAAGGCTTGTAAGGTTGCCCGCATTTCCGAATTCGCCTGCAGGAGTTCCTGTGAACTCAAATCCAGTGAGCGCTCCAGCATCTCGCGGTCTTCATCGAACTGCCGGTATGCTTTATCCACGGAGTCGATAAATTCCTTTATCTCCTCGGGGATGGCAGAGCCGCTCAAATATTTTTTCAGTTGCCGTTTCAGTAGATTGTGCACGAGATCTCTTCAACAAACGTGGTGATTGTCATGGTCTGATTATGAAGTTCGCAATTCAAGGCCTGCGCGGACGGGGCAAGTTCGCCATAGGAATAGAAGCCCGTAATAAGCGCGTCTGGGCCAAGAATTTCCTGAGCACTTTCGACTTCTTCTTCAATCCTTTGCTTCAAGATCATCTTTCTTCCGACACAGCTGATCATAATGGCTAGTTGAGGATCTCCCGGACCCAAGGATTCTCGGCTGAGACGAGCCGCACCTTCGGCACCTTTGGTGAACACTGTGGAAATTTGATAATGTTCCTGTTTCTGTAAAATGTCTTGCTCTTCCTGCCGTGGAGTCAAATTGACACAGTGTTCATGAGAAATCCGGTCTAGACAAGATATTCCGAGGATCAAATTAACAGCGCATCGAAGAGGCAGGAGGCAAACACCGTTTTCGGTTGGATGCTCTTTATTTCCAGTAATAGAAAGCTCTTGGGCCGAGTTCCTGTTCGATCTCCAACAATCGGTTATACTTGGCTATCCGCTCGCTCCGACTGGCAGAACCTGTCTTTAACTGCCCACCGTCCATTGCCACGGCAAAATCGGCCAGGAAGGTATCCTCGGTTTCCCCGGACCTGTGGGAGAGGAAATACCGCCATCCAGCATCCCGGCACATACGCACGGCATCGATGGTCTCGGAAACGGTACCTATCTGGTTGAGTTTTATCAAAGCTGAATTGGCGGTCTTCTCCCGAATTCCTTTATCGATATACCGCGTATTGGTAACGAATATATCGTCGCCCACGATATCGATCCTGTCGCCGAGCCGTTCGGTTATGTCCTTGAACCCGTCCCAGTCATTCTCAGACAAAGGATCCTCCCAGGATACGATCGGATATCTACCGACCCAGTTTTCGCTCAGTGCAATCAGATCACCGGTGCTCATCTCACCTGAACCCGACCAGATCAGATTATATTTCCCCGGATTTTCTGTGGCAAAGGAGGTAGCGGCACTGTCCAGGGCGATCCCGATGTCCAGACCCGGGCGATATCCTGCCTGCTCAATGGCCTCAAGAATTATCTCCAGGGCGGCCTCGTTGCTTGCAAGGTTGGGGGCGAAACCGCCTTCGTCGCCGACGCTGGTTGCCAGGCCGCGGGACTTCAAGATCTTTTTCAGCGTGTGGAAGGTTTCTGCCACATACCGCAGTCCTTCGGAAAAACTCGGAGCCCCCAGGGGTACGGCCATAAACTCCTGGATATCGACACTGTTATCGGCATGCTCGCCGCCGTTGATGATATTCATGGCCGGCACAGGAATCCTCCTGGCCCCGACCCCTCCCAGATATCGATATAACGGAAGTCCACTGGAACATGCCGCTGCTTTGGCAACCGCCATGGATACACCAAGGATGGCATTGGCGCCCAGGACCGATTTATTCTCAGTTCCGTCCATCTCAATCATCCGTCTGTCGATATCGCCCTGACCCTCACTCTCCATCCCGATAAGTTCCGGGCCGATCTTGTTGTTGACATTTGCAACCGCCCTAAGTACGCCCTTGCCTAAATATCGTTTTTTGTCACCGTCCCTGAGCTCCAATGCCTCATTTTCTCCGGTGCTGGCTCCGGATGGAACCGATGCCGTGGAACGCGTTCCATCCTCGAGTTCGATAAAGACGCGAATTGTCGGATTGCCCCGGGAATCCAATATCTCCATTGCCCGGATTGCTGATATTTTCATGCTGTCCCCTCCTGGCCGCTTTGGCGATTTCCGCCCCTTTCCTTCTATTATAAGGCATCCCGCGTGGTCTTGCTTTTCGAGACCCGTTTCCATAAGAACCTGCTAGCTGCGTTCCCATCTCCGGTGCTTGATTGAAACCGGAGTAAGACTGAAGTTAAAGGTATTCATAAAAAGTATACTCTCAATAAAAAACATTTCCCAGAACGGTTTTTTTAGTGATTCGACACTCTCTACTAGGCAAAGCCAACGATATCGTGTAAAGAGTGGCTCGGTCGTCCAAACCCGGATTTCTTCCGAACGGTGTTTCCTTTCTGAAAAAAGAGGTTGCAGAGCCAATGTTGCCTGACAAAAATCCTTGCCTGACCTGTGGTGCCTGTTGCGCCTATTTTCGCGCCTCTTTTTACTGGGGGGAAGGTGATGACGCTCCGGGGGGGACCGTCCCAGTCAGAATGACAGCCAAGCTCAACGATTTTCGTGTCTATATGCAGGGAACAAGCGGTCCCAGTCCTCGTTGTATCGCACTTCTCGGGACCATTGGAGAAGGGGTCAGGTGCTCCATCTACCCCCTTCGGTCCTCCATCTGCCGGGAGTTCCCCTTTTCCTGGGGCGACGGCAAAAAGAACGAACGATGCGATGCGGCGCGACTGGCCTGGGGCATGGAGCCACTGACACCAGATTCGGTTTCTGACACCCCCCCGACAGCACCGCTCCTACCGAAAGCGGCATAACCGGTCTTTCCATTAGAAATAGATTCACAGCAGGCACTACTTTTCCCGCTCTCTTGCAGAAGAATGCTTAGGGCTCAGAGAACAAAATCTCAGCGGCGCTTTCAGATGTTCTTCTATGTGGGGCCTGAGTTCCAGGCAGCTTTTTCTATCGATGACCAGTCCATAGGCATCAAGCGCTTTAACGCTCATTTTCCGTTCGTAGGAACGGTAGAGAACATAAAGCGGCCCCCTCTGCTTTGTCACCAACTCGTGCATCAAAAGATCATAGCCGTTGGGATCCTCCTTCGGCTCTGTAAAATAGCTTTGTATCCGGACAAAACGTATCGACGGTGGAAAAAAAGGGATGACATAAGCCGTGGGATCCAAACCGGTCATGAGCACCATTGCCTGGGAGGGGTTTGCAACTTTCGGTGCCTTAAAGCCGAAATAGTCCGAACTCCAGCCCACCCTGCCCCAATTCCCCGGCTTTAGCGTTGCCAGTATCAGCACAGCGCAGCAAACAGCGGTCGCCTTCTGCAGCCGAAGTTCCCATGGAAAAGAGTCGATCAACAAAAAGATTCCAAGAGGTGCAAGCATCTCCAGAGGCAGAATGTAGCGGTAGATGCTGAAAAGCTTCAACCAAACGGCATAGGAGATAAGTGCTCCTGCAAGCAGAAAGAAACGGGTTGTCTGGAGGGTCCGGGTCGACGACCCGGCCTGCACCTCATTTCGGGATATCCGCTGAAATCCTCTTCTCTTCCAGATGGTATATAAAAAAGCTAAAACCAGAAACACGACAAAAACCGCAAAACGGATATCGCGAAAGTCTATCTCCGCCGTGTGATGAGGATTGGTCACCATTATAAATGGAAAGAGCAGAGCATCCTTTAAATCCGCAGGCAGGAACCTAAGGTCCCGGTAATTTGCCGCCGAGGCCATGGCCGAATGAAAGAACTGATTGAAATAGGGAAAAAGCGGATTGGAAAACCGGTTCCAGAGGAAATAGAGCCAATACCCCCCCGAGGCTGCAATTCCGGCGAGAACCCCTATTCCGAAAAAAAAGGCAAGGGAAATGCGGCGAAGCAGGGAAACCGGAATAAAAAAAAAGGCCAGACACCAACCAATGGCAAAGGCGGCGGTTGGTTGTTTGAACCCTGTTGCCATCCCCATCAGAATCCCGGCAAAACCGGCAAGATAAAAGATAGAGGATATCTTTTTTTCAATGAGATGACGGGAATTGGCCGCCAGAAGCCAAAGGCTTGCCAAAATCAGCAGACTGAGCAGATTGTCGGCAAAAATGGTCCCGACTTCAGAGATGTTGCCGGCTCCAGCAACCCCTATCAGAGCGACAGCGTAATACCCCCACCAGGAAAGGGTGTCCCGGGACAGAGTGCAGCGGGCAAGGCCGATGAGTAACGGAAAATTCAGCCCTTGCACCGCCCCGAGGATAAATCCCACCGCCTTTGGCGAAAGCCTTGTCACCAGTTCGTAAAAGGGGATGTAGAGCAATGGGTTGTAAAATGTCGCCACTTGGGCCGGGGCGATATCAAAATTAAACCGATGAAACAGAAAAGCATAGGGATTGTAAAAGTGGTAATTTCTCAAGTCCCAGTTGGCATCCTGGCCTAAATACAGGGCCAGGCAACCGAAGAGCAGAGGACCGACAATCCAGGGAAGTATGGAGAGTGAAAATCGTGAATCGGAGCGCATAGTTATTATAAGTTGAGGATAACAAACCGGAAACACCAGCTCATGAGAAATGCGGATAAATCCCTCTTGCTTCAGGTTGTAATGAGGGGAAGAATCGTTCAATAAAATACAACCGGAGTAAAATCAATACGATTTCTTCCTATATACGTCACTTATAAAAAGAAGAAAATAGTTATTTCTTGACATATTTAAACACTTGTTTTATTCGTTTGTTTAAATCATCTGTTTTCCACTGGAGAGCCTATCCCATGACCGAGAAAGCAACCGCTACAACACCGGAGCGAATCCTGGAGGCGGCGACGGAAATTTTCGGAAGAAAGGGGTTTAAAGCAGCTACAATCCGTTGCATCGCCGATGCTGCGGGTGCCAATGTGGCAGCCATCAATTACCATTTCCGTGACAAGGAGGGCCTCTACGGCGCCGTTCTGGAGAATCTTTTTAAAAAGGGCTTTGACAAATTCCCCGCAGATATGGGGCTTAAGGAAAATCCATCTGCGCAAGATCGTCTCAAGTCCTTCATCCGCGGCATGTTTCACCGGCTTCTCAGTATCGACGGCTGGGCAGGACTTTCAGGTCCGGGACGGTTGATTGCCAGGGAATTTCTTGAGCCGACCCCCTCGTTTGAACCCATTATCGAAAAATATATCCGGCCGCAGAAAAAGATCCTTATGGAGATAATCGAGCAACTCTTAGGTGTCAGTCCTCCCCTTCCTATCATGACATCCTGCTGCCTGAGTGTTATCGGCCAATGTATCTACTATGCCATGGGCGCCCCGGTCATTAAAAAGATCACCCAACAGTCCGAGCCCACCACGGAAAACATAGAGCGTCTTGCCGAATTCGTCTGGCAGTTTTCGCTGGGTGGAATCATGCGGGTGAAAGAAATGCTCATAGAGGAAACGAATCTATGATTTTATACAATATTTCTAAGTAAATACATGTGATTCAATGCCCATATTTCGCCATCCCCCAAAGGAGAAACTATGAAAAAACGACTGCGTTTCATCATCCCGCTGGCCGTAATCGTCCTTGTCATTGTCGGGTATTACTCCTTTCATGAGAAAAAAAACAGCAACACCCTGATCGTATCAGGAAATATTGAGGTCAACGAGGCCCAGATGAGTTTCCGTATCCCCGGCAGGTTGGAAAAACGGCTCGTAGATGAGGGCGACAAAGTGACCGCAGGCCAGCTCCTCGCCACTTTAGACAACACCGATCAGGAACTGGCCGTTGCCAAGGCCCAGGCAGCTTTGAGTCTTGCCCGGGCACATTTGGCCGACCTTGAGGCTGGCAGCCGCCCCCAAGAGATTGAAAATGCCCGCGCCGAGTTGGACAGAGCGCTGGCGGCCGAAAAGACAACTGCCGTCCAGCTCACCCAGGCCAGAGACGATTTTCAGCGTTATGCCGCACTTTTTAAACAGGGAGGCATCAGCAAGAAAGAATATGACGCGTACAATACGCGCTTTATTGCCTCCCAAAACGCCAGGACCGAAGCCCAGGCCCGAATCAAGAGTGCCCGGGAACAGTTGAGTCTTTTAAAGGCAGGCGCTCGTAAGGAAGAAATCGTTCAGGCCAAGGCCCAGGTCCAGGTCGACGTGGAATCGTTGCGGGAGGCCCGGCAGCAGGTGGAATACACCTCTCTTTATTCACCCATGGACGGCGTGGTTCTCAGCAAGGCAGCCGAGCCGGGCGAATATCTCAACCCAGCCTCCCCGGTGGTCACAATCGGCGATACCGCCCATCCCTGGTTGCGGGCCTACATAGAGGAGAAAGATCTGGGCAGAATTAAATTGCAGCAAAAAGCTGAGGTCAAAACCGATTCCTTTCCCGGCAAAACCTATCCGGGATCAGTCATCTATCGCTCGGCCCAGGCCGAGTTCACCCCCAAGGCCGTCCAGACCTTCGAGGAGCGGGTCAAGCTCATGTACCGGATCAAGATCCAACTGGCCAATCCCGACGGCGATCTGACACCGGGTATGCCGGCCGACGCCGTCATCGATCTCCAATAAAGATAAGAAAGTCATAGGCAATGGCAACAGCGATCCAGGCGAACAATCTGACCAAAGTCTTCGGCGATCTCGTGGCTGTGGACGGTGTAAGTTTTACCGTCGGGCCAGGAGAGATCTTCGGCCTGGTAGGCCCGGACGGGGCCGGCAAGACCACAACGCTGAGGATGTTGGCCTCCATCATGGATCCGACCTCTGGGACGGCCGAGATCGCAGGATTTGATGTGGCAAAGTCCTCGGCTGAGGTGAAAGACCATCTCGCATATATGAGCCAGCGGTTCGGTCTCTACCAGGACCTGACGGTGGGAGAAAACATCGAATTTTATGCCGATCTCTACGGCGTCCCCAGAAAAAAACTGGGAACACGGTTGGAAGAACTGCTGGACTTCAGTCATATGGGTCCGTTTAAAAAGCGCCGGGCCGGCAACCTCTCCGGCGGCATGAAGCAGAAGCTCCAGCTGATCTGCGCCCTGATCCATACGCCGAAGGTGCTTTTACTCGACGAGCCGACCAACGGCGTCGATCCGGTCAGCCGCCGGGATTTCTGGCGCATCCTCTACAGGCTTTTAAAGGAGAAGGTTTCCATCCTGGTTACCACCGCCTATCTTGACGAGGCTGAACGCTGCGACCGTTTGGCGCTCATCGACCACGGCAAAATCATCGCGCAAGGCTCCCCGCCCGAAATCAAGAAGCTGATGCGCGGCAGCATCCTTACCATCAGGAGCCGGGAGGCAAGAAGGATCAACAAACTTCTGCAAGAAAAAACGCCTGCCCTTGCCGTCAATGTCTTCGGTGACACAGTGCATCTGGTCTGCGACGATGTCAGGGCCACGGAAAAAATTTGCCGTGACCGTTTAAAAAACGCAGGGCTGAGCTTCGAGCAGATCCGGGAGGCCGCACCGACTCTGGAAGACGTCTTCGTCAGCGTGCTCGGAAACAGCGACCGCACGAGTAGTCTGAAAGAACATCAGGCCGATCCGGCACGCTTTGCCCATTTGAGCGGAAACGGCCATGATATCGCCGTGCAGGTCGACCATCTGACCCGCCGTTTCGGCGACTTCACAGCCGTCGACGATATCAGCTTCCAGGTTCCACGAGGGGAGATCTTCGGTTTTCTGGGTCCCAACGGCGCGGGCAAGAGCACCACCATCCGGATGCTCTGCGGTCTTCTTGCCCCAAGCGATGGAGGAGGCACGGTGGCCGGCTACGACGTCTGCACTCAGGCCGAGGAGATCAAGCTCAACATCGGCTATATGAGCCAGAAATTTTCCCTCTATGAGGATCTGCGCGTGGAAGAGAACATCGATTTCTACGGCGGCATCTACGGCCTCAAAGGCGACCTTCTTGAAAGACGCAAGGACTGGGCGCTTGCCATGGCAGGTATAGAGGAACATCGCAGAAGCCTGACTGCAATATTAAGCGGCGGCTGGAAGCAGCGCCTGGCCCTTGCCTGCGCCATCCTGCACGAACCCCCCATCATCTTCCTCGACGAGCCGACCAGCGGCGTCGATCCACTGAGCCGGCGTCGATTCTGGGATCTGATCTACGCCATGGCCGATCAGGGCATAACCATCTTTGTCACCACCCATTACATGGAAGAAGCCGAATACTGCTACCGCATCGCCCTGATCTTCGGCGGCCGGATAATCGCCATGGGCTCGCCGCTTACGCTGAAGACCCAGCTGATGCAGGAGCAGATCGTCAATCTGCGTTGCCCGGCCCCCCAGGACGTCATTGATGTTTTGACCGCTCTTCCCGAGGTCAGGGATGCCTCACTCTTCGGTGCCGGCCTGCATATCGTCACTGGCGACGCGCAGACGACCATGGCCGCCATAGACCGCAGGCTCGGCCAATTGAACATCCCGATCCTGGCCATGGAGAGGATCCAGCCCAGCATGGAAGACGTTTTCGTCTCTCTGATTGAAGGCGTGGAAAACGGCCATGACAGCCGGGCAAAAGAGGTGGCGGCATGAAGCTGATCCGTTTGGTTGCCGTGGCCCGCAAAGAGACGATCCATGTTATCAGGGATTGGCGCAGCCTGACACTGGCCCTGGCCATTCCGCTCATCATGATCCTGCTCTACGGTTATGCCCTTACGCTGGATCTGCGCAATGTCCCCACCGTGGTCTGGGACCAATCGCACTCACTGCAAAGCCGGGAGCTTATAAGCATGTACCGCGGCTCTCCCTATTTCTCGGTGCTGGGCTTTGTCGACAACTACCGTGACCTGCAGTACGATATTGACAGTGGCCGGGCTATGGTTGCCCTTGTCATACCCGGCGATTTTGCCGACAAGGTACAGGCGGGAAAACATGTCGATGTCCAGGTGATCGTCGACGGTTCCGATGCCAACACCTCTCGGCTGGCAACCGGGTATGCCACCAGCATCGGCATGATCTACGCCCGCGATGTGGGCTCCCAGCGCTGGCAGAGGAAGGGACACAGTGAACTGAAACCACCGGTACAACTGGATCAGCGTTCCTGGTACAACCCGGATCTAAGAAGCCAGGATGTCCTTATACCCGGCATCATCGCCCTGGTGATGATCGTCGTCGCCGCCATGCTGACAAGCGTCACCATTGCCCGGGAGTGGGAGACAGGGACCATGGAACAGCTGATCAGCACGCCTCTTCGCGGTCCTGAGCTGATCGTCGGCAAGGTCATTCCTTATTTCGTCATCGGCATCTTAGATGTGGCCATGGCCGTTGCCATGGGCAAGTGGATCTTTGATGTCCCGGTGGTCGGCAATGCAGGCCTTCTTTTCGCGACCGCCTCGCTGTTTCTCATCGGAGCCCTGTTCTTCGGCCTGACGCTCTCAATCGTAATGAAGAACCAGACCCTTGCCAATCAGACTGCGATCATGGCCGGATTTCTGCCGACGCTTATTTTAAGCGGTTTCGTCTTCGCCATCGAGAACATGCCCGTCCCCCTGCAGATCCTTACCTATATCGTGCCCGCTCGCTATTTCATCGCCATCCTGCGCGGCGTCTACCTCAAGGGGATCGGGCTTGATATCCTCTGGATCGACACGCTGTTTCTGGCCATCTACTCCTGCCTTATGATCCTGCTGGCCAATAAAAAATTCCGCTTCAAACTGGAGTAGGCCATGCTGCAACGAATCATGAGAATGCTGGTCAAGGAATTTCTGCAGATGCTGCGCGACCCGAGAATGCGGGTAGCCATCTTCGGGGTTCCGGTTATCCAGATGACCGTCATGGCCTTTGCCCTGACCACCGACGTCACCAACATCCGTATGGCCGTGCTCGACATGGACAAGACCCCGTCCTCACGGGAGCTGATCACCGACTTCACCGCCGGGCGCTACTTCCGGGTCACCACCAACCTGGACTCGGACCGCGGCATCGCCTCCCAGCTCGATCACGGCGATGTCCGGGTGGTCCTTGCCATTCCGGCCGGTTTCGAACAGGACATTTTAAAAGAACGAACAGCGCACGTCCAGCTTATCACCGACGGCACCGACAGCAACTCCACCGCCATCGCACTGGGCTACGCCAACAGCATCGTGAACGGATTTTCAGACAAAGAGCGCGACAGACGTCTGGAGAACAAGGGGATTACGACTTCGCCGATTCAGGTCACAACCGTTACCCGTGCCTGGTTCAACACCAACCAGGAAAGCAAGTACTATTATGTCCCGTCACTGATCGCCACCATGCTTTTGATCTTCAGCATGCTGCTCACCAGCATCGGCATCGTACGGGAAAAGGAGATCGGCACCATCGAACAGGTGATGGTAACACCGATCCGCGGCGTCGAATTCATCCTCGGCAAGACCATTCCCTATATGGTAACCGGTTACATCTCCATGACGATCATGCTGGCCGTCGCCTTTGTCATCTTCGGGGTCCACGTCAAGGGAAGTTTGCTTCTGCTCTATGTACTTACCGGTCTCTACCTCTTAGGCAATATGGGTATAGCCCTTATAATAAGCGTCAGTGCCTCCACCCAGCAGCAGGCGCTCTTGACAAGCTTTCTCATTCTCATGCCCTGTGTTATGCTCAGCGGATTCATGTTCCCGATTACCAATATGCCGGTTTCGGTACAATATGCCACCTGGATCAACCCCATGCGCTGGTATCTTATCATATTACGCGGCATCGTCATGAAGAGCATCGGCATCCGGGTCCTGTGGCCTGCAATTCTGGCCCAGGCGACCCTGTCCATCTCCTTTTTAACGATCGCATCAATGCGTTTCAGAAAGACATTGTCATGAGTCGATTGTAAAAATTATTGAAGCATGTAATATAGCACATTGCCCTATTTGCAACCGTTCACATCCCAGGAGACAACCATGGCCCGAATTATCCCCGCCCTGATCATAATTCTCCTGCTCCCCCTTAATTGTCGGGCGCAGGACCAAAAACACCAGGTTCCTCTCACCCTCTCCCAGGCCCTGCAGACGGCCTATGGTCATAACCCGACGCTTTTGGAGGCGGACAAGACCTACGGGAGTGCCATGGCAGGGGTCAAAAGCGCCCGGGCCGATTTTTTCTTCAAGGCTTCCGCCCACTATAGCTACACTAATCTGCACGATGCTCCGATCCAATCGTTTAACGGCACATCGATACAGGTCAGTGACCGGAACAACCACCACTGGGATGTAACCGTGACCCAGCCGCTGTTCACCGGTTTTGCCATCACCAGCCGCTATCAGATGGCCAGGATCCAGGCCAAGATCAAAAAACTAGAAAAGCAACGTGCCCGGCTCGACATCGGCCGGGCGGTGAAGACGGCCTGGTTCGGTGCCCTTTTGGCCAAAAAGATGGAAGCGGTGGCCGCCGATACGGTGACGGCGCTGAGTTCCCATGAACGGGATGCCCAGGGTTTTTACGCGCATGGCATCATCCCCCATAACGATCTGTTAAAGTCCAAGGTGGCCCTGGCCAATGCCATCCAGGAAAAGGAACAGGCGAATGCCGATGCCGAGGTAGCCATCGCCAGACTGTTCACCCTTATGGGCGTGGATTCCGGTTCGAACACACAACTTAAAGACATCGATACCCTCCTTCCAGGGACCTACGATCTTAGCGCGCTCATCGCCGAGGCCCTGAAAAACCGGCCGGTGCTGGCCAGTTACCGGTTGGGACTCGACAATCTCAACCAGGCCATTCGCCTTGCCAGAAGTTCCTACTATCCCGAGATAGCCCTGTCGGGTGAGTATGAACAGAACGGCAGAGACTTCGGGGCCGAGACCAACAATTATTCCAATGAGCACAACACCGCCGTCATGGTAACGGCCAAATGGGATTTCTTCCAATGGGGCAAGACCGGTGCCGATGTCGAAAAGCAGCAGATGGCAAAGTATGCGCTCAGTGAAAAGATGAAGGGCGTGGAAGACCAGATCCGGCTTGAGACCAAAAGTGCCTATCTTGACCTCAACGTGGCTGCCAACAATATCGGCACCGCCCGCGAGGGCCTGAAACAGGCCAAGGAAAATGCAAGGATCACCAACCTTCAGTACCGCAACCAGATCACGACCTCCACCGAGGTCCTCGATTCACGGACATTCCTAAGTCAGGCAGAGGCAAATTACTATCGGGCCCTGTATGGGTATATGGTTGCCCAGGCCAATCTGGATCGGGCAGTAGGAAGAGAGTAAGATACGCCGCACTCATGACCGCTTGAAAAAAGAGCAATTTTGCACTATAAACAGGGCTCCGTCTGCACGCTGTCCGACATTATACCGAAGTCTCAATCTTCTCTTTGGAATCTGCCATGTATCTTGCTAAAAAAACGTTTCTTGTCTCTTTACTGGTGGTTTTTCTCAGCGCTTTTAGTGCAACCGTTCAGGCAACGGAACATGTTACCACAAAGCCCGTCAAACAGGAGATGAGTTCAGCTCAGGCTGTCGTCTTAGGCATCGTCGAGGGGCTCACCGAGTATCTGCCGGTCAGCTCCACCGGTCACCTGCTGTTGGCGGAAAAGATCATGAAGATCGGAGAAGACCCTGCACTCTCAGCCGGTCAGCAGCAGCGGGAAAAAGAGGCAGCCGACGCCTACACCATCTGTATCCAGGCAGGGGCCATCATCGCCGTGCTCGGCTTGTATTTTCAGAGGGTTCTGCAGATGATGCGGGGTCTTGCAGGGCACGATCCAGCCGGACGCAGACTGCTGATCAACGTGGCGGCAGGCTTTTTGCCGGCAGCGGTCATCGGACTTCTGTTCAACAAAATCATCAAAGCCTACCTCTTCGGCCCCTGGCCGGTGATAGCCGCATGGTTTGTGGGTGGTTTGGCCATTCTTGTGGTGAGCTTCCAGCGCAAAAGAACCAACCGCACAGCGAGCCCGGCCGGCGCCCTGGAAAATCTGAGCTGGAAGGCGGCGCTTGTTATCGGCTTTGCCCAGTGCATTGCCATGTGGCCGGGAGTAAGCCGCAGCCTGGTCACCATTGTCGGCGGTGTCCTGGTCGGTCTCAGTCTGCCTGCGGCGGTGGAATACAGCTTTCTATTGGGTGTGGTCACTCTGGGGGCGGCCACGGCCTATGACGGTCTCAAGCATGGCCATATCATGGTGCAGACCTTTGATCCGTACGCCCTTGCCATCGGTTTGTTCTTTGCCTTTGTCGCGGCAGTGTTGTCGGTGAAATGGATGGTCTCTTATCTCAACCGGCACGGCCTGGCCATCTTCGGCTACTATCGGGTGGGATTGGCGGTCGTGGCCGCGATTCTACTGGCTTCGGGGCTAATCTGATCAACCCTGCCGACAACTCATAACAATGCGTGGCAAGAGGGTTTTTCCCCTGCTCACCATCAACATCCTGTCGGTTTCCTTCCCAATAGGCGTATTTTTCATTCATTTTTTTTTCGTTTTGGAGTATTCTTGCCGGGCCATACCATGCGGAGGGTTAGCATAATGGTAATGCAGCAGACTCGAAATCTGCCGGGTGAATAGCCCCTGAGGGTTCGAATCCCTTGCCCTCCGCCATTTCATCGTCCGAAGACGTCTTGTAAAATCCGACAAGCCCGCATTCCATAACGGATTTCGGGTTTGTTATTGTCCAACGAGCTCTTGTGAAATCCACTTGAATCTATCCTATTTTGTTGGTATATTGTTGGTACAACTGACCTACCAGAAAGGCTAATACCAACAAAAATCTTGCTTTTGAAAAATCAACCTGTTACATCTGTCCTTGCCATCGTTTTCAATACCAACAACCGCTGGGAGGTACCAACATGGGGGGGCCAACAAATAAACTGACAGAACTTTCGCTAAAAAATTCCAAGCCGGGGCCAAAGACAAGACGAATCTCAGATGGCGGCGGGTTATTTCTAGAAATCAACAAAAATGGTTCTAAATATTGGCGGTTGGCCTACCGTTTTGCTGGAAAGCAGAAGCTCCTGGCCTTTGGCGTGTATCCAACCGTATCTCTTACTAAGGCTCGGGAAGCCGCGCAAAACGCAAAAAAAGTGCTCGCAAACGGAAACGATCCAGGAATACTAAAAAAAATCAGCAAGTCCGTCGGAGAAGAAAACAATTCTTTTCAATTCGTGGCGCTTGAGTGGCTTGAGAAATTCAAGAACCAGTGGACTGAAGGCCATTTTAAAAGCATATCAGGCAGGCTTAAACTGCATGTATTTCCCTGGATCGGCGACCGGCCGGTCGGAGAGATTACCGCCCCGGAAATGCTATCTGTACTTCGCAGAATTGAAGCGCGCGGCCACCTAGAAAATGCGCACAGAGCGATGACCAACGCCGGGCAAGTTTTCAGATACGCTATAGCAACCGGCAGAGCGGAAAGAAATCCCTGTAGTGATCTTAAGGGAGCAATTCCCCCACCATCAGTCAAGCATA
>JBJKRL010000097.1:0-23528 GCA_046704745.1 Desulfocapsaceae bacterium | reverse complement strand
AGCTCTTCTGCGCCGATGGTACTGCATGGGTGACTGTGTGGGAGAGTAGGTCGCCGCCGATTCCTTATGAAAAGGCCCGGTCAAGCTTTGCTTGACCGGGCCTTTTGCTTTTGTCTTCCCCCGCTCTTCTTTTTCTCTGTTGCTTGCCTTTTGTCTTGAGTCCTCCGGCTTCAGATTCCTTATCTCCCTCATTTCCAGTTGCAATATGCAGGTTGCAGCTGGTAAACAAACTTCATCTTTTTATCTTTATCATGAGGCGTTGTATGGAAAAGCTAGCCGGCACAGAATCAGCATCCACTTCCTATTGCCTTGCCACCACTAAGGTCTTCTGTAATTTCTGCCCCGGCTTTTGCTGCTACAGGCTCTCAGGATCAACTCTTTTCATCACGGCGGAAGACATCAACCGTATTGCCAGACATTTCAAGATTACCGACGGAGAGGTCCGCAAGCGTTTTATTGAAGGGAAAAAAACCTTTAAGACCAGAGAAGACGGCTCTTGTATCTTCCTCTCCAATGAACGTGTCAGCCGACGCTGCACGATTCATACGGCAAGGCCTGAGCAATGCAGGGAGTTCCCCTACGATAAGCCCTGCCCGTATTTTGAACGCGAGGATCTTCTTAAAACTATTGAGCCTCTTATTGCAGAGGCTCTTGGATTAAACAAGCTGTATCCCCGACTCTGAGCAGCAAGGTGCATCCTCTCTCTTTTACTCCTTGATGTAATAATACTATTCAGTCAGATACTCTTCCCGCACAGGTGAGAACACTTCAACGGCAACAGAATCGGCAAGTATTTCGGCTCCATGTTCCACACCGCCTGGAATGCACCAGCTGTCTTGGGGCTCAACCTCAACCATGTCCTTGCCAATGGAAAGCCGGATCCGGCCACTGACCAGGTACCCTGTTTGTTCATGGGGGAGCGCATGCAGCGGCAGGCTGCTGCCCTTTTCAAGCCGGAAATCGGTAAGAAGCGATTTGTTGCCATAGACCAGGGTCTTCAGACCTATGCCCTTTAGAACCTGTCTGTATCCATCGTTATTTTTTTATAGAACATTTCGGATATCTCCATCCCTTGCTATGAAGCTTTCAAGCTCGTTACTCTGCTGAAGAATGCGGCATAGACCGGTTTCTCATCTTCTTTCATCCAGATTTCATGGACTTTTTGTTTGAATTCGGTAAAGAATGAGAAAAGGCACTTTCAAAATACTTGTTTCCAACTAACAGCAATCAGCCTTGATGATCCAGCAAAAAATGGTAAGCGAATGAGTGAACTCATAAGAAGGCCTGACCAAACCACCTATTTCCATAGTCAACCATATTAACTTTTGCCATATGAAAATTTTCCAGATCGTCAGTCAGGACGGGTATATCAGCGACATACCGGACTCTATTGAAAAAGCAGCGGATGTCCTGCAGGCCCGCTTCTCCTTCCCGGATGTTTCAGACTACATCCGGAGTGCAATCAGCGAAGGAAAGCCTTTTATTTTTTCAGGAAGAAGCGGCAATGCCCAGATAGGTATCAAGGCCGAGCTGATCACCCCCGAAACCCTCCCGGTGGTGGACGGTCAGGATGTACACCTTGACGGCAAGCTGCAAAATCTCAATCCCCTGCTGGGAGATGCCCTGAAGTTCTTCAAAACCGGAGATGAAATCGGGAGGCTGGTCATCATGGATCCTGAGCTGAGGATCCATGATGTGGGACATTATCTCCACAAGCGGCTGTTTGTCGGGAGGGAAAACGACAAAGGCCACTATGACGGATTTTCCATACAGCGTGAAACCGACCCCGTAACCGGCCAGGAGAGCGACTGCATTCTGGCGGAACTGGAGCCCTATCAGTACTGTTTCGAGCCGGGAGCAATTAACGAATCGAGTATCAACGGCGTCATTAAAAAAGGCCGTATTGCCTTGGCAAAGATCCGTTCCAGAACCACCCTCGACCTGGAACGGGCGATAATTGGGCCTGGAGAACTCTTCATCGGGGCGATAAAAATCTCCCTTGGTGATATCTACGGTATCATAGATGCCGTGGTCGAGCCCAAAGAACATGAAATAGCACATCTGCCTGCCAGGGTTCTGGATCCGTTCCGAACCTTCCGGGACCGGCAAGTGGAACTCTACCACTTCGGCAAAGAGAAAGTGGAGCTTAAGAACATCAAGGTGAGGATCCGATTTTTCCGGGCCAAGAATCCTCTGACCGTCCCGCTTATAAAAAACAAGGTAAAAGACGGCTACCGGCTTTTCGATCTGTTGACAAATACAGAGGTCAGCAACCTTTTTCGTTTTGTAGATGAATCCTCCCTTGGCATGATATTAAACAAAAACAATTTCAATCAGATAGCCCGGGCCATCGATCCCCAGGGCCAGGCCCAGCTCGAAATCATAAAAAATGCGGTGGTAGAGAGCACGGTCCGCAAGCCCAGAAAGCCTCTGTTGCAGGAAGGGAATGGCGAATTTTCCAAAACTCTGGAGAAGCTCTCAGTTCTCGGTGGCGTCAACAGCAGGGTCTTTATCGGTGATGCCTTTCCTTCTTCCGAAGTACTTGACGCGTTGAAGGCGAGCGGCGTCAGGACCTTCCTGATCAATACGGGCAATCCGTCCTTTGAGGACGACTATGTCAAAAAGATGATCAAGCTGACCCATGCCGCTGCCTCCGACTGCGAGTTTCTTCGGTACGACGCCGAGACCGACAAGCTGTATACTTTCTATCACGGGTGCTTTCTTGAGCCGGACGACCGGGAACGCTTCGACATGGTGAGGTACTGGTTTGCCTTTTACGGATCGCACATCAAGGAGGCGGATACCCGCTTGACCATGGATTTGATCAACAAGCTGGCCCAGAAATTAGGTGGAGAGATGGGCATCGTCCATGGCGGCGGCCCCGGACTCATGAAAGAGGCCAATGACCTGGCCAGGCAGCACAACATCATGAGTGTGGGCATTGCCATTGACCTGGAAGGGGAACGGCAACTCTCCTTGACCACTTGCGATGGTCTCATCAAATACCGGGAGGGACTCCGGCTGGCCCGGCAGGATCACCTCCAGAAGCTCAGCAACCTCCCCATCATCAATACCGGCGGGTACGGCAGCGCCGAAGAGTTGTCCATCACCATAACCTCCATGAAACTCCACGAGAATACACTGACCCCAATCATCTTACTGGATCCGGATAACCTCTGGTCACACTTTCAATCGCAAGTTACAGAAATTGCAACAAATTGTTATGGGCCTCCGTTTGTCCCCAATTTACTCAAACCCTGTCGCGATGCCGATGCCGCTCTCTCGGAACTGCTACAGTTCTGCGCAGACCCGGACGCTTGGTATGCAAAAAACACCATTCCTCGACACAGCGTCCAGACAGCCAGGACAAGATCGCGCCGCATCAGGGCTGAAGCGCTCTGTCTGAGTGCCATAGAGGTCTTCGACAGCCCCAATGCCCGGCTTTCCGCCTGATATGCGAGGCGGGTGCAAGCCTTTACAGGAGATCATTGAAGCTCTTTATCCCTCCGTCCTGCCTGGAGAAAATGGCGGTGGGCCGGTGCCGTCGTTTTACTCTCGGTGCTGCTGTTATCTGTCTTGAAAGATTGAGATAGTGTAGAATTTGAAATACGTCCTATCGAAGTCATTGCAAGATCTCTTATGGTTCCACTTATGGGGAATTTTCGGAGAACTCATGATACGCTTTGAGGTGCTGCTGTTTCCGTAAATTAAAGTCTGCCTGTAGAAGTTCCACAAAACCCCGACATCCATAAATAGAATAATGTATCTTTATCGGCAGGTGGCAACAGGATTTTAGAAGATTTAAATGCTACCACCCCATGTCCCCTGTGAGAATACCGATACATACACCAATCGTAGCAATGCACGGCAGAAAACGGGAGAGTGTATCGTTTTCTATCTGAATGGGTAGATTAGATAATATAATCGAGAGATTCCCTGACCGCAGCAGCCAACTCCTGAAAAGTGACCGGTTTCATCAAAACCGCACTCACACCGATCTCCCTAAATTTCTCCTCATTTATTTTAGTGCTGTAACCTGTATAAATAATTACCGGTATGTCAGGGCGTAGTGCTTTCACCTCTTTGGCCAATACATCGCCTGCCATATGCGGCATGGTTAAATCGCTCACAATCAAGTCATAGCTGTCTTGCCTCGCCCGAAAAGCTTCGAGAGCATCGATCGAACTGGCTCGAGTTTGTACTCTATAGCCTAATCCTTCTAACAACTCCTTACCCAGGTTTAATAAAACAGTCTCATCGTCAACCAATAATATGCTTTCCTTGCCACGAGGCATTTCCTTTGTTGTTTCCAGACATGGCTCCGATCCTGACTGATCAATCGGAAAATACACTTGAACGGTAGTACCAATATTCAACTCACTATACAACTTGATTGTGCCCCCGTGCTCCTTAACGATTCCATGGACCGTAGACAAGCCCAATCCGGTTCCTTCACCACTTTTCTTAGTGGTGAAATACGGATCGAAAGCCTTGCTCTTTGTTGTCCCGTCCATCCCATGACCTGTATCGCCGACTACTAATTTGATATAGTTTCCCGGGTCGAGATCTGGGAAATTCTGGCGATCTTTTTTGTCGATGACTGAAGTAAGCAGGAGAACTTTAAGTGTGCCACCATTCTTCTCCATAGCATGGAAGGCATTCGTGCAAAGATTCATAATGATTTGATGAATCATCGTCTCATCGGCGAATACAAATCCCAGATTCGATTTAATATCTTGCTCAATTATTATTGTCGCCGGGAGTGTTGCCCTGATCAGAGTCAGAGCCTCTTTTACTACTTTGCTGAGATCTATTGGGGTCTTCTTGGATTGTCCTCGTCTGCTGAAAGTCAATATTTGTTGAACCAAGCGTTTGGCACGTTCCCCTGCATCCAAAACCGGTGTCAGATACTTTTGAGTCGCGTCATCTGGATTCAGATTCATTTTAGCCAGCTCTGTATAGCCAAGAATTGCTGAAAGTATGTTATTGAAATCGTGCGCTATCCCTCCTGCCAAGGTTCCAAGAGCCTCCAACCTCTGCACATGCTGTTGATATGCATTTGCTTTTTCTTTCAACATTTCCCGCTGTTTTCTAGCTGAGATATCCTTTATAAATGTTATCGAGTACTTAGATCCTTCATAGACCAGAGGGTTAGCAGTGACTTCCACCGGTATAAGAGTTCCATCTTTGCGCCTATGCTGTGTTTCAAATATCAAGACATTTTTTTCCTGCGTCTCATCCCATTTTTCAATGACTTGCTTTTCTGAGAGTGCCGCGTCGATGTCAAAGATAGTTAAATCGCATAATTCTTTCTTTGTGTAGCCGAGATAGGCACATGCCTGCTCATTAGCGTCTAGAATCCTGCCGTCTTCGCCGCCATGGATAATAGGCACAGAGACTTTATCATAAATAAATTGGGTAAGCTGCGCTTTCTCTTCTACCTCTTTTCGTTCAGTTATGTCCCTTATAAAGGCTCCAGTCGTCTTTGCGCCATCCGGCTCTAATGAATAGACGTCTACCTCTACTGGAAAAAGGGTGCCGTTCTTTCGAATATTAACGCCCTCAAAATTATGAAACGATTTGTCACAAATCAGCTGACGAAGAGAGGGCCAGGTATCTTTGGTGATATCAGCATTTATGTCAAACAAAGAGAGAGTAACGAATTCCTCTAAGGGATAACCGTAGGTTCTGCATGCATGTGGGTTAGCGTAAAGAATACCGCCTTCCGAATCCACACGAATAAAGCTTAATGCCGCCTTATCCAGGCATAATTTAGAGAGGTTGGCTTGTTGTATTTCTATGTGTGCAACGCTTTGCTTCCTACTTTCCACTTATAAGCCTCAAAAAGGATAAATCATATCCATCAGCCATACAATTTTCATCGGTTCGAATTTTGAATTCAGGTTATGGAGTGGGATTAAGAAATATTTTTCAGTTAGGTTGGTTATCTTCCTCTCTGCTTCTATGTGGATGTTATTCATGTCAAAAGATGCAGCCATCCTTACGTTGAACCTAATTATCTTAGCTTAAGTGAGATTTGTCAATGTTGATGCTTTCGTAAAAGTCATCGGAGTTGCCGACAGGGACTCTGGAAAAAGCCAGATTGTAGGCGTAGTATCTTAAACAGTGATTCGGCATAACGTGATTCGGCAGTACATGTGGTACGGCTAATCACCGTTTCCGATATACAACGACGGAGATCGGGCTTTTTACGAGTCCACCCTTGTTGATAAACTTGGTAAATGATCCGGTATTGGATATTTATTCTGCGAGAATAAGCTCCGGCAAGATCTCCAATCAGCTTTTCGTAAGGTGGTAGAATATGGAAGGGGTTTTTTCGGATTACTTCAAAAATCTTTTTGATTACCACTGAATCTCAGTTTTGTACGTAAAGAGGAATTGTGGCCACCCTATTCACGGGTGTCTGTGCCCTGGATGGGCACAGTGGGGCCCCCATGGACGGGTTTATGGCGTCCCGTGAATGGGGTGGCTACAACTCCGTCGTTTTTACCTGAAGGTTAGTGGTAATCAGAAATATCTTTAATGAGAAATTCACCTAAACCGGGTTTCTCAGATGCGGTTGCCTCCAGTTTAATGAGCCAAATGCGCCCAGTAGCCGGCAAATACAATTGCCGAAAGGATAAATCCGAGCGCCACGTTGATAACGACACCGGAGGTAAATGCCCAGAAAGGCTTGGCCCCGGTGCTTGCCAGCTCTCGGAAACGCGTTGTCAGACCGATGCTGAAAAAGCAGAATATAAAGGCCCAGGTTCGTAAGACCGTAATAGGACCGACAAGAAGGGGTTTTACGATCTTATTATAGTCGGCAAAGGAAAACTGGCTGGAGATAACTGTTATAAAAATCGAGGCTATGGCAAAGCCGATGACGAATTTAGGGAAACGCCACCAGATCTCGGCTGCCTGCGGCTTGTTGCCGTCTTTGACTTCCCATTTGGTTGTGGCAATTATTGCCAGAACAAAGGCCCAGATACCGATCCAGATATCACGTCCCACCACCTTCATGAGCGTAAACCCCCAGACGGCGGAATCTGCATTACCGGTAATCCCATGGACAGAACCGGCCAGATTGCCGTACGCCTGGGCCGCTGCAAATCCTGCGGCATCGGCGAACTCCGAGGTGCCGATCCAGGCCCCGGCCACACCGGTGGCAAGATGCATGAAACGGGAAATGAGGGGAAGGAAGAAGATCATGACGATAGCCCAGAGAATGACCATGGTAATAGCAATGGGCGCATGCTCCTTCTTGGCTCCTACAGCCCCTGCAATGGCAATGGAACCCGAAACACCGCAAACGGCACCGCCGGCACCGAGAGTGGCACAGAGCCTTCTGTCAAGCCCCATCTTTCTACCCACGAAAAAGATAACGAGAAAGGTTGTGATAGAGACGATTGAGGCCTGGACAATGGCAACAGGCCCGGCCCAGATGATAAGGGTGAAGGGCAGCGTTGCGCCGAGCAGGACAATTCCGGTCTTGATGTAATACTCGACGCGGAAACCGGCATCCATCCATTTGGGCAGCCCGATAAGATTGGAAATCAGCATTCCCAACAACAACGCTACTAGCGGCGGCTCCAGATTGTAATGATGGGCCTGATCCCAGGCGCCTATCATGAAGATGATGATGGAAAAAACGTAGATAAAGACAAATGATGGGAAGAACTCACTGAATTTAAATCCCAAGGCCATCAGGCTGATGGAAAAAATCACGGACCACAGAACGAACTGGGCGATATATTGCCCGATGTGCCCGGCGAAGTGAGCTCCCAATTGGCCAAATGTCGACCATTTTGCCGGTGCTATTGCAATCCATTTGATACTTGAGCCTCCGGCGAAAAACAGATAGGCGATTACCACTACACCCAGTCCAAGCCAGATGGCCCACCAGTCCTCTTTGAGATACAGCTCTTTCCAACCCATTTTTTGCGGCAATGGATTCATTTGCGCTCCATTGCCCGTCTTGCTTTTCTTTTCCTCTGACATTGTTTCCCTCCTCCTTTTTGAGATGTGAATACTTCTGTTCTGTCCCGGAGGTAGCCCGGATTCCTCATGAACACTGTGAAAATTTGATAATGATTAGTTTTTTTTCAAAATGTTTTGGATCTTTCAGGCTTGCTCCAAATCGACTCAGTGTTCATGAGGAATACGGGGTAGGTAGCAATCCCTGTGCCAGCGGATTTCAAAAGAAATAGAACGTATTTTCTGACAGTTAAGAAGGAATCAAAATTAGAGGGGACGTTCCAGGTGCAAAATGTCATTTGCAGTGCAAAATTTATTTTGCACCTGAACGGAACTGTTGAGAATCAATCTCATATTTTCGCATCAGGTATTGCAGGGACTGGCGCTCCAAACCTGCATCTTTTGCTGCATTACTAACATTGCCCTTCCATTTTTCAAGAAGGCTGGTGATATAGTTGACGTCGAAGTCTTGCAGGGTTTTCTTTTTCGCCAACCGGTAATCGGTCTTGAGGCAGTCGACGGTAGTGTTATTGATCTGGGAGCTAAGGTCCTTATGAAAACTGAAATCCGACGGTTCAATAACGGAATGGGCGGAAAAAATTGCAGCGCGTTTCACCTCGTTCTGCAATTCCCGGACATTCCCGTTCCATTTCCTGGCCATCAATAATCTCAGAGCATTTTCGGAAAAATGTTTCGAGCTCACCGTCAATTCCCGGCAGGCTTCATCAAGAAAATATCTGGCTATCAGCGGAATGTCTTCCGGAATATCCCGAAGTGATGGTGTATGGATCGACAACACATTCAATCGATAAAACAGATCCTCACGAAATTCACCGGCAGCTATCTTCTGTTCAAGGTCTCTGTTGGTTGCGGCGATGATACGGACATCCACCTTTCGACTCACAGTTGCTCCTAATGGCCGTATCTCCTTATCCTGGAGAACACGGAGGAGTTTTGCCTGCAGCATGGGAGAAAGATCCCCGATTTCATCGAGAAACAGGGTCCCCTCCTCAGCGGTTTCAAAGACCCCTTCCTTATCATGGGTAGCACCGGTAAAGGCCCCCTTACGGAAGCCAAACAATTCACTCTCCAGAATATTCTCCGGAATCGCCGGGCAGTTGACGGCCACAAAAGCTTTGTCCGCCCGCCGGCTCAGCTTGTGAATCATATTAGCTGCCAGATCTTTTCCGGTTCCGGTTTCTCCTGTGATCAAGACTGTAGCGTCTGTTCCGGCTATACGATCGATGGTATGCTTAAGGGCTTCAATGGTCTGAGACCGGCCGATAAAACCGTCCCGAACTATTTTATCCCGCACCTGCCGTTCCAGGTCGGCATTGCGCAATATAAGCCTGTTATGGGTAAGGGCGTTGGTCACCATATGTACGAGTTTTTCTTCATCAAAAGGTTTGGTTATATAGTCATAGGCACCACATTTCAAGGATTCGACAGCGGTTTCAATGCTGCCGTAGGCGGTCATCATTATGACCACGATCTGCTCCTGCCGCTCTTTGATTTTTTTCAGGAATTCAAGGCCGTTCATCCGTGGCATCCTGATATCGGCAAGTACGACGTTGATCGGAGTTTTCTCAGCAATCTCCAAGGCAGATTGCGCATCACGAGCCGTATGGATTTCCACGTCGATGGAACCTCCGATAAGCCGTTCCAGAAAACGAAGCATGTCATGCATATCGTCTACAATGAGTACCGCCTGTTTCATTTACTTTAACTCTCCTGTCATCAATCCGGGATCAGGCCGAGCGAACCATGCCGGCCCGGATCGCGTTATCGGATCTGGCCTGAAGATGTCGACTCGACTGTCTCCGGCAGCCATATCGTAAAGACGGCACCTCCCTCCTCTCCACTCTCAAGAGTTATACTGCCCCCATGTTCTTCTATTATCCCATAGCTCACGGCAAGCCCGAGCCCGGTACCATGTCCCGGGTCCTTGGTGGTAAAAAACGGATCAAAAATCTTCTCTCGAATAGAAGGTGAAACGCCGCAGCCGGTATCGGCAAAAGAAATCATAAAACCGGTACGTTTTCGGCTCCTTTTGGTCGTGATGGTAAGTTTCCCTCCGTTCTTCATAGCCTGGAAGGCATTCATGATCATATTCATGAACACCTGCTGCATCTTGCCTACATCCAGTGTCACTATGCCGATAGTTTTATCATAATCCCTTATTACCACAACATTTTCTTCAGCAAAATTCTTTTCCACAACACCTATGACAGCCTCGATGGTATCATGGAGGTCGACTTGGGAAATCCGTGTTTTCGTCTGCCGTGCGAAGTTGAGAAGATCTTCGACAATCTTTTTGCACATTTCAGCATTATTGAAGATGATCTCGAGGTCGTCTTTCCAGGTACTGCTGTCGGCATCGGTTTTTAAAAATTTCGTATACCCGAGAATTATACTCAAAGGGTTATTGATTTCATGGGCCACACCGGCAGCCAGCTGCCCAAGAGAAGCAAGCTTGTCTGCCTGCCGTATTTGCATCTCCATCTTTTTTCTCTCGGTGATATCCTTGATAATACACTCTATGCCAATGCAGTCAGCCGCATCTTCCTGCCTGCAATTTGCCGTCAGGAGAACATGGACCTCACCTCCGGATGGTTGACGGAATACGGTCTCATAGTCCTTTACAAATCCCATGGTTTCCAGGATCGTGAAAAAATCGTCTTTGGATGTTTCCGAAACAAAAAGATCCTGCAGCAAAAGAATATCCTTTTGCGCCTTCCAGTCGGTACAACCGAGAAGATCCAAACCGGAATTGTTCATATCATGAATCTGTCCGCCGGCATCGGCTATGATAATGGCATCTTTTGACCCTTCAAAAATTCTTCGGTATTTAAATTCAGAGGCCACCAGATTTTCCTGAGATTGCTGTAGATGCGTTATCATATGATTGAAAGAATCAGCCAGTTCTGAAATCTCATCCTGCCCTTTAACCTCAAAACGAACATCCAGCCCTTTTTCTCCACTGACAACGGATTTGAAGAATGCGCTCGTTTTCTGCAAGGGGACCTGCGCTACAACGTAATAAAAATAATAGAGAAATAAGGTGAGCAGGGCTACTCCTGTCAGACCGGCGAAGAAGACAGAGAAGGCAACCTCTCGTATGTTGGTAAAGGTCGTATCCATGGGAATGGCCATTGATACCAGGCCAACGACCTTTCCTTCAGGCCAATTATGGCCGTTTGCTTTGCCATATCGGGCAACAAGGGATTTGGGAGAAATCGACGGATCGCCGTGACAGACATTACACTCTTTTTCCATCACAACGCCTTTGAGATGAATGAAAAACTCGCGATCCCCCCTTGAAACAAGACCTTTCCAATTTAGATCACCATGAGGATTGCGGGAAAACTTTTCTATAAAATGCCTCTCAAAGGAATTGGCTTTGTTCTCGGGAACCATGGGGTTGAGAGCAACCCGTCGATAAATATAGCCGGGAAACATCTGGGTGAATCTGCTCATCACCCCTTTATTGACAAAGGATGTAGACATGCCCTCCAGTACGAACTGATCCTTTGGAAGGATATGGAACATCTTGGGACGCAGTTCATCTCTTATGTATTCCATCGTCGCATCGACGTGCCCGAATACCAGATCGGTTTTCTGAAAGGTCTGTTGAACATAGACCGTCTTGACATACTCATAAAACCAGACGGACATCGTCCCCACGGCCAAAAAGACAATCAAGCCGATACCGATAACAAATTTCGCCCAAAGCCTATGCATTGTTCTTTATCCCCTGAAGTGTAGAGTTCCTGAGAATTCCACTCCAATTGGTATCTTGAAGCCTACTTAGACCTTATGAACCGACTCTGACAGGCAATAGATTCAACCCGTTCAAATGGAACGTGAGGAATCAATAGAATAAAAACAATGTTACTCGGATAAAAATGGTATCAACTCTTGGGTAATCTTGCCATTAGTGGCAAGAATCCCCGCTTCCGGGTAGCCCCCGCCACCGGTAAAATCGCAAACCGTTCCTCCGGCCTCTCTCACCAGCAGGACACCTGCAGCGATGTCGTAAATGTTAAGATTCAACTCCCAGAATCCGTCGAATTTACCGGCAGCGACATAGGCGAGGTCGACGGCAGCCGAACCGCAACGCCTGACGTCTCTGATCCACGGCATAATCTTGTTCAAATAGACCATGTTGTTCTTTTTCCACCCGGCACGTAAGCAGGCAAAGCCGGTCGCAAGGACCGATTCTTTCATATGATCGGTTGTCGACACCCGAATGCTGCGCCCGTTAAGCTCCGAGCCTCTGCCCTTCTCGGCGCTGAAGAGCTGCCCCAACGCCGGAGCATGAACGACCCCGACCAAGAGTTCATCCCCTTTGGCAAAAGCGATACTCACCGCATAGAACGGCTGTCCATGAACAAAAGAGGTTGTTCCGTCGATGGGATCGATGATCCAGCAATAATCGCTGCCGGTTTCACGGCGTCCGGTCTCCTCACCTATAAAGGAATGGTCCGGATAGACCTGTCTGATCTTATCTATCAGAAAGTTCTCAACTCTCTTATCTACCACTGTGACCAGATCTTTCGGGTTTTTGAATTCGACATCCGATGCCGAGAGGTTCTCCGCACCCTCCAGGCAGATTTCACCGGCCTCAACAGCCAGTTGTTTGATAAAATCGATCATAGAACTTCACCCCGTGAAAAACGGAATCTCCTGATAAACTAGTCTGTATTATAATTACCATATTGATTACCACTGAATCTCAGTTTTGTCAGTAAAGCTGAGTTGAGCAGCTTGCCTGCTCGTACGAAACTTATGCCCTTGTGGTATAAAGAGGGGTTGTGGCCACCCTTTTCACGGGTGTCTGTGCCCTGGATCGGCACAGTGGGGCTCCCAAGGACGGGTTTATGGCGTCCCGTGAAAGGGGTGGCTACAACTCCGTCGTTTTTACCTGAAGATTAGTGGTGATCAGAATCTATTTCATACCTCTACGGTTTGACCCGATCTTGGAACAAAAGTTTTGAAGCCGTGTCCTCCGAGAAAATCGGCAAAAGCCAGGGATTGATCTTCCTCACCGTGAACGATTGCGATCTTCTTGACCACAAGATTCGACTCCTGCAAGAAGCGCAACAGATCGTTTTTATCGCCATGGGCGCTGAAGCCACCAATTTTCTCCACCCTTGCCCGTAATGGGTACTCCTTATTGAAGAACCGCAACATCGGGGCTGGCCCCTTTCTGCCGCGTTCCTCAAAGGCCCGCCCCTCTTCAAGGATCCGGCGTCCCAGAGTGTTTTCAGCCATATAGCCGACAATCAAAATCGTGTTCTTTTCATTATGGATTTTATAGCGGAGATGATGCAGGATACGCCCCGCCTCGCACATACCGGATGCTGAAATGACAATTTGTGACCGATCATCACGGGTCAGGTTGATGGAGTCTTCCACCGATCGTGTAAAATTCACCTGACTGAATGAAAACGGATTCTCGCCTTTGCGCAGGAATGTTTCATGGGTTTCCGAATCATAGACCTCGGGATGCTGGCCGAAAACAGTGGTTATGTTGGCTGCCAGCGGGCTGTCGACCCAGACCGGGACCCGCTGCACACTTCCCTCATCGTAGAGTTCGTGAATGATGTAGAGAAGCTCCTGTGTTCTTCCATAGGCAAAGGAAGGAATCAAGACCGTACCACCTCGGGCAAAGGTATCGTTTAGGATCTTTTTCAGACGCGGTTTCAAATCCACTACCGGTTCATGCTCTCGATTGCCATAGGTGCTTTCCAGAATGAGCAGGTCTATCTGTTTGTCCGGCTCATTGAAATTTAATGCAGGGTCCCGAATAATCGGTTTGGCAAATCTGCCCACATCTCCGGAATAGCAGACCGTCTTTTGCATTCCGTTGCCTCGGTATTTGATGACACTTATAGCCGAGCCGAGAATGTGTCCTGCCTCGTAGAAGGTACAGGTCATCCCCTTGCCGATGATCACCTCTCGGCGGTAGGGAATACCTTCGAAATATTGCAGTGCCTGCTCAGCGTCTGCGGTTGAATAAAGTGGTTCGATGCTGGTCAGACCGTATTTTTTAATGATCTCATTGATTACATCGTTTTTCAGTGTATGGGAGTTACTCTTCAGAATTTTTTTTATCTCCGCCATATCCGAGCTGCTTACCGGGTTGCCGTTGCCGGAACGTATTCTGGCCATCATGTTGCGCACACTTTTATAGTTCAGATACTGCGCATCCGATTCCTGGATCTTCGCCGAATCAGGCAACAGATAGGCACAGGCATCTGCGGTCACCCGGGTGCAGAACACTCTCCCGTTAAAGGCCTTTCTCGTTATAACGGGAATTCTTCCCGAATGATCGATGTGGGCATGGGAAAGGAGCATATTGGTCAAAAAGGCTGGATCAAAAGGAAGGACCCGGTTCTTCTCGGCAGCCTCTTTTCTCCGTCCCTGGAACATCCCGCAGTCCAACAGCACCTTGTCCTCCTCCGTACTCAACAGGTGCATCGAACCGGTTACTTCCCTGACGGCGCCGTAAAACGTAACATGCATGATAAAACTCCCTGGCCTCGATTAAAAGAATATCCTACGAATCAAACGCATCGAACCGGATTTGACTGTTGGCAACCTTGAAAAATTAGATTTTTTGTTCAAGATCAAGGCGTGTGGGGAAATTTTACCGAAGGCATATATGTAATATTCCGAGGATAAAATTTTCCCGCGCAACGCAGAGATTGGGTCAAAGGGCAATTTTTCAGGGTTGCCTGTTCTCTTTTTAATAAATAGCCGGGGAGTAGGAAAGGAGTAAATTGTTATTTTAGGAAAATCTTTACGAATTCGCTGAGCTGGTGAGAAATGTCAAAACAGATGGATAGAATGAGAGTAAGAGAGGATAAAGGCGTCTACAACACCTTCATGATGAGGGTATCGACACCGTTTTCCACCACGGAGAGCTTTCTGGCAACTGCATAGGAAAGGTCAACATCCCGTCCGGCGACATACGGTCCTCTGTCGGTCACAACCGCGGTGATCGTCTGACCGGTGCGCGGGTTATTCAACTCAACCTTCGTTCCCAAAGGCAGATCCTTATGGGCGATGGTATCGGCATACATGTTGTATGGAGCACCGTTGGCCATGGGTTTACCCTGAAAATCCTTGCCATACCAACTGGCAACGACCTGGCTGGGCGGCTGGGGATTATCTTTTCTGATTTTGAGCTTCTGTCCCACCTGGATCAAATCCGGGTTTTTTATCCCGTTATCTGACACCAGGTCTTGCAGATTTTCGTGAAATTTTCCAACGGCAAGCTGCCAAAGTGTATCACCCGGCTGCACCGTATATGTTGTAAAATCATTTGGTTTTTCCGATGTCTGGGTTTGCTGTCCGCTCGTGGTCTTTTGGGTTGCATCTGCAAGTACTGAAGAAAAATTGCTCTGATCCACGGTGACTTGAGCACCTTCTTTTAAAAACCAATTCCCGTTTTTCTTGGATCTACCGACCGCTTCCGGATTCTGCTTTTTTAAGGTCTGCCAATCGGTGTGCAACTGTTGGGTCACCCGGGCTATGGTATCGCCTTTTTGTACGCTATAAGTATTCATCAAGCCCAATACATCTTATGGATTTATTTGATTTTCAAGGCTGCCTGAAATCAAAGCCACAGCTCCTGCAGCTGATCTGGCTTCCACATTCCACTCATATAGTGTCTATATCGACAGAAATAAAAATATCTTAATCAAGATAAATTCGTAATAAGCCGCAAAAACCAAAAACTGAGGGGAAACCTTGCCTGGGGAGTCCCGCCGCCCGTATGGTAAGCCCCCAGGGAAAGGTTAAGGCGTCCCGTGAGAAGGTTGCCCCTGAGGGCTCCTACCCGTTGAAATCATCTCACTTCTCATCATTTTTCCTGCTCTCTGTGCAAGAATGGACGTTAATGAAAATTCCGGGTTGCCATCAATCTTCCTTTGTCTCCATCTCCAGATTATGCTGGATGTCGATACAGCCGACGACACTCTGAGCGCCGGGACACAACTGAATGTAATTATTGAAGCACTCAACCGCTGAATCTCTTTGGTGGTCCGGAAGCTTAAGCAGATATTTGACCTCGATCCGGGTTATTTTCAAAATGCTGTTCACCTCCTCAATGTCGCCTGTAACAGTTGCGACAAACCGATCTTTAAAGGTTCTGATCTTCTTTCCGGCCAGCACCGTGGCCAGTGTACCCATCATTCACCCCCCGACGGCACCTACGATATGATCAAGGGTGGCGGCATGCTCCTCCTCCGGGTCCACATTATAAAATTTCTTGATCCCGCCATGCACACCGTAATAGACAGGTTCAGCAAAACCTTCTATTTCGGCTTTCCGGGTTGGTCCTTTTTCCCTGGTAATGGTTATCCGTGACTGATGAACTATTTTTCCCATTGTAAGCCTCCTTTGCTGTTTAACCCGTATTTCTCATGAACGTCCGTTCTCGCGGCACCGCGAGCTCAACAAATGATGATAATCAGAACTATTTAGTTTCCATCCTGAAACGAGGGATTTCGGAGTCTTCGCTTATCTTTTCTAAATCTAGGCGCGGTGGCCTATTTAACCGGAGGCATATACCTAATATTCCGAGGATTAAATTTGGAAACGCAACGACGAGTTAGGGGAAAAGCGCCGTTTTCGGATGGAAACTATTTATTTGAAAGCTCCTCGGATAAGCAGCACTGTGGCCATACTAAAATGAGAAGCTTTCATTGTTACACCCACGGGGACATGAATACCCAGAGAGGGCATAAATACCCTCATGGGATATAAAATAGCATGATCAGCCTCTGGTCCAGAGTACCTGATAATGGTATTTTAACGAGCAAGGGTGGTAAGTACGTGCATCCCTACTGCTTGACCTCGACCGGTTCCTTCCAGAAATCCTGTACGAGATACTATAAGCAATTTTTTTTCAATGCACGTCCTAATTTGAAAAGAAATTCAGACGATCTTTATTTCAACGCCTCGGCTATGGAATCACAGACATAGCCGATATTGTTCGAGGTAAGGCCGGCAAGATTGATACGGCCGCCGGCAACGACGTAAATGCCTTTTTTTTCGCGTAGCCAGGTTACGATGTTTTCGGGAATCCCGATAAACGAAAACATTCCCCGCTGTTTTTTAATGTATGAAAAATCCTGTTTTACTCCTCTGTCAACCAAACCGTCCACCAAAGCGGACCGCATATCGACGATGCGCATTCGCATGGCATTCAATTCTCCAAGCCATTGCTCTCTCAAGACAGGGTCATTGAGGATTGTCGCCACGATAAGACCACCGTGGGCGGGCGGATTTGAATAGCAGACACGAACAGCCGTTTTTAAATGGCTCAGCGCCACAGCCGATTCCTCGGCATCGGGACTGATGATGGTCAGAGCCCCGGTTCGTTCATTATAGAGACCGAAATTTTTTGAAAATGAGCTGGCTACGAAAAAGTCGAGGCCGGAACGGGCAAATTGTACCACAGCCGTACGATCTTCTTCTATCCCCTGCCCCAGCCCCTGATAGGCAAAATCGAGAAATGGAGTCCAGCCTTTCTCCTTGGCGATATCGACGACCTTTTGCCACTGCTCGGGGGTTAAATCAATGCCACACGGATTATGGCAACAGGCATGCATGAGAACGATATCGCTCTTAGGAACCTTTGCAAGAAAGGCCTGCAAGTTCTCAAAATCAACGGTTTGATTTTCTCGATCATAGTAGGGATACTCGCCCAGAGCAAAGCCCACGGAGGCAAAGACGCCTTTGTGGTTTGCCCAGGTCGGCGTACTGATCCAGACCTTGGCCTCAGGTTTGAACCTTTTGAGAAGATCGGCGCCGATACGGAGTGCCCCGGTACCGCCCGGAGCATGAATGGTTGCAGCCCGGCCGGAGGTGATCACCTCGCTTTTGTCGCCGAAGAGAAGTTTCTGTACCCCTGCATCATAGGCCGGATCGCCGGAAATAGGCAGATAACTCTTCGAATTTTCATTGAGTAAGAGAATTTCTTCCGCTTTTTTAACGCAGTTGAGAATGGGGGTTTTTCCGTTGTCGTCCTGATAGACACCGACACCCAAATTTACTTTGTGAGGATTCGATTCTTTTGTAAAGGCTTCAGTCAGACCGAGAATCGAATCAGCGGGTGCGGCCTTTATATTCTTCCACATATTTTTCTCCGGTATGCAAAATCAATAGTAAAGCGCAAGACTTTTAATTTACTCTCTTTCGAAGAATTGTGTCAACAGGAATAGATTTGTATGGGTGATTTTTTCTATTCTGGATTTTACTCCGGAATTTCGTTTTAGAGCAAAAAAAAAATTATTTTTAAATACTGTACAATTTCTGGCTCTTGAGTATTTTAAGATGGACACATATGTTACTTAGTAGTATATATTTCGAGCATTATGTGCTACGCGGTAGTATATTGTTAGCAGCAACTTGCGTGCATATTTACATAATAACCTGCATTGAACTATCCACAAGCAGGGCAGAATGTTGAACAATTAAGAAGAAGCATTCCAGATAAATACGTTGCCATGGCAATGGACAAACAAAGAGACGGAAAGCGATGGATGATGCATTGATTCTAGAGAAACTGGACAATCTCTCCAAAGAGATTCACACCTTGAAAGCCGGAGTTTTGGCGGAGCTTAAGCACGACATGATACCAATCGTCCACAAAACAGGACCGCTCGTTTCAGATTGTCTGTCTGAGTTGGATCAGGAAAACAGAAGAGAAGATCTCGTTCATTTCATGAGGAATCTGGTACTGAATGTCGAGACCCTGAATTCCTTGCTCACCACCATCAAAGGAGCAATGGAGCTCAAAGAGGAGTTTGAACCGATCGCTAAAATGATCCTCCCCAAAGCTACAGAGGTATTTGCCCAAATTGACGGGCATTATGATGCCGATGAATTAGCGGCATTATTTAGGAATACCTTAGGTAATATTCATCATTTCAACACCGCGATCGGTATGTTGAAATCTACCATGGAACTCAAAGAGGAGATTGAACCGATCGCCAAGTTGGCCCTCCCTCAAATAATCGA
The DNA here is from genome assembly GCA_046704745.1 of Desulfocapsaceae bacterium. Classification (GTDB taxonomy): domain Bacteria; phylum Desulfobacterota; class Desulfobulbia; order Desulfobulbales; family Desulfocapsaceae; genus CAWGGS01. The sequence continues at coordinate 4,517 of JBJKRL010000097.1, read as the reverse complement.
ATTTTTCGGTGAGATCGGAGGTGCCATGAAAGTTGCCGGAACCGCACTTGAATCTTTAAAAGATTGCAAATGCTCTCCGGAACAGGCCGAAGCGATGAGTGAAGTCATTCGGAATATCGATCTGAGCAAATCCAAAAAGATCGGGCCCATCGGAGCCTTCAAGAAGCTCAACGATCCCAAGGTGCAAGAGTCCCTTGGCGTCATGTTCACCATGCTTGAGGCCTTCGGCGCAGTGGTTCAGGCTCACAGAGAAAACGCATAATACAGCAGACAGGAGGTAAAGAAACACTATGAAAAAACTCGTCATCCTTGGTGCCGGATGCGGAGGCACCATGATGGCCAATAAAATGAGAAAACATCTTGATCGGAATGAGTGGAACATAACGATCATAGATAAAGACAATATCCATGACTACCAGCCTGGGTATCTCTTTGTTCCTTTCGGGATCAACACTGAAAAAGAAATCCGAAAGACGAAAAGGGAGTTCATCAAGCCGGGAATCGATTTTGTCATCTCTGAGTTGGTCAATGTGGACTGGGATAAGCAGGAAGTGACAACAGCCACCTGCGGTAAATTCGAATACGACATTCTGATCATGTCCACCGGGTGCGATGCACTTCCCGAGGAGGTTGAAGGCTTGGGCGAGACCTGGGGGAAAGATGTCTATGGATATTATCGCTACAATGACTGCATCGAGCTGAAAAAAGCCCTTGCTCAATTCGAGGGCGGCAAGCTGGTGATTAATATTGCCGAGATGCCGATCAAATGCCCGGTCGCCCCTCTTGAATTCGCCTTTCTCGCCGATTGGCATTTCCACGAGCGCGGTATTCGCGACAAGGTCGAAATTGAGTTTGTCACCCCGCTGACCGGTGCTTTTACCAAACCTGTGGCCACCAAAGTGTTGACTGCAGCCTGCGAACAGAAGAACATCAAGATCACGCCCAATTTCGCCCTTGGCTTCGTGGATGGTGAAAGAAAAGTGATCCAAGCCTATGATGGGGCAGAGGTCAATTACGACATGCTGGTCTCCATTCCGCCGAACTTTGGTTCCCAGGTCATGCTCGATTCCGGGATTTCCGATCCCATGGGATATATCCCGGTGGACAAGCAAACCTTGCAGCCAAAAGATCGCGACAATGTCTGGGTACTGGGTGACGGAACCAACGTGCCTACCTCCAAGGCAGGTGCGGTTGCACACTTTCAGGCCGATATCCTGGAAGAGAACATCATGGCCTATATTAACGGACATCCCCAGCTTGCCCGATCGGATGGGCACGCGCTCTGATTCATTGAATCAGGCTTCGGGAAAGCCTACGTAATCGACTTTAACTACGACATCGAACCGGTTGTCGGTCAATATCCGTTCCCCAGCATCGGCCCCATGGGTCTTTTGCAGGATACGGAGATGAATCATCTGTCCAAACTTTTATTTAAATGGGCCTATTTCAACCTGCTGTTGGCGGGAACATGGCTTGGTCCGCCTTCGCTGCAACTTGCCGGCAAACGACTGGGCATGATCAAAAAGAAATAGTATTCATTGATGGATATAAAACACCACGCCCCGCGGTTTCCGTGCAAACCTGCGGGGCTTTGTGTTATTGAATCACGGCGTCGACACAAATCCTATACGTACCAGGACTAACATGGCCGCAGACGACAACTTCGGACCGGAGCAAGGCCCTGTTGTTTTCCCCACAGGCCTTCTGCAGCTTGTCCACTGCGAGGGTAAAATCGCCTTTGGCCTGAAAATCGTAGAAATGAAGTCGGCCACCGGGTTTAACTGCAGCGAGGGCACAGTACAGAAAATCTTCAGCAGTACTCGGGAGTGGCATCAGGACTCGATCGAATGGCCTACTGAGTAAGGGTACTATCTGTGCAACATCCCCTTCATACAGGGTCACATTTTTTATCCGCCTGTTTGCCCGCAGGCTTTTTTCGGCAAAGTGGTGGGCGGCAGGATTCTTTTCTATACCCACGATATTGCCGGCCTCGCTATTTGCGGATATGACGAGCGGGTAGGCCCCGATACCTGAAAACATGACCAGAATCGCCTCGCCTTGGGCCACAAGCCTGGAGATCCGTTTGCGCTCGTTGCCGCTTCGTACTGAATAGTATACGTTGCCTGGATCCAAAAAAAATCGTACCCCGTTCTCTCGATGTTCGACCTCTCTTAGGGGCTCACCGCCGATAACCTCAAGCGGGATTGTACGGTACTCGCCTTCATAGATTCCTGCTCGTTTGGCGACTGTTTTGACGTTTTTGTGGATCTTAAAAATGGCCTCGGCTATCAGTCTCTCCTTGGCCGTCAATTCCGGTGGGATGATAATAATTGCGATATCACCGACAATATCGAAGGAGCCCACCAGCAGTCCCATCTCCTCCCGGCTGAGAACAGGCTCCAGTACATCTTTTAATTTCATTCTGCTCTGAACCCGAGGATCAACAACATGTCCCGGCGTCCAGGTTTTTCCCTTTCAGCCATCGTTTAATGATCAATGCAGCACAGCCCACGCCGGGCGTAACAGTAATCGCCCCCGTCGGGCAGTTCATTGCACAGGCACCGCATTCCATACATCCGTCTCGATCGGTGATCAGGGCTTTTTTGCGAGTCATGGTAAAAACACCGTGCGGACAGACCTGGGAGCACATCCCACAACCGACGCACCTGTCCTCATCCAGAACGACCGAGGCTACTCCGTCAATATAACGTAACGTTTTCATATAAGATCCAATTATCCGATAAATGGTGCGGCAATCCACAAAAACAGCGAGCAGAATAAGACAACGGCCTGAAGTGGTATTGCTCTTTTCATTTCTTTTTCCACACCCGAGGGTGAGGTATAAGGTGTTGAGCCGGTAAAGTTCATTGCCAGATAGGAGCCCAGGGCCACGACACATCCGATTATGCTGATTCGCTCGAAGAGACTGCCGAATCCTGTGAAAAAGAAAGCGCCGCTTACCACGATTCCGACGATGGCTCCTTTCAAAGCGAAGGATCGACCCGGAATCCATGGCAGGGCAAGAGGAACCAGCATGGCCCCGGTGGCTGTTCCCAAGAGGACAGCAGCAACAGCAAGGCACCCTCGTTCCCAAACCCTTGAAAGAGAAAAGATCCACGGCCCAATTCCGGAGATTATCATCAATATCGGTAGAACCCACCAGAGTTTTTTGCTGAACAGGGTAAACTCCACAGGAATCAACACCAAGCGCTCAGGCAGGGAAAAGGTGACCAGCCGCATTGCTGGATCGGCCGTATTGCCGCAACCGATAAATTCTTTAAGGTCAGCTGCCCTGACAGGGCCGTAGACCACGTTGAATCCCGAGAGTTTTTTCACCTCATGGGCAGAGATACCCGTTGCTCCCAATTGTGGTACTATCAACTTACGATGTTGCACCTTCTCTTCAAGGTTCGTCAATTTGAGCCGCTGAACGATTTCGGCAGTAGAAAAAGTTTTTTTGCCTGCTGCACACCAGACATTTATCCCACAGGTATCGAGAACCAAAAGCCAGGCATCGATATCCTGCAGATTGCTTCGTACAGTATCGAAGGTCAGCTTGTAATTAGCCGTGACAATGACCGGCGAATCCGGACCGGGATCTCCCACACCGTAAAGGCCGGGAGAAACCATGTAGCTGTCTCTGTTTACTCCCAGCCGGACCAGACAGGTGCCCCTTTTATCCTTTGCTGTCAGGGTGGTTGCCACCAGGGGCACATATTCCTCTCCCACACGTTTAAAGGCATGGACATAGGAACACAGCGTGTACCCCGCCCGCTCAAACGGATCGCTCTTCGGGGGTGGCGGACCACCGCAGCAAACCTCCCCCTCCTGCCTCTGTCCTTTTGATACCCCCACTTCATGGATATCGCCTGGCGGACAGCACGAAGATTGTTCCCCGGTTCCACAGCATGAACTCTCGGCCATGGGCAATATTTTCATCTTGATACCTCACAACAAAACATAATTCTTTGTTACAGATCGATTCAGCTTTTGGCAATACCAGAAGAAATATAACACGAGTTGAAAAAAATGGTATGTCTGACCTTTTATTTTACCACAGGCGGTCGCAGAAAGGGGTTTTGGGATGGATAGAGGTTACTTTCAAACCGGAACTTCCCCCTCGTCTTTTGGTCGGCCGGCACTGTTCACTCGTTTCCGTTTCCCTTCTACTTTTTCAATCGGATCGTTAAGCTTCCATATTCCATCGTTCATTTTTTCAATGAGACTGAGATAATAGCTATTCACCCGCATCGGGTATTTGGCGATGACATCCTTGAGCCTTGGATCGACCTTCGCTTTCCGGCCGGCAAGCCATTTTTCCAGATCCTCAAGGGTCCTAATCGCATTTCGCAGGACATCTTTATAAGCCATTGTGCATCCTCCTTTGCATGTTTTATTTGACTAGCACAGCCGGGAAGCAAGGGGAAAAATACGGATAGGATGGAAATGATGAGTCGGATTTTCTTTTATTGTATCTCTTTGACAATCCGTATGTCACATATTTTTTTGTGATTACC
>JBJKRL010000096.1:0-46255 GCA_046704745.1 Desulfocapsaceae bacterium | reverse complement strand
ACATACTGCGCAAAATCACTTTACCCCTTGTGGCCGCTTCGTTGGCGCTGGGCACCTCTGTGCCGGCCAAGGCCGTGACCGTGAAAATCGGAAATATCCTTCCCCTTTCCGGCCCCTCGGCGACGGTCGGTCAGCAGGGCAAGGAAGCTCGTGAGATGGCGGTGCAAGAGATCAATGACGCCGGAGGAATCAAATCATTGGGCGGCGCCAAGCTCCAGATGGTGTATGCCGACTCCGAGTCCAAACCGGAAAAAGGTGTTGCCGAAGCCGAACGTCTGATTAATACCGAAAAGGTCAACGTATTGACAGGTTGCTGGAACAGTGCCGTCACCTATCCGACCACCGCCGTTGCAGAACGGTATGGAATTCCGTTCGTCGTCCCGGTCTCTGTTGCCGACAAAATCACCGAACAGGGATTCAAGAACGTCTTCCGCATCGCGGCCAAGGACTCTTGGTGGACCAGAGATCAGTTCGCATTTTTAAGGGATATGCAGAAAGAATACGGCGTCAAAGTCCATACCCTGGCCTTTGTCTATGAGAACGGCGACTGGGGGACCAGCTTTGCAGAACAGTGGAAAAAACTGGCCAAGCAATATGGATATAAGGTAGTTCTCGATGAGCCGTATCCATCGACATCCACCGATATGAGCCCGGTGGTACAGAAGATCCGCCGTGCCCACCCCGACGTGCTGATGTTGGTATCCAATGCTGCAGATGCCATCCTCCTGACCAATACCATTGCCGAATACAGGGTGAAGGTCAAGGCCATCATCGCCAGCGGCGGTGGACATGCCGATCCTTCCTTCCTGAAGGCGGTCGGGAAAAATGCCCGTTACATCTTCGACATCGGGGAATGGGAAACCGACGTCAACAAACCGGGAGCCAAGGAAGAAAACGCCAAATTCAAAGCGAAATACGGCCATAATCTGACCGGTGAAGCCGTGGACGCCTATCTGTCGATGTATGTCTTGAAAGATGCCTTGGAGCGTGCTGCATCGCTTGATCCTGCGAAAATCAGACATGCACTGGCAACCACCAACCTGACCGGAGGCCCCGGCATGATCGTCGGGTATGATGCGGTCAAATTCGATTCCACCGGCCAGAATGAAAAAGCTTCTTTGGTCATGGTACAGATAAACGATGTAGGCAACGGACTCGAGCGGATAACTGTCTGGCCGAAGTCCGCACGTCGTGCCGGATATAAACCGGTATTTCCGATGCCTGTTCAATAACCGTATCACAGGACGAACGAGGTCGGCTGCGGGACCGGTTTTTACCGGTCCCGGGCCTGATCACGCTTTTCAGGGTTTTTCCAGGAGGAAGCCATGCATTATTTGATCGAGGACTCCATCAACGGCGTCCTAATGGGATCGATATACGGTTTGACGGCAATGGGGCTGACGATCATTTTCGGCGTCCTCAAGGTTATCAACTTCGCGCACGGCTCGTTGTTGATGGTCGGGATGTATGTGACCTATTGGGCCATCACACTGACCGGAGTCCACCCGTATCTTGCTCTGTTGATCGTTATCCCGATGATGTTCTTTTTCGGTTATTTCTTGCAGGACATCGTCATCAAGCCGATTTTTATCGCCGAAAAAAACGTTCGCGAGCCGATTACCGTCATCATCGTCACCACTGGAATCTGGTACATTCTCGATAACCTGACCCTGTTGATTTTCGGCCCCCAATACAGGCAGATTGCCAATAATCCGTTGCAGAATAAGATGCTGGAATTGGGTGGAATGTTAATCTCGGTCCCGAAACTTTACGGCTGCATCATAGCCATAGCAGTGGCTGTCTTGATCCACTGGTTCCTGCGCAGCACCATGATGGGGCGCGCCATCCGCGCCACCAGTATGGACCGGGAGGCGGCCAGCCTGATGGGTATCGAGCAATATAAGATTTACAATGTCGCCTTCGGTATCGGCGCCGCCACAACCGGCATCGCAGCTGTGACGCTGATCCCGTTTTACAACGTGTTTCCCTCTGTTGGCGTCCTGTTCGATATCAAAGGTTTTATCATCGTTGTTCTCGGCGGATTGGGTTCCATCAGCGGCGCGCTGGTCGGAGGAATCATCATCGGCCTTATCGAATCCGTTGGACCGGAATTCATGACGGCCACCTGGACCCAGGCCATCGTCTACGGCCTGTTCCTGCTGGTGCTTTTTGTTAAGCCTTCGGGATTGTTCGGGCAAAAACATGACTGGTAGGAGAAAAATTGCAGTATACCTGAATATCTGCTGCCCGTCGATACACCCGGGTTACACACCTTCTGAACGACAAGGATACTTGTAATGAAACGTCAGCAAATCAACATGGTTGGGTTGGTTGGACTCCTGGTAATCGCCTATGGAGTGCCGCTTGTAATTCACAGTCCTACCTATTTGCACATTCTGGTACTACTGCTGTTTTACGCGTATTTGACGACTAGCTGGAATATCGTCGGCGGCTTTGCCGGGGTTCTGCCGCTTGGTCATGCCGCTTTTGTCGGAATTGGTGCCTACACCTCTACCATCCTGGCGCTGCAGTACGGTGTCAGCCCCTGGATCGGGATGCTGGTGGGCGGAGTTCTGGCAACCTTTGCCGGGATTCTCATCGGTCTTCCGACCTTGAAGATGCGCGGGGCGTACTTTGCTCTTGCCACTATCGCTTTTGCCGAGGGGCTGCGGGTGACGATCCAGAATATTGACGCCATAGGGCCGCTGAAACTCAACGGTCCACGGGGTCTGCAGATTCCTCCCCTGGTTACAGGATGGAGCCATTTCATGTTCGCCACGAAGCCGCCCTACTACTACATCATACTGACCATGCTGGTTGCCGCGATGCTGATAACCTATCTGATCTCACGCTCCAAACTCGGATATTATCTGATGGCGGGCGGCGAAGAGCCGGAGGCGGCCATGGCACTCGGGGTTAACGTGGCCAAGGCCCGGCTGATCGCCATGGCGCTGAGTTCATTCCTGACCGCCCTGGCCGGAACGTTCTACGCACAACTATCACTCTATATCCATCCAAACAGCATTATCTCGCTGGATATGTCGTTTGAGATTGCCTTTATTGCACTGATCGGCGGGCGAGGCTCCATCGTGGGGCCGATTCTGGGCGCACTGCTTTTGCGGCCGGTGGAAGATTTTTGCCTTATCTATTTCGGGGCTACGCTGCCGGGTCTGCACCTGGTCATCTTCGGTTCGGTGTTGATACTGGTCATGCTGTTCCAGCCCCGTGGTCTTCAGGAACCTTTCAACCGGGTTTACCAGAAGCTGATTGCCCGTCTGGAACCGGCGCCTTCCGGGAGGTAGGACGATGACACTATTGAAAGTAGAAGAGATGACAAAGCAATTTGGCGGATTAAGGGCCATTGATTCGCTGAATCTGTCCATTGAAAAAGGCCAAATTTTGGGACTGATCGGACCCAACGGTGCCGGTAAATCCACCGCCTTTAACTGTATTGCCGGCGCAATGGCCCCAACCTCGGGTACTGTCTGGTTTGACGGGGAACGAATCAATGGACAAAAACCATGGAACCTCTGCAAAAAAGGCCTGGCCAGGACCTTCCAAATCGTCAAGCCCTTTGCCTCGAAAAGTGTTCTCTATAACGTGATGGTGGCGAGTTTCATCACCACCAACAACCGGAATGCTGCAGAAAAAAAAGCGCTTGAAACATTAGAATACCTAGATTTTACTGATAAAAAAGACATTCTGGCCGGAAACCTGACCATAGCCGATCGAAAGCGGCTGGAAATCGCCAGAGCATTGGCCACTGAACCGAAGCTTTTGTTGCTCGACGAGGTTATGGCCGGACTGCGCCCCAACGAGGTCGACGAGCTTGTGAGCCTCATGAAGGCATTGCGGGATCGTGGCATTACGATCTTTCTTATTGAACATATCATGCGGGCGGTGATGGCATTGTCGGATCGTATCGTCGTTATCCAGTTCGGCAAAAAAATCGCCGAGGGCGTACCAAAAGAGATAGCCAATGACGAAAAGGTGATCAGCGCTTATCTGGGAGAGGATTATGTCGCTTCTTGAAATCGAAAATATAGATGTCTTTTACGGGGACGTCCAAGTTATCTTTGACCTCTCCATTACCATCGAGAAAGGGACGGTGGTCAGCATAATCGGCGGCAACGGCGCTGGAAAATCGACCCTCTTGCGTACCATTTCCGGATTAATGTCCGCTGAAAAAGGGCGGATTACCTTTGCTGGTCAACCTGTCCACACTGCAACGGCTGCGGATATCGTAACTAAAGGGATCATCCATGTACCGGAGGGAAGGCGGCTGTTTCCGCTTATGACGGTGAAAGACAACCTGCTTGTCGGCGCTTACAACCAACGGGCCCGCGGTGATATTGAAAAGACCTTGCAAGAGGTTTACAAACTTTTGCCACGATTGGCGGAAAGGCAGAATCAACAGGCCATTTCCCTATCCGGAGGGGAGCAGCAAATGGTGGCCATCGGCAGAGGGCTGATGGCAAAACCGCAGCTGCTGATGCTTGATGAACCGTCTCTGGGTCTGGCTCCGATCCTGATCAAGGACATATTCGAGACAGTACGCAAAATCGCCGATCAGGGTACCACGGTACTGATGGTCGAACAGGACGTTCGCCACTCGCTCAATCTGAGCGATCGCGGCTATGTCTTGGAGCACGGGAGAGTGGCAATGGAAGGCGAAGCCGCCGATCTCATTGATGACCCTCATATCCGGGAAGTCTATCTCGGTATATAACCTTCTGCTCATCAAAGAAGTTGATCTCCACTACGAACAGGTCATTGAGAAAATATGTCCCAACAATTTGCGATAGCAGAAGACCAAATACTACCAGACCCGCCAGGCCTCGGCCGCCAGCATCCCGTTTCAGGTACGGATATTATCGCAATGGCCGAGGAAGCCGGTCTGGATCCACGCAAACTTTACGAGGCGGTGATTGATCTTTCAAGGGAAGGTCTTCTCACCGCCAACTGCATCAATCTCGCCGCAGGCATCCTGCTCAAGGATCTCGGTCTGCCACGCTACTTTTTTTCTCATATCAGGAAACAGTCCCTCACCCAACTGTTGCAGGCAATTGCCACCAACCTGCGGGTCAAAGACGGTGGAGTCGACCTGTTTGGTTCGGTAGCCCATGTCGACTTTGTTTTCAACGTTGGCAGTGAGTCACAGCGTGTGCGGATTGCCACCGAAGAAACACGCGCTACCATGGAAGACCTCGTTGCAGGTTCGATCACCGGCCATCGGCGGGAATATTATTACAGCCCGGAGACCGGCTATTCCACCTACATCATTCGTCCCGAAACGGTGCACGATTTTTCCGCCGCTGCCTTTGCCGGGTCACGGTTTCTTTTTTCGCTGGCCGGCGATTACTCCATTACCCCGGAGCCGACAAGAAAACGGTATGAAAAATTCCTCATGGAATGCGAACAGTCGGTTGCGCCTCTGATCCAAGTATTTAACTTGGCCGCAACCGGGGAAACCCGATTGATGTTCCGTTCAGATTTTGAGAGCCCTCAGCTGCCGATCTTTCGCAAGATCATAGGTGATCACGGCTATACCATGATAAGGGCCTATTGGGAACCTTTCCACACCCGAACTTCTGTACCATCCTCAATATGTTCCATCTATATCCGTGGCGAATTGAGTCGGCGTGAAGAGCAGATTCTGATTGATGATCTGCGTGATTTTTTAGCTTTTTCATTGAGTCCTGTATGTGGCCTCTACCTGAACGGCACCCTGACGTTTCAAGAAATGCTTTTTGTCGGTAATGCCATCGATTTCACCCACATGTTCATTTTCAATGAAAGCGAAAATGCAACCGATCGTGAGATTCTTCAGAGTCTCGACACCAAAGACCACATGGACGCCTTTGCCAAAAGGATCCAGTGGGCCAACAAATCGACGTATGAAGCACGCTTGATCGAACAGATCGTCATGAAACATCCTGATTTACTCCGTTTATTGTTTCGGCTGTTCTGTGCACGATTCGATCCGGCTTCACCTAAACGGTTAGGTGATAAAGAATTGGAGATTGAATGGGAGAAGTACAACCAGAGACTCAGCAGCCGCTTTCTCGATCTCGCCGTCGGCTATGATATATTCCGTTTCATGTTTAAGATCGTCTCCTGTACCCTGAAAACAAACTTTTTTTTGAAAGCGAAACGATCTTTCTCCTTTCGCTTTGACAACCGCATACTCGATCCGCTGGTGTTCAGCGATCCGGTCTTTGGCGTTTTTTTCGTTAACGGTCACTATTCCCGTGGAACGCATCTGCGTGCAGGCGAAATATCCCGCGGCGGTCTCCGGTTGATTAGGGTGTCACCCTCGAACTACGAGGCAGAGCTCGATAATGCAGTGCTCCTCAACTATGCTCTTGGCCCCAAGGCTCAGCGAATAAAACACAAGGATATCTGCGAGAGCGGTGCAAAAGGCGTGGTCGTGCCGATGCCAGCCTATGCCGGCCATGCACTGGAATCCCTTTATGATTATACTGAAGGCATCATGGACCTGATCCAGCCCAATGATTCGATTGTCGATTACTACGGTCGGCAGGAAATGATCTTTTTCGGGCCCGACGAAGGCACGGCTCCACTGATGGATGCAGTGGCCATGCGCGCCAAGGAAAGAGGCTATCGTCATTGGCGAACCCTGACCACCGGAAAGACCTCCGGCATTCCTCATGATACCTACGGGTTGCTTGATAACGGCAAGACATTTGCCCTTTACGGAAGAGGAGAGCGTGGTGTCGAGCTACAGATCGACGGTGGTACAATATGTACAACCCCTGATATGGAAGAGATCTCAGGCCGTATCGGTGGCCAAATTATCCTGAGCGGTATGACCACCACCTCGGTAATGACTGCCTTTCGCACAATGATAGATCATTACGGCATGCGGGAAGAGGATCTCAACCTCATGATGACGGGAGGTCCCGACGGTGATCTTGGCGCCAACCAGATCCAGTGCTATAAAGGTCGTATCTGCTTGATCTTAGACGGTGGTTCAATACTCTTCGACCCGGATGGACTCGATAAAGATGAACTCCAAAAGATAGCCTTTGCCCGCCATACGGCTCCGCGTCTCAATACGCTGGCCTATCCCTTGGAAAAACTGGGAAAGAACGGTTTTCTCATACCTATTCAAGCAAAAAATGTCCATCTGCCTGACGGACGATTGATTGAAGAAGGAACCTTCTTTCACCGCACCTTTCTCACCGATTTCAAGAACCGGGAGATGATAGAAAAGGCCAAAATCCATGCCTTTATTCCATGTGGAGGGTTCAAAGACACCATTAATCAAAGCAATGTCCGTAACTTCGTGGACAATTTCCGGGAGCTGAAATTTATTGTCGAGGGGGCAAACGTCTTCTTTGACGATTGCTCGCGAAGACTGATAGCCGAGACTACAGCTGTTAAGCAAGTAAAGGACACCACAGCCAACAAGGGTGGCGTGTTTTCCAGTTCAATCGCTGAGGTTTTGACAGCTTTTCTCTTTGGTGACAACTATGAAGAACAGCTGATACAAAACACCACCATCCGTTGGGGGTTAATCACGAACGTGATGCAGTTGGTTAAGCGATACGCCAAGCAAGAAATGCAGATGCTTATCCGGTTGCATGAAGCCGATCCCTCCGTTCCTTTGTTTGATCTCTCATTCCGATCAAGTGAAGCGATCTTTGCTCTCCAGGCCTTTCTCGAGTCTAAAATCGATATCCTGCTGACCGACGATGTCTTGATCAATGGAGCATTCCAGGAGTATATCCCGACAATATTAGTCGACCAACTCGGCCTTGCAGATATTCGCAAAATTCTGTGCGATCCCGACTTACAAACATATCGCAACGCTATTCTGACCAAGAAACTGGCTGCCATGGCGTTCTATCACTATGGGTCTGAATGGACACAACTTATGAATGCGACGGACAAAGTCTTGCTCAAGGCCTTGCACAACATACTCCCATCATAAAGCATATACCATAACGTATCAGGTATAAGTTACCTCCTATTTGCGCCATGCGAACAGATCAAGAAAAGAGAATCGACATACTGAAATTCCTGAGCGACAACCTGGATAATGCGCATCCGCAATTGGTTGGCATTGAGGTTTTAGCAGACAAACTCCAGGCCAGCTTACAAGAGACCAAGCAGCTTTTGCTGCAAATGGATGGAATGGGGATTATCAGGAGCGGAATGGAAGGACGGTATTCCATGATTACCATTCAAGGTTTGGAATGGTTGAAAAAGCATATACATTAAGTGCGAATTTCCTTTGCCTTACAGCTTGACTGGTGATGTTATAAGCGCTTTCACAATTTGTATTATTTTTGCCATCTCCCTATGTTTTGGTTATGAGTGGTTCATTTATTCAACCCAATAGCCATCTTATAGGCTGTTGCGGCCTCGGGGAGAGGTGTTAGAACGTCCAATAAAATATTGTATGTCCCTTTTTCAGACAGTTCGTCAGCAACCTTTTTAATCAAAGCTAATGTAGCTTTCATCAAACCTGACCCCAGGCTCAAACGGGCAACACCTAAATCCTGAAGTTCACTTACGGATGGCGGAAATCCTCCCCCAATCCCAGGGTTTGCAAGGATGTTGATTGGAGCATTAATTTCCTTAACCAATGTTGAAATCGTTTCTTTTTCCCAAACAGGTTGGACAAATATGCAGTCGGCACCAGCTTCCCGGTATTTATTGCCACGCCTAATTGATTCAGACAACTTTTCTTGCGGCGAACCTGACGAGACATAAAATGAATCAGTCCTTGCATTAATTACTAAATGGAAGCCAAGTGAGTCTGATAATTCACGAATGGCTGATATTCTTTCACAAAATTCCATCTCGTCAATTAATTTTGGATTTAATTCAATACTGTCTTCAATGTTTATTCCAACAATTCCTGTTGCAATTATTTTTTTAACAGATCCGATTATCTCATTTAAACTATTACCATATCCGGCTTCTATATCCACAGTTACCGGAGCTTTTACTCCATCTACGATTCCTTTTATAACTTCAATCATTTCTGACAGTTGTATTACCTGGCAGTCAGGATACCCGAGAGAGGCGGCTATTCCCATACTTGTTGTTGCGATTGCCTTAAAGCCACATGCCTCTATTACTTTAGAACTACCGATGTCCCACGAATTTAACAGAACCAGAATTTCTTTGTCCTGATGATGTTTCAAGAACAGTTCGGCTTTTTCTTTTTGAATATTTGATACCATAATATGGTCCTTTATTAATGTTTAATATACTATCATCTGACCTCTCAGTGACATGGACACAAAACTTAAAGCAAGTCATTCAATGGTTTTTCTGTACCCCTCATTTTAACAGAATTCTGACAACGGAAAATCAACAAGATAATCATAGGTTGGCTGGTTCTCATCTGCGATTTACCGGATAGTGGGTGGTTCGAAGTTGAAAGATCAATATCATTCCTCTGCAGCCGAGGGTGAATTAAATATTATCATTGGCATCTAAACTGGGAAGGACAAATATCAGGTTAGGTCTATACTGAGCAGGTTAACCCGGATTTTTCATGAGCTCTGTGTTGTTTTTTATGCTCTAGAAAGAACAAGACATATTGAAGAAGCAATTGTGCCTGAATGTCCCCACGAAGGATGTGGGTGATTTTTCCTAAAAAGGTATTGCGTGCACTCGTTTTGCGTAAGGATTCTCGTTCTACGTAAAATTGGGTTACCCGCTGGAGTTCCTCTTCCGTGTAGGAGATGTCTGCTGTCCTGAGGTTCTGACTTGAGAGTCCTAAGAGTCTTTGCACGGCCGGCAGCGGTATATTGCCGTGTATCAGCTCCACGGCTCGAGCCCTTCGAATCATCTCCGGACCCCCAATTCTTTTGGCAAAAACACAGGCCTCGGCACACTCATAAAATTTACGCCGGATAAAGGCAGGATCAACAGCAAAACGGTTGACTAAAAACCGCTTAAACTCAGGACCGGACAGGAGTGCCTGTATTTCTTGGGCCGGATTTTCCGATATCGCAATTTTGCGCAAACAGGTTTTTGGGGTGGGCTCACTGTCGTGGATGCAGATCATCTTGCCCTCGATGTCGGCGTATGGATCAAGGGTGAGAATCTCACTCAGTTTGGCCCCGGTATAGCGAATAAGAAGGAAGATGAGCAGTATTCGCCGACGGGCAAGACGGACATCTCGGCGAAGAGATTCGTCCGCCCATCGGCGGTAGTGGCGTTCCAGCCGGTCGAGTTCCACTGGATCAAGGCAAGGGCTCTGGTGGGGAGGCGGCGTGGGATCAATGGGAGTAAGGTCCAGGTCGGATTTTTGCTTTAAAAAATGACCGATCATCACCGGTGCCCCTCCGGACGCGGCACCGAGACGGTAGTGGGCCGCAAGTCCTCCTGTACCGTAGTGCATGGGAGCCGTACCGAAAAATCCAGCCGGTAAATTAACAAGGCCCATGGAAAGAGCAAATTTGCCGGCCTTGGATTTACCAAGGTGCGGGTTTTGGGAAAAGAGACTGGAGCAGGTGTCTTCGGTTCCCACGCAGGAATTGAGAGTCGTTCGGCATTTTAGAACCCTTGTTTCTTCTCAACATATTCTTATTGTAAAAAGAGCTAGGAGGTCTTTTTCCAAGGTGATTTTAAATAAAAGAGGAGGATATCACCATGGTCACCAAACACGAACTTTGTAAAAAGATAGAAGAGATTTTTCCGCATGCCGGTATCTGCGGCATGGATTATGATATTGAGTATGATGAAAATACACAATCGTGGGAAATGGTCGTGAACAATGGGGCAAGCCGACTTCGGACATTTATTAAACCAGAAATGGTGACGAAGTGTCTGGAAGGAAAATCGTGCGATCCTCTGGGAGCGAAGATTTCCCATATAAGACCTGTTACCTCTCAGGCACCTAATTAAGCGGTCTATACGTCGGCAGTGATTGAAAACTCATCAAAGGAGGCGGGGACAGGCAGCGAGCATTGCCTGTCAGGACGTTGAGTTGTATTCGTTCGAGTATGATGGAACATCAAGATCTTAAGACCGTTAACCCGGATTTCTTACGAGCTGAGGCGGTTGCATAACCAAGAAGCCGGTCAAGACGCAGGTAAGCACCCTTCAGGTATGAACACCCTTCGGGCATGAACTTCGACTCCGAGAGTCTACCTATGCGTGTTGACCGGGCGACGAAGGAGATAAGCGAACGCAGTGAGACTTCGGATGCGGCCGGAGCAGTTCGCACCCCAAGGGCACTTCCGTTGGGCGCCTCCGGTGAACATTGTGCCGAACAATCAGCCAGCGGTTTTTATAGCTTATTTTCTGCATGCTAAATCAGTTATCTGTTGTGCGGCACAATGTTCATGAGAAATCCGGGTTAGATGATTGAGTTCAGAATCGGCCCCTGTTTATCCCGCAGACCACGGCCGCCGATGTTCCCAGAAGTGCACCAAAGAGACAGACCCCCGTCCAACCTGCATGCTCATAGGCTAAAGAAGAAAGGGACGATCCGAAAACGCCGCCTGCAAAAAAACACGACATATAGGAAGAAGTCATTCTATTGCGCGCTTCTGGACGTATACGGTAAATTTCACTTTGGTTGGTGATATGAAGTCCCTGAACGCCCAGATCCAGCAGGATGATTCCTATCACCAGATAGAGGGTTGATTGCCGTCCCTGCCATAGGGGCAGCCAGGAGAAAATGAGTAATGAAATAGCTACCTTGGTTGTATGGGAAGCCAGGCCACGATCGGCAAGCCGGCCTGCTATCGATGCAGCGCCGGCCCCGGCAAACCCTGCCAGACCGAAAAGACCGATGATTCCCGGAGAGTAGTTGAACGGCGGTTTGGACAGCAGAAAGGCAAGAGGGGTCCAAAGAACACTGAAGGCCCCAAAGGCGATTGCTCCATACATGGCTCGCAGACGCAGGATGCCTTCTTCTTTAAACAAGGGTGGAATTGATTTCAGAAGTTCAGGATAACTGAATGTGACACGAGGTGCGCGGTAGGGCAAACCCCTGTGAAGCGTCCCGGCAATAAGGAACATGCACCCTGCCGCCAACCAGAAGACGGCTCGCCATCCGCCCAGTTGGGCGAGAATTCCGGCGACGGTTCGCGCAAGAAGGATACCCAACAGTAACCCGCTCATGACAGTTCCCACAATACGGCCGCGTCTCGCAGGTCCTGCCAGATCCGCTGAAAATGCAACCAAGATTTGGGCTGTTACCGCCAAAGCACCGACGACCACCGACAGGAACAACAACAGTGCAGCATTGGGAGCAAACCCGATGCCGGCCAGACTTCCGGCTATCCCGATGGTCATGATGACAATCAGTTTGCGGCGTTCATAGAGATCTCCCATGGGGACCAATAACACCAAACCGATGGCATAACCCAATTGCGAGGCCGTCACGATAAGACCGGCTTCAGTGACGGTCATGCCTAAACTCGTCCGAATGGATTCCAGTAACGGCTGGGCATAATAAATGCTTGCCACAGTCAATCCGGTTGCAACCGCCAGAAGGAGAACAAGCAATGCCGAGAGGTCCTGTTCCGGTGCAAACTGGACTCCTTTCGTCTGGGGGGCTTCTGATAAGTCGACACCTCCGGAAGCGTCATCGGGTTTCATACAGTCTCCTGAAGCAATGGTGTGATCTCTGTTTGGCGCATGGGTTTCCATTTCCTTCAATATGAGCACACCATAATAAGCCTTGGTCGGTAGAACAATCCATTAAATTGACTGGGGTGTAGTGGCAATGTTTTCAGCTATTCGGGCAAGGTTGCCAATCAACTTGTGTAGAAGGACTTGGTTCATGGAGATGTCTGTGATAGCCAACCCATCAATACGACGTAAGTTTTTTACGGTCTTCCGGTAAAAATCCGCAATACTGATGGTGACGCGCCGGGTTTTGCCGCGCAAGGCAGAGGCAATCGCTGCAAACCCGTTTAGATGTTGTTCCAATCCGTAGAGATTGCTGAGCAAAATCGGATCATACCGTCAGAGTATGCGTTGAGGTCCCACTATGTCGCTAAGTTTTCTAAAGATATTGAGCGCCTGGTTAAGATCGGGAACATACGTTTCAAACATCTTCGGATAACCGGTAATCGTGTATTGAAAATAGTATCGATAGCCGCGTGCATCGAGTTCCGGAAGATAGTGCAACAAATTCATCGCATCACGCGTCCAAAAGACAAGGGCGTCAACATCCGGGACAGCCAGTGAAACACGCCGCAATTGACGAATATTGAATGGGTTGCGGACAAGCACGAAGCCGGCCCGAATCCGGTTCATGAACCAGTCGGTATAGAAGGCGGGAATGTCGGTACGGCGGCTGGCGCTGATAATCATAAGATCTTGCAGGAAAAATAAGCGCGACAATTATTATTGCATTTCATGCGATGAGCGGTTCTCGTTACTTGTAAAAAGGGTTTTAGATAGTAATCGTCTCTACTTTTTCCAACAGATCAGGATCAATGAGGATTCATGGATGCGCAAAACGAATACGAGGTATATGTTTACTCCGGGAGAACCAAATTTATTCGTCAAATTGAATTTCACGGTAAGCCATGCGCAACAGGGCGATCTCTTCGGCATATCCCGACAGTTCGTTGGGCGTTTCCAGAAAAAACGGCAGATGTCGTAACTGTGGATGATTGATGATTCTGGTCATGGCCGGGATACCGATATGGCCTTTGCCGATTTTAGCGTGCCGGTCTTTGCGGCTGCCACGCGGATTGAGACTGTCATTGAGATGGACGGCCCGCAGCCGGTTAAGGCCGATGACTGCATTAAATTCATCCAGTACTCCTTCGAGGTCGCCGACTATGTCATATCCTGCATCATGGACATGGCAGGTGTCGAGGCAGACGTCCACTTTCTCCTGCAGGACAATACTATCCAGAATCCGACGCAACTCTTCGAAGCTGCCGCCGACTTCGCTGCCTTTGCCGGCCATGGTTTCTAAGAGCACGGTGGTTGTCTGCCCGGCCGTCAGAATGGCGTTGAGTTGCCCGATGATTAAAGCGATGCCCGTCTCCTGACCTTGTCCGACATGGCTGCCCGGATGGAAGTTGTACATACTGCCCGGCAACAATTCCAGCCGCTTCAGGTCGTCTCGCATGGTTTCCAGCGCAAAATTGCGGGTCTTTGCCTCGGCAGAACAAGGGTTGAGTGTATACGGCGCATGGGCCAGCAGTGACACGATCCCATTTTGGCGTGCAAGCTCAAGAAAATCGGCAATATCCTGCCGGTCAATATCTTTTGCTTTGCTGCCCCGTGGGTTACGGGTGAAAAACTGGATGGTGTCCGCTCCAATGGCAAGGGCGTTGCGGCCCATGGCCATAAAGCCTTTGGAGATGGAAAGATGACAACCGATGTGGAGCATGTATTCACCTGCAATGTTGATTTTCCTTTCTCCAAGCACTTTAAACACTCAGTAGTGTTTCTCCACTCTTATTATTGCCTCCTCTCTTGGTTTTTTCGATGACATGATATTTTACGGATATAAAAAATGTCGTCGCATTCGAACTACTACTGCATTATGCTTATCGTATTGAGTATTGCCGTAGGCCATTTACAGTGGTGTTGCTTTTTTACAGGAGACCGTGATGATCCTTTATGACCCTAATATCCCTATAAGTCTTACCGAGTTCGGCATCCAGATACCCATAAAAGACAGCCGGGCCTTGAAGACATTTCAGGCTCTGCTTGACGATCCCAAACTTTGTTCCCTGCAAAAACACTGGCATCAGGACAGCATTGTAGAAACACTTACTAAAGACGATCTCTTGCTGGTACATTCGCCTGAATATGTTGCTCGTCTGTTTTCCGAGAAGCTTGAACAGGAGATCATCGCCACGTTCGAACTGATCGATGCCGACGGCCGCTATCACCGTTATGCACCGGAGACCGCGACCAGTCCTCTTACCGTTCTTTTTGAGCGAACGCTCAAGCGGTCAGCGGCCACGGTTCAGTGTGCCCGGATTGCCCTGCAACATGGGTTCTGTTATTCTTTTACCGGTGGCGCCCATCATGCCCAGTACGATTTTGGCAACGGATTTTGCTTGATTAACGATGTCGTAATAGCTCCTCGCAAGCTTCAGTCCGAAAAGAAGGTCGGTAATGTCTGGATCATCGATGTCGATGCCCATAAGGGCGACGGGACGGCAGCTCTCACCGCAGGAGACGACTCCATTCGTACCTTGAGCGTGCATATGGCAAGCGGCTGGCCGTTGGATTGCCCGAAGGTAATGGCTGACGGCAGACCCAACCCTTCATTTGTTCCGAGCGATATCGATATTCCCGTGGAGAGCGGAGAAGAGGATCAGTACATCGAGCGGCTGCACGCCGGTCTTCTTCAGTTGGAACAGTTGGGACCTGCTGATTTGGCCATCGTCGAATGCGGGGCGGATCCGTATGAAAAGGACGAACTTCCTTCGACTGCACCTCTAAAACTTACCTTGAAGCAGATGTTCGAACGCGACCGGCTGATCTATACCTTCTTAAAAAAACGCAATGTGCCGGCTGCCTTTTTGATGTCCGGCGGATATGGGGACGATGTCTGGCAGGTCTATGCCCAATTCCTGCTCTGGGCACTTCATAGCCGCTATGAGCATATCGCCTAAAAATCCGGCAGCGGAAACACTTGCTGGGCGGGTGGCTCGGGTGCTACAGGAGGAAATAGCCCTGGTCGCCTATGATCCACGCTGGACCGAGGCGTTCGCCGGGGAGCGCCGGCACCTGATGTCCTGTCTTCCTCAGGAAATTGTAAAAAGGATAGAGCATTTCGGCAGTACGGCCGTCCCCGGTCTAGCAGCCAAGCCGATTGTTGATATCCTTGTTGAGGTATCGAGTCTGGAAGAGACCAGATCAAGGATTGTCCCCATCTTGGAAGACCAAGGCTACGAGTATTTCTGGCGGCCGACCTGGGGAGACGGTACCCCACCTTATTACGCTTGGTTCATAAAACGTGATCCAGCTGGAAGAAGAACTCATCATATCCATATGGTGGAGGCGGAGTTCGAGCATTGGGACAAACTCTTGTTCAGCGATTATTTAAGAGAACATGCCGATGTCGTCAGGGAATACGGGAGGCTCAAAGAGAATCTTTCAAAGGTATATGGCCATGATCGAGTACGGTATACCAAGGCGAAGTCGGATTTCATCATGACCGTAACCGAAAAGGCAAAGCGATATTATCATAATCGATGGGAAAAACGGCCATGATGCCGGATCATTCTCTCATTCTTTGTCTCCTGCTTATTTGCTGGTGTGCCTTACACAGTGTTTTGATTACCCCCTCGGTTACCAAGTTTTTTCAGCGCCGGATGAGAGGCACATTCCGGTTTTACCGGTTATTTTTCAATGCGGTTTCGACACTGACGCTGATCCCGGTGGCACTGTATGCCTATGCTCTCAGGATGAAACCGATATTTTCCTGGCATGGGTATTGGCGGATTGCTCAAATCTTGTTGCTTGTCGTCTCTCTGACCCTGTTTTTCTTTGGTGCTCGCCGATATGATGCCAAAAAGTTTCTGGGCATTACCCAGCTCAGGGAAAAAGAAGAAAACAGCGGCCCAATTACTGGAACAGGAAGGCTGGATACATCGGGTGTCCTGTCGGTGGTCCGCCATCCCTGGTATTTGGCGGGTATCCTTATTCTCTGGGCACGCGAGCTTGATATTTCGGCGCTCTTGGTCAATATTGTCTTTTGTGCCTATTTTATCGTCGGCGCCTTCCTAGAGGAAAGAAAATTGGTGAAGGAATTTGGGGAGCAATATCTCGCCTATCAGAAAAAGGTTCCCATGTTTATTCCAGGAAAATTTTGGAAATTATGAAATTTATTTGCATCTGAAACTGCTCGTACTCGAAATCCGTCATGTATATTCTGTCATAATTTGTCATAATTCCTGTATGAGATGTCATTTTTTTCTCAGGGATCTGTCATGGTTGTGCGTTTGAATGGTATGTGGAGCGGTACATAGTATACACAGCGACATAAGAGCGATTCATTTCACCATACCGCGTCGCTCGCTGTGGCGCCTGCGCACGCACTACCGTGTACGCTGGTGTGGGCTCCTCGCTCGGCGCCTAACGTTTATGTCGCTATGGATTGTAAAATGACGTATCGATTAAGATCAATGCGGGAAAAAATGATGTATAAAGAATTCAAACAAGAGATTCGCGGCCT
The DNA here is from genome assembly GCA_046704745.1 of Desulfocapsaceae bacterium. Lineage (GTDB taxonomy): Bacteria > Desulfobacterota > Desulfobulbia > Desulfobulbales > Desulfocapsaceae > CAWGGS01. The sequence continues at coordinate 29,097 of JBJKRL010000096.1, read as the reverse complement.
GAAAGATCCTGGCAATGTCCTGATCGTCGTGTATATCCTCTTTATCCTCGCCCTTCTCCTTTTTGCCGGACTGCAGTCGGCCAAGGCCGATTTTCAAAAAGCAAAAGAGGGGACATTTTCCATAGTGCATCAGGAGGCAGTTACACCGTCTGTGCGACATCCGGATTTTTCAAAAAATCATTTTTTTAAATCAAGATAAGACCGCCCCACCCCCCCGGCACCAACAAGCTCCGTAAGAATGCTGCATCTTGCAGCAGAAAGGGAACAGATAATTTTCCCCCCCCTGCAATGCCTAACTCATAGAAAGCCTTCTTCCGTTGTCATCCTGTGTCATAATTATCAGCGAAGAAATCATTATTTCTACAGGAGCCCGTCATCCTTTTCGGTTCGAATATAAGGAGACGTTCTTAGAAGTCCTTTTTTCATAACACCAGACTGTGGTGAAGCGAACTGCTACGATCCGGCGCCCGGATCAGTGCATCAGGAACACTAATGAACGCTTTTTATCTCTGAAATTTTACGCATTTTTGTTTTTCCCGGTGAACTGTTACCACACTCGGTACTCTGCCGAGACCAAAAGGAGACCATCATGTCCGAAGAGAGGATGTTGCAAGAATCGAAAAAGAGTTTGAGAGATCCGGGGACAGTCCTGATTATCGTCTATCTGTCCGTCATTCTGTTCATATTGTTCATTGCCGGTCTCGCATCGGTCCGGGCCGATGTTGGCCAAGCCTCGGAGAAGATTTTGAAAATAGACGACGTCAGACAGGGAGAGCTGTTGGTCCCTGCGCAAAAGGAGGGGGAATTCACCGCCATGCCCTTCCTGTCCCAGGATGTGAAGATCTCGGTCAGCGGAATAGTCGCAAGGGCCGTGGTCAGGCAGCAGTTTGTGAACAATAGCGATAAATGGGTAGAGGCTGCTTATGTCTTTCCGCTGCCGGATGAGAGTGCTGTTGATCATCTGAAGATGCAGATCGGCGAGAGGGTGATTGTGGGAAAGATACAAGAGAAACAGGAAGCTTTGGCCATCTATGAAAAAGCGAAGTCTGAAGGGAAGAAAACCTCTTTGCTTTCCCAGCAGCGGCCAAATATTTTTACTACCTCTGTGGCCAATATCGCACCAGGCGAACATGTCGTCATCGAGATTGAATATCAGCAGGGGGTTCGATTTTCCGACCACATTTTTTCCATACGCTTTCCAATGGTTGTTGGGCCTCGCTATATACCAGGGAATCCGCTTGACGGCAAATCAGGTATGGTTTCCTTTGACGGAGGAGGCTGGTCGGTAAATACAGACCGGGTTCCTGATGCCTCAAAGATCACTCCACCTGTGGTGGCACCGGGCGAGCCTGCCGTCAACCCGATCAAACTGACGGTGGATCTTGCTGCTGGTTTTCCTGTGGCAAAGATAGACAGTCTCTACCATGGTGTCGATATCAAAAAAGAAGGTGAGGGGCATTATAGTGTAGGTCTTAACGGACAGGTGATGGCTGACCGGGATTTTGTTCTGGAGTGGGAGGCAAAAAATGAGGACGAGGTCAATGCCGCTCTTTTTTCAGAAGATAAAAGGGGTGAGCGGTATATGCTGCTGATGCTCATGCCGCCGGCGGAGAGTGAGCAGATCGAGGCGGTTCCCCGGGAGATGATCTTTGTTCTCGATACCTCAGGTTCCATGGGTGGGTCCTCTATCCGTCAGGCAAAAAAGGCTTTGGAAATGGCGATTTCCCATCTGCATTCAAATGATCGTTTCAACGTCATCGAGTTCAACAGTAGAGCCCGCAGTCTGTTTGAATCACCGCACCCGGCGGATGCAGAAAACGTCAATCTGGCCCTTGAGTTTGTCAACGGTCTCGTTGCCCAGGGAGGAACCGAGATCGCACCGGCCTTGAATCTTGCCCTAGACGGCAGATCGGATCATGACCGGATTCGGCAGGTGGTTTTCTTAACCGACGGTTGCGTGGGCAATGAAGGTGAGTTGTTCACCCTGATCAAAAAACGTCTGGGCGACTCGCGATTGTTCACGGTTGGGATCGGTTCGGCGCCCAATTCCTATTTCATGACCCGGACGGCATCCATGGGGCGGGGCACCTTCACCTATATCGGCAAGGTCGAAGAAGTCAAAGAAAAGATGACAAATCTGTTTGCCAAACTTGAGCATCCGGTGATCTCGAACCTTATTCTGACATCCGATTCCGGCGATACCCCAAAAATGGAAATCTATCCAAACCCGCTCCCCGATCTTTACGACCGGCAACCCATGGTAGCGGTGATCAAGGTTGATCGGGAGATTTCCGGTCTCTATCTCTCAGGGATAAAGGCGGGAAAAGCCTGGCGGGTTGCCGTGGACACCACTCATTTTGCCGACCGGCCGGGTGTTGCGACGCTTTGGGCCCGGAAAAAGATCCGAAACGAGATGGAGTCGCTGCATCTTGGAGAGGATAAGGAACAGGTACGTAAAACAATTTTGGCAACGGCTTTGGCGCATCATCTGGTCAGCCAATACACAAGTCTTGTGGCCGTGGAAGAGAAGGTTTCAAGACCGGTGGATAAGGACTTGGCTGAGAGCCATTTGAAGACCAATCTCCCCAAAGGCTGGCAGTACGGCAAGGTCTTCGGTGGGCGGGCTAAAACGGCTACTCCATCGGAATTGTGGATGATTCTTGGATGTATCCTTCTGGCATTTGCCCTTATTTTGGCCAAGGACGGCAGGAAGAAGTAACTATGAAAGGAAAGCACATAGCAATTTTTTTTCTGACACTTTCGGCCCTGTTGTTCATAGGAGACGGGTGCTGGATCAAGGCCAAGGCCGTCTTGGCCCAGTATCTCCTCCGGCAGGCATGGCAACAAACCCTCAGTACAGGCTCTCCGGTCAAAGCCTGGCCTTGGGCAGATACCTGGCCGGTGGCCCGATTGCAGGTAAAAAGATTGGGGGTAGATGCCATTGTGCTGGAGGGGCAAAGCGGCGAAGTTCTGGCATTCGGTCCCGGGCATCTTTCAACCGGAGCAGCACCCAATGCCGCAGGGAATTGCGTATTAGCCGGACACAGAGACACCAGTTTCCGGTTTCTCGCCCAAATTAAAAAGGGAGATATCTTCTCACTTCAGGGGCGAGACGGCAAGGCGTATATCTACCGGATAGTTGCGACGGCGGTGGTGCGTTATGATCATCTGTTTTTGGATGAGAGTGCACAACCCTGGGTGACCTTGATTACCTGCTATCCGTTTGACAGTCCCATCCCCGGCGGGCCATTGCGATTTGTTGCCTTCGCCAAAAACGTTGGGTTTGCCCACATTTCTTATCAGTTCAGGCGGCGTTAGGTTCGAAGTTTTTGGCAGTGAACTAAAGTATGCTGTGTTCACTGCCAAAAGACTGCCTCTCAGCTCCTAAGTATTACGATCATCTCAAATTTGCATCATTTGTTGTGCTCGCAGCGTGAGAACGGACATCCATGAGAAATGTGGGTGAAAGAAGGCGGCTTCAGATTTGTCGCCATCCCAATTGTGGCCTGGATTTTTATAAGGTAATTTTGCTTCTTTTCTTGCTGCAACGCCACTCTCATGATTAAAAGGAAGGTATTTTGGGGTTCATGCGTCTCAAGCGTAGTCTGGTAAAGCCGAAAGCGGCAATCCAGTGACACCCTCGGCCTCCCAGGTTTTAGACAGGCACACGCAATCCGGATGAGTTAGATTTGTATTTCCTAAAGCATCGATTATGATAGGTGGTACAAACCAATGAGTCGCAAATTTAGAGAAAAGGAGAGAGCATGCCTGAAAAGGAGATAAAGAGAATTTTGATTCCTGAACAAGAGATCCAGACAATTGTTTTACAGCTCGGCCGTAATATCAGCGAACATTATAAAAAGGCGGGGGGTGAGCTGCTGGTTGTCGGCCTTCTCAAAGGATCATTTATCTTTATGGCGGATCTGGTAAGGGCCATCGACTATCCCCTCACTATGGATTTCTTAGCTGTCTCAAGCTATGGCGACGACACAATCAGTTCAGGAGAGGTTCTGATGAAAATGGACATAGATACATCTGTATTCCACAAGAATATTCTTCTGGTAGAGGATATCGTCGACACCGGCAATACCTTCAAAAAGGTAATTCAGGTGCTGAAGCAGAAACGTCCCCTTTCGCTTAAGACCTGTTCCCTTCTGAGCAAGCCTTCCCGGCGAGAGGTCGAGGTGGCGATTGATTTTTGCGGCCGGGATATTCCCGATGAATTTGTCGTCGGCTACGGCCTCGATTATGCTGAGCAATACAGACACCTCCGGTATATCGGTGTGCTGGGTTCTCCTTAATCGGGTACGATATCTGAATTCACTGTGAAATATGAAAACTGCGAGGGAAGAGCGTGATGATTTCGTATACCAATAAGCACCCGGGAATTGGTGAAAACGTATATGTCGCGGAGGGAGTGCATGTAATTGGAGCCGTTCTGATCGGTAATGATTCTTCGGTTTTTTTTAATTCTGTTCTGAGAGCCGACATTAACAGCATAACAGTTGGTCAACGAACAAATATTCAGGACAACTGCACGCTCCACGTAACCGACGAAAATCCGGTAGTCATAGGCGACGAAGTGACCATCGGCCATAATGCGGTCATCCATGGCTGCGAAATCGGCGATAATGTCATCGTTGGGATGAGTTCGACAATACTAAACGGAGCCGTGATCGGAAAGAACTCGATCGTAGCGGCAGGAAGCCTGGTCACCAGCAATAAAATTTTTCCGGAAGGGGTCTTGATTCTCGGGAATCCGGCCAAGGTTCATCGGGAGCTCAGCAAAGAGGAGATCGAGACCAACCACAAGGTTGCTATAAAATATGTAGGAGTAAAGAATATGTATCTTCTTTATGAGAAGAAACAAGTTCCCTGATGGTATGCTTAAGAGAGATAGGTTCTAGTCAAGGGTAGGAAACACCATTGCGGCAATCAGGAGAGAAGATCGTTAATCTCCTCCCTGGTCAGAATAGATTGCGGAAGTAGTTGCTGCCGCCGATCGTCAGAAACGCGGCGGTTTTCGTTTTTACGCCGGTCGACTCCCAACCGAGCATGGGTCATAGTCCGCAGCCATACTTTTATTGTCTTCCTCTGCTTCTTCCCTGGTAATCTGCTGTCGATACGCCTTTCCGTCTGGGAACGACGGTCATCATTTTTTCGTCTATCAGACGTAGTTATACGCCTCTCAAGTTGCTCGAATACATCTTCTGCCTGGCGATTTGATGGTATCTGAATATTTTGGCTCATTGGTTTTCACATGGTCCAAAAGGTTTCCGAAAAGCATTAAAGACTATAACAACAAAATATAACTTCTTATTAATACGTCCATTTTCATAAGCAAGCGCTTTCTTGACTCTTTATAAATTTGGGTTGCAACAATTTAGTTGCAGTTTTGTCTCCTCTCCCTGTTACGGGTTTAATAATAAACTGTTATAAAAGGTAAATGTTTATTGCATCTTTTTCGTTGCGCATGTTCGCCAGCGTCCATGCCAGTTTGGAAGGCACAGGTTATGTTTCTGTGGGTAAATGATGAAGGTTTGATGATTTTCAAAGAGAAGAAAGTGCAACATATCGGTTGCATAAAAGAGGAGTTCGAAAAGACACCTTATTAGAATAGTTTTGGATTTGTGAAATTATATGCCATATCTTTTTGATTATACATCTGAAATAGATGGATGTGAAAATCAGGCATGATTGGTGCTATAAGCTACAACCGAATGAGGAACTTATGAAACACGCAAACAAAGTTTACTTTACAGTTTTAATCCTGTTTTTTCTCATCGGCAGGGCGGAAAATGCTTGGGCGCTGCAATCACATGCTCCGCCGGAAGGGATCTACGTCCATCAGATGGCCCATATCCTTTTTATGGGGGCATTGGCGTATCTGTATTGGCATACCCGCCGTACGCCGGCCATTGCGAGCCAGGGATGGAAATATTTACAAATATTTTGCATCATACTTTTTTTGTGGAACCTGATGGCCTTTACCGGGCATGAAATTTCCGAGTATCTCAAGCCATCCGATATCATCGATAAAAATAGCTTTAACGAGCATATTTCAGCACCGATAACCTTCACAAAGGCAGTCTATTATTTTACGAGAATGGATCATTTTCTTAACGTTCCTGCCTTGTTAGCTCTTGTCATAAGCTTGAAGACCTTCTATCAGGAAGCACGGAAGGAGGCCGAACGATGAACGGATTACCTCTTTTACCTGCGGTTACTGTGGAATTTATCGGTTCGGCTTTTGCCATCCTGCTTTCTTTTATGGCGCTTGGTTATGCTCGGGCCTTAGTCAGACTACAACCGAACAACTTCATATGGGGATTTCTTTTTTATTTCTGTATTGCCATGACGGCTTTTTCGCTTTCCCGTGGGGTTGGACACATCGTCCGGATTCTTCTTGTATACAATGGCCGCAGCGAAATATGGGACAAGCTTTCCCCGTGGTCCGGCGGCTTCAATACCATGCTTCTGATCTCTGTTGCTGCAGTGACGATTTACTATCATAAGGGGCTGGCGGCCTATAAGGCTATCCGCCTGGAAGCCGAAAAGCTGAGTCAGGCAAATGAGAAACTTGCAGCTGGCGCCCGGCAACTGCAACAGCTTAACGCCAATCTGGAACAGATGGTGGATGAACGTACCAGAAACTTGTCGGAATCAGAGAAGAAATTCAGGAATTTTTTCGAAAACTCAAAAGATATCATTTACTTTTCCGATATCGAAGGGAACATTACCAACATTAATACAGCCGGTATCGATCTGTTGGGTTTCAATGGATCGGAGGAGGCTATAAATTTCCATTCCCTTTTCAATAACCTTTCGAATCTAAAACGTTACCTTACCGATTTACGGAGCAACGGTTTTGTCAGTGATCTGGAAATGGAATGTTGCGGAAAGAATGGGGTAATGCGCCATATCCTTCTATCGGCAAACGCAATCTACAACCAACAGGGGAGGATTGTCGGTTGTGAAGGGATTGGCAAGGATATGACGCGTATCCGCAATATGACCGATCAATTGATCAACCATGAGAAAATGGCGTCTGTCGGTAATATGGCTGCAGGAATTGCGCACGAAATTAATACGCCTTTGGGGATAATCCTCGGGTATGCCCAACTGATGATGGATGATTTCAGCAAGGATTCAGAAGAGTACTCCAACCTCAAGGTAATCGAACGGCAGACCAAGACTTGTCGGCGGATTGTTGCCGACCTGCTGAAATTTTCGCGTCAAGCCGAAAGTGTAAAGACCCACATAAATCTCAATGAGATCATCCGTGAGGTCCTGTCGGTTACCGAACATACGCTGAATATACACAGAATACAGGTTGAGCGCCGATTTGCCACAGATCTTCCCCTGGTAGTCGGAGATGCCGAGAAGTTGCATCAGGTCTTCATAAATCTTTTCAATAACGCGCAATATGCCATGCCAGAGGGTGGTGAAATCGTTATCTCCACAGGCGATATGAGCGATGAGGTTTTGATTACAGTACAGGATACCGGGTCCGGAGTCGCAGATGAGATAAAAAACAGGATATTCGACCCGTTCTTCACCACCAAGGAGGTTGGCGAAGGGACCGGTTTAGGCCTGTCGGTGTCCTATGGTATTGTCCAGGAACACGGTGGAACCATAACCGTTGAAAGCCCGGTAGAGGATCCGGAAACAAAAACCGTATCGGCGGGAACGGCTTTCAGGCTCCGCTTTCCGGTAGCGATGAACACTTTGTATGCGAATGGGAGCACGAGACAAAATGGCTGAAATTATTGTGTTGGATGATGTATTGGACGCCGTGGTTCTCATCAAAAAGATCCTTGATAAACAAGGGCACAACGTCCACATCTTTACTGAAGAGGAGGATGCGATAGCCTATGCCGAAAAGCATCGGGTCGATCTTGCTATTCTAGATATCAAACTCAAAAAGATGAGTGGTATTCATGTATTGGAGCACTTTAAAAAAATAAAACCGGACATATCGGTCATCATGCTCACTGGGTATCCCACTGTAGAGACGGTACGCGAAGCCATAGGTCTTGGAGCCGGTGGATATTGTGTCAAGCCTCTGGATAAAACGGAGCTTGAAGAAAAGGTGGCGGAGATTTTGGCCCGGAGATCCTGAACGGTTAGTGAAAAATCAGGACTAAAACTGCTGGAGCAGAGTGTGGGGCAGGTATCGGTTGGGAACCGATGAACTGAAATTAGGAAAAGAGGAGAGCAGTATGAAAAAATCAGTTTACTCCATCTGCGGTATGTGTACGGTTCGTTGCCCTATCCGCGTGGAGTCGCAAGACAACAGGGTATCTTGGATAGAGGGAAACCCTCATCTGTTAAACGGCGCACTCTGCGCCAAAGGATCGGCGGGAACGGCGCTCATTGACGATACGGAACGTCCGCAGCAGCCCATGATCCGGGTCGGAGCCCGGGGAGCCGGTCGCTGGCGCAAGGTGAGCTGGAGTGAGGCTTATGATTTTGTTGCTGGAAAACTCGCCGAGATCAAAAATACCTATGGACCTGAATCGGTTGTTCTCTCGTCCCGTGGCGGTCCTTGGCAGAATATGTACAAGACCTTTATCCATGCCTTCGGATCCCCCAATTATACCAATCATGACAGCACCTGCGGCCGCAATGTCCACCATGCGAGCTTGTCCATCAACGGTGTCGGTCGAAAAGGTTTTGCCTATGACATAAAAAACGCCAATCACCTGGTTCTGTTCGGGCGCAATATGTTCGAGTCGCTTCGTATTGCCGAGAATATCCAGACCCTGGACATGCTCGATAAGGGCGGCCGTCTCACCTATGTCGATGTCCGTCAGACCATGACCGGTGTTAAGGCGACCCGATTTTTTCAGGTACGACCCGGAACCGATTACGCTCTGGCGTTGGCAATGATTCATCAGATTATTGCTAAAGAATATTACGATCAGAATTTTCTCGATACATACGCCACGGGTTTTTCTGAACTACAAACATTCATTGAGCCTTTTACCCCTGCCTGGGCTGCAAAGGAATGCGATGTCAAAGAGAATTCGATACTTGATTTTGTCGAGGAGGTCGGCCAGGACAGACCCAAAGTTATCTTCCATCCCGGTTGGAACCTGTCTCGCTATAAAGACTCCTTCTATGCCGACCGCGCCCTCCACATTCTCAATGTGCTGATGGGAAATATTGAGATAAAAGGAGGGCTGTTCATCCCGAAAGGAGCGGGCGATTGCGGTGTCAAGGGCATCCGCGAACTCGATTGTCCCAAACCCGATATCAGACGCGGTGACGGAGTGGGGTGGAAATACAAACACTTCGACAAAGGTCCGGGACTTGCCCATCTCTTTTTTCCTGCCATGCTCACCGGGGACCCTTACCCGATCAAGGCATGGATTGCCATGCGCCACGATCCGTTCAACTGTTTTCCCGATCCGGAGAAACAGAAAGATGCACTGGATAAGTGCGATCTTCTCGTGTCCATCGATACCCATTACAGTGAGTTCGGATGGTACAGCGATGTCATACTGCCCGAATCCACATATCTGGAGCGGGATACCCATATTTGCCTGCAAAAGGGTTTGAAACCGCGTCTTGCCGTACGCAGAAAGGCTGTCGAACCCCGCTTCGACACGAAGCCCGGTTGGGAGATTTTCAGAGAACTGGCTGGAAGATTGGGGCTGGAGAAGTACTTTCCTTATACCAGCATCGAAGAACTCTGGTCCTGGCAGCTGGAACCAACCGGATACAGCATTGCCGATTTCGACGACAAAGGTTTTGTCGAACTGACCGATACCCCGATTTTTTATGATCGGGAAAAGCTGGCTGGACAGTTCAAGACCCCCAGCGGCAAGCTGGAATTTGTCAGTGGTAAATTGATGGATGTCAACCTGCCGTCTTTACAACCCTATGCTAGGCCGGATTCGCCGCCGGCCGGGATGTTCCGCCTTATATACGGCCGCAACGCTGTTCATACACACGGCCACACCATAAACAATCCGCTGCTCAGTGAGCTTATGCCGGTAAATACCTTGTGGATAAACACCAAGCAGGCGAAAAAACTTGGTATCAGCGACGGAGATATGGTTGAGGTTGCAGCTTCGGACAGGTCGTATAATGCGACGGTCGCAGCCAAGGTGACGGACCATATTCATCCGGAAGCCGTATATACGGTACATGGCTTCGGCCGGCAGATTCCCTATCAGACCAGGAGCCTTCAGGCCGGCGTGAGCGATCAGAAACTCATGGTAGGCAAACTCGATGATTGGGATCAAGCAGGCGGGGCGGTCAATCTCTGCGAAGTCTTTGTCTTTGTCAAAAAGAGCATTCGCAATCCGAAGAGGAGGGTAGAACTGTGAATAAATATATGATCCATCTTAACAGCCGCAGGTGTATCGGTTGTCACGGATGCGAGGTGCACTGCAAAACCAACAAGGGTTTGCAGGTAGGTCCCATCCTCTGCGAGATAAGCCACACCCCGCCTAAAAAAATCGCAGGCGTTGTCCGGACGGAATTTATCTTTCAGACGTGCCGTCACTGCGAAGAACCACTTTGCGTGACTGTTTGCCCGTCCGAAGCAATGGTCAAACGTGAGGATTCGATAGTTTATATTGATCAGGAAAAATGTATTGGGTGCATGGCCTGCAAGACTGTCTGTCCCTGGGAGATTCCTGAATACAATCCTGAAACGAAGACCGCAGTAAAATGTGATCTCTGCATGGAGAGATTGGATACGGGACTCAAACCCGCCTGTGTGACCAAATGCACCACCCATGCCCTGGAATTGGTACGTCAGCAGACAGCATAAGTTCAAAAACCACAACACAGCATTTATAAAAACTGGATCGATACTGCGACCTTCATCACAAGAGACTTGCCGTATCGAGAGGATCATGAACTCCTTATACAAACAGAAGGAGACGGATTGCCTTGAGGTTTTCCAAGAGGTTACCCGTCTCATCAGCATGGTTCACGACCCACAGCAGGTCATGGATCTCGTGGTCCGACGTCTGCCGAAACTCATGGATGTGGATGCAGCGACCATCAGACTTCTGGACGCCGGTACCAACACCTTTGTACTCGGTGCCGCCTGGGGACTTTCCAATGAGTATCTGACTCGTACCACCATTGATTCCGGTGAGGTCATGGCCCGTTTGTTAGAAGGCAGGCCGACCGCCAAAGAGGATATAGGAAATGGCTCCGACCGCGAATATCGGACGTATATATCACGGGAAGGGGTTAAAAGTGCTATGTCCTTGCCTATCCTTTATAAAGACCAAGTCGTCGGATTGCTGCGCCTGTTGACCAAGGATACCAGAAAATTTTCCGAGGCGGAGATAGCCTTTGCCATGGCTCTGGCCGAGCAGGTCGGCATCGCCATTTCCAACAGTCATATGATCCAGGAGATGGAAAGCCGGATCACTTTTTTCCGCGAACTGCGTAAAATTTCAAGGCTGGTCAATTCGACTTTGGATCTGGACCGGATCCTGGCCATGATTGTTGAGACGCTCCCAAGAATTATAGGGGTTAAAGGCTGCACCATCCGGCTCCTGCACCCGGCAACCAACCGTCTTGAATTGATGGCCGCTTCCGGTCTGTCTCAAGACTATCTCGGTCGTGGCAGTATCAGCAGGGAAGATTCTATTTTCAGGGTGTTAAAAGGAGAACCGGTTTCGATCTACGATGCAGAAACCGATCCGAGGGTGGATTACCACGAGGCTATCCGCCAAGAGGGCATTAAAAGCATCTTAGCGGTCCCGATAAAAAATGACAGGGAAATCATCGGGGTTTTGCGTTTGCTGACTTCGGAAGCGCACTTTTTTACCGCCTCAGAGACAACCTTTGCCCTGGCAGTAGCCGAAGAAGGCGGCAATGCCATTCAGAAGGCACGGACCTATCGCCAGATCATTCTCCTCTTCAAGCAGATAGAAGAGCAGGAGCGGTTTCTTCAGACGCTATTGGATTCTTTATGGATGCAGCTTTTGGTTGTGGACCCGGATAAGCGGGTGATCATGGTCAATAAACGCTTTCTCCAGGCACATCACACCACGGAAAGAGAAACACTCGGGCGCTCTTACCATGAAGTCATTCCATGGGAATGCCGCGAGTCTTCCTCCTGTCCGATCAATGACGTGCTTGCAAGTCAGAAACCGGCGACCGTTTACGATCATCTTGAAAGAGACAACGGGGCCAGATGGTTTGAGCACCACCTTTCTCCGTTGGTTGATGAAGACGGGAAGGTCTGTTTTATCATCGAAGCGATTAGGGATATCACAGATCAGAAGCTCTTGGAGAAGGAAAAGATGGCCAGGATGAAGCTGGAAGGAGTTATCGAAATGGCCGGCACAGCAGCACACGAGCTGAATAGCCCCCTTTTTGCAGCGTTGGGTACGGCCCAGTTGCTCAAAGACGATTTGGCTGAGCCGGAAATGAAAGAGGAAATGGAAACAATTATCCGCAACATGAAAACCATGGGTGATCTGATTCGGGAAATGACGGCGGTGACCGGATTTGAGACCCGTAAATATGTCGGAGAAACCAGGATCGTGACCTTAAAAAAGGAAGTGGATACAGGAGATTCTCAGGCCGACTGAGAGGAAGCAAGAAGGATCAACATTAATCAGTGGAGGAAAAAGAATGAAACATGTCAACAAATTGATTTGTCTGGTGACCCTTTGTCTGCTCACCATGGCATCTTCGGCCTGGGCAGTTGAGGCCCAACTGTCGAACAGCAAAGTGAAAGCAGGGGGAGCGATCACTGTTACCGGTTCGATTGATCCCGGCCAGGATCTGTATGTTGTTATTTCAATGGATAAAATGTTCAAACCTGGAGATGCTCTGGGCCCGAAGGAGAAAAAAGAACTGCGAGAAGGGAAAGACGGTAAGAATGCATTCGGTGAAACAGCCATTCCGCCTGTCTATTATGTCGTTACCAATGATCCGGCCAAACTGGCCACTCCTCAGTCGTCAACAAAAGGACAGGTCAGCGGACCGTTTGCCTTCCCGCCCTTCAAGTACCAGGTAACGGTCAATAAGATGAAAAAATGGGAGGAGATTCCAGCTGAGGTTAAAGGATATCTCGGACCGATAAAGGAGAAAGCGCAATGGGATTTTCTCAGGTTCACCCATGAAAACAAGTTCGGCATCAACACGGTTTCTAAAGAGGAGCCCATCGGCGGCGGCAACGCCCGCTGCATCATGAGCGATTATAACAGCGGCAAGCAGGCCTGGAATAAAGGCGTTTCAGTAAGTTTAGACAAAACCACCGGTAAATTCACAGTTTCCATGGCGCCGTATAAAAATCTGGCTCCAAACACCAAGATGGATGTGGTTGTCAACGGAAAAAGCGTCGGCAATTTTGTCATTGAAAAATCAGGATTTTTCTTTTCGACCGCCAACATCTACATGAATCCGCTGGTTGTTTTCTTTGGAGCCTTCATTATCGGCTGTCTCTTTGTCATCATGGGTGCGGCCGGCGGGCTTTTCACCGCCGCTTTCCAGGTGACCGTTCTCGGCACCAAGGCTCCCATCGGCATCAATGCAGCCAATACCATCAAACCGACCAATCTCTTTTTGACCCTGTGTTCTCCTGTCACCGGGTTGATGAACTACTTTAAGGAAAAACGTTTTGCCTGGCCGGTTGCCATCTTTTTCGCCATCGGTATCGTCATCGGCGCCTTTTTCCTCGGGCCGAATTTTTCAGCCAAATATCTGCCGCTCAAAGCCTACAAATTTTATCTGGGCATCATCTGTCTTATCATCGGCATCAAACTCTTTATGGAAAGTCTTCCCAGTTCCATTGAGAAAAAGAAGGCGATGAAGGCCATTGTGCAAAAATTCAATGCCGCAGTCAAAGAGGCCAAATCCTCCGGCAAGGCAATGGAGCTTGGCAAGGTGGAATTCGAAAAGTTCAATATCGTCAAATTCGACATGAAATTCTGGGGTGAAAACTTTGTCGCCAGACCGCTTCTCATGCTTGTTGCCGGTATTCTGATGGGGATGATCGCCTCCTCCTTCGGTGTCGGCGGCGGCTTTATGTTCATGCCGTTCATGACCTCGGTCATGGGGTATCCGATGTATCTTGCCGTACCAATTGCCCTGGCTGGAACCTTCGCAACATCGGTGGGTGGAATTGCGAAATTCTCGCTCATGGGATACCAGCCTGACTGGATTATGGCCGCGGCGATCGCAGCCGGTGCCATCGTCGGCGGTATGGTGGGACCGAAGATCCAGAAGCATCTTCCTGAAATATTTTTGAAAAGAATGTTGGCAATTGCACTTATCATCGTTTTCCTCAACTATACGAGTGCATTGCCGTTTCTCCGTTAACCTCAACCTTGGGGGCTGACAGCTATGGAACACCTCTTGCAAACCATATCAACCCTACTTGACCTTTTCTACTCCAAGGCTGTCGGCCCTCTCTTTACCCTGCTCGGCAAGGGACTGGATGTTGTCCTTATCCAGCCCCTTGAGTTCCTGCATATTCCTGCAGCATTGCAGGTCGCGCTTATCGCCCTTCTCACCGGTTTGCTCTCGATTGCTGTGCGCAGACTCATGGGCGTGGAGGAAAAAGAAGCGATCTTCCGCGAAAAATTTCTTCAAGGCAGACAGGTGCGGGAAGATTTGAAGCTGATAACCGACTGGAAGAGCAGGGAAACCTTTGCCCGGGTGATCGATGACGATATTGACAAGGATTTCAATACGTATTTGGCAGAACGTTTTGCCAGGCACGGTGTCATCTACCTTTTGCCGATATTTCTGGTTCTGTTCTGGCTGCAAAAGGCACTGGGGCCATCCGGGATTCTTTTTTTACTTCCTGATAACCGATTCGGTATCCAGGGAATTCATATCTCCTTTATTTTTTTACTGACCTATTGCATCTTTCTCCTTGCTTATTTTCGCTGGCATGGAAGATTCCGATGGAACTCGGATTGAAGTCGGCATGTCTTAAAAGGGAGAGAATTATGCTCAGTTTCCTCAAACAGTTCTCAGACAGGGTCCTCTCTCCTGATCTTGTTGCTAAAAAGAGGTACCAAATCTTTCAAAAGCTCCTTCATGATGACAGGAGAAGCCATGAACTTTTGGCAGAATTGGAGGAAATTTATTACAGCTCTGCTCCCGTGGATGCGAACCGGTTGCGGATTCTTTATGAGGAATTCTCTGAGGCAGTTGCGGCAATGGTGTCTGCTTTACAGAAATTGGCTCCCGGGAGATACAGGCATCTTTTCGATTATTTTAAAAAAATCGATTTTTATTCCCGTTACGTCCTTGCTCCACCGAAAACAGATGCAGAACCTCCCTATGTTCTGCCCTTGGATACTGTCTACAAAGACGATCATTCTATTGGAGGGAAGGGGTTGCATCTTTCGGAGCTTTCGGCCATCCTCCAGATGCCGGTTCCTCCGGGTTTTATTATTTCCACCTCGGCATGGCATCATTTTCTGAATGCCAACCAATTGCGTCCGAAAATTGGAAGAGAACTGGCAGTGCTCGATATCCATTCACCCGCCTCTTTGGCTGCAGTATCAGAACATTTGATGGGTCTGATTGAAGAGGCCGGAATACCGGCTGATATTGAAGAGGCTTTGTCTGCACCTCTGAAAGATCTGGCATCAACCTGTTTGAGGTTTGCCGTTCGTTCCAGCGCGGTCGGGGAGGATTCCAGCTTCTCTTTTGCCGGTTTATATAGCACCCTGTTGAACGTCGATCCAGATCAGCTCTTAGCCGCCTATCGACGGGTTATTGCCTCGAAATACGCTCCGGAAGCCCTTATTTACAGGATTCTCCATGGCCTGGATGATGAAGAGACCCCCATGGCGGTGATCGTATCGGCCATGGTCGATGCTTCATTGAGCGGTGTTATTCTCTCCGGCAATCCGGCAGACCCTGACAACCAAACGATATCAGTATATTCGGTTGCCGGCCTGGGAGACAGCCTTATGAGCGGTCGTAAAACGCCTGCTGTTGCTGAAATCAAGTCTGCCGCTGATGGGTTTGTGATATCCCGTCAGCTTGAACACACTCAGGAGAGAGAACCAAGCGATCCACAATTGATGCAGCTGGCGGGCTGGGCACTGAAAATTGCTAACCATTACGGCAGGGAACAGGAAATTGAATGGAGTTGTGATTGTAACGGTTCTCTTTTTTTTCTGCAGACCAGAAACCGGACAGGAAATCAGCAGAAGTTTTGTGACGATGAGCCGGATCTGAGCTCTCTTCCCCTTTTGTTCCAGGGGGGTAAAGCTGCTTCTTTTGGCGTAGGTAGCGGACCTGTATGCCATTATACGCAACAGGAATTTATTCCCTCCTGCGATGGTGTCATTCTTGTCTGCGATGTAACTCCACCAAATTTGGTGACGCTTCTCCCCCATGTATCAGGTGTTATTGCCCGTTGTGGCAGCGTTGCCGATCACTTTTCCTCTGTGGCCAGAGAATTCGGTGTTCCTGTTTTGGTTCAGACGGGAAATTCTTTTCCTGATGTGGAAAATGGCGATCCGCTGACACTGTGGGCGGAAAAAGGGCGGATCTATCGAGGTCTGCTAAATCGTCCTGCCGCAAAGGGTTTTAAAAAGTTGTTGGATCTGAAGGACAACCCATTACAGCAAGCCCTCAAAATGATGATTGGTTTCACATCTCCGCTTTCCCTGGTCGAGCCATCCCATGATTCTTTCATCCCGGAAAACTGCCGGTCGTTGCATGATATTATCAGGTTCTGTCATGAAAAATCTGTCCAGTCCATGTTTCTGCAGTCGACCGATACCCTCCTGCGCAAACCCAAAGGTTCACGCCTGCATACCGATATCCCTCTTAAAGCCTATTTCGTCGATGTCGGCGGTGGATTGTCTTCTGGTAAAGAAGATGCAGAAGAAATTACACTTGACGATCTTCGTTGCCGCCCGTTTCTTGCACTGTGGCAAGGTTTGTCCTCTCCCGGAATTCGTTGGGGTAAATACCGGCATTATGACTGGCGTTCATATGACACCGTTGCCCTTGCCGGAGGAATAACAATTGGGGATGATTCATCTCTGGCAAGTTATTTTCTGATTTCTGCCGAGTACTTCAATGCCAGTTTCCGGTTCGGGTATCATTTTACTTTGCTTGACTGCCTTTGTACTGATAATCCTGAGGAAAATTATGTCCTGCTGCGGTTTGCCGGAGGCGGAGGCAAGGCTTTGGGCAAAGACCTTCGTCTCTCCTTTATTGCCAGGGTGCTCCTGCGGTTGGGTTTCAGTTATGAGAGGCAGGGTGAGTTGCTTGATGCAAGACTGACACGATATGGCAGGCAGGAAACACTTGATCGCTTGGGGCAGGTTGGACGCCTGTTGGGAGCTGTACGGCTTCTTGATATGACACTTACCGATGAAGATCAGCTTGAACCACTGGTCAGCGCTTTTTTCCGTGGAAAGTGCGATTTTTCTCTTGAATGAGGAAGTCAGATGTCACAGTACTCTATCACCTGGATTACAGCGAACCTGGCAGTGGGGTATGCCCCGATGTCCTATGCGGAGCTGAAAAGTATTAAAGATCAAGGGATCGATGCCATTGTCAACCTCTGCGGAGAGTTCTGTGACCTGCACGAGATCGAGGAAGCGGAGGGGTTCGAGGTTCTTTTCCTGCCTATTCCGGATGAAATGGCACCGGATATGGCCGCAATGGAGAAGGGATTGGAGTGGCTTGACGAGGCGGTCTATCTTGGGAAAAAAGTCCTGGTTCACTGTCACCACGGCATCGGCAGAACCGGAACGTTTGTTACCGCCTATCTGCTGCGCCGCGGTTTTAATCTGAAAAAGGCGGGCAAGGTGTTGAAGCAGACAAAGGCAGTTCCGACCAATTACAGCCAATGGCGACTGCTTCGTAGGTTCGGGAAAAAGCAAGGTCGTTTTACCCGCCAAGAACCGACGCCGGAAAACAGAAGCGGTCTTGATTTAAATTCTTTTTTCAATCGTTATGAACGACTGCTGAACAAGGTTGATGCCATGACCGCCTCCCTTGATCTTCGGAAGGATTCCTTTCCCTGTGAACAATTTTTCACCCTGGAATTGATAGAAGCCCTGTATTTAAACAACAAGGTTAATATTGTCCTGAGTGCGGACCGCCGGCGATCGCTCATAGAAAATACTGTCGAAATCGAAAGAGGAGTGCAGAAACCTAGAACTGCCGATGCCAGGGGAATCTCATGTCCTCTTCAACAGTCCGGCGCCTGTTTGTTGTATGGATTTCGGCCTGTCCATTGCCGTATTAGAGGTCTTGCGAAGGAATATGCGGCTAAAATCAATGAGGAACTCCTCGAGCTGTCCTGTGAGGTGGCTCATGCCCTGTTTGGTAATATGAAAGAAGGAATTCCACCGGCTGTGAGTTGTTCTGATGCCGTTTCCGGGAGGTTTATCCAACGGTATTTTGAGTTTCTTTCCAAGCGAAAAGAACAGGATAAGAAATGAGAAAATAGTGTTATAGTCCAAAGAAATGGTGATATTTCTCAACTGCAAGGTGAGGGTGGAAAAGACTTGCCTTGAAAATATCAGCGGGATAGGATTACAAAAATAATCTGATTACCACAGTGCGTTACTGTCCATTAGGAACGGTTTCTCATCACCAGGCCTGCCAGATGAAAGATCAAACCCTGCACGAAGAGAAAAATACCCGGAAGCTTGTGATGATCGTCGATGACGAACCGGACATGCTTTCCATGCTGCGTCTTGTTATCGGAAAAAAATGCGATTGTGAAATTATTTCAGCAACATCGGGCCTTATGGCACTGAAACAGCTGAACAGTTGCCAGCCGGATGTCGTCGTTACCGATATTAAAATGCCTGATCTTGACGGACTCGAACTCCTGAAAATGATTCAGGAGCATGATGCAACGATATCCGTTGTCATTATGACAGGGTATGGGACTATCGATATGGCGGTCCGGGCCTTGAAGGATGGGGCCTATGACTTCCTCCAGAAGCCTTTTGACAAGGACCATATTGTCCGGATTGTCAGAAACTGTATGGAACGTACCGATCTGTTGCGATCGAATCGAAAGCTGAGGCAACAGATTGACGATCTCTCATTACCCGAGGGTTTTATTGGACGCAGTCCGGCTCTTAAACAGGCTCTGGATCTTCTGGCACGTGTTGCCGATACCGACGCAACCGTCCTTATCCGCGGCGAGAGCGGCACAGGGAAAGAGTTGGCTGCCAGGGCCTTGCACAGCCTGAGCAGGCGCAGGGAAAGACGCATGGTCATCGTCAATTGTCCGGCCTTGCCGGAGAACATCCTGGAAAGCGAATTATTCGGCTACAGTAAAGGGGCCTTTACTGGTGCTTTGCGGGGGAAAAAGGGCCTTTTTCTCGAGGCGCATCAATCAACGATCCTTCTCGACGAGGTGGCCGATATTCCTGTCTCACTCCAGACCAAGTTGCTGAGGGTATTGCAGGAGAAGGAGATCCAGCCTTTGGGGCAAAATGAGACCTTCAAGGTTGATGTCCGGGTCGTTGCCTCCACCAACCGGAACCTGGAGGAGAAAATCAAATCAGGCGATTTTCGCGAGGATCTTTTTTACCGGCTCAATGTGGTGTCGGTGGTTATGCCGAGTCTTGAGGAAATGAGAGAAGATATCCCGCTTCTAATCCATCATTTTTTCACCAAATTCAAACGGCAGTATCAACGTGACGACCTTGTCGTTCCTCCCGAAGTCCTTCGGCATCTGTATCGGCGCAAATGGCCGGGCAATGTGCGGGAATTGCAAAACACCATCAAGAGAATCGTCCTTCTGGCAACCGGGAAAAAAGTGGATCCGGCGGATTCCGAAATGCCTGAGCAACGGCCGGACCAGGAAAATCGATCCCCGGGATTTGAGGACCTGTACTCCGTACCCTACAATGAAGCCAAGGCAGAGATTATAAAAAAGTTCTCTGAAGACTACCTGAAAAAGCTGTTAATCCGACATCAAGGAAATGTGACCAACGCCGCAGGTGAATGCGGACTGGAAAGACAGGCGCTGCAGCGTATCATGCGCCGATACAAGATCGTCTCCGCCGACTTCAAAATGAAGTAACCTAGCCCCAGAGATGGACGAAAAAGAGGCTCAGCCAGGGAAAGTAGGTGATAATGGCCAGGGTTGTCAGCAGCAGGAGGAGAAAGGGCAGAGAGGCACGGTACAGTTCAATAATGGAACAATCAAATCGGTAGGAGGCCAGGAAAAGATTCAGGCCCACCGGCGGAGTGCTGTAGCCGATCTGCAGGTTAGTCAGGAAGATGATTCCCAGGTGGATGGGATTGATGCCATAACCGGTGGCAATGGGCAGAATGAGCGGTACGACCAGCACCAGGGCAGAGAAGATGTCAAGCATACAGCCGACGATGAGCAAAAAGAGGTTTAAAAGCAACAGAAAGGTGTATTTGTTGTGGATATAGGTCCGGATGAAATGGAAGAGGCGGACCGGAACTTCCTGGTCTACAAGATAATTGGTGCTGGCCATGGATGCTGCCAGAATGACCAGGATGCCGCCGAAAAGCATCATTGATTTTGCCATGATACCAGGTAGCTGTGAGACTGAGATATCCTTGTAGATAAAGGTTTCCACGATAAGCACATACAAAGCTGTTACCGCTGCCGCCTCGCCTGCCACAAAGATTCCACCGTATATGCCGCCCAGGATGATGATGGGAAGTGGCAGTTCCCAGGCTGCCTCGGCAAGGCCTGCCAGGATCTCACGTGTTGAATATCGTTTTCTTTGCGTTCTTACCGGACTTTTGTACATGGAATAACCGATGAGAATAAGGAGCATAAAGAGTCCGGGAAGGATTCCCGCCAGGAAGAGTTGGTCGATGCGGCTCTGTGAGATAACCCCGTAGAGAATCAAGGGCAGACTGGGGGGAAAGAGAAGCCCGAGGCTTCCGGAGGAAGTAATCAGGCCCAGAGAAAAGGGACGTGAGTACCCGTCTTTTAAAAGAGCGGGAAGCAGCAAGCCGCCGAGAGCAAAGATGGTCACTCCCGAGGCCCCGGTAAAAGCGGTGAAGACGGCGCAGACAGCCAGAGAAATGACGGCTAGTCCTCCGGGCATCCATCCCAGCAGCAGCCGCGACAATTTAAGCATTCGCTCCGGTGTTCCGCTTTCGGAGAGCAGGGTGCCTGCAAAGATGAATAGGGGCAGGGATATAAGCAGAGGGGTGTCGGCCAGGCGCGACATTTCGATGACCACGACGGAGAGGTCGATCCCGGCCGAATGAAAGGAAATCAGGGCAAGAGCGGCAATGACGATAAAAAGAGGGGTTCCCAATAGGGCAAGCAGTACTATGAAGAGTTTTGCGATGGTCATGATGTCCTGCCGTCCCCGGATTTTTTAAAGGAATTGATGCTTCTTGCCGTGGCCCAGGCCGCCATGAAAAAACGCAGACTGATCAGGGTGAAGGAAATGGGAAAGATAAGCGCCCATACCCAGGAAGGAAGAGTAAGAAGTCTGGTGGTACCGAATTGCATCTCGCTTTGGATGAAAAGATAGGCTGACCAGGTAAGAAACCCTGCAATAATACCGGAAAAGAGATTGGTTGTGATCTGCAACCAGGGCTTGAGGTGTTTAGGAATAAGAAAACCGATGACGTCCATGGCGATATGCTTGCCTTGGGATGTCGCCATGGCAGCGCCTAAAAAACCGGTCCAAAGGACCAGATAACGCAGGAGTGGGTCGGCCCACAGGATACCGGTGGAAAAAAAGGCCCTGAGAACAATCTGTACGCAGGTCAGAAGAATCATGACCAGCAGAAAGAAACTGAGGATCCATTCTTCAACCTTGGCTAATTTGGCAAATAGGCTATTTGCCGGCTGTGGAATTGATTTCATCTGAGGTATTGCCCGGGTTGGCGGCCCGATAGTCGGTTAATATTTTAGAGGCGAGCGTATAGGCCTTGGAAGAAAAGGCGGTGCCGACAAGCTGTTTGATCGTCTTATCTCTTTCAACCTCCAGCTCCTTGACAATGCCCGGATCCGGCTGGATAAATTTTACGCCGTTCTGCTCTAAAACTTTGCGTGAGTCGCTGTTGCTTTTTCTGGTATCCTGGAGCAGAGCGGAAAAGTATTTATCTGCGGTTACATGGATTAATTCTGCATACTTCTCCGGAAGCTTGGAAAACGATCGCTTGTCCAACAGGATCACTCCATAGGCATAACCGAAGGGGATATCGGTGATATAGTGAGTCCGGGTAAACCACTGAAGGACGATGGAGCCGTACATTGAGTTGAAGACCGTATCGACCAGACCGGTTTCCAGTGAAGTCAACACGTCTGGGATGGAAAGGGGGATAGGGGTAATGCCGAGGTTTGCGAAAAAGGCTCCCGTCACCGGATCTCCAGACGGTGCCCAGCATTTGCTCTTTTTAAGATCTGCAATAGTCTTTTTGGGTTCGGTTGACATTGTATAGATAAAACCGACCTCGGTTATGGCGATGACTTCAAGACCTTTTTCGTTGAATTTTTTCTTGAAATAGGGGAGAAGTCCGTTGCTGACTGCGTCGACCTCTTTGTAGGAGTGGAAAAAGAAAGGGATGGCCATCACCCGGAAGTCGGGAACCACATCGGCGATACCGGTCATGGTAAACCCGCCTCCCTGCAGCTGACCGACCCGCAGTTTTCGATACATGGCCTGATCATCTCCCATGATTCCACCGGGATAGATGCGAAACTCGATATCGCCGTTGCTCTTTTGCTTGACCTCCTTGGCGAAGTCATCGAATTTATTTACCCATACAGATCCTTCGGGGGCGAGGCTGGCAATTTTAAAGAGATATTTCGCCTCCGCCTTGGCCGAGCAGACCATACAGGTGAGAAAAATGGCGATAAGAAAACTCATCCGACGAAAATACATTGTAAACCCTCCGGGAATTGAAAAATCGTTTCGGAGTAACAGCCCTTACGACGTCTTACTCCTTGAAAAAACCGTCGGCGAGAAGCTTTTTGGCTTTTCTCTTGGCGATTTGGTTGCTTAAAGCATCGTCCGGGGCTTTATCCAGTGGAAAAGCCTGCACTTCGTGGAGAAGCTTATAGTAGAGCTTTTTATTCATCATCAGCCTGGCATACGTTTGGGCATAGGTGGTTTGGACAAGGAGAAAGTGATGGTGCGAAATTGCCAAAGCCTTTTCGAAGTGTATTCGGCTCAAGTCAGGCCGTCCTCCCAATAACGGCGGCTTGGCGGCATAATAGGCTCCGAAAAAAAGATGGACGCTTCCCTGCTGGTAGGTATCATCAAGCTCTTCTACTCTCTGCATGATTTTGACCACCTTGACCGAATCCGCAATGGATGCCGGTGATCCATGTTGATCTTTAATCCATGTTGTCCAGGCAAGAGCCCCCCAGAACAGGTCAGGAACGTCTGATTTGTCCATTTTTTGCAGAGCCTGAGTCAAGGCATCCAACGAATCGGCCGGAGCAATGGGGAGATCGCGGGCGAGCAGGGCCGTGCCGTACAGTCTGGCCTTGTCGGCAACGGCGGCAATTCTGGCCTGGGAGTAACTGCATTCAGTCATGGCAGACACATAGGCGCTGTAGGATTTGGCTCCGATTTGCAAAAGTGAAGAATTGTCCGGGTCGGAGGCGATCATGCTGTCGATCATCAGAAGATAGGCAGGCGCCCCCTCACACACAAGATCCAGATCCGTTTGTTTTTGCAGATTGTCTACTGTCGGTGCGATCATGGCGGTCAACATGGAGGAACAGGAAGAGAGGAAAAAAAGCAAACAAAGCGTAATACAGATTGCAGTTGCCCTTCCAAGCGCCCTCGTCTTTGTCCTGTAGCTCATACTATCTCCATGGATTGAAAAGAAAAAACAGTGTTATCCCGGATCAGTTCGGTGGAAATCGGGGCTATTATAATAAAGCGAGATTGATGAAGTCAAACAGAAGCATATAAAAGTTGAGACAAAAGAGCTGCTAAAGAGAAAAAAGGAAGCAACTGACAGACAGGCAAGCCCGTCTGCAATCCTGGTTACAGGAGGTACGCGTGATCCTGATAGGCCAAAACTACTTTTTTTGTCGCCTGAATTTGACCGGGAGTATTTTTAGCTGTTCTCTATACTTGGCTACAGTTCGACGGGCAATCTCAATATTGTTTTCAGCGAGCATCAGGGAGATGGCATGGTCGCTCAAGGGTTTGGATTTATCCTCCTCCATGATCATCTTTTTGATTCTGGTTCGGATCGATTCAGAGGCCAACGCCTCGCCTCCCTGACGTGGGATGGCTGTGGAGAAGAAATATTTCAGCTCAAATATACCCTGCGGGGTATGGGCATATTTATTGGATGTTACTCGGCTGATGGTGGATTCATGCATCTCGATATCCTCAGCAACATCCCGTAATATAAGTGGTTTTAAAAATTTTGGTCCGTAGTCGAAAAAATCTCTTTGAAAGCGCACCAGGCTCTCCATCACCTTATAAATGGTTCGTTGCCGTTGATGGAGGGATTTGATGAACCATTCCGCATCCTTGAGTTTATCCATAACATAATTTTTGGATGCTTTCGGTATGCCGGCTCCGCTTTTCAGCAGATCCTGATAATAGGACGAAAGTTTTAATCGCGGCAGATCGTCGTCGTTGAGGCGAATTATATATTCGTCGTCGATTTTTACAACATAGACATCGGGGACAATATAGTTCGTCTCTTCGGTTGAATATGGGAGCCCGGGGTACGGAGTTAGATGCAAAATGATATAATCAACGGCAGTAATAATCTCCGCCTTTTTTCGACCGCAGACCCTTGCCAACGCCTTGTAGTTTCTTGTTTCCAGAAGTGAGAGGTGATTTTTTACAATATCAGCGGCAAGCGTATCCTTTTGGCCGAGACGTTCAAGCTGGAGATAGAGGGATTCTCCAACATCTCTTGCCCCGATGCCGGGGGGATCAAGGTCTTG
The DNA here is from genome assembly GCA_046704745.1 of Desulfocapsaceae bacterium. Taxonomy (GTDB): domain Bacteria; phylum Desulfobacterota; class Desulfobulbia; order Desulfobulbales; family Desulfocapsaceae; genus CAWGGS01. The sequence continues at coordinate 4,232 of JBJKRL010000096.1, read as the reverse complement.
GATGACCTCAAGAATATATTCAGCTGTGTCCCGGTCGCAGCCGTTTTTTTCCATGATCTCTTCCAGATTCGTCTCCAGGAAGCCGTACCTGTTCAGGTTACCGACGAGGAAAAGAGCGATGCCAAACTCGGTTTCATCAAGATCCAAGTGGGCGAGCTGCCATTGCAGGTAGGCGGGGAGTCCGGGTTTTTCGGAGATGAAATCGAATTGGGAAGGGGCGTCAGCGGCGGGCGTCTCGCGGGCAAAAGAAAAGTTGCTGTCGAAATTGTTGGCGTAATCGTTCCAGTTAATCTCCGTGAGATTGTCCGTAGGAACCACGCGTTCCGTATAGTCCGCCTCAGATTGAGGCTCGTTATTTTCGTTGGTGGAGGAGAGGTTTTGCGGATGTTCGTGGGGAAGTTCATTGAGAGATAGATCTTCCTCAAGAGCGGGATTTTGTTCAATCTCGATCTGAAGTGCATCAGCCAACTCAAGCCTGTTCAGCTGTAGCAGTTTAATGGCCTGCCTCAGCTGTGGGGTCATCACCAGCTTCTGGGCGAGCTTGAGTTGTTGTCGTAATTCTAGGGTCATAGGTTACATACTGAAATTTTCACCAAGATAGAGTTTGCGAGCCACCTCACTCTCTATTATATCGTCAGCGACGCCGCTTGTTAATATTTGACCGTCGTTCATGATATAGGCAAAGTCACAGACCTGCAAGGTCTCTCGGACATTATGGTCGGAGATCAAGACTCCCAGGCCTTTGTTTTTAAGATTGATAATGATCTTCTGAATTTCGATGACCGCTAGGGGATCGATACCGGCAAAGGGTTCATCTAACAGGATGAACCTCGGCCGGGTTGCAAGAGATCGCATGATCTCGACCCTCCTGCGTTCGCCGCCGGACAAGGCATGTCCTTTATTGTTTCGGAGATACTCGATTTTCAGGTCAGCCATCAACTCGTTTATCCTGTTTCTTATCTCATTTTTCGGCAGTCCCAGCGGTTCGAGTATGATCCGGACATTTTCCTCAACGGTCAATTTCTTAAATACCGACGGTTCCTGCGCGAGGTAAGTGATGCCTTTTAAAGCCCGTTTATGGATAGGGAGATCCGTGATGACCTCTCCATCGAGAAGGATGGCGCCGGAGTTGGGTCGTATGAAACCGACGATTGAGTAAAACGACGTCGTTTTTCCGGCACCGTTTGGTCCGAGAAGCCCGACCACCACTCCGGTGTTCACCTGGAGGCTTACTCCTCCCACCACCGTTCGATTACCATATCGTTTGACGATATTTTGTGTTTCAAGAATTGACATAGAGAATATGAAGTTGATTATACCACAAGGGCATAAGTTTCGTACGAGCAGGCAAGCTGCTCAATTCAGCTTTATATAATAATATCATTTTTGCAGAATGGTCATATTTACCCTGCCGGATTTTTTGTTTGTACTGGTACTTCCTGCAGGACCGGCAGGTCCCCTTATTACTTCGGAACGGCCTTCATCCATATAGTAAATGATTTTGGCGCCGCTGACCATGTTCTGGCCCTGCCAGGCCTTGGCATGACCAATCAGGATTGCCTGGCGGGTCTTTTTAAGATAGATCAGTTTTTCCGATGTGCCGAGCCAGTCATTATTGGTAACTTCAACATTCCCGTCACAGTACATTTTTTCCACTTGCTGGCTTGTCTGTTCAGCTGCTTTGGCATTTTTGTCTGCCTTGGTGTAATAGACCGTCATCTCGTCACAACGGATGCGTACTTTGCCCTGCCTGGCGTCGACATTGCCGGAAAAGTGGACGCTGTTGGAGCCTTCCACCGAGACCATGTGATCGGCCTCGATTTGGATAGGAGGCTCATCCGCATAAGAAAAAGATCCGGCGAAAAGAGTTGCGGAAAAAAAGATGGCAACCAGGAGAGGAAGAAAATTACTAAACCGGCGTTTCATGCGGGATCTCCGAAAATATGTGAAAAAAGTTTTAATGCAATTACCGAGCCTGTTATACCCGAACGGCTCGATAATGTAAAGATGCGGTATTAAGACGTCCCCGTAACAATTGCTTTACTTAGGCAGAATGAAAAAGTACAATGGAAAGGAATATCACGATTTTTTTAATTATGATTCGGCCTTGAAAATAAAAGCCCAAGTATCGCAACATACATATAAGAAATGAGGTCAACCCGGGGGTCTTGCAAGTTGAGAACTCGGCTAAGGCAGGGAGAGCATAGGAAGAATTCTTTCCCGGCCTTTTGTTTTTCCAGGGTATGCGTTGAGAAAAATTATGCCCTAGTAAAGGATTTTACCATGAAAGAAGAAATAGAAAAGGCAAAAATTCTTGTAGAATCACTGCCCTATATGCAGGAATTCAGGAATAAAATCGTGGTAATAAAGTATGGCGGTCATGCGATGGTGGACGAAAATCTAAAAAAACAGTTCGCCCTGGACGTCATTTTAATGAAGCAAATAGGCATCAATCCCGTCATTGTGCATGGAGGAGGTCCACAGATCAACCGTCTCCTTGAACGACTCAACATTAAAGCCAACTATATCCAGGGAATGCGGGTTACCGACGGAGAGACCATGGATGTTGTGGAAATGGTTCTTGTCGGTACGGTAAACAAAGATATCGTCGGCCTGATCAATCATTGCGGAGGCAAGGCTGTCGGACTTTCCGGCCGGGACGGTGATCTCGTCTGCGCCAAGAAACTGCAGGTGAGTGCCAAGGGAAAGCCGAATACAATGGAAGAGGCTCCTTCCGAACTCATAGATCTCGGGAGGGTCGGTCAGGTAACCAGGATCAATCCGGAAATCCTGCAGGCCCTGGATCAGGCTGATTTTATCCCGGTAATTGCCCCGGTAGGAGTCGGTGAAGACGGCAGGGCCTACAATATCAATGCCGACCTGGTGGCAGGGGCTGTCGCCGGAGAGCTTAAGGCGGCAAAGCTTATTCTTCTTACCGATGTGGAAGGAGTAAAAGACAACAACGGTTCCTTGATGCCGTCACTCAAACGCCTGGACCTTGAGAATCTCATTGCCGAAGAGACCATTGTGGGCGGTATGATCCCGAAGGTTCGTTGTTGCGGCGAGGCATTGGACAAGGGTGTTGCTAAAACCCATATAATTGACGGACGGGTTGAGCACGCCATTCTTCTTGAGATATTTACCCGACAGGGAGTCGGAACGGAGATAGTTTGAGATGAGCACAGAAAACGAGAAGCTGAAAAAGCGGGCAGACATGGTCTTTATTGGCAACTATGCCAGAAATCCTATAGGGCTGGTTAAAGGAAGCGGCTGCAAGCTCTATGATGCCGACGGACGGGAGTATCTTGATTTTCTCTCAGGGATTGCCGTTTGCGCACTGGGGCATTGCCACCCGGCTGTGACCGAGGCCGTCTGCAGACAGGTACAGGAACTGGTGCATGTCTCAAACCTCTTTTATACCGGACCGCAGACCGAACTTGCCGAGCTCCTGGTCGCCAATTCATTTGCCGACAAGGTGTTTTTCGCCAACAGCGGCGCTGAGGCCAACGAGGCGGCTATCAAGCTGGCGAGAATCGCCTCAGGTCCCGGGCGTTACGAGGTGATTTCGTTGGAAGGATCTTTTCACGGCAGGACGCTGGCTACGGTTGCGGCCACTGGCCAGAAGAAATTTCATCAGGGTTTTGAGCCCATGCCGGAAGGCTTTTCGCATGCCCCTTTCGGGGATCTCAATGTCCTTGACAATCTGATCACCGACAGTACCTGCGCCATCATGTGTGAACCGATCCAGGGGGAGAGCGGGGTGCGGCCGCTTTCCAACGAATACCTTCAAGGATTGCGAAGGCTCTGTCAACAACACGATTTGTTCCTCATTTTTGATGAAGTTCAGACGGGTATGGGCAGGACCGGAACCCTATTTGCCTATGAACAGCTCGGGATTACTCCCCATATCATGACCACGGCAAAGGCTTTGGGCAGCGGCTTACCCATTGGGGCAATGTTGACCACAAACGACATTGCAGCGGCCCTGGTGCCAGGCACCCATGCCTCCACCTTCGGCGGCAATCCGGTGACTTCGGCTGCTGCGGTTGCCACCATGAAGATTATGCTGGCGGATGGATTCCTCTCAGGCGTTCGGGACAGGGGGGCGTATTTTAAGAGCGAGCTCGAGAAGCTGGTTTCTCATTTTCCCAACATTGTTCAGCAAGTCAGGGGCTTGGGGATGATATGGGCGCTGGTGTTGACCGAGGAGGCCGTAAAGAGAGGACCGGAAC
>JBJKRL010000095.1:0-58621 GCA_046704745.1 Desulfocapsaceae bacterium | reverse complement strand
ACTCCAAGATAAGATATCCCGTGGCGCAAGCCACCTCAAGGCTCGTTGTAGACCACAACGTCGATAGGTCGGGTGTGGAAGTCCAGTAATGGATGGAGCTTACCGATACTAATCAGCCGTGCGGCTTATCCATATCCTCTGATTAATACGCTGCTGTATATCTCTACTATTCGATTATCGAGCTTTTATAGGTGATCAGGCTGTAGGTCTTCAGGAAAAGACTCAAAACTGCAGCCTTGTTACCTGAAATAGAAAGGTTCACCACTCTGTCTTCGGTGAAACCGTGCAGCAGCGCTTCGCATCTTTGCGAGCAGACCGGTTGGCTATACAACCTGGTATGCAAAGTGGGCTGATCGGAAAGAGGCGGAGTGCTGATCTCGGTTTCAAACACTTTTTCGGTGGTCATAGCGAAGAGGCCCCACCCGTTCCCATTCCGAACACGGTAGTTAAGCTCTTCTGCGCCGATGGTACTGCATGGGTGACTGTGTGGGAGAGTAGGTCGCCGCCGATTCCTTATGAAAAGGCCCGGTCAAGCTTTGCTTGACCGGGCCTTTTGCTTTTGCGATTGTATTCCCTTCTTTGCTCCTGCCTTTTGTCTCCTGACTCCTGATTTCTCATTTCTGAAGTCTGTCGCCTGATACCAAACGGTCAGCACTACTCCAGGTAAGCAAAGACTCCGGATGTGCTCGTCGGGCCGGCACGCTATAGTTTAAGCTATGCATGTCAGCCTGATCGTGCTCAGGTGGGGGGATCGTTTTCTAATTAAAACCGAAACTTATTCATCGCCCAGGCAGGTCCCTACTCGACGGGCACTCTCAATCAAGGCGTGGTCAGCAGGAACAAGTCGTTTTTGCCCCACTACCTGGCCCAAAGGAACAGCTTCAGTCCCCTCGCCCCGGACGGCAACCATGACCCCACTAATGCCCTCTTCTATATATTTGACACAAGCGCTGCCAAGTCTGGTTGCCAGAACACGATCTATGGCCGATGGTGTACCGCCTCTTTGTAAATGCCCAAGTATTGTAATCCTGGCCTCAAGTCCGGTCATCTCCTCAAGCTGAGTGGAAAGCTTCAGGGCATGATCGGATCGCGCCTCATAAAATTGGGCAAGTGTGTCTTCTGTTTTTTTCTTTTTTTTGTCGGTGCCGTTTTCTTTTAATTCGTTTTTTTTCTTCTTCAAATCAGCATGAAACTTGGCATCGCTCTCAGACATCGCCCCTTCGGCAACGGCCACAATACTGAACCTGGTTCCCCGCAACTGCCTCTGCCGAATGGCTTCCGCCACCTTCGCAGGGTCGTAGGGGATCTCCGGAATGAGTATGACATCTGCACCCCCGGCTAGTCCGGCGCCAAGCGCCAACCAGCCGGCGTTATGCCCCATCATCTCCACAACAATAATACGATGATGGCTGTGGGCCGTTGAATGCAATCTATCAATGGCTTCGGTTGCAATTTCCATGGCTGTATGAAAGCCAAACGTTACATCCGTCATGGCCACATCGTTGTCAATGGTCTTGGGCAGGGTCAGGATATTCAAACCTCGTTGCGACAGTTTATAGGCGTTTTTCTGCGTTCCACCTCCGCCGATGCAGACAAGGGCATCGAGATTATGTCGATGATAATTATCACAGATCACATCGGTCATATCCATAACCGTCCCACCGACCGGCATCTTATGGGGTTTGTCCCTGCTGGTTCCCAGAATCGTCCCGCCCAGGGTAAGGATGGAAGAGAGGACATCCCGATCCAGCCGCATAGTCCTATTTTCCATCAATCCACGAAAACCGTCCCTGAAGCCAACAATTTGCATCTTGCCGCTGCCAAGTGCTGATTTCCCGATCGCCCTGATGGCTGCATTTAATCCAGGGGTGTCACCACCGGCTGTCAATATTCCGATATACTTTGTCATTTGATAATCGCCTTTATCTTTTTATCTGAAATATCTCTCCGATCATTGTCTGTTCTTAGAGCTATAGCACGAATAACAGCACCGATCAAACCCGAAAAACTTCTTATTTGGGTTTCTTTATTTCCGGAAATCCGCTTTTAAAATGAACTGATTTTTGTGGTTTACGAAACTTTTCACGCACCCAAATAGCTATTGGTCTAAGAGACAACAATATAAGAAGAACGGCACCGGCTTCTTTAATTAGTGGTGGAACCAAGTCGGCGGCTTTTCCAATCACCGCCTGCGGTACAATTCCCCACAGGTTGTACAATTGATCGAGGCCCAGCCCGAAAAGAATTGCGAATACAGATAAAATCAACAGATAGCGTATGGTGCTCTTTTTTCCAAGAATTCCCACCAACACGGCAAGGGAGGTTATATTGGTTGCAGGTCCTACGAGGAGAAAAACAAGCGCCGCCCCCGGGCTCACACCCTTGAGGATCAGAGCTGCCGCAACCGGGGTGGAAGCTGAAGCACAAATATAGATTGGGATTCCTATTATCAACATCACAAGCATGGAGGAAACACCGCCCCCTAACCATCGCTCCATGAAAGCATCTGGAATCAAGGCCATAATAATCCCAGCAACAAGAAGACCTGCAAAAAACCAGAGAACAATATCTCCCCAGATGCTAAACAGGCCGAAACGGATACCGGCTCGAAGTTTTTCAAAGAGGCTATGATGATGTGCATGTTCTCCGGGGGGGCAATTGACGCCGTCGCAACAGTTATCCACCGGACAGCTTAAATCGACCGGCTGCAAGGCATCCTTTTTCGACCAAGAAGAATAATTCTCAATAAATCCGGCACAAATTGCCGTTAAAAATGCTGCCAACGGACGCATAACGGTCATGATCGGGTCAAGAAGCGCAACAGATATGGCAATCGAGTCAATTCCCGATTCCGGTGTGGAGATGAGAAAGGCGCTGATAGCACCCTTATTGGCTCCCTTCTTTTTTAACAGTGTCGCCGCCGGCAACACCCCGCATGATCAAAGCGGGAGCGGGACGCCGAAAAAGGCAGCCTTTACTACCGAGGAAAACCGCCCCTTCCCCATATGATTAATTATAAATCCTGGATTAAGCACCACATTGAGCATACCCGCAATCAGTATGCCGAATAGAATATATATTGATGAGTCCAGTAATATTTTCCATGATTCTCGAAAAATACTTTCAATGAGAGTAATCATTATTTGTCCCTGATATGACTAAGGCCGACATCCGCCAGTATTTTAACGTGATCATCAACCAGTCGGTAATAAAGAATCGTCCCTTCCCTTCTGTTTCTGACGAGGTTTACGCTTCTCAGGAATCGGAGCTGGTGACTTACCGCCGACTCGCTGATCTCCAGAAAGGCAGCCAGATCACAGACGCACATTTCCCTTTTTTCCAGGGCAAACAAAATTTTAAGCCGGGTTGGGTCAGCCAGGATTTTAAACATCTGCGACAGTTTCCGCAACTCGTCACTGTCTAAGGAGGCTGCTCTTGCATCTTCGACTATTTGATAATGAATTACCCTGGTTGCACATCTGTCTTCGTTCACCATCCAGCTCCATTCTCCTCTGATATTTCTTATATGACTATATGCTCATATAATAAATAAACTATCCCGGATGTCAAGAAAGCAGATGCAATTTCCCAGTGATTTGTGCATAATATAAGGTAAGTTCATATTTCATTTCCTTAATAAACTTGTGCCAGGTCTATGCCGAAAAACGAAAACTTACTCCATGGAACTCTCTATATCGTTGCCACTCCGATAGGCAACCTGGAAGATATGACGTTCAGGGCCGTCCGGGTCCTTAAAGAGGTCGACCTTATTGCTGCCGAAGACACACGCCACACAAGAAAACTTCTAAATCATTATGATATACAGACCCGGCTCATTAGTTATTATCGAGAAAAAGAACAGGAACGTGCAGCCGAGCTTATTGCCAAAATGCAAGCCGGAACCACAATTGCCCTGGTCAGCGATGCCGGCACACCTGGCATCTCCGATCCAGGAGCCATCCTGGTAAATCTGGCCAGGGAAGCAGGGATCACTATCTGTCCGATCCCCGGATCTTCCGCCTTGACAACGGCAATCTCTGCCGCTGGACTCGACACCGGGACCTTTCTCTTTCTTGGATTTCCACCCGCAAAATCCGGCCAAAGAAGGACGTTTCTACACAAGATTATTTCTTGCGAATATCCAGTAATTTTTTATGAGTCGCCACGCAGGATTCAGTCTCTGCTCTTGGAGGCCCTGGAAGTGCTGGGAAATCGTCAGGCATTTTGGGGTCGGGAGCTTACTAAGACCCATGAGGAACTGCATCAAAGCTCTTTACAAGAACTTCTAACATTAGCATCCGGGCAGGTCAATCGCGGAGAAACCGTCTTAATCATTTTTCCCGAAAAGCGACAACCGGTTACAGGAGAGAATATTGAAGAAATTCTTGTATGGTACCGTGATCATTCCGGATTAAGCCTCAAAGATGTCTGTCGGCGTCTCGCCTCCGATCTCGGTCTGTCCCGTTCCGATATTTATCGCAAGGCGCTTACGATCTGGAAGGACAAAGACGACCGGATGCCCCGTAAACCTTCCCCAGCTCAACAGTAAGAAAATGAAGAGATTTATATTTATTTTCCTGGTCGCTTGGATCCTTACCATTACCTTTTCCTTTTTCTGGAATTATGAAAATGCCAAACGAAATCAATTTAATATAATCTTGCAATCGGCACGCAGCCTTTTTAATCAGCTCGTTACAACAAGAGAATGGAATGCCCGCCACGGTGGTGTATATGCCCCCGTCTCCTTGACGACGAAGCCGAATCCCTACCTGAAGGACCCGGAAAGAGACATTAAAATCAATAAGAATCTGACACTTACAAAAATTAATCCGGCCTACATGACAAGGGAGATTTCCGAAATTTCCGCCAAGGTACAGGGCGTTCATTTCCACATCACAAGCCTCAAGCCAATCAACCCGGGTAATAAAGCAACAGAGCTGGAGAAACAAGCCTTGCTCTCATTTGAAAAAGGGACAAAGGAAGTCGGCTACTTCGTGCCCAACAAGTCAGACTCCTTTTTTTATATGGCTCCTCTAGTTACGACACATGCCTGTTTAAAATGCCATGGTAACCAGGGATACAAAGAAGGAGATATTCGAGGTGGAATAAGTCTTACCATACCCTCATTGAACGATGTTCCTCCGAATCCTCTTCTCATAGCCCATGTTTTTATAGGTATTTTGGGAATCCTTGGCATCGTCTTCTTCGGCAAAAGACTCGACCAAGCCTATACAGTGTTGAGGCAACAGGCAGAAATCGACGTTTTAACGGAAATCCCCAACCGGAGGAATTTTTCAAAAAAAATTCTTGAAGAATTCAAACGCAGCAGACGAAAGGATGAATCGATTTCGCTACTCTTCTGCGATATCGACAACTTCAAAGAATATAACGACACCTATGGACATAGTGCCGGCGATCGCTGTCTGCGCAGGATAGCCCAGACTCTTAAAATATCACTGGAAAGGCCTGGTGATTTTTGCGCCCGATACGGAGGTGAGGAATTTGTTGTAATTCTTCCGGAAACTCCAGAGACCGGAGCTTATACCATCGCCGAAAAGATTTTAAGAAACATCCGAGACCTCAAAATTATCCACAGGAAATCCCGACCGGTACCTTTTATCACAATAAGTATAGGTATTGGCACTGCTGGCCGAGCTCTGGCGTCCTGCGAGGACTTTATCAACCAGGCCGACCAGGCGCTCTACAAGGCCAAAAATGAAGGAAAAAATCGAGCTGTACATTTCTCCCAGGATTCCCATGCATGACTCGTTCGTTCTCTTATACTGTTTGCCTAAAACCTTAACTTGCCAATTATCATGAAAAATTTCCCTAGTTGTGTAACACCTAAAGGAGAGTTTCACTACGGCATTCACAAACCTGCATATACTGCCGCCAACCTCAGGAGTGAAGAAAAAATTCAATACCTCGGGTCCTTTCCGGATCATACTCCATATGACAACAGGCGAAACTTCCCTGCAAATGATGTCAATGTTGAGTCAGCAGACTGGATCTATGAAATCCCCAATCCCTTCCCCTTTCGAGGCGCCACCTTTATTGATAAGGAGTGGGCGGACGCGGCAGCCGAGGATGACCGCCGGATCGGACTTCCTCCCAGACCCGAAGTATCTTTCTCCAGCCTGCTAAAACAAACAAAAACGGAGTCCGATCTTCTGAAAAGGCTGCCCGAACCGATGCTGCTCTCTCTTGCCACCTGTTCAACAGACCCGGAAGATCTCAGACAATTGGCTGAATTGAGTTGCGATATCAAGCATGACAGTGACGATAAGCCCATAGGCTTACTGTATGCAAAAGACAATCAAGGAAGAATCAGACCGATCATCCATAACCATACCCTTTTTGAGGCGGTAGCAAATAACCCTTATCTTCCTGACAACTACAAAACCGTGATGGTCCTGCGTCCAGGCGCTCAGGGGGGGAGCGAAATCATCGGCGAATGGCCCGGTAAAAAGGGATCTCATATTTTTGAATACCTTCGACGCAACTCTTATATTGCTGGTGGTCATTATGCCGCCAATATGGCCGATGATGCAATCAGATACGACATCGGATCCCTGACGCCTGAAGATATGAAGGGGCTCAGACATTTGTATTATCAACGCACCTATATGTCACTTGCCGCTCGTCTTGGCATTTCTCCGCTGCCGAAACGACGCGTCCTGTTTTCTCAGGAACTCGAGCAGTTGAGACTCTCTATAATCACTGAAATTTCCGAACAAAAGCTCCCCCATCTTGCCACTCTCTGGGGATGGAATTTCGGATTCGATTATGCCCCATCAAACTACCGGCTGCACGCCTCACATCAGCAGATTCATCAACAATATGCCATGATTCCGGAACAGGTCGAAACGTATTCCGGCAATCCAGACAGACCCACGGGCGTAATGCCGGCATATTGCTGCGGCGATATGATCACCGGGGTTGTTGAGGCATATGTCGAACTCTATGAAAGAAATTTTTTTGACGATTATTTGCTGGCCATTGCGGGCAATCAGCGTATGGATGGACGCAGCAACCGGGAAAGCGACCTGATCGTCTGGGAGGACGAGCATTCTTTGCTCTTTGTCCCTAAAGCCCAGACATCGCAATGGGAACTCCAGCTCATGACGAAAAAAGATATGACAGGAAAGTTTCCCGGCAACATTCTGGAAACCGACAAACAGGTGAGAACCTCTCTTGACACCGGGATTCTCAAAGCCCAGAAAGCCTTGGGTGCCCTGGGAGCCAGGATGGTCACAACCATTGAATATTCAAAACGACTGGGAAGAGGCGATGTTAGCCAGCCTCTCATCTATGCCTTTCTCCCCCGCCTGCCGGAATCGCCCGGAGCATTTAGCGAGGCACAGCTGCGATTTATCAACGGCCATTACCCGGAAGATTTCGCAACGGTCTGCAGGCGACATGTTCCTACCTCTTGACCATTTTTGACTGGAGCACCTCTTTTATGAGCATTTCCAAAACATTTACCGGAAATAGTTCTTCTTTCTGCTTGTTATTTAAAAATCGATATGGTGAAGTATAACAGAATTCTAAGAGCAAACTTGTCGGCTGCGTAAAATATCAATGGGTGATTGCTGACTCTGCAGTTGTTGCCACTTAGTAAAGGACAGCATATCCATTTTGCATATTTGCCGACACCGATACAGAAGAAACACTCCAACTGCAATGTTTCATTTGCATTCTAATAGTATAACAACTGCAACATTTGGGGTCTTCAGGCTACTATCAGGGAAATATTTCATGCGGCAGTCTCTAGCCATCATATTCTGGCTGGTACTCTCCTTAGTGTTTCAGATCCCCCCCTGTCTTGGACAGGAGCATCAGCCGCCTTCCGGACAAGGAAGCCCTGTTCCCTCGCTACCCCATAAGGTCCTTTTTCTTAATACCTATCAAATAGGTTTACCAATGCCATGACGTATGAACAGATGATGCATCGCATTGCCAATCTCCCACAAGATTCGATCATCATTTATGCCCCCTATTTTACGGACTCTGCCCATCGTTCCTTTGTGCCGGCCGATGTCATTGTACATCTCTGCCGATCGGCAAATGCTCCGGTCTTTTCAACCCAGGAATATTTTTTAGGAAGCGGGATTGTCGGCGGTTCCCTGCTGGCAACAGAAAAAATGGGAGAAAAAGCTGCGGAAGTAACAGCAGAGTATTTGCGAGGTCATCTGAAACTCAATAAGCCCATCACATCATTTTCAACAACACCGCAACCGATGCTTGACTGGAACGCCCTTGTTCGCTGGAAGGTGGAGACATCATCCCTACCGAAAGGATGTACAATCATCAACGAGCCTGCATCACTTTGGGAAAATTACAAAAAAACAGTAACAACAACGATAGCCATATTCCTATCGCTGGGCACTCTCTCTTGTATCTTATGGTTGGTCAACCGACGTCTGAAACGTCTGACCATCACCGCCGGCAAGAGTGAAGCCTACTACCGCTCAATTTTTACCAATTCACTGATAGGAATTACCGTCACCGATAAAAATTTCGTATTCACCGATGTCAATGATGCTTTCTGCAGAATGCTGGGATATTCCGGAGAAGAAATGGTCGGCAAGATGACGATCTCGGATCTCAGCGCAAGAGATGATGTCACGAAGAGCATGGATATGATCAATAAGCTGATACGCCGTGAAATTGATCACTACACCATTGAGAAACGATATATTTCCAAAACCGGCGAGGACATACCTGCTCTGGTGTACGTCAAGGGCCGCTACGGTCCGGACGGACAATATGAAGGAACAACCGCCTCGAATCTCGACATCTCGGAACGCAAACGTACCGAGGCACTGTTAATGGAAAACGAAGAGAAGTACAGAACGTTGTTCAACAATTCGGAAGTCGCCATGTTCAGGACCAGGCTCGACGGCTCGGAAATCCTGGAGGTCAACCAGAAATTTCTCGAACTTGTGGGGAAGCCCCGTGATGAGGTTATAGGAAGACCGTCATCACTTTTCTGGGAAGACCCAGCAGAACGGAAGGAAATGGTCGAGAGGCTCATGGCCGACGAGAGAGTATCTGAGTTCGAATCCAGACTGGTGCATGCCCAAAAAGGTGTGAGAAACTGCATAACATCCCTGAAGCTCTATAGGGACCAAGGCCTCCTGGAAGGCTCTATCATCGATATCACCGAACACAAACTGGCAGAACAGGAAAAGGCCAAAATGCAGGCCCAGCTGCTGCAAGCCCAAAAAATGGAATCCGTGGGGCAATTGGCCGGCGGGGTAGCCCACGATTTCAACAATATGCTGGGCGTCATCCTCGGCCACACGGACCTGGCAATGGATGAGATCGACCAGGAACATCCCATTTACAGTGACCTTATGGAAATCAAGGGTGCTGCAGATCGTTCGGCCAGCATAGTGAGGCAATTGCTTGCCTTTGCCCGCAAACAGATGGTCGCCCCTAAAGTCATCGACCTCAATGCCGCAGTTGAAGGGATGATGAACATGCTGAGACGACTCATCGGCGAGGATATTGACCTCATTTGGAAACCCGGCCCGGATCTCTGGAAAGTTAAAATCGACCCTTCGCAGGTGGATCAACTCCTGGCCAATCTCTGTGTCAATGCCCGGGACGCCATCTCCCACACCGGTAAAATAGTCGTCGAAACAGAAAACCTCGTTGTCGATGATCATTTCGTAAACGACATACATATCGCCTCCGGAGAATATGTCGTGCTGAAGGTGCAGGACTCCGGAAGCGGGATTCCAAAGGAATTGCAGTCTCATATTTTCGAACCCTTTTTACAACCAAGGGTGTCGGCAAAGGCACCGGTCTCGGGTTATCAACAGTCTACGGCATCGTCAAGCAAAACAACGGGCTTATCCATGTCGAAAGCGGAGAGAAAATGGGGACGACCTTTACGGTCTTCCTTCCCAGATATGCCTCTCAGATGCCTGAGACAGGCAATACGGATACCGAATCCCGGGTAGAAGGGGGAAATGAAACCATCCTTTTGGTTGAAGATGAGCCGGCCATTATGAAAATGACAACGACAATGCTTGAGCGGCTCGGCTATACGGTCATGTCTGCAAACAGACCGAATGCCGCAATCAAAATAGCCGAAGAGCACAAGGGGCATATCGATCTTCTCATGACTGACGTCATCATGCCGGAGATGAACGGAAAGGATCTGGCCGATGAAATCCTGATTTTGCATCCCGAGGCAAAATGTTTGTTCATGTCCGGATACACAGCCGATATGATAGGTCAGCAGGTACTTCTGGAAAAAGGTTTCCTTTTTATCCAGAAACCCTTTTCGAAAAGAGACATTGCAGAAAAAATCAGGGAGGTCTTGGATTTCAGTACACCCTGATTTCTCTCTATTTCCCACAGCGTCAGGCCTGAAGTTTTTAGTAATGAGCAATCGTATGCCCTGTTCATTGCCAAACGACTGACAAAGTTGGCGCCGCTGGATTGCCCTTTACCGCACACCTTGTAAATTTGCATGCGCAATTGTTTCTTCAAAATGTCTTGCCCTTTCTAAGAGGGAGACGGATTGACAAAGTATTTGTTTGAAAATCGGTGTTAGGCTGCGGCCACTGAAACCTCTTTGCAACCACGCCTATCAACATACGACTCATAAAGAGCTGTTTATCCCGTTTTCTTCCTTGTGAAAAATGGTAAATCTGGTGTATTTTTCAAATTCATGAATACCTTGTGGCAAGGTAAGAATTTTTCCCGAGCCGACATCAAGTTGAGAAGACTCAAATTTCTCAATCGTAATACGGCTTTTCTTTTAAATGACATATTAATATAGCCGCTATCATCATATACACAAATTACAGCTCAAGGTATCTTATTGTAATTATTGGACTCAATATCACATTTCGCCTTTTTGTCCTCCTTTGGAAAAATCCGAATTGGACGCATTGGTCTGGAGAAGTTTGCAAGGACGTGATGGCATATACCATCTGCTTTAAGGGAGTTATACAATGAAAGGATATTTCGGCAATTGGGGAGGCGCCTTCATTCCGGAGGTGCTGCATAAGACATTTGAAGAACTGGAGATCGAGTTTCGAAAAGCGAAAGGCGATCCTTCCTTCTGGCAGGAATATCTTTCTTTAATGTCTACCTATTCCTGCCGGCCGACACCACTGACTCATGCCGAGAACCTTTCCAGACATTTTGGCGGCGCCCAGATCTATATCAAGCGTGAAGACTTAAACCACACCGGCGCCCACAAGGCCAACAACGTCATCGGCCAGGGACTTCTGGTCAAACGTATGGGTAAAAAACGGGTCATCGCCGAAACCGGTGCCGGTCAGCACGGCATGGCCACCGCCACCATGGCTGCAAGGTTTGGTTTTTCCTGTACCATTTATATGGGCGAAGTCGATGTTGCCCGTCAGCGTCCGAATGTCTTTTGGATGGAAAAGATGGGCGCCACAGTGGTCTCGGTGAAGGACGGCTCGAGGACCTTGAAAGATGCAATTAATGAGGCGTTCAGAGACTGGGTTACCAATGTCGATGAGACCCATTATGTCTTTGGCACCGCCTGCGGGCCTGCCCCGTTTCCGGAGATGGTGGCTTGGTTTCAGTCGATCATCGGCATGGAGGTCATTGAACAGATCAAGACACAGCATGGCACGCTGCCGGCCAGAATCTATGCCTGCGTCGGCGGCGGTTCCAACGCCATGGGTATATTCGGACGCTTCTTCGAAGAAGAAGGCGTTGAGCTGGTTGGAGTCGAGGCCGGAGGCCATGGCATCGCATCAGGCCAACACGCCGCCAGACTCTGCGGTTCCGACGCCTCTCCCGGTGTCGCTCAAGGCTATAAGAGCATGTTTTTGCAAAACGAAGACGGACAGATGAACGAGACCCATTCGGTGGCAGCCGGACTTGATTACGTGGGTGTTTCTCCCATCTTGGCCGACCACTGGGAAAACGGCCGGGTCCGCTTTGAGTCGGCCACCGATCAAGAGGTCATCAACGCCCTTGATCTGACCATGAAAAAAGAGGGCATCATTCCCGCACTCGAATCCGCCCATGCCTTTGTCCAGGCCTTTAAAGAGGCACCGCAATTGTCACCCCGGGAGGCGATCATCATCAATATGTCGGGCCGCGGAGATAAGGACATCTTTACCATCGCCCATGCCTTTAACGATCCGTCATGGAAAGAATTCATTGTCCAACGGGGCCGGGAATACAGCAAATAGACAGGAGAAGCGGTGAACGATATGAATTTGGAACAAGACTTGAAGCAACGGCTGCGACAAAAGGACATCCTGCTGATGACCCACATTGTATTGGGTTATCCTTCGTTTGAGACAAACCGGGAGGTCATCAAACAGATGGTTGAGAATGGGGTGGACTGCATCGAAATGCAAATCCCTTTTTCCGAACCGATGGCCGATGGACCGGTGATACTGAAAGCAAACCAGGACAGTATTGCTGCAGGCACTAAGATCTCCGACTGTCTTTCCTTCGGAGCGGAAATAACCGCAGCCTATGATATCCCGTTTCTTTTTATGACCTATTACAACATCATCTTCAAATATGGAGAAGAAGCCTTTTTCGTCAAAGCCAAAGAAGCCGGGATCAAAGGATTCATCATTCCAGACCTGCCGCCCGAACAGGGTAAAACATTTTTCCGGCTGGCGGACCAACACGAAATCGCTCCGATCCTGATCTTTTCCCCGACCTCCACGGACAAACGGATGCTTGAATTGGACACGTATGCCCGAGGTTTTATCTACTGTGTAGCCAGACGGGGGGTTACCGGTAAAAAATCCGAATTCGGCGATGACTTCACAGATTATCTGAAACGGTGCCGTGCCGCCACCTCCAAACCGATTGCCGTAGGCTTTGGTATCCGAGGAAGAGAAGACATCAACGCTCTGGCAGGCAAAGCCGACATGGCGGTTATCGGCTCACAAACCATCCGTCTTGTCGATGAACAGGGGGCGACGGCGGTCGGGCCCTTTATTGCCGGATTGAGATAACAAAGCATACTCAAAACAGAAAGATATGGAAGACAATACATCGAAACATCTGGGATGCGAGAACGTTCTCTGGAATTTGGCGGATCTCTATGCCTCACCCGACAACTCCATCATGCAGGAGGATATCTCCCGCTGTGAACAAGAGGCACAGGCAATCAAAGAGAAATTTGAATCAACGCTTCCTTCCATCGACGCACAGACTCTTCTCCAGCTGGTTTGTAGACTGGAATCACTGCATACGCTTCTGGGGAAACTGAACACCTACGCCTTCCTTAATTTTATTACCCGGGTCGATAATGCTGCAGCAGGAAGACTCTACCAGCAAATGCAGGAGCTCTACAGTAAATGCAACCGTGAGGTGGTGTTTTTCGAACTTGGTTGGAACAGCCTTGATCAGGAAAAGGCTGATTGCCTGACCGACTATCCCTGTCTTGCCGGTTATCGCCACTACCTCCGGTCATTGCGACGCTACAAGCCACATCAACTCTCGGAAATTGAAGAAAAACTCCTTCTCGACAGACAGCCTGTCGGACGCAACAGCTGGACCACGCTTTTTGAAAAGGTGGTGGGAGCCCTGCGTTTTGGAGAGAAAAAACGAACCGAGGAAGAGGTCTTGACTGATCTCTATCATCCGGACCGCAATGTGCGCAGACTTGCCGCAGGTGAGTTGACAGAGGGGCTGAAAGGTCAGAGCCATATCCTGACCCATATATTCAACACCCTGGCTGCGGAAAAGATGATCACCGATCGATTGAGAAAATATGAGGACTGGGTCGGGTCAATGAATCTGGAAAATGAATTGTCCGACGCCACAGTTGAAACCCTGATTACAACTGTTACGGGAAGATACGACATCGTCAGCCGCTACTATAACGTTAAACGGCAAATCCTCGGTCTTGATGAGCTTGTGGATTATGATCGCTACGCCCCTCTTCCCACCTTGCCGAAGAAGGAAATAACCTGGGAACAATGCCGCGAAATCGTCCTTTCTTCCTTTCAAAAATTTTCCCCACACCTTTCCGGAATTGCCCAGAGGTTTTTTAAGGAAAACTGGATCCATGCTCCGGTGCTTGCCGGAAAACGAGGCGGTGCCTTTGCCCACCCCTGCGTCCCGGAGGTCCATCCATATGTCATGGTTAATTATACCGGCACGTTAAGAGACGTATCCACTGTCGCTCACGAACTGGGGCACGGCGTACACCAGGTATTGGCCTCTGAAAGAGGCTACTACAACAGCGACACGCCCTTGGTTCTTGCGGAGACTGCCTCGGTTTTTGCAGAGCTTCTCATCTTTCAGGCCCAGCTTTCGCTCTTGGAGGAGAACGAACAAAGAAGAGCCTTTATCTGCCAGAAACTTGAATCTATCTTTGCAACCGTTTTTCGCCAAACAGCCATGAACCGCTTTGAAAAACTGATGCATGAAGGTAGACGCAGCGAAGGTGAACTCAGTAGTGAGCGCCTCAGTGAATTCTGGCTTAAAACCCAGAGAGAAATGTTCGGTAATTCCGTCAACCTCAGGGATGACTATGGTATATGGTGGTCATATATCCCGCATTTTTTGTCGACCCCCGGTTATGTTTATTCCTATGCCTTTGGTGAACTGCTGGTTCTGGCCCTCTATGGGCTCTACCAAAAGGAAGGAGATACCTTTGTAGAAAAATATATCGATCTGCTGACTGCAGGCGGCTCATCCTCTCCCTATGACCTAGTGCGACCTTTCGGACTCGATCTTGACGATCCTGCCTTCTGGAGTCGAGGGCTAACGGTTATAGAAGAAATGCTTGAACAGATCGAATAAAGAGTTTTAACAACACCATCTCATTTGCAACCATCGAGAGGAAGAAAACCATGAAAATAGTCGTCCTCGACGGCCATACCTTGAACCCTGGGGATCTTAGTTGGCAGGAATTGGAAGAACTTGGAGAAGTCCGGGTCTATGCCCGAACACCTGAAGATGCCGTGATTGAACGCGCCCGCGACGCAAAAATACTGCTGACCAATAAAACGATCCTCAATGTCCGGATCCTCTCGCAATTGCCGCGCTTACGTTATATCGGTATACTGGCCACCGGCACCAATGTTGTCGATATCGAGGAGGCAAAACAAAGGGGCGTAGTTGTCTCCAATGTCCCCGCCTACGGCATTGATTCCGTGGCTCAGATGTGTTTTGCCCACATCTTGAATTTAGTCAACCGGGTTGGTGATCACGCTCTTGGCGTTAGTAAAGGCGAATGGTGTCGAACGGAGGATTTTTGCTACTGGTTGTTCCCACAAATTGAACTTAAGGGAAAAACATTAGGTATTATCGGATACGGCGATATCGGAAGGGCCGTTGCCAAACTGGCCCTGGCATTCGGCATGAACGTATTCATCCACACCCGTACGCCCCCTGCTGGCCTGCCTGAAGGTGTAAAACATGTGAACCTTGACCAGGTATTTTCCGAAGCCGATGTTCTAACCCTCCACTGCCCGCTAACCGAGGAGACCGAAAATATGGTCAATTCCGAACGCCTCAAAAAGATGAAGAAGGGAGCGTTCTTGATCAATGCCTCCAGAGGTCCTCTTCTGGACGAAGATGCCGTTGCCGATGCCTTGAACTCGGAAAAACTCGGCGGCGCAGGGCTTGATGTTCTCTCAGTTGAGCCACCTAAAATGTCCAACCCCCTGCTTTCAGCAAAAAATTGTTTTATCACCCCCCATATTGCCTGGGCCACCAGGGAGGCCCGAAGCCGGCTTATGGCGATAGCAATCATGAACGTTCAGGCCTATGTATTGGGAAGCCCGCAGAATGTGGTAAATTAATTTTCATGCTGAAGGCTGAAGGCTGAAGCAGAATACTTCGTTTTTCTATTAATCTATTAATAGGACTTTTTTGCCCAAAAGGAATATATTGTTCCGTATCCCGGGCCTTATCGTTTATTCCGGCGCCAGTGGGGATGGGTGATCCCCAGTTTATTGATCCTGTAATTGAGGGCCCTTGGACTGAGTCCCAATTTTTCTGCAGCATTCTTCTGCACCCAGAGGCATTCTTCCAAGGTCTTGAGGATAAGATCCTTCTCCTGTCCGGCCAGTGATTCTGATGGAGTTGATTCCTTGTATGGCATGGTAAAATCTTTGACATCATTAGGATTATGTTTTCTTATAGTTGGCAAAGACAGATTATCAACATGGATGAGGCTGCCATCCTCCAGTATTACCGCCCGTTCGATGGTGTTTGCCAACTGGCGGATATTTCCCGGCCAGTCATAGGCCTTTAGGCTCCTCAATGCCTCCTCGGAAAATCCTATTATATCGCGGCGTTTTAGTGATTTGCAGATCTTATTCAAAAGGACTTTGGCCAGCGGTAAAATGCACTGGTCCCTCTCTTTCAGAGACGGAAGGCGAATCGGCAAGACATTGATCCGATAATAAAGATCCTCCCGGAAAAGTCCTGCATCAATCTGGCTGGATAAATCCTTATTGGTGGCTGCGATGACCCGTACATCAGCATGGATGGTCTTGTTTCCTCCCACCCGTTCGAATGCCTTTTCTTCCAGGACCCGTAGTAACTTGGTTTGGAGTCCTAGGCTGATCTCGCCGATCTCATCGAGAAACATTGATCCGCCGTTGGCCTGTTCAAAACGTCCGATACGTTGTTTATCCGCTCCGGTAAATGCCCCTTTCTCATGGCCGAACAGTTCCGATTCCAATAGGTTTTCCGGAATGTTGGCGCAGTTGATTTTCACAAAGGGTTTCTTCTTGCGCGGAGAATTAAAATGGACGGTACCCGAGAGGAAACTTTTGCCTGTGCCGGTATTACCGGTGATCAAAATAGTTGAATCAGTCTTGGAAAAGCGCTCGAGCTTCTTTAAGATATCCTTCATGCAGGAACTGTAGGCAACGACTTCCTTAAAATCATAGACCACATCCTGCTTCCGACGCAGATAATCTATCTCAAATTTCTGATCGCGAATTTCAATGGCTTTTTCCAAAGCCATATGTATTCGTTCTTTGGATACGGGATGGACAAGAAAATCGCAGGCTCCGTAGTTCATGGCCTGAACGACCAGTTCCGCCTTCTCGATGCTGCTGGTGATAATAATTGGTGTGTAAGGGCTTTTTTTATGGGTATCTTCCAGAAGGGTGAGGACTTTCCCATTCGACGGTTCAATGTCCAGGAAAACCAGATCATACTGGCGGGCATTCATCTCATCTTGAAATTCCTTCTGATTCGATTTAAAAGTGAGTTGCCCCGTCCCTTTAAGGGCGGCTTCCATAAGATCAGTTGACCTATGACCGGAATCATACACAAGAATATTGTACATATCCCCCCATCATACGAGTGCTTCTGTTCTTTCACTTTCGTAATTCCCCTACTCTTTTATACGAGAGACGGCTGCAAATTGCAATGAGAAGTCCGGAAGTCGAGTTCAAATTTAAATGATATTGCCCCATTTTGGTAATTGGAGACCTGTTTTATGTCTACACCATTTCGTCAGGCAAGAGATACCGATCTCCAATGGATGAGATTTGCCCTTGAACAGGCAAGGAGTTCGGCCCGAGCAGGAGAAGTACCGGTAGGAGCGGCCCTTGTTTTGCAGGATCGACTCCTGTCGGCCGCCGGGAATAGTCCCATCGGCAACCGGGATCCCACCGCCCACGCCGAAATTTTGGCAATCCGGGAGGCTGCACGAAAGCTAGGCAACTACCGAATGCCGGGAACAACCCTTTATGTGACCCTTGAACCCTGTATAATGTGCATGGGGGCCATCATTCAGGCCCGCATTGCCCGCCTTGTCTTCGGCGCCCATGACCCAAAGGCAGGAGCCATGGAATCCTGTTATTATATCGGCACTGATGCCCGTCTTAATCATACCGTCGCCATAGAAGGAGGCGTTCTGGCAGAGGATTGTGGAGCCGTTCTTAAGGATTTTTTTAAAAAAAGACGCTGAGGAGACGACTGGGACCGGTTGATAAAAACGTCTACAAGGAAATAGCCCAGCCAGAAGGCTGCGTAATAGACGAGAGGCAAAGATGGCAAGAGCCTTTTTTCCCTTGTTTTCCTACTTTTTGATTGCGAAAATCGGCTTCACGGTTTACATACTAGCTCACGATTTGCCGTTGATTTCACAATAAGCGGAGAGGTGACCGAGCGGCTTAAGGTGCACGCCTGGAACGCGTGTGTACGCAAGTACCGAGAGTTCGAATCTCTCCCTCTCCGCCACTCATGTATCTGCTATGTAGCATATGAACTGAAGTTCTATGCTCCGGACAGCTATGACGAAAAAAAACACCGCTCCCGACAAAAAACGTGCCATAGCCATGGCTCATCTGAAGGATCTTCCGCCGGGAGTTGCGGCAACGCCCCAAGAACGTGGCTTTGCAGAATGCCCATGTCCGGGGAAATGCCCCTTGCACGGATCATGCCTTCTCTGCACGGCATTCCACGGCCGAAAAGGCCGACAGCCTTACTGCGAAAAGAACCGACCTGTTTCATCAGATTCCACAGAGTAAGTTGTTTCCTAAGGGACTCACTGGCCCGCCGTTCACGGATTGATATGGTCTGCAGAAAATCCAGCTACAAACGTCCTCCTCCGTTTATTAAAAATAAAATTGCGTAACATATTTATATTCAACAAATAATTGTATACAATTAAGTGTTTTTCATAAACGGCGGGCTAGAGACGAGATATCAGCTGTTCGATAAAAACGGACATTCTTGCAGCAACAGCCTCCGGTTTATCCCGATGCGGAGAGTGGCCGCATTTGTCCAACAGGACCGGTTCGACAAAGCCGGAAACGCCTGAAACAATGGCATCAACCTGCCGAGCGGTACCGTATCGGTCCTCAAGTCCCTGCATCACCATCACAGGACAGGTAATGGAAGGCAACAAATACTCGATGTTCCATGACCGGAACCAATCACTCAACCAGGTATCAGACCAGGAACTGAATACTCGCTGTGTTTTATCGCCATGGTATTGATAGAGCCTTTTCATTTGTCCGTTGTCAAATGCTCTGACAGCACTGCGAATTCCGGAAAGTGTTATGGGTTCGACAAACACGTGCGCTGCCTCGGTAATAATCCCTTTCAGATGGACAGGTTTTTCGGCAGCGTAAATCAGGCCGATGGTCCCGCCGTCGGAGTGCCCTATCAGAATATAGGGCCTGTCGGGAAGGAGTCGTTCAATAACAAATGGCAACTCGCAAAGAGCATAGTTATGGATATAATGAATGGTTCGGATTGACCTTTGTGGTGATGATTTGCCATAACCGATACGGTCATATACCAGACCCGGACATCCTGTGATGCTGCAAACCCGCTCGGGGAAGTCCTTCCACATCCCATGACACCCTAACCCTTCATGGAGAAATACAAGGACCGGCAATTCGGTATTTTTCCCAAACGTTTCATAATAAATCCTGTCGTCGTTACTAAGAGGAAGGAATGCCATTAGTATGCTCGTAAGAGGAATTGATGGATATCTGGATAAAAGAGGATGGTGTGATAAAATCGGCGCCAAGCGGCATTGAGGGCGTGGATATCACTATCATGTCCTCTTGGTTCTTTCAACGGATCACCCATCAAATAAATTCTTCAGTAGCCCGTCCTATCCCGGATTTCTCATGAACGCCCATTCTCGCAGCACCACGCGCTCAACAAATGATGAAAATTGAAATGATCGCAATGCTTAAGAGCTGAGGAGTAACCTTTTCACGGGTGTCCCGCAGCCCGGATGGCGCAGGCCTCGCCCCCAGAGAAGGGTTTATGGCGTCCCGTGAAAAGGTTACCTCTCAGCTTCGACCGATTTTCGGATAAACAAAATCGATCACAGTGACAGGACATTGATGATGGAGCTGCCGTATTCCCTGTCTATCTTCAACCAGGCGAGCCAGGATTCAATCATGACCGGATCCCATTTCAACTCCCGACTCTCCCATACCTCTATAATATCGGGAAGATAATCGACAACAACATCTGCCGGGTCTCTATCTCCAACCAGGTTGTCGTTACAGCAAAGATAGGCCAGGACATCGGCAAGACGGACAACGAGAGGATACCCGTGAAGGGATGGGCAGTCCTCGGGATGATGATGATATTCCAATGCAAGAAGGAGGTTTTCCGGAAACAGCCATTTTCTTAACAATCTTGCACCGACGACATCATGACTGACGGAAAAATTTGTTTTTTCCTCTTCCAGCCGGCCGTCGTTTGTAAATTGAACCATCCAGTCCCGGGGGGAATATTGGTCGGGAAGGGCGAGAAACATTACCAGTTTTCCAATATCGTGTAGGAGTCCGCCCATAAAAAACTGGCCGGTAACCAGACCCAAATTTTCCGCAATGATCTTGGCAGCCAGGCCGCAAACAAAGGAATGGTCCCAAAATAAAGCCATCTCCTCCTTATTCTGCTTTAAAAGAGAGCGAAAGGTGGAGATAGCTGCTTTTCCCATAACAATGCTTTGTACTTCATTGATGCCAAGAAGCACGATGGCCGATTGCAGGGAGCCGATCTTCTGGGATTGCCCATATAAAACGGAATTTGCTATTTTTAAGATCGCCGCACACATGGTTTGATCCGGAAGAACAGCTTTCATCAAATCTTCCGCCGAGCTGTCAGGATTTGCCGTAACCTTGATGACGTTGGCCACAGTGAGTGGCAACGGCGGCAACGACTCTATGATTTGATCGATGGACATAGGTGGTTAACTCCTTTTTTCGATAACCTTGAGAATGTGCAAAATAATCTCATTCGCCGGGGTGGGGATCCGATGTTCTCGTCCCAGGGATACAACCTTACCGGCAAAAATCTCAACCTCGGTCTTTCTTCCTGCCTCCACGTCTTGAAGCATGGATGTCTTGCCGCCGGGAGACAAGGCGGCGAGAACGGACAGCCACTCTTTAAAATCGTTTTTCGTCAGATTTATGGACAGCTTTCCCGCCAATGCTATAACCTCCTCCATCAGCATCCGCATCAGTTCCCTGGCATCCGCCGAAGACTGAAAGACACCGTACGGAACCCGAAGGACGGCAGAAGACTGATTAATTCCAACATTAATCATGAACTTCCACCACATGGCTCTCAAGATGTCATCGGGCGTCTCGCAGGGGATTGCCGCCCGTTCCAGGGCCTCCTGCAGCCGGGCAACTCTTGCGTCATCACCGGCTTGCGGGCCTTTCCCGAAAATAATGCGCCCGGGACTTGCATAGGTATAGCATCCTTTTTCATGGACGGCATCGATACCTACGGCAACGGCGTAAAGGACCTTTTCCATCCCGCAAGCCGCACCGATAATCTGCTCGCTTTCCAGGCCGTTCATCACTGACAGGATGACCGTCTCTTCCCCCACCGCCGCCTTGATTTCCTCCATGGCCTCGGCAAGATGATGGTGCTTCAAAGCGACAAGCACCATGTCGGCCGGCTCTTCGATCTCATCCGATGACTTGACAGGTACCTCATAGACCTTCCCATTGACTCTAAGGGTTTGTTCCCGAAGCCGCTTATACCGCTCACCGCAGGCAATAAAAAAAACCGTAAAACCGGGCGCGGAGGAAAATATCGAGGCATAGGCGCCTCCCATTGCGCCGGCACCGATAATAGCTACCGTTTTGATTTGTTTCACTTGCATCACCAGTCGCCTGAAAATAGGGAAAATATACCGCGACACCCCCTTGGCTTCTCACTCTACAACTCTGCTTTAAACCGTAAAATCGATTTTGATAAAGATATCACAGAAAAAAACCAATAAAAACCCATCCCGTGAAAATTTTGCCGACTTATTCCCTTTGGGTCAACGCAAACATTATGTTATTTTTACTCTATGCATAAAAAACATCAAAACGCCAATGGATATTTACAACCTGCGCGACAGCTTCAAAAGAAAGGAAAAGAAGTCTTCTTTCGTGATCCCGGGCTCCCGTTTGTCGAAGCAAGGAGTTCCAGGAACAGCAGTAGGGATTTTAAGAAACACATGCACAGCACCTTCAGTATCGGTGGAATCCATGAAGGCAGGGTCGAATTTTGTACGGCAAAAACAGCTGCCGTCCTTGTTCCCGGATCTCTCGCCTTCATCAATCCGGAAACCCTTCATTCATGCAACACCATCTGCAATGAAGAACGAAGCTATTCTATGCTGTATCTTGATGTTGAATGGTGTGTCCAGGTTCAGAAATCCTTGTGGCAGGTCGACTCCTTCATACCGGCGGAAGTACTCTTCCTTAATGATGCCAATCTTTATCATCGTTACTGCAAGGTCATCCACGACCTGTTGGATTCAGGCGTCCATCTCTCTGCGAAAAAGCTGCAGCTTTTTGACCTCATAGTGGAAGTCTTTTTGCAAAGCTGCCGTCCGCAGGTGGTAACGGAAGTCATCCCGGAGCGTATCGACTGGATGAAAAAATACCTGGGAGAAGACCTTCAGCGGGACATGACCCTGCTTTCCCTGGCCCGAAAACTCGACACCAATCCATACACATTGCTCCGCCGGTTTAAAGCCGTCACCGGCATTACACCACATGCCTACCGGATGAACTGCCGGATCGAGAAGGCACGCCTATTTTTACAGCAAGGGATGGATATAGCCGATGCCGCGCTTGAATGCGGTTTTTTCGATCAAAGTCATCTACATCGTCATTTCAAAGCGGCCACCACGGTCACCCCCCAGGAATACCGCGTCAATTTTATACAATAGCCATTTTGACGAAGGCTGTACTATCTCCGGAAAAAGGAGATCGTCATGGAATTCGTGCTCATTGCCGGTGCCCATTTTCTTGCCCTGTTAAGCCCGGGACCGGATTTTTTCCTGATCATGCAGGCAGCTCTGCGTCTTCCCCGCCGGTTCGGAATCTGCGTCTGTGCAGGTATTGCAACGGCTAATGCCGTTTATCTGCTCTGTGCCGTCTGCGGACTCGAAATTATCAAGGAAACGACATGGCTGATGGTACTGCTTAGATATCTCGGAGGCGCCTATCTGATATTTTTAGGCATCTGCCTTCTTCGAGCGCCTAGGCAAGGTATTGAGGGACGGTCTTCCCAGTCGTTTCTTGATATTCAACACGCAGGCAGGCAGTTTCTGGTGGGTTTTCTCTCAGGGATTCTCAATCCTAAGAATGCTATATTCTATCTCTCTCTTTTTACAGTCATGGTATCAGTTAAGACCGGCATTACAACACGCTTTTTGTATGCCCTGTGGATGACCTGCATCGTGTTTTTCTGGGACAGCGGGATCGTCATGCTCATAGGTCGAAACAACTTCAGAGAGAGGCTCGGTTACAGCATCTTTTGGCTGGAAAAGCTCTCAGGTCTGATACTCACATTGTTCGGCATTTTTCTCCCTTTTACCTATTAAAAAAAAAATTTGCAAAGAGCACTCTGCACTATGAAGTAATAGACAGGTAAAAAAAAATAGCATTCTTTTCCATAAGCAGTCTTTCCTGATTACCAATCACTTGGTATAGTGCAACAAGCTACCATCCAGAATCTCATCGTTTTTCCTCTTATACATATGACTACAGCCAATCCAGAACTGCAGCTGGCCGAATCCTTTGTCCAGGAAACGAACTGCCATGTGTTTCTCACCGGAAAGGCAGGAACCGGCAAGACGACTTTTCTTCATAATCTGAGAAAAAAAACACACAAACGGCTGGTTGTCACAGCCCCGACAGGGGTTGCCGCCATCAACGCCGGCGGCGTCACCCTGCACTCTTTTTTCCAGATGCCCTTCGGTCCCTTTGTCCCCGGCAACGAATATGCCGACAACCGGCGCCGGTTCAGCAGGGATAAGCTCAATATCATCAAGAGCCTGGATCTTCTTGTAATTGACGAGATCAGCATGGTGCGCTCAGACCTGCTTGACGGTGTCGACAATGTTTTGCGTCGACTGCGCAGAAGCAATCTGCCCTTCGGAGGTGTCCAGCTGCTGCTGATCGGCGATCTCTTGCAGCTGGCGCCGGTTCT
The DNA here is from genome assembly GCA_046704745.1 of Desulfocapsaceae bacterium. GTDB lineage: Bacteria > Desulfobacterota > Desulfobulbia > Desulfobulbales > Desulfocapsaceae > CAWGGS01. The sequence continues at coordinate 34,702 of JBJKRL010000095.1, read as the reverse complement.
CAAGGAGGCGGATCGTGAAATTCTGCAAAATTATTATTCTTCCGCCTACTTTTTCGACAGCAGGGCTCTTGGGCAAACCGAATTGGTCACCATTGAGTTAGAGCATATCTATCGCCAGTCAGACGCTCGTTTTATCGAACTTTTAAACCGGGTCCGCGACAGTAAACTTGACCAACCCACCCTGCAAACCTTGAACAGCCGTTATATTCCCGATTTCAAACCGCCGGAAGGCTGCATCACCCTGTGTACCCATAACCGCAAGGCTGATGAGATAAACGCGAGCAAACTTCAGGCACTGGACAAAAATCTCTATCGATTTTCAGCTGTGATCGAAGGAGATTTTCCTGAACACGCCTATCCCACAGCAGTAATGCTTGAGCTGAAAGTCGGTGCCCAAGTCATGTTTATCAAAAACGACCCAAGTCCCGATAAACGCTATTTCAATGGCAAAATCGGCAAGATAACAAGTATTTTCGAGAACACCGTATGTATTCGATGTCCCGATGACAACCAGGAGATAGAGGTCGAACCGGACACATGGGAGAATATTGAATATACAATCGATCCGGAAACGTCAGAGATTCGGGAAAAGACCATAGGCACCTTTAACCAGTTTCCTTTAAAACCAGCCTGGGCAATCACCATCCATAAAAGCCAGGGCCTCACCTTCGACAATGCCGTCATCGATGCCAAGGCTGCCTTTGCCCACGGCCAGGTCTATGTGGCTTTGAGCCGCTGCCGGACCTTTGAAGGCTTGGTGCTTGGTTCTCCTTTGTCAGGCAGTACTGTCAAAAGTGATGCCGCTGTGTTGCATTTTATCAAGACGGCGGCACAAAATCCACCGTCAGCCGACAGGTTGCAATCGGCCCAAATCTCCTATCAGCAACAGCTGCTTGAACAATGCTTTTATTTTCAGCCCCTGCGCCGCAGACTCGAGAGTCTGATCCGACTGCTGAGTAATTTCAGCTCAGTCATTCATGCATCCGGTGTCGGGGATCTCCTGGAGATTGAGAGAAAAGCCCACGAAGAGATATATATTGTCGGTGAAAATTTCACCCGTCAGCTTTTCCATCTCTTTCTGGCCGGCAACCTGCCGGAGACCAATCCGGCGATTAAAGAACGTACCGACAAGGCATCAGGCTACTTCCAGGAAAAACTTGAAGCAATACTCCTTCCCTTTCTTGCCCATTTTCAGGTGGACACAGACAACAAGGAGATAAAAAAGAGGCTCAAGCAAACACTTGGTTATCTACAGGAGGAAACAGCGCTCAAATATGCCGCCGTCAAATCCTGCAAAGGCGGTTTCTCTGCAAAAAGGTACCTGCATGCCGTAGCCACGGCGGCAATCGATCTCGGTCCGGTGAAAACCTACAAACCACAACGCCCCGATGCCGCCGAATCCGACATCGTCCATCCGGAACTGTTCCAAAGCCTGAAAGACTGGCGTGCAAGGCTGGCCTCCGAGCAAGAAGTTCCTCACTTTCATATCATGCACCAAAAGACCCTGATCGGCATTGCCGTCAACATGCCCGACAATTTCCCGGATCTGTTGGCAGTTAAAGGTATCGGTCCCCGGCTGGCTGAAAAATACGGAAAAGAACTCATCGCCATCGTCTCCGACTACCGCCGAGACCACAATATCCAGGATACACCGGCGCCGGAACCTGCAGCATTGCCGAAGCGCACGCGAAAGGAAAAAACTGAAAAGATCGACACTAGACAGGTAAGCCTTGATCTGTTCGAAAAAGGAATGACGATTGCCCAGATCGCCGAGCAACGCAACCTGACGCCGCCAACCATAGAAGGCCACCTGGCCTTCTGGATCGAAAAAGGTGAACTCGACATCGACCGGCTTGTCCCACAGCAAAGACGAAAGATGATCGCTGATTATTTGGCCAAGACCTCAATCAATTCTCTTAAAAGCATCAAGGATGACCTGGGACTCGAGTATTCCTATGGGGAGATCAAGATGGTCCTGGCGCATTTGAACCGCCCCAAAAACCACTGAAGCACCCGATGATGTTGGAGCTGCGCGCATATCACTTCAACGGCGGGCTAGGAAGCCCTGAGGTGCCTTCAGGCATGAAAACGTCAGTGGCGTGATTGAATGATCCCGATCTTGCCTCACCGGCCGGAAATCGCACCAACCCTTTAAGAAAGTAATAGGTGGCCCAGAACTCCGGGCATGCATTTTAAAATCGTCTACACATCCAGAGGGCCTGTCCTGTTCCGGCCAGCTGCCTTGGCTGCATAAAGACTTTTATCTGCCCTCAGGATGCATTCTTCAGCAGTTTCACCCTTACGATACAGGGCAATACCCAAACTGATGGTGACGTTGATCTTGACGGACCCGTAGATCAGCGGACTGTCGGCCAGGGCTTTTCGCAAACGTTCAGCGCAACAAGAAACCCCTTCAGCGCTGCCCTCCGGCTGAATAACCAGGAACTCCTCCCCGCCCCAGCGAGCACAGACATCCTGCTGCCTGAGTTTTTCCTGAATCAGAAGTGCAGCTTTTTGCAGAATCTTATCGCCCACCTCATGGCCATATGTATCGTTTGTATCTTTAAACTGGTCTAAATCAAACAATATAAGGGAGAATGTTCCGCCATAACGATCTATGCGTTTAATCTCCGTCTCCATAATACGGTACATTTCCCGTCTGTTGGCAAGACCGGTGAGATAGTCGAGTTTGGCTTCCTGCTCGAACTTTTCTCGGATCTCATGCAGTTCCGATTGATAGTTATCGCTTATACGAACAATTCGCTGCATACGCCGTTCAAGCCGAATATATTTGTGCAGAAGATCGACGAGATCGTCGTAGAGGGGAGCCTCGGAAAAATGCTTGTTGTTGATAATTGTTAAATAGTGCGCAATAACAGGGTGATCCAGGTCTTCTTCGAAAAGGTCGAGTCGGGCTTTTTTCTCCTCGGATGGCTGGCTTTCGTTGTCTTCCAACAGATGCCTGTAGTTGGCTGCACATTCCGGGCATAACCCATGGGAAATGTCGGCTTCAGAGTTCTCGAGAATATACTGCTCGATTTGTTTCCAGTAACCGTCGGCCGAGCGGACCTTTTTACAAGCTGCACAGATCGGAATATATCCAGAGAGAATCTTAACGTTGGCCAGCGCTTCCTGCAGGGCCTTGGTTGTGGTTTTCAGCTCGTATTGATACCCGTCACTGATTTTCACAATTCTGTCCAGACGCTTGGACAATGCCTCGTGAGCCCCCAGGAGTGCCACTATATCATCCCGGGTAAAGGCATCGGAATCTTTGGAGTACAGAACTTTGGATCTTATGTCGGCAACCTGATTGTTGGTTGTCTCAAAAGGTTGTTTCGAGGCCATTAATTTTCATTTATATGCTTGATAGTAAAAGGAAATGTTATATCCTCCATAAATTCTTCCGCTGTTTCAATGGCTCTGTCGTTTTCACTGTCGCAGAGCCACTGGACGCTGACTTTTACCCCTTGTTGAAAACGATCCTCCAGCAGGTCAAAGACATCCATCATGCTTTTCGTGCTGCCCGTATTAAGATAACTGAGATTGCAGTTTAAAACAATAGGGCCCGCATGCTGAGCAGCAAATCTGGTTACCCAATTTAAAATAGGCTTATAAAACTCATATGAATTCTCGGGATATGATTCTCCCGAAATTTCCAATATCCCGCTGGTTGCATCAAAATGGATTGCAGGAGTGGATTTTGTTTCTTTTACTATCAGATTCTCCATTTTTTATACCTATACTGTTGCGCAGAGACTAAAAAAACTATACCTGTCATCCAGGTTCCGTATCTCGTATGCCAATGGCAGGGTAGATTTTCTGGATATGTCGATAAGCCCCAATCCTCCGCCCTCGCCTGGTTTCCGGTATTTTCGCAATTGCTGTTTGTACATCGTTTTCAGTTCCGTTCTATCCAGATTGCGGAGTTGATCAAGTTTGGCTGTCAGAGCCGGAACATCACATGTCTGAATGTAGTTTCCCGAACAGACGAAATGTTGCTCCTTTTTTTTTCCAATGGTGACAATTCCATTGTTGAAATCGTAATCCCTGTTGCCCTCGCTCAGCATCCTGGTAGCATAATTACGAACATTTTGCGCCTGTTCGATATAAACGGAAAAAACATCCATCAAATAGGCCTTTGTCAATGTTTCGGATTCCAGATACTTTGTAATCGCCTGGCCGATTTCTTCTATGATCCCGTGGGAAAACGGGCCGGCAAAACTGATAAGGACTCCTCGTTCATTCACAATCTGTTGCAGGTCATATAAATCAATGTGTCTCATGTTTCCTTCCTTCAATGGCTTTTTCGGATTGAATAATCCTGAAACCAACCGCTGTTATATCATCCCGTTGAGGCCTGTCTCCCTGGTAGGATGACAGCTCTGTCTCCATTATATGCAACTGCTCGGATGCAGGCAATCCGGCAAGAGCCGTTATGAGATTGGAAAACCGCTTTCGTCCGAACCCCCAACCTTTACGACCGCCGGATTGATCGAGTATGCCGTCACTGATAAGGTAAAACTGTATGTCCGGCTCGATCTGCAACGTTATACTCTTAAACTGAAGCTCGGTACCGGATCTCCGATACCCAAGCGATGTCCGATCCGCTTTGATCATTTGAACTTTACCGTCTTTGACCATGTACAGGTCGATACCGGCACCGGAAAAAACAAGTTCGCCTGTTGTTGGTATAAACCGGCACAAGCCGATATCCAAACCGTAATCGATACGTTCTTCTCCCATGTTCTGATGCAGAGCTTCCTGGAAACGTTTATTGAGAGACTGGAGGATATCTGCCGGATTCTCTATACCCAGACTGTCAATGATATCGGAGAGAACAGCATTGGTCGTCATGGTCATAAAGGCACCGGGTACGCCATGCCCGGTACAATCTATGACGGCGACAATAAATCCTTCGTGTAGTTTACGAAAAAAATAAAAATCTCCTCCGACGATGTCTCTTGGCCGGTATAAAGCGAAAAAATCCTTCAAATGGAGCCGCAGCACCTCATCGGATGGAAGTATGGAAGCCTGGATGAGCCGGGCATAGCGAATGCTGGCCATAATTTTTTTATTGGACTCCGACAGCAGTTGCGTAGAGACGTTGAGTTCTTCCGTACGCTGAATTACTTTTTGCTCAAGGTTCTCACTATGGTCCTTAACCATTGCCGCCATTTCATTAAACGACTTCGTCAGGGACCCGATTTCATCCATTGCCGTAACGGGGATAGAAATATCGAAATCTCCGGCCGCCATTTTATTTGCTGAAACAGAAAGCCTGGATAATGGGTGCAGAACAAGCCGGTTCAACAGGACAACGACTATTACCACGATCAGCAGCATGGACAGGACTGCAATGGTTATAAAGGGAAGAAAGGTACGTGAACCGATTACCTTTTGCGCATCAAGCAACACCAGGTTATACCACCGAATCTCTTTCATAAAAGAAATTGCGGCAATATAGTGTTTTCCATGCATGGAAATGGAAATATTCTCGACCTTGGAAGTGTTGTGGGTTAAACGATCGACAGCCGCTTTCACTCTGTCGCGATCTCCTTGATTCTCTATCAGATCGTAAATGGTGGTCTTCTTTTCGTCTCCCCGGACCTTACTGTTGTGAATGACATAGGACTGGTTTTTATGTCCTTCAATGGTTCCCCCGGTACTGAAGAGGATTGTTTGAATTCCGGGTTCGGTGCTGTTGATAATCTCATTGATGAATCGTGTGATATCGATGCCGCTTCCACAGAGGCCTATTTTCCGCTGCTTCCGGTCGCGGACAATGACGTTGAACCAGATCTTGTTGAGATTCAAATGGTTGTCGTAGTCGATGTTGAGTTCGAAGGTATCCACATCATGCATTGTCCTGAAATACCAGGCATCGTTGGGATTATTTTTATTCAATATGTAACGCGGCTTAAGAAAGTCATCCTTGCTTCCGTCGGCGAAATAGTATTGACCGGAATGATCGATAGCCAGGAAAAGAATTTTCCCCTTGAAACTTTCCCGGTAACTCTCAAGTTCCTCAATCACCTGATGTTGCAATCCAGCATTCCCTTCGTTTTCCATCCAATCCTGCAGAATTGGAGAATGCGCCATTTTAAGAGAAAGTGTGAGGTCCTGCTGGACTTGCGACATGAGCTTGGTTTTTTCCAGCAGGGCTTGTTTTATGGCAAAACGTGTTCCAAGTGAGTTGATGATTCGCTGGGTACTTATATGAATTGCCAAAAGAGTTATGCTCCCGAGAAAGAGGTAAACAAGAGCTATTGAAAGCGAAAAACGGGTTTTCAGGGTAGTGGCAAGCATTGGTATCGATACACCTGGAGCTGAAGGTCTCTCTGTTTCCTGTTAAATGTGCTCTGGAAAATAACGCGCTGTATTGTATATTTCACCAGCAGGTGCAAACAATATGTGTTGCCTTTGCAGACACCCATGAAAGTGCATCCTTAGAGCCTCACCCGGATTTTTCACATACACTGTGTTACTTTGTCTGTCCCTTTTAAAAGACAAGACATTTCGAAGAAAAAAGTGTGCCTGCAATTTCACACAGTGTTCACCAAAGGCTAAACTCCCTATCATTGGTATTCTGATTACCACAAATGTTCAGGGCTGATCCAGGGAGGTAGGCTGAGTCTCGATAGTAATCAGAATATTTTTTTATCCTAGATGATCAATACTTAAATAGCAATATCTTATAGAAATTCTCAAAAAATGACAGGGAACTCCACTTCCGGGACTCTTTTAGTTTGAAAACAGGGATTTTTCTCCCTATTCTGAACCTACTCCCGCCCATACGGGCTCCCGAAAGAGGCCGAGGCTTCAGATTCTTTCTGCTTACCAATAATGCAACAAGGACTCCTTGGCCTTCTCCAACTGGTCGAGCTGCTCCTTGCCCACTTGGGGATAATGAAGGCCCATGGCATCCAATGTGTCGATAACAGCCGACGCCACAACAAGGCGAGTAAACCATTTGTTATCGGCAGGGATCACATACCATGGTGCGTATTCGGTTGCAGTATGCCGAATCATATCTTCATATGCATCCATATAGGAGTCCCAATGCGTTCTCTCATTGAGATCAGCCGAAGAAAATTTCCAGTTTTTTTCCGGTCGTTCCAGACGTTCGAGAAAACGATTTTTCTGCTCTTTTTTCGAGACGTTCAAAAAGAATTTCCGCACTACGATACCATTTCTGGTCAGATACCGTTCAAATGCTTTGATATCCTCGAAACGTTCCTTCCAGATATTTTTGCCAACCAATTCGGAAGGAATTCTCTGTGAGGCGAGAAACTCAGGATGAACACGGACGACAAGGGTCTCTTCATAGTACGAGCGGTTAAAGATGCCGATCCTGCCACGTTCGGGCAGACACTTCATGCAACGCCAGAGATAATCGTGGTCCAGGTCCTCGGCTGAAGGCGATTTGAAGCTGAAGACTTGGCATCCCTGGGGATTTACACCGGACATGACGTGTTTGATGGCTCCATCCTTGCCCGCTGCATCCATCGCCTGAAAAATCAGCAGTACCCCCCATCGATCCTGGGCATAAAGCTTGTCCTGCAGATCCTCTAGGTGCAGGATGCTTGCGGCAAGTGCCTTCTCCGCGGCCTTCTTGTCCTTTTTATCAAATTCTCCGGTATCATCAGGATTCTGCTTATCAAGTCGAAAATGGCTTCCAGATGTAATACTATAGGGGGTTGCGAGTCCTTTGATTTTTATCATGACAAAACACCTGATGAAAGAAATAACGGTTTAAAAACCAATGAGATCATATACAACATGATGGAACGGACTTCCGGGTCTGGCAAGGAATTAAGTGAAAAATTTCACCACAGGCGCCCCGCAGGAAGTGCCCTTGGGTCGCATATAGGTAATATTTTGGGGATAAAATTTTGAGCATAATGCAAAGCTTGGGTAAAAAAGGCCATCTTGCATGAGGCTCTTCTTGTATGCATGAAAGGTGTTCAGGTTCCATCCTACGATATCGTTTCCATACTCTTTTTACATGAACAAGGAATTGACTTGCAAGGTAATCGTATATTACTATGGGCATGTCTTATTTCAAAACCCAGCCCATGGTCGCCAGTGGGGCTTGTTGCTACAGATTGCGGGAAATACGAATCAGTATTCGCCATCTCACATCCGGGTTGTCTTGGTTCGGAAACCATGCATATGGCTTTTCTTACTCTCTTACTTGCCGATGTCAGGAGATCTTGTCGTTAAATGAAAGAAAAAATAACAGAATTTTTCCTTGGGTGGCTTCTTACAATCACCCAACACACTCCCCATAAGTTGCATAACCGTATTGTCATGTTCACGGGAAAACTTATTGGTTTCTTTAGATTAATTCGTTATCTCAGAAGAGATATACATGCATGTGATATGATTGGGAACTTTGTTCGTATCGATGCATCAACAATCTGTCAGCTTCAATGTCCGATTTGTCCTACGGCAAATCGGATCATCGCAAAGACTATCATAGGATCAAATTATCTTACGTTCTCTAACTTCAAACAATTCATCGATCAGAATCCGAAGATAAAAACGATTGAACTGTCAAACTGGGGCGAAATTTTCTTAAACCCCGAGCTTCACAAAATTATTCAATATGCCTATGAACATCATGTGAGCCTTACAGCAGGAAATGGCGTTAATCTCAATCGGGCATCAGATGAGACGCTCAAGGCGGTGGTTAACTATAAATTTAAATTAATAAATATATCCATTGATGGAGCCACCAATGAAACGTACAGACAATATCGCAGAAATGGAAATCTTGAAGAAGTTTTAAATAATATTGTAAAAATCAACGAATACAAAAAACGTTACCGGACAGTGTATCCTCTCTTGATCTGGCAATTCATCATTATGGGGCATAATGAACATGAGATTTTATCTGCAAAGAGTATGGCAAAAAATCTCAATATGATATTCTTCCCGAAATTGAATTGGGATTCCAGATACTCACCCATTATTGATAAAGAATCGGTGCGCAAGAACGCCGGACTGAGTTTTGTTACACGTGATGAGTTTTTTCAAAAGTTCCAAAAAGACTACATCTTGGAATGCTCTCAATTTTGGACGTCTCCTCAGATTAATTGGGACGGGAAATTGCTTGGATGTTGCCAAAATATGTGGGGAGATTATGGCAATGTATTTGAACAAGGTCTCATTCCGTGTCTTCAAAGTGAGAAATATCAATATGCAAAGAACCTGATCCTCGGCAAGGTGCCGCCCAGAGAAGACATCCCCTGCATACAGTGCCCTACATATAAAAACAATATATCCCTTTCCCCCCTCACCAAAAAAGATATTATCCTTTCACTCTTCTAAGACTTTCTCAGCACAGGCTTGTACTGGTCCCGCATGACCCGTTTGAGCATTTTACCGGCCACATTGCTGGGAAAAGAGTCCATAAAGATTACATCATGTATGCGCTGGAACTTGGCATGCACCCGATTGTTGGCCCAGGCAAGCAGTTCTCCCGGTGTTACCTTGGCATCGGGAATGAGAATAACGGCAGCAACAGGCACTTCCCCCCATTTTGCATCCGGAACCCCGATGACTGCGACATCACGGACATCCGGATGCTGGATGACCACCTCTTCGATATCTTTGGGATAGACATTGACACCGCCTGAGATAATCATGTCTTTAATGCGGTCGACAAGGAAGAGGAACCCGTCTTCATCGACATACCCGGCATCACCTGTATGCAGCCATCCGTCAACGATGGCTTTTTGGGTGAGTTCCGGCTGTTTGTAATAGCCGGGCATCATCATGGGGCTTGTTCCACAGATCTCGCCGATCTCCCCTGGAGCGCAGATTTTGCCATCGGCATCGAGTATGCGCATCTCCATAAAAGGCGCCGGAACTCCTACTGAACCGACTTTGCGGATGGCATCATGTTTATCCAGCACGGTCATAAACCCCTCAGTGAGTCCATACAACTCATAGAAACGCCCAGGCAGGGTGTCGTTAAGGCGGTGCTTATATTCGAGCAGCAGCGGTGCTCCCACATTATGGATCATCTCCAGAGAGGAAAGCTTCCCGGGATCGAATGCCGGACTGTTCAGTATTGCCATGATCTGTGCCGGCACCATAACGGCGTGGGTTACCCTTTCTTTTTCGATATCAGCTATCACCGATTCGGGATTGAACGATTTATGAAGGATATACTTGGCCCCCAGGAACATCCAGGGCATAAGATCCAGCATGGCACCGTTGAAGACTATAGCACCGGCATGCAGGACGACACTCTCGGGCGTCATACGCCATGAGGAGGCAAAAATCGTGCAGTACATGGCCCGCACGTAATGAGTGTGAACGATTCCTTTAGGCGCGCCGGTTGTCCCACTGGAATACATGATATTATACATGTCATGATCGTCGATGGGAACTTCAGGCGGATTTTCCTCGTTGGACAGGGCAACGAATTTGCGATAGCTGCGAAAGCCCAAAGGTGGGTCCTCCGAATCCACAAGGATGTAGCGGTCATCTGCGATAGCGGGCAGGTTCTTGCGGATGGACTGTAAAACAGGGGCAAAAGAGGTATCGGCCAGGACCAGGGCGGTATCTGAGTTTTTCAGCAAGGTCAAAAGACCGCTTTCCTTGAGCATGGTGCTGCAGGGAACGATGACCAGGCCGGTCTTTGCCGCCGCCCAGTAGGCAGCCATCAGTTGCGTGCAATTGGGTAGAACGGTGGCAAATTTGTCTCCTTTGACAAGCCCGCAGTCCAACAGGGCATTGGCCAGCCTGTTCACATAGGCGTTAAACATTTTGTAGGTAAACCGTTCTTCACCGCAGACGAAAGCCTGATGATCGGGACGATACCGGGCATGGTGAGGCAGCAGGATACCGATATTCATCTTAACCTCCTTGGTTATTGGTATCTTATGGAAAAAGTCCACGAGGGAACTCTGGGCAGCCCGTCATTTTCTTTCCTCAGGCTCGGACGGGAGCGGCAGCTCTAACGAGTTTTGCAAAATTTATGCCGAGACAAACAACACCTGCCAGACAACAAATGCCGGATTCGGAACTGTGGAGAATGCAGAGTTTCTGCAGGTTAAATCTACCGGGCGAGGATGACACGAATGGACCGATGGTCAACCCGCATATTTCATGGATTGAAATGGTCGGAAGTTTTTGAAATTTGGGAAAGGGAATACGAAGATATGCCTTTGCCAAAAGCGACGAGGATAACGGGCCATATCTTTCCGACCCCCAAAGACACGTCCTTCATAGTTCCCGAAGGGTATCCCGCTGGAAATGATGAGTAAAATCCGGTTACAAAGTGTCCCCTTGTCACCGCTGGATAATATGTTGCATAAGTGTAATATTTTTATATAATTGCCACCCATCCTCCTGGTGTTTTCATGAACGACGGGCTCCTCCGCAATTGCTTGTGGAGGAGATTATTTAACCGTGCATTTTCCGTTTGTTCGACGGTGGTCCGTGCCTTGAATAGGGACATGTATCTTTTCTGCTACACCTCTCTCTGAGAGTTGAAGAGTACAAAAAACTTACACTAGAGCTTGATACCGTGCTTTTTCATTTTTTTATAAAGAAGGGTTCGGTGGATACCCAACACTGCTGCGGCTTTGGCCTTGTTGTTTTTAGTTTTTTTCAGGGCTGCCAGAAGCGCGGATTTTTCCGCATCGGCCTTGATGTCCTTAATAGGTTGCAGAACTGTATCGGATTTGACGGGAAGCGGCTTTTCGGCGACAAACGGCAAGTTGGTCGTTTGAATCTTGTTGCCCTGCATGGTCATCATGGCCCGCTCAAGGACATTGGATAATTCCCGTACATTGCCCTGCCAGATGTGACCGGTCAGGGCGGTCATGGCCTCAGGGGCAATTTCCGCTGCGGGGCAGCCGTTTTGCTGTCCGAGTTTTTTCAACAGGCAATGGGCAAGCGGCACCACGTCCTCCGGCCTTTCTCTCAGCGGCGGAATGTTGAGTGATACGACATTGAGCCGATAGTAGAGATCTTTGCGGAAATTCCCCTTGGCAATCTGCTCTTCCAGGTTCTGATTTGTAGCTGCAATCAATCTGAAATCAGAACGAATCAGCTTATTTCCTCCCACTCGTTCAAAGTTCTTCTCCTCCAGAACTCGGAGCAATTTCGGCTGCATTTCCAGGGGAAGGTCACCGATTTCGTCGAGGAATATGGTACCATTATCAGCCAACTCGAATTTGCCGGGCTTCCCTTTGTTTGAAGCGCCGGTAAAGGCGCCGCGGTCATACCCAAAGAGTTCAGATTCGAGCAGGTCTTTGGGGATGGCTGCGCAGTTAATCTGAATGAAGGAGTGGAGCTTTCTCGGGCTGGCATTATGAATAGCCTGGGCAAAGAGTTCTTTGCCGGTTCCGCTTTCACCGGTGATAAGGACGGGAGAAATGCTGGCGGCAGCGATCATGGCAGCCTCTTTCAGGTTGGCAATGGCCTTGCTGGTACCAATGATGCTGTCCAGGGTAAAACGGGCTGAACGCAGGTTCATGAGCTCTTTTTCGTAGCAGATGACTTGTGATTCAAGGGAATGGAGTTTCCGGGAAAGCCTGCTCAGCTCCGTGATATCCTGAAACATTACCAGACCGAAAACCGCAACAACCCGGCCTTCTTTTTTAATCGGAATCCGATGGACGACGATATTCTGGCCTTTGATCATTTGAATCTGGTTGATCTCAGGGACTCCGGTCTTGCCGACGATGTGCATACGGCTGTTCTCAGCCACCTCGGTACAATGTTTCCCTATGCTCTGCTTAACATCAAAACCCAAGAAGTCGGCATAAGGTTTATTAAGATGGGTCACGGTGCCGTCAGGATCGGTGATCATGGCTCCGCTGGGGGTATGGTTAAAGATCAATTGAAAGAGCTCAAGCTGTTCTTTAATCGTCTTAAAGGTTGTTTTCTGAGAAGTTTTCTTCATGCATACCCCTCCTTTGTCCGGTTTTGGCTGCTCCGGTGTTCATGAGATATGATTTCTGTACTGCCCGGTCGAAAACAATAAATGGCGATATGTAGATATTTGGATACACAATTTGGTGCACTTTGTCGAGATTAAGGTGTGGATACAAGATAAACAATTTTTCCGTTTACAGCATCAAAGTCCAACCATCACGTTTGATATCCAACTATTTTCTTTAATTATTATTGCTATTTTTAAAACAGAGTACCTCCCGGTTTTAATTTATAAGTGTTGCCTATTTGCTACACAATTTCTAAATCGAAGGTACATTTTGCCGGCCTTGGTTCATTTTTTAGACCTTGCCAATTTTTTTTCTTGGACCTTCAAGTCATGCCATCCGTGCGAATTAGAATACGCCTCTCCTTTATCTCCGGTCAATTCGGGCTGCCGGAAAGAATTGCCCACTTGGCGACCTTGGGCTGTGCCGGTCGTTTTCCATTATGTTTTACGTCAATTGGGATAGCCAGGTCAGACTGGCACGTGTATTGCTTCGATCATTTCGATCCTGGTTTTTTGGGAAAGTACGTTTCTTTTATCTCCCAGATGCACTGGATACGAACCTTTAGACAGTCTGTTTTCACTCTATCTATCGCCTTGGAGGGATTGAATCCGATGACGCAGTGGGTACTTGAGACCACAAATCTGTCCAAAGAATTCAAAGGGTTTCTCGCTGTCAGCGACGTGGATATACGTGTCCGCAAAGGCCATATCCACGCCTTGATAGGACCCAATGGCGCCGGTAAAACCACAGTCTTCAACCTGCTTACCAAATTTATCACCCCCACATCGGGAAAGATCCTGTTCAACGGGGTTGATATAACAGATGAAAAACCAGCCGACATCGCCCTTCGTGGTATTGTCCGCTCTTTTCAGATATCGGCAGTCTTTCCCAATTTGACCCCTTTCGAGAATGTCCGGGTGGCCCTGCAGCGCCGTCTGGGAATCACGTACCATTTCTGGAAACCAAAATCGTCCCTTGACTTCTTAAACGACTCAGTGATGGAATTGCTGGAGGCGGTTGGCCTGCAGGAACTTGCCCACCGTGCCACCATTGAACTGGCTTACGGCCAGAAACGAGCGTTGGAGATCGCAACCACTCTGGCTCTGGAGCCGGAAATGATGCTGCTCGACGAACCGACGCAGGGAATGGGAGCCGAGGATGTGGACAGGATCACCGAGCTTGTCCGCAGTGTCGCCGCCGACAGGACGATTCTGATGGTGGAACACAACCTCAAGGTGGTGGAAAAACTGGCTGACAGGATTACGGTGCTCAATCGCGGAGCAGTCCTGGCCGAAGGGGATTATAACGAAATTTCCGGAAATTCAGAAGTAATGGAAGCATATATGGGGAGTGAACATGCCTGAGGGGAAGGAGATGCTGGCGGTATCGGATCTGCATGCTCATTATGGTGAGTCGCATATCCTGCATGGTGTCGGTCTTTCCGTCCACCAGGGGGAATTGGTGACCCTGCTTGGTCGCAACGGATCTGGTCGGACTACTATTTTAAAATCGATTCTAGGACTTGTCGGACGCCGGACAGGATCCGTACGTATCGTAGGCCATGAGACGATCAAACTTCCTCCCCATCAGGTGGCACGCCTGGGGGTCGGGTACTGCCCCGAGGAACGCGGCATATTCTCCCGGCTTACTGTAGAAGAAAACCTTCTGCTGCCGCCGGTGGTCAAAAACGGCGGTATGAGCGCGGCCGAAATTTACGAGATTTTCCCCAACCTTCTGGAACATAAGAAGGCCATGGGCACCAGGCTCTCGGGTGGAGAGCAACAGATGCTGGCTGTGGCCCGCATTCTGCGCACAGGCGCCGGTCTGCTGCTGCTTGATGAGATTACCGAAGGACTTGCCCCGGTCATCGTCCAGGCTCTGGGAAAATTAATCCGGCAGCTCAAAGAGCGAGGGTTCACCATTATTTTAGTAGAACAGAATTTTCATTTTGCCGCGGAGCTGGCAGACCGGCATTATCTGGTCGATCGCGGTCAAATCGCAAAAATGATACCTAAGGAGGCTCTGGGAGAGAGCATGGAAATAATCAACAGCTATCTCGGGGTCTAAAATGCAGAGACATTCCACCATGGGAGAGAGCGAACAATGAAAAAGAGAGTCATGCAGTTTGTTGCAGGTACAGCCATCCTGGGGCTTTCAGTACTTGCCAATGCCGCCGGTATTTCCAACGGCGCAGTAAAGATCGGTGTGCTTACGGATATGTCGGGAGTCTATTCCGCCATCGGTGGTGAAGGAAGCGTTACTGCTGCCAAAATGGCCATTGCGGATTTCGGCGGAAAAGTCCTTGGAAAACCAATTGAGATTCTTACCGCCGACCACCAGAACAAGGCAGATATCGCTTCGACCAAGGCAAGAGAGTGGTCCGATACCGACCACGTGGATATGATTATCGGTTTGCTTAATTCCGGTTGCGCATTGGCCGTACAGAAGATCGGCACCGAAAAGAAAATGGTGATCATATCCACGGGTGCCGGGAGTACTGCCCTGACCAATGCGGACTGCAGCCCCTACGGCATCCACTATGTTTATGATACCTACTCCCTTCCGAAAGTGGCAGGCAGTGCCATCGTCAAGCACGGCGGCAAGACCTGGTTTTTCCTGACTGCTGACTACGCATTCGGACACTCACTGGAAGAAAACACCGCCGCCTTTGTCAAGGCCGACGGCGGTAAGATCCTGGGTCAGGTTCGTCATCCCCTGGCCACTTCGGACTTTTCCTCCTATCTCCTCCAGGCTCAATCTTCCGGCGCCAAGGTCATAGGTCTGGCCAATGCCGGCGGCGATTTCATCAACGCCGTCAAGCAGGCGAGGGAATTCGGCATTGTCCAGGGAGGGCAGACCATTGCCGGTATGCTGGTCTTTTTAAGTGATGTCAAGAGCCTGGGTCTCGATGTCGCCCAGGGCATGGAATTTGCCACAGCCTTTTACTGGGATCGTAACGACGCCTCCCGGGCATGGTCGAAACGCTACTTCGCCAAAACCGGATCCATGCCGACCATGAATCAGGCCGGTGTCTATTCAGCGACCATGAACTATCTCAAGGCGATAAAACAGGCTGGAACCGATAATCCCGATGCGGTCATGAAAACCCTGCGCGGTATGAAGATCAACGATTTCTTTTCTGTGAACGGCCATCTTCGTGCCGACGGCACCATGGTTCACGACATGTTCCTGGTAGAGGTGAAAAAACCTTCAGAGTCTAAAGGTCCCTGGGATCTGTTGAAGATCATAAAAGAAGTTCCTGGTGATCAGGCATTCATGCCTATGTCCGAAGGCACATGTCCTCTGGTCAAAAAATAAAATCCGGACCCGTGACGCCGGGAGGAGGCTTCGTCTTCCGGCGTCATTTTCCCATTCCTTCTCTGATGGATTGACTCGATGCACTATACTCCTCAGATGATCATGGCGCAGATGATGCTTGGGCTGAATAACGGCGCCTTTTATGCTATTCTCAGTCTGGGACTGGCCGTCATTTTCGGACAGTTGAATATCATTAATTTTGCCCATGGAGCCTTGTACATGCTCGGCGCCTTTGTTGCCCTGCTCGGCTACACCAGCCTGGGGCCGCTTATCGGCATGCCCGGCCTCCATATGAACTATTGGGCGGCGCTCATCGTTTCACCCCTGGTGGTGGGATTGCTGGGGGTGGTAATCGAAAGAACCATGATCAGACACCTGTATAAAGTCGATCATCTGTATGGATTGCTGTTGACTTTCGGCCTGGCCCTGATGATCCAGGGTTTCTTTACCAACTATTTCAATGTATCCGGAATATTCTACGGCGGCACGCCGAACATTCTGAAAGGGGCGGTGAATCTGGGGTTCATGATGTTTCCCACCTACAGGCTCTGGTCTATCGTCATCTCGCTGGTCGTCTGCTTTGCCACCTGGTATGTCATCGAGCGCACCAAACTAGGCGCCTACCTGCGCGCCGGCACGGAAAACCCCGGTATGGTTCAGGCCTTCGGCGTCAATGTACCGCTTATGATTTCCATAACCTACGGCTTCGGTGTAGGCCTTGCGGCCTTTGCCGGCGTAGTCGCGGCACCAATCTATTCCGTCAGTCCGATCATGGGCGAAGAGATGATCATCACAGTCTTTGCCGTGGTGGTCATCGGGGGAATGGGATCGATTATGGGGTCGATCATCACCGGTCTTTCTTTAGGCATGCTGGAGGGTTTGACCAAGGTCATCTATCCTCCGGCCGCCAATACGGTAATCTTTTTTATGATGATAGTGATCCTGCTGATCAAGCCGGCGGGACTTTTCGGTAAGGAATAGCATGTGTCTGCACAAGTTGGCATTTATCAATCCCTTACACCCAACAAAAGGGGATAAGAACCTTGGATGTAGATGAGGGTATACGATTTCAAAACAATTCCCGTTTTCTTTTTTTTGTTGTTCTTGGGGAGTAAGGTACTAAGGAGTACGGCGTGAACCGAACACTTTGGCTCATCTTGTTTTTTCTCGGACTGGCGGCGCCGTTTGTCGTCTATCCGGTTCTTGTCATGCAATTGCTTTGCTTCGCCCTCTTTGCCTGCGCCTTTAACCTGCTGATCGGTTATACCGGGCTTTTATCCTTCGGGCATGCCGCATTCTTCGGGGGCGCTGCATACATAACCGGTTATCTGGTTAAAAATGCCGGTATGAGCCCGGAGCTGGGAATCCTGGCGGGTACTGTGGCTGCCGGACTGATGGGGCTTGTCTTCGGGATTCTCACCATCAGACGCCAAGGCATCTATTTTGCCATGATCACTCTGGCTCTGGCCCAGGTGGTCTACTTTATCGCGCTCAAGGTCCCTTATACAGGCGGGGAAGATGGGCTGCAGGATGTCCCCAGAGGCATGCTTTTCGGTCAAATCGATCTGGGGCATGCCTACCACATTGCCGGCCAACCCCTGGAACTCAATCTGTACTATTTCGTCTTTGCCATCTTCTGCTTGTGTTTCTGGTTGTTGTACCGCACAATCCATTCCCCTTTTGGCCAGGTGCTCAAGGCCATCAGGGAAAACGAGCCGAGGGCTGTTTCGCTTGGCTACAAGGTAGAGCGTATCAAACTTCTGGCTTTTGTCATTTCGGCAGCCTTAAGCGGTACTGCCGGAGCTACCAAATCACTGGTTTTTCAGCTCGCTTCGCTGACCGATGTCAGCTGGCATATGTCTGGTGATGTGGTGTTGATGACCCTGCTTGGAGGGATGGGCACCGTGCTTGGCCCGGTTGTGGGGGCTTTCACAGTCATCACCCTTCACTCTGAGTTGAGCTCCATAGGCTCCTGGGTGACCGTGGTTATAGGCGCCATATTCGTGGTTTGCGTGCTCACCTTCCGGCGCGGATTCATCGGCGAGTTGGCACGCCTGTTGAAAATCTCCCTGTAAGGTAACACCCTTCAGGTGTAATCGGCCGGCAGTAGAAATTCCAACATTTCCGGTTGTTGCCTCCATCATTTCTCAGAAGGATATTTTCAATGAAGATATTAATCGGATATAAAGGGAAAAAGAGGGCCAAAAGCCTTTTGGATCTCGCTATCCATCGAGCCAAACCGTATTCCGGAGAAGTGTTCGTCATCACCTCTCTTTTCGGAAAGGACAACACCACCGGAAAGCATATCGCCGAAGTGGAAAAGAATCTTGCCGAAGCCGGGAAGTACCTGGAAGAAAACGGAATACCTCAACAGACCCACTTCCTGATTCAGGGCAAAAGCCCTGGAGAGGATATTATCGATTTTGCCAAGGAACACGAAATTGATGAAATCATTATCGGGGTAAGAAACAGATCGAAAGTGGGAAAACTGCTCTTCGGCTCCACCGCCCAGTTTGTCATTTTGCAGGCGGATTGTCCCGTGGTGGCTGTCAAATAGCATCCTCCTGCCCCGAATTTTTCATGGGCGGCCATTCGCTCGGCGGCGCTTGCACAACACCTGATGAAAACCGAGATCATCTCAATCAATGTTTAGGAGCTGAGGTGCAATCTTTTTTCAGGGGTTCCGCAATCTGAACTGATGAGAAATACCGGCTAAATTTTTCCGACCCTCCGTACTGCCCGGTAGCTATTTTATCATGAGCGTATTTTCCGTTGTTGACTCCTCGTCTCCAGCAGAGTCACACTCCATTCGGCACGGCATTCCCCCCCCATCCTTTTGATCAGGCCGGTATTGAGTTATTTTGCTCTTAACCTGTTCAGAGGAGTCTTGAGAGCTTCAAGGCCCGATTTATCAAGACAACTGCAGAGTCGTTCACCAACGTCTTTGGGGGCATACTGCCGGCCGCATATCCATTTTGGCGACAAAAAGAAGAGAATACATGTACCTTTTTCGCATCATTTACGCCTGTCAGAGTATTGCGAAATGGTGTGTTTGAGCTGTGGAGAGAGGATTATTCCGTATCACTTTGTCAACAGTGAAGATCTGTCCTGTTGCAAGTTGCATAGAGGTTGCCGCCATCAACCTAATTTGTGGTTACTTCCCGTCGGATAACGAATCGGCATAGGCAAACAAAGCCGGTGATCCGCCGGTATGCCAGAAAAGGACAGTATCGTTTTTGGTAAGTTTACCGGAGCGTATCATATCAATTAACCCACCCATGGCCCTGCCGGTATAGACTGGATCCAAAAGTATGCCCTCGTGATGTGCGGTCAGTGAGATTGCCTCTTTTTCCAGTTTTCCAATAACACCGTAGCCATCACCCACATAACTTCCATCGAGGATTAGGTCTGCATCGGTAAATGAAATTCCAGCATCTATGAACCGGCTCGTTCTGTTGGCTAAATCGATAATGAATTTATCAAAAGGTATTTTATCCGTTTCATCCTTATCGATGTTTATTCCAACGAGCCTGTACTTTCTTTTTACCAGAGCCCGCCCAAGGATCAGACCTGCATGCGTACCGCCGGAACTCGAAGCAAAAATGATGTGAGAAAGACTCTCCGTGTCCACTTGCGTTTCCAGCTCTTGCAATGCACAAGCAAAACTGTACGCTCCCAATTCATTTGAGCCGCCATAGGGTACGACATAAGGGCGTTTCCCAACTGCTTTTAATTGCGCTGAAATATCAGGAATATCCTCTCCTTTGCGATTTTCTCCGGCCCAGTGAATCTTAGAGCCGAGAAGGGTATCCAACAGTAAATTTCCATTGGTGGCTTGAGGGGCTTGACCACCAAGAACGAGATGACATTCCAGTTGCATGACGGCCGCTGCAGCAGCAGTCTGGCGGCAGTGGTTCGATTGTGCTGCCCCGGCAGTGATAATCGTATCACACCCCTTCGCTACAGCATCTTTTAATAAAAACTCTAATTTTCTGGTTTTATTTCCCCCAAAGGCAAGTCCTGTAAGATCATCTCGTTTCATTAAAATTGCCGGACCGCCTAAAGCTGAACTCAGGTGAGAAAGCTTGACAACAGGCGTAGGGAAGAAGCCAAGATCTACTTTAGGAAGAGATTTAATCGCCATAATTGCCAATCCTTTTTTTTCATTAAAAATAACAGGCACAAATGACCTGTAGCTGAATTTACTCCCAAGCCGATTCTTTTCTGATTACCACCGAAGCAGAATCTTGTCTTCCAACGATCGGATGGGTGGGAATCCTCTTTAGGATAGGCCCTCTGGGATTTTCACGACCAGTACCGGTTGCTCGGCGGCATGAAGAACTTTGCGGGTTGTGTGGCCTAAGATTACGTCTCCAATATGCGTATGATGATGCGATCCCATAATAATCATGTCAGCCGAGCATTTTTTGGCAATATCCATGATGACCTGGCTGGGATATCCCTCAACCACCTGGATCGAGGTGACCGGGTTCTGATCAGCGGTTGTTTCACCGCACTCACTTGCACAGAGCTGTTCTATTCTCTGCTGGAGTTGCATTTTGACCGTTTCCCTTGCCTTCTTATGCATCTCCTCCGAAACGTCATGGGAGATATACTGCTCCACCAAGCTCTGCCCGAAACGAGAAAGAGGTTCTACAGCATGAACGGCTACTATATCGGCCTGGTGCTGTCTGGCGAATGCCAGAGCATAACGAAAGACATAAGGAGCATTCGGTCCGAGACCGGTAGCATATAAAATAGTCTTAATTTTCGGCAGCATAATTCTCGCCTCCTGTAAAGTGGAAAAAGGTTCTTCGCCCGGATTTCTTATCAGTTCAGGGGGAAGAAAATCCTTTGTGAACCTGTTCACAAAACAATTTTATCAAGGCTTAGGGAGAATGTGAAATATTGTTTGAATAAACCGAGTATCAGATTTTCCTGCTGTTTGGATTCCACAGACAGAGTCCGAATCAAAGGGATTGTACATAATATTTTAGAATCAGGGATACGGGGAAGGTCTGCTCCTCGGTTGTATAATGCAAGAGTTCTTTTCATGCAGTCTGGAGGTCATCTCTTTCCAGGTCAGAGGGCGGCTGCAGAGGTTTCCCTGGATCTGGTCGCAGCGCAGGAGCCGAAGCAGTTTTGCCTGCTCATCACCGTCGACACCTTCGGCAACCACCTTCAGATCGAGGGCATGGGCAAGAGTGATAATGGTGGTAACGATGGACAGGCTGTTCGGGTGCTCGGTCATGTCGATGATAAACGATCGGTCTATCTTGAGGGTGTCCACCGGCAATCGGCTCAGGTAGTTGAGAGAGGAATATCCTGTGCCGAAATCGTCGACGGCGATCGAAAAGCCCCTTTCTCGAACAGCCGCAAGTTTTGGAATATTTTCCGATATGTCTTCCATGACCGCACTCTCGGTGATCTCGATGTCGAGACCATGGTCACCTGCATTTTGCGGTATCATCGCCTCGATGAGTTCGAGAAAATTCTTCTGCCGGAGCTGGACTGGGGAAACATTGACGGCAATTCTGGGCGGCTCAAGATTCATCCGTCGCCATTTCTCGACATCCTCAGCGGCCTGCCTCATAACCCAGGCCCCGATCTCATTGATCATTCCTGTCTCTTCCATTAAAGGAATAAAAGTGCCGGGGAAGATGAGTCCTTCATCTGGATCGTTATACCTCAACAGGGCTTCCAGCCCAACGATTCGACCATCGGTGGTCGCCACCTTCGGCTGATAGTGGACCAACAGAGCTTCTCTATCGATGGCCTTTCGCAATTTAGCCTCCATGGTGACAGAATGGATAATCCGCTCATTCATGGCTGGATCATAGAGAAGATAGGGTTCCTGTTTGCTTCGGGCTCGTTTAAGAGCGATTTCGCTGTTCTTATAGAGGGTTTCGGCAGTCTGGGCATCGGAGGGGTAGAGGGCGAGACCGACCTGCACCGTAATGTACATCTCGGTCCCATCGACGGCAAAGGGCTCGGTAAAGCTGCCCAGGACCTCCTGCTCCAACCGATGAGCAACTTGACCGGCATCGATGAGGTTGGTCAAGGTCAGAGCAAAGCGGTCGGCACCCAACCGGGCTACGGTCTCCCTTTTGCCGATGGCGGCACAAAGGCGGTCGCCGACCTGCCGCAATAGGTTGTCGCCCACGTGTCGTCCATAGGTATCGTTGACATCGGAAAAATGGATGAGATCAACTATGAGCAGGGCAACCATGTCGTCTGTCCTGTCGGCGGCCTGAAGCTGGAAAGAGAGCCTTTCCAGAAGCAGATTCTGGTTCGGCAGGCCGGTCAGAGTATCGTGATAGGCCAGGTAATTGAGCCTCTCTTCCTTCCGGATATGATCAAGAGCAAAAGCGATATCTCCTGCCAGCTCCGACAACAGGCGTCTCTCATCTTCAGCAAAGGCTTCCTCCTGGTCTGAAAAGAGAGAAAACACTCCAATTACCTTCTCGTCGATAAGCAAAGGCAGCAGGACATAGGAGCAGGATTCGATATCCGTCTTGTGTTTAGAAGCGAGGTCTTTTGCACCGCCATGCTGCATAACAGGCCGTTTTCGGCTGTAAACGCTGTCTATTGCCAGGCGCACATCGGCTGATCGGGAACGACGCAACAATGCATCAGCATCCGAATAACCGGTATGTCGATGATACCAAATGCCGTTTCGGTTCCGACTAAGTCTATCGGCCGTATTTATTCCGGCAGCCAGATACCCTCCCTGTTCCACGGCTATCCTGCAGGCCTCTTTGAACAGCTCCAAACGGTCCCTCAAGCGGACGATGGCTGAATTTATGCTGCTGAGAATCTGGTAGAGACGGGCCAGGTCGGCGGTTTTGCGCCGGCTCTTTTCAAGCGCCCGGGTCCGTATGTCGACACGCTGTTCCAGAGTCGCGTTTACCTCTCGTAACTGACGGATTGTATCAGAAAATCCACGGTGCATCATTTCAAAAGGCGCCATCACTTCAGCCAGGAAAATCTCTCCTCGACTCATATATTCCCCTGCATGTCGTTCATTTCCTCCTTCCAGCACCGTTTGCAACAGGACATCCTGGTGGGTTGCGACAAGATCGAGGATATTACAATGTTCGGCTACCGCCCGCCGACCCAGTTCATAGGCCTGCATCAGAGCCTCTTCTCCTGTCTGGTTCAGAACATAGTCCGTCAATGCCAGCCGGTAGGCCACGGCAAAAGACGATGTTGAAGCTGTAAGAATTGCTGTGCACACTGTTCAATCCCCCCTTTGATCAGCCAAAACAAGGTGCCAGCGGGCAACCAGCACCAGGGCATCATCAGTTGATTTGGCATAGTTGTCAAGGATGTAGGCAGCTATGACTTCAGGTGTCTGTCCCACAGGAATCATCCGGGAAAACCCCCCTTGAATGCCGTCCGTTGCCAGTATCAGCATATCGTCGTTGGAAAGGTGGACAGATGAAGGTTTCAGTTCCGGAAGGCGATATCCGATGATCCCGCCGCGGGTCGTAATGTATTCGGGTACCCGGTCATCGGAACCGGAATGAAGGAGTATCCCTTCGACGTTTCCGACCCCCAGCCAGCTGAGTAGATGGCGATCATTATCAATGGTGACCAAGGCTGCAACTCCGCCACGGGTGTTTTTCAGGGCTTTGTGGCCGAGACGGATCAGTTCGTCCCCTGGCTTGTCGGCATTCTCTGCAAGCGTCTCGACAAAGGTCCTGCCTGCTATCGCCGCCTCCGGACCATGTCCCAGCCCATCCACGACGCTCACCAGCCAACCGCAGGAGATTTTTGCAACCAGATGATTGTCCCCGGAAATGTTTTCACCCGGCAGTGCTCTCTGTGCTACGCTCCAGAGCATTTCTGTCTTGGCCGAGGTATTCATAGTCAGTGTTCCCATTTGACCATTGTAACGATAGTCCCCTTGCCGTTTTCTGAGATGATGTCAAAATCGTCCATCAGCCGTCTGGCCCCCGGCAGCCCGAGACCCATCCCTCTTGAGGTCGAGAAACCGTCCTGCATAGCCTGGCCGATGTCGGCTATGCCGGGTCCATTGTCCCGAGCGGTTATCATCAATCCCCTTTTCCCCTCTCGAATAACGGTGCGAAACTCTATCTCGCCGCGATTTGCATACTGGACGATATTGCGGGCAACCTCGGAAATGGCGGTGGCAACCAGCGTAAGATCACTTCCGGAGATGCCAAGCGTAGTGGCCAATTCACGCCCCTTTTGGCGAGCGGACATCACATCGACATCAGCGGATATGGAGATAATTTCGATTTCCATGGCCGTGTTACCTTTTGTCCCTGTCTGCGGCCATAAGCATTGCAAGTCCGTCTTCCAAATCGAGGCTGGTCATGGTCTCCTCCAGGGTGAGGCCCAACTGCACCATGGAGAAGGCGATCTCAGGTTGGATTCCAACGATGACCAGTCGGGCACCCATGAGCCTGATCATAAGGGCGATGGAACGTAGAGTACGGGCGGCAAACGAGTCCATGACATCCAGCACGGTGACATCAATCACCACCCCTCGGGAACGGTAGGTGCGTACCGAACGCACAAGTTTTTCCTGCAGACCGGTAAGATCGCTATCCGTTAGAGCGCCTTGGATTGAAGCGATCAGATAATCTCCCTGCTTGAGTATAGGAACTTCCATCACCGATCCCCCTTTTGATCGATGCCGGTATCAGTGATCTTTTTCACCTGATAACCAAGCAACCGTTCGGCATGCTCGATACCATTTTGCAGGTCACCGACGGTATGGACCGAACCCAGGTCGATCCCCAGGGTCACCATGGTCAGGGCGATCTCGGGCGAGATGCCGGAGATTACTACCTTGGCCCCCATCAAACGGGCTGCATCGACGGTCTGCACCAGGTGGTTGGCGACCCGCGAGTCAACAGTCGCCACTCCTGTGATGTCGATAACGATCACCTTGGCCCGGTTGGCCCGGATAGCCAGCAGCAGGTGCTCAGTCAGCTGACGTGCCCGTTGCGAGTCGATCTGGCCTATTATCGGAAGCAGCAGCATGCCTTCACGGAAGGGAAGCACCGGGGTCGAGAGCTCACTTATCGCCTCCTGCTGGAGGGATTTGATGGTGCGCTCGCGGGAATCGATATAGGTATCTATGGCCAGGGAGATATCCAGGAAGGTCAGCTTCATCAAGGCGAAGAAGCATGCTAAGTCGATATCGGTATGGCCAGCAGGTAAAATATATTTTCCTGCGGTTATCAGGTAGAAACAAAACATCCCTAGATAGGCTTCGATGGGCAGATCGATCTGTTCGTGGACAGCGCCGACCCGCAGCCGGTCTTCAACATAGTTGAGGTCGTAATCACCCTTTGTCAAGCGAATGAAATAGGCTTTCTGCTTGGCCTTAACCCGGGAGATGACGGTCTCGTCGGGAAAAAAGGTCCTCATCTGATCAAATGACAGAAGATGCTCGTAAAAGGCGTCTATGACCTCATCTGCCTTGCTTTCGGAGAGTGGGCCGATCCCTCTGAGCAGTTCTTCATCTTCCGGACCAAAAAGGAGAAACTTTTTGCGAAGGACAAGATTCTCATCGTTTATACCCATAAGTTCGCCAAGGGTGAGAAAATTTTCAGGTAATTGACTTGAATGCCGTGTCATGGATACTCCTCGTCTTCAATGGAAAAAACGCCCCGCATATCCTTGACATGGAATAAGTGGAAAAGCAGCGGATTCCCAGCGGGGCACAACCGAAGCCGAACTCCTTTTTTAGGTGCGACTAACGTTTAAATAAATAATAGGGGCAAACCGATACCCGTCAAGAGAGCAGAGTGAGGATGGTGAGAATAACGAAAGGCGACGAGATGATAAAAAATTGCTTTTTCATGAACTCCTGAAAAGTTTTGTATCCTCCTGTGCTGTACAGCGTCTCATATCCATACCAACTTCCGGTTCCCTCTTCTTTATAGGTTTTGGCTTCTGCCACTGACATTGGGACGTAGCGTTTTCCTTTGACCACATATGGTGCAGTTTTTACCCGGTTGTGACGGATTGCCTCGTTCGGGGACATTCCGTCTATGGATTCCAAATCCCTGTCCATGAAAGGCCAGTCCTTGGGAGCCTTGATCACAACTTCTTTGCTCATAGTGTTACGATACAATGTCTCTAGTAAGCCTATGAAGGATCAAAGAAAAGCTTGAAACATCTTTATTTGTTTGGAATAATTTATTGTTTATTTTAAATAAATCAAATCCCGACGGGACCCCGAGATATGAGACAAACCGCATACATTCGATCCATAGGCCGATATTTGCCCGAGCGCAGACTCACAAACAAAGATTAGGAGCAGATGGTGGATACGACCGATGAATGGATCCTGACGCGTACCGGCATTCGCGAGAGGCGTATTCTGGAGCCCGGGCTTGGTAACTCGTACATGGCAAGCCGAGCGGCTAAGGAATGTCTTGATCGTGCCGGTGTCACGGCTGCCGATATCGATGTTTTCATTGTCGCCACAGTAACCCCGGACATGTTCTTTCCATCCACGGCATGTCTGGTGCAAAACGCAATCGGCGCCACCAAAGCCTGGGGCTTCGATCTGTCAGCAGGATGCTCCGGCTTCGTTTTCGCCCTGAGCACAGCAGCGCAGATGATCAGTTCCGGCCATTACCAAAAAGCTCTGGTGATCGGAAGTGATGTGATGAGCAGCATTATAGATTATAGTGACCGGAGCACCTGCGTCCTGTTCGGAGACAGCGCCGGAGCGGTGCTGCTTGAACCCTGCCCGGATCCCCACTACGGCATCTTGGACTTCAAACAGCGCATTGACGGCGCAGGTGGGGAATTCCTGAAAATGAAAGCAGGTGGCAGCCGCCGGCCGGCCAGCTTGGAGACGGTACGCAATAAAGAGCACTACGTCTATCAGGAAGGCAAACAAGTCTATAAATTCGCCGTGACTGAAATGGCCGAGGTCTCGGCTCGGATCATTGAAAGCAACGGCCTGACCGGCGAAGACATCAAGCTCTTCATTCCTCACCAGGCGAATATTCGGATCATTGAGGCCAGCGGCAAACGAATGGGGATCGACCCGAGCAAAATCATGATCAATATTGACAAATATGCCAACACGACAGCCGGCACGATTCCCCTGTGCCTGTATGAGGCAATGGTCGAAGAAAAACGGGTCAGCCAGGGTGATTATGTGGTAATGGCCGCCTTTGGTGCAGGTTTTACCTGGGGAAGCGTGCTCATGCGTTGGTGGGAATAATGGTTGAACGGGTTTAATTATAACCTTCAGTCGCTCACCTTTCTTCACCGTCCCTTCTATGGAACAAATAAAAGGATTCCACTTTGTATAAGCCGCAAAATCTACGACAATAAACCAAACGTCATCTGGAGTGCCTTCTCTTTCAATGCAAGTAATGATTTCCTGCATATCTAACCATTAACGGCAAACTTCGCAGCGACCTTGCCCCTGGGGAGGTCAAGGGTGGCGGGGGTTTTTGAGTTCGAGGCAAAACCGACGAAAAAAGCCGTGTCAAAAGAGTCGACTGCTGATGCGAAATGTCATGCTGGCAAGTATTTCAATTTCATTAACAAATCTTACCATTTTACCGCGATAGCCCTTTTTCCCAATATATAGTCATCAAAGATAAGGTCTGCAGATTTTCCTGCAATTCCCAGGCAAACATGCAATGGCAACAAATGCTCTTCTCTCGGGTGACAATATCTTGCATTTGGTGCGTTATTCCATTCTACCAACATTTTCTCTCTTTCTGAAATAGAATACTTTCCTATACAAACATCGATGAGCCATTCTTGAAACTCGTCATTCTTGGAATCCGGTTTATTTATATTATTCCATACAAAGGCACCCATATTATGAAATGAAAATCCTGATCCTATAATAAGGATATTCTCCTTGGTCAGTGCGGCGAGAGCTTTTCCCAATACGATATGATTTTTGGGATCCAATCCATGAATAAGTGAGATTTGTATCATCGGAATATCGGCGTTTGGATACATCATCTTTAAAGGAATAAATACTCCGTGATCAAACCCTCTATCCTTATCTATTTTTGATGTAATGCCCTGCTGTTCTAATAGTTTTTCTACCCTTCGAGCAAGTTTTGGGTTTCCTGGAGCAGGATACTTCAATTCATATGTTTCTGGAGGGAAGCCATAATAATCGTAGAATAATTCCGGTGCTTCACTTCCAATTATTGTTGGTATTGACTCTTCCCAATGAGCGCTGAATACGACGACGGCATCCGGTTTATCAATCTGTTGGGGTAACTGCTTCATGAAAGTGATCATCTTTTCATGACTTGGATCACCAAGTATCGGTAATGGACCACCACCGTGTGAAAAATAGATAATATTTCCCTTCCGTGTTTGTGAAGTATTTTCCATGTCCTATCTCCATTGTGCCTCTATCTGCATAGACACACAAGCAACCTGTTTTAGCTTAGGATTTACCATCACTTTATTTCCTAAAAACGCCTCACCTAACATATTTTACTATTAAAATATCCTTCATTATGCCAGCATAAAGACAGAACGAAACAACACTGGTGTTCGAAGGTTTCCGCATTGGCAACCGATGTGGTCAGGCCCTGGTTCGCTCCAGTGATCTTGTTCTGCTCTCTGTCGGTCCTTAAACAGTATGCCGGCCCAAATGCGTCGGCTACTTGTCAGGCGGGGCACGACCACGGTCATGCCATGCCGCCTGAACACATCCGCCATCATTTTGAATAGTATAAGGACGTTTCTATTTAGGGAAATAATACGTTATAATTTTATGGCGCCTCACTACATCGTCCATCATTTCAACAAGATCAATTCACCAGTTAAGGGCAGCACCAGAGGGAAACTTTTTCGATCTTGCTGATCAGTTTAGCAGTGGTTCCGCCGGCAATGGGTAGACCTTTACCGGTTCTTTCACCTCGCAGACCGAGGGCGACAACAGCATACTTATCCTTGTCTATTTCACTAAGGATTGCCCCGGCAATCGTCAGGCCACGAGTAGTATGTTTACTGATCCTGTCGTTGCTTATGGCGTGACGCTGGAGAACATCTTCCGCCTGCCGAAAGATCGTTGCAGAATCACGACTGCCACCGGTTACATGCAACAGAGTGATATGCTGTTGCGGTTGATCGGCAAGGATGTACCCGACATGATCGACAGCCCGGAGAGCATTGTCCGATCCGTCCAGACAGAGGAGTACATTCTTACGATCCGTTTCCGGCTCAGGGCAGATCCACAAAGGGGTAGAGCAACCGCTGTCCCTGATTACCGCCTGGGCGGTTTCATCGCCTGGCCGTTCAAACATCCATTGGAGAGCGTAGGATGCCCTCCTTCCGAGGACGATCGCATCATAAAGCCCTCGAGCCCCTTCGGTCAGGATGTCCTTAACTTTGCCGTATCGTTCCACGAAGGTCTTGGTGATGATATGGTCAATCGACATGCTGTGATCGGAAAGCAGTCTTTTAGCCCGGCTGATCGATTTCCTGGCACCGGCTGAAAGATGGGCTTCTGCCTCATCACCGGGGTCTTGCCACATTTCCATTAAGGACTGACTCATATTGTTTCCGTCCCTGCTGCAAATGTGCAATAGCGTGACCTGGTGTTCATGGTTATGGGTTGCCCTGAAAAATGAGCAGAGAAAGCGAACCCCGAAAAGGTAGTTGCTATCGTTACTAAGGGTGACAAGAAAATGTTTTTTCATAGTGTATAATTGCTCCCCTATTCCTCCAATTTGGCGTGACGAAGATCGACGGTTAAAGCATAAGCTCCTTCTCCACGATAATATTTCAAAGTAAAACCGAATTTTTTCCTAAACGCAGCACATTGCTATTCTCAGGCAAGATCGTGCCCCGGCCCCGGATCGTCTTTCCCCCTTGCTTTCTTGCAATTTTAAACGGATCCAGGAGCAACCTGGATGCCGCCCCTCATGCCCTGCCAAGGATTGCCGATCATTAGAGAAAAGCCGCGACGAAGAAATGCAGGGAAATCATTTTTCATACGTACAGCGCGAAATTCACCAGTTTATCCGGTGAATTTTATTGGAATCCAATACAATGTCCCCCAAATTAACCGCCGTCAACTATTCAGAATCAGCAACCCACCGATACATAATCCAACGCCAACAACCTTATACCACTCAAAATGTTCCTTAAAAATCAGGGTACCAATAAATATCAGAATCAGTGCCAAACTAATATTTGCAACCAGGGTTACCACACTCAATTTCCATCCTGCCCGATAGGCAAAAAGATAACCAAGCTCAAGCCCGACTATGGCCCCCCCAAGAAGATAACTTGTCCAGGTAAGATATCCAAAAGATGAAAAAAAGCCCTCTTTGCTTCTTACAAATATCGATACAATAAGAGTAAAAATTGCTGCGACCGAATATGTTACAAATAGTGATGTGAAGGGATTTACATTATGTGGGGTTGATTTTTGGCTTATGTTGTACATCACATTTGATATGACGATAAGTACTATCGAAAAAACATACATGACACATCCTCAAAAAATGAATTAGAACAGCCTGCATATTTCATGAAACCTGAGCAAAAGTACATCAGATACTATTTAAACGTAGCGATGTTTCCATCAATTTATTTGTCAATCATATGCTTTGTTTTCCAACATATAAAACCATACCCTCTGGACATGCTCAGAGTTCATAGGCTCTGCCGGTTGAACAATAAAGGCTCATAAGGTACTCCAATCTTCAAGTTGTCCCCATAACGAAGAAGGAATAGCAAACGAGCCGATTTAAAAAGCTATCACATATACTATGGAATTGCCAGTACAAGAACCGGTGGCACCGGAGTCGGGCCACAGGCTATCTCATCAGTCGTTACATATTACTATTCCGGAAATAACCATTTTTACAGCCTCTATCGCCCTTTTTGTACCTAAAAAAGGCATTATAGGTACATTTAAGGATGATTTTCCGAAAAATAAATACTCATTTCAGCCGATTAGCTTGGCCCGCCCCCACTTACCTGACCCATCACTTGGTTTTTCCGTGCCATGTGCTCTGAGAAATCAAAACGGTGCCCATTTGTCATACCTGCCCCCGTTTCTTCTTTATTGTTGACAAAAAGATACCATCCCCTTTTTTAATTGGCCGCTCATCACTACCTTATTGTCATTAAGAGACGGAGAAAACCTATTATCTCGAGTTAAGACTACTTGCATAAGCGGTTCACCAAGTAAGGGGGGGGCTTATGGACGCAGATATATTCATTAAATTTTTCTTGATTGTCATCGCGGTAATTGCCGGCATATTGTTTTTTGCAACCGGTGTGAAATTACATGAAGTGTGGCGCTGCCGCAACTGGCTGACTGCTTCGGGCAAGGTGATCGTCTCCAAGGTCGAGAGCCGGCGCCGTGGCGGTGTGAAAAAGGGAACCGAAGAAGATACCATGGGTAATTATCCTCAGGTGGTCTACGAATATACCGTTGAGGGTCGTAATTACAAAGGCAAACGAATAAGTATCGGCGAACAGATGCCGGATTTTCAGGTGGAAGAGACATTGAATAAATACCCAAAGGGGGCCGATGTCGATGTGCATTACAATCCGAACGCCCCGGGACAATCCGTGCTAGAGCGGGATCTACCGCCGAACTTCATTAAGGTTTTTATAGGGTTATCACTGTTCCTTCTTGCCTGCGCTGTCATCCTGCCCATTGGCATAGAGGAGTTTACAGACCGCATTGCCGGGTATATCGACAAACCTGAAAACGCGGTTTGGGTTGCAGTGTTGTTCGGGATGGTGATTTTTATCGTACTTTATGCCTTTGCCCTGCAACGTAGGTTTCAACAGGTGACCGGATGGCCTTCAACAGCCGGAAAAGTCGTCTCCTCCTTTGTCGAGGCCTACCTCAGCACCGCTCCCGGTGACAGCGGCTATTCGACATTTAAACAGGGTGTCGTCTATCAGGCAAAGGTAATCTTCAGCTATGAGGTGCGAGGGCGGACGTACAAGGGCGACAGGCTGGCCCTCGGCAGTATTGGCGGCAGCAGCATGGCAGGCTGGTTGACGAGTCTGCTCAAAGGAGGCGAAGATACTGACAAGCAACCTGATTTCGTCGATACCACAGGCGGGCGCGGCAATCCGAAATCGGTGCCGATCTGGGTGAGCCGCAAGGTCCTCTCATATCCGAAGAACCAGGCAGTCAGGGTCTTCTATAACCCTGAAAATCCGGCCGAGGCGGTGATCGAAAAGCGGATCAAGGGCTTTCTGGTGCTTTATATTATCTCCGCTGTCCTGCTGCTCCTCGCCCTTAAATTGGCAGGTGTCATCCACACATAGCCTACATGCTCCGGAGCCTCAGATCCAGATATCGCTGGTCTCCCCGTTTCTTCAAGGAGCCATGCTCAGCCCACAGATTTTGAATTGTAACCTGAATGTGCTTCGGGCTTCCCTGGACAAACCTTCTTGTGAGCGCTAATCGGCGTTCACTTGTCCTCGATACAGTAGCTTACGGCCCATACCCAGTACCTCAAGGAAGAACATCAATGTGTGTATGTCCGTATATTCGTCCATTTCCACTTCCTTTCAACCAGTTCGGTTGCCGTACGGCGATCTGTGGAACGCTGGGCTGTGGGACCGGGAAACAATGATGCACGGCAATGGATAATGCCACTGAAATTGACCTATTTACGGCATTTCAAAAACGCCACGGTCTTTCCCGGTCCCTCACAGGCGGGTTTTTATGTTTTTTTATTGTTGGTAACTGCAACAGTAATCGGTCACTTTGTGAATCTTCAGCTTGAAACTTGAATTTGCCGGTACTTCAAAAGATTCCCCAACTGATATCTTCTTCCAGCTTTCCCCAGGCAATTGTATCTCCAAATCGCCCGAGAGGATTTCCATCAACTCTTTCGAATCGGTGTTAAATTCGTAGGCACCAGGAAGCATGATGCCAAGAGTCTTTTTAGAGCCATCGTCGAAGAGCACTGTTCTACTCGTAACCTGACCTTCAAAATAAATATTGGCCTCTTTGGTGATTGTTACCTTGCTAAATTGTGACATGTCCGGATGTCTCCTATTGTTATAAAAATACGTGTAATTATAGGGTCACGTGTACATATTGGCTCAAGTCTTGCCCAGTCTCTTCAGAAAGCTGATTCCGTCTGCATCATCTAAATAAATATCTTCCGGCCGATTTCCTCTGGCAGTGAGATTTTAGACAGCTCCTAGATATTCTATTCGTAACGATCTTGCCATAATAATGCGACCTTACCGCTTGATTTATAAGATCGCAAGACCTGCCCGCCCATTCCTGTGCATTTGACAAGTCTAAAGTTTGCGCATAGAATGAATTGCTTCCTTTTTAAAGGGCATATCCTGCACTAATTTTTTCCATTTAAAACAGTAGATTTTTGATCCCGGCAAAACCGGGATGTTTTTTCAAACAGGCTGATGGTTACATACCACTATCAGGCATTTTTGCACCCATCCAATTCAGAGGAGGTTTGCCATGAACGATCGACGCAATTTTCTCAAGACAACGGCTGTGGCTGCCACTGTCGTCGCTTTCGGTTCTTCGGTTCCCAACGCCTTTGCGCTAGGCAGGTCCAAATACAAAAATGTGATTTTCACCCACGCGGATCCGGGCCGGTGGAAGGCGGTGGAGGGTATTCATATCCCGCAAGTCACCATAACAGGCGCCAAGGTGTCTGTGGTCACCCCCCATCACCCGATGACGCAGGAGCATTACATCGTCAGGCATACGCTGGTTCTCGCCAACGGCACCTTCATCGGCGCCAAGACATTCACCCCAGCCGACAAACCGGAATCCGAATACGACCTCCCGGCAGGCTACAAGGGCGAATTGTACGTCACCAGCTTCTGTAACCTCCATGACTTTTGGCTGCATGAGGTCAAAGCCTAGCCGGCTTTTTTTATGGGTATAGCGCCTCACAATATGGCAATTGAATTGTCTTAAAAAACCACCACATTT
The DNA here is from genome assembly GCA_046704745.1 of Desulfocapsaceae bacterium. GTDB lineage: Bacteria > Desulfobacterota > Desulfobulbia > Desulfobulbales > Desulfocapsaceae > CAWGGS01. The sequence goes on along the minus strand of JBJKRL010000095.1, from coordinate 481 downwards.
TCTAAAGCGGCTTAATTTGCCCACCGGTATGATCAGACAGTCACAAAAGGCTTTTTGAGCCCGCATGTGAAATCGCATGGGGTCAGACTTGACTTATGGGTATTATTCCCTGTCTCAAATGCCCATTTGTCAAGCCTGACCATATTTACTTCTCAATTGAGCCTTTTGCAAAATGAGGATTCTCGGAGTCTACGCTTACCTCTTCTAACTCTAGACGCGCGAAGAATTTTACCGCAGGCATATAATTGATATTCCGAAGATAAAATTTTGAGCGCAACGACGAGTTAGGAGAAAAGCACCGTTTTCAGATGGAAACTACCTAAGGATGTCCTCTAATTACGCTCTAATCCCATAATCACCGATTTTCGCGGTTCCTTTTCCGGGTAGCATCTATAAACACACGCCAAACAGGTTTCAATCTTAACTCTTGGCTTTTACGCAATATTATTTGTTTGCAAACTGCTTTGAGCAGCCTTGGATG